>NZ_CP172311.1:0-736666 GCF_047946655.1 Leeuwenhoekiella sp. A2
TTACAAATTGAGGGAAATACTTTATGTAAATACTGATAGCATTACTGTAAACTACGAACTGAAATTTCCAATTGATAGCCTAAAATTAGCTTTGACAAATCATTTATTTAATCCAAGTAATGATAGAAATTATTCTCTTGCAGACGAGAAAAAACTGATTAGTATAAACATTGATAGCACTAAAAATATAGCTCAAACTAAAAAACTACTTTTGAATTTAATTAAGGAATTAAATGAAATGGAAAATAAGCCTAATTTCGGTTTTATGTTTGAGGATAAAGGAATATTTCCGAAACCAATTATTGTGGAATAAAACGTTTTACAACAACGTATATAGCTCATAGCTGGGCAGTTGCTTAACTCAAAGTTCAAGCATATTTGCGAAGTCCGCCAAATTTTTTAATTTGGCTTATTGAAAAGAAAAGGTAATAAGAAAATTAAAAAATTCGGCTCGTGCTTAACCGAAAAGTTATCGCTAATTTGCACGCTACGAGCCATATACAAGACCGTTATAGCCAATTAAAAAAATGTGCTTTCCTGAAATAGGTTGACTAAAAATTAAACCTTTTAGCACTATACCTAATGAAAGACGAAAAACCACCCTGCCGAAAAAATTCTTACAAAAAAGTAGGTTATGAACTCAAGCTGTTGATCATCGACCAGATCCAGAACGGACAGATTTCCGTAAACCACGCTTCTGAAAAATACCAGATCTCCAGGTCCTCTATTGACTATTGGTTAAGAAAATATAGTACTTTAGAACAAAAGAAACGAGGCATGAGCAAGAAAGACGAGATCAAAAAACTTAAGGAACGTATCGAAGAACTCGAGTTCGTAAAGGACTTCCAACAGGATGTTATCGCCGATATGGAACTCATCACAGGAGTCGATATGGCAAAAAAGTCATTACCCAAAACATTGGCAGAAGAGATCGAAAAAAAGAAACAAGACCGTTTAAAAGAAAATGGTTGATACAATGTTTTGGGATCAGTAAACAAGCCTTCTACAAGCGCTTGAGATCGCATAAAACCAAAGTAACCAATGACCAGATCATAATCCAAATGATCAGGGAGTATAGAAACGAAGTCGGGCTAAGAACCGGAGGGATCAAACTCCACGATAACCTTAAACCCAAAATGGAACAACGGGGAATAAAAATGGGAAGGGACAAGTTCTATAGGCTCTTAAGAACCTATAACCTATTGGTACCAAGGACCAAACGATTTTTTATAACCACCAATTCCAAACATCAATTCTATAAACACAAAAACCTGGTCAAGGACAAAGCCCCTACCCGATCCGAACAGCTCTGGGTAAGTGATATCACCTATATCAAAACAGAAAAAGGGCACAGTTACCTGGCTCTGGTCACAGATGCCTATTCTAAACAGATAATGGGCTATAAACTTGCTAACCATATGAAGACATCACTTTGTATAGACGCTCTGGCTATGGCTATTAAAAACCGCAAATACCCCAATGAAAAGCTCATCCACCATTCCGATCGGGGATTTCAGTACTGTAATCCAGCATATACCGAATTTGCCAGACAAAACGGGATTACCATGTCCATGACACAGCAATATGACCCCTACGAAAATGCTGTGGCGGAACGCATCAACAGAACCTTAAAATATGAATACGGACTTAAAAAAACTATAAAAAACTGTACCTTAGCTAAGAAGATGATCAAAAGGGCCGTGCATATTTACAACAACAAGAGAACACATCTAAGCTTGAAACTCAACACACCAGCCTTTGTTCATATAAACCAGAATGTACCCTATCGTTCCTACAAAAAGAATAAAGAAAATCTAGAATTTTTGACCTTTTAAATAACCAAAAATGAACCCGAAAAAGGTCAACCTATTTCAGTATAATACAAAACTCAATGGCACAAAAACCTGATACAACTAAAATTCAATTAATTAGTGATGATTATAAAGTTCTTAAAAAGAATGATAATATAATTGTTATTGAACAAAAAGATAAAAGTGAAAATTCTAAAAGCTTTTATGAAACACCTCTTTTTTTAAGCTTGTTCTTTCCAATCGTTATTTCGTTATGTGGATTTTTTATTGCACGTTGGTGGTTTAGGTTAAAAGAGAAAAAAGAAAATGAAAAACTTGAAGTGGAAGTGGAAAAAATAAGAGAAGATATAAGAGTACTAAAGAAATCATTTCAGCCAATAGTTTTATCAACCATACAACTCACACAGGAAAAATTAATTAACGATAAGATACTAGCCTTAAAAGAATTAGCTTCTTTTAGATATAAGTTCTTTGCGATGGAACAAGATTATATCCAGGGACAGCCATTTATTGAAGATACTTTTGAATATCACCAATCTGTTTATGGAAAAGTAAATGAAACTTTATTAAACGATTTAAAAGAAATAGTTTTAAAAAAGGGATTTCTATTTCCAAAAGGAATCAAAGACAATATGAACTTGCTTATTTATGAATTATCTGACATCTATGAAATTCAAAAAAGGGAATATTCTAGTCAAATACAAGAAATGCCTAATGAAGTAATTAAAATATTAGAAAGACTTTCCGAGAAACTAAATATTGTTATTGATGATATAAGAACAGACCTTCACATAGATAATAGTTTTATACACGACTTTATTGAAAAATATAAAGATTTGTAAAATAACTGGCTATAACACCATATCCTATGAAAAGCAATAATCCACTTTTCCAAAGTTAATATTTAAATTTTAATTAGTTCATAATGATGATTTTGAGGTGTTGAATAGTTGATAACTCCGATAGGATTATCCATTATTCAACACCATATAACTTGCTCCGCATCCTATATGTGGTCCATCTTAAATGGCCACCAGCATCTGTATGATTATAAGCTATAATAAGCCCGTTCACTTGCTATAAAATGTGATCCACTTCTTGAATTAAGGGTCACCTACGGTGTTTTGTGATCCGGGCTGTATCTACTTTTGGTTGAGCTTTGTTATCTAGTTTATGTTAAGCCACTACACCTATGACATAGGGTGTTTCTGTTTTAATTACCGCAAGGGTTCGACTCAATAGTTTCCTGGCCACCTTGACGATGATACTCTTTACGTTCTTTCCTTGGTGCTTGCGGTAATACTCCTGCATTACAGGGTCTGTCCTGATTGCCTGCCAGGAGGCCTCTATAAAATAGCTGCGTATCAAACGGTGCGCGCGAGGAGTTATACCGGTAGTACGTAAATTATCACCGCTCTGGTGTATTCCAGGAGCCAATCCCACATAGCCCGAGAGGTGTTTTAAATCCCGAAAACGACGAAGGTTTCCCAGCTCACATAAAATACCACAGGCAACTATACCACCAATGCCGGGTATACTGCGCAAAAGCATATAATCCGTCTTGTAATATACCTTGCAGAACCTGCGTAGGCCCGTTGAAACATCACGAACCTCCTGATCGATGAAACGAAACATACGCATACGGCTATCAAGGGTGGCACGCGCAGGGCTATAGGCAAACTCAAGGTTGTCCAACCAATCCCTAAAAGAATGGCTCCAATGACTGTTATCATATTCCTTGGGCAGGCTTACTCCCATATACAGCAGCTGTGATTTGATCAAACTCTTGATGCGGCGGTAATCCTTCACAAGATCATTGCGACGGCGAAAAAGACTGCGCAGTTGCTCCCGCTGAATATCTGGAACGTGAATACTATCTAAGCGACCGTCCTTAAGCTCTCTGGCTATCAACTGGGCATCTATGCGATCGGTCTTGGTATGACGCGCCTTGCCTGTTCTGTAAATGTCCGCAGGGTTAACCACAAGGGACTTCCAGCCATAACCCTCAAAACTACGGTGCGCATAATACCCGCAACATCCCGCTTCATAGGCCGTGGTAACCTTATAACCTGAATAGTGGCGTGAAACATAATCCCACAACTTATCTGGATCAGGATCCATAGAAAAAGTCTTCCCTACTGAAAGATCTGTAGCACAATGTATCTTCCAGCTACGCTTGTGAATGTCAATACCAATGTATAAATTCGGGCAAGCAGTGTGTTCTAATTCCATATCTTAAATTTTTAGAGAACTTTAAAGATAGTGGACACGCTGCTTTTACATAGATGCTATAAGCTATGGCTTGGTCAGTCCTCACTTGGAAAATCCTGCGGATTTTCCATAGCCAGTTTTTATCTGGAAAGATAAGTGCCGAGACACGCCACAGCCCATATACAAAACGTTACACGCAAGAGCTTCACAAAATTGAAGTTCGATACCAACTTCTAAAATCAGGTTTTTTCAACCAAAAATCGCCCGAAACATCTCAAAATCGGACTGAAACGGTCTGGAAACTTTACGGAAAATTGCGGACAAAAACTTGGTTGGCAGACCAAAAAAACGACCAAAAATACCGGAAAACTGACTCAGCGGACCTGAAAATTAGAGCGGCAAAAACGGATCAAAAATGTTCAAAAATCCACCTAAACTGATCAAAAATGAGAAAAATATAGTGGAAAACTAGAATCTCTAAACCGAATAAACTTATAACGCAAAGTTACCGAAGTTGGGGTTGTGCTCCAGCGTGTAACAAAGTATAAAAGCAATAACGGCGGATTTTCTGCCGAAAATCAGCGCGTTCCTGCTACTTTTCCGCAAAGCGGAAAATTTGTTGTATATTTTTCCGTTAAAGCGTTTATACAAAGCCGTTACACGCAAGAGCTTCACAAAATTTAAGTTCGCTATCAACTTCAAAAATCCGGTTTTTTAAGCCAAAAATCACCCGAAAATATCTCAAAACTGGACGGAAACTGTCTGAAACGTTGTGGGAAATTGCGGATAAAAATCTCGTTTGCGAACCAGAAAAACGGCCAAAAGCACCGAAAAACTGACTCAGCGGACCTGAAAATCAGAGCGGAAAAAGTGAATCAAAACGTTCAAAATCTACCAAATTTGATCAAAAATCGGGAAATAAAGATAAAAACAGGAATCGATAAACTGACTAAACTCACAACGCAAAGAACCGGAGTTGGGCCCGTGCTCCAGCGTGTAACAAAGTATAAAAGCAATAACGGCGGATTTTCTGCCGAAAATCAGCGCGTTCCTGCTACTTTCCGCAAAGCGGAAAATTTGTTGTATATTTTTTCCGTTAAAGCGTTTATACAAAGCCGTTATACGTAAATGCTCCGCAAATTAAACCGCAAGCAGAGCGGACAAAACTTGACGGACTTTGACAAAGCTCCTGAATATTTGAAAATCCAAGCGGATTTTTAAGCAGCGGACGCGATTTTTGGTACTTGCAGGCGGGTTTTTCGATTCCAGGAAATCGGTGAAATCTGGGCAAAAATCGATGGTTTTTAGTGTAAAATCTCTTTTTTCTCCAAGCACTCGTGTCGCATCTCCGTATAACACTGGCTATAAGCAATTGCTTCGGAATTTTCTATCGAAAATTCCTATCTTTCTGCAAAGGTTTGTGACTAAGCGAAAATCCTAGCGGATTTTTACGCAAATGCGTATAGCCGAGAACCGTTACCCAACATTTAAAAAAAATGCGAACTGAAATTAAATATTTAGAATTGAAAAGCGGATTTTCCGATAATGGAAGTGCTTGGATTGGACTTGTTTCCTTCTCAAAAAGTGGAAAAACAATTTACTTTGACGGAAAAGCATTTCAAAGTCTGGACGGAACTGGAATTAGTGGAAATTATTTTGACGTGGAAAGCGGAAATGAATATTGGATTTCGGGAGTAAAGAAAGATATGTCCGACAGACACAAATTTGGCGGAGGAATTATCTACGTGGAGAAACGGATTTTAGGTGAGTATTTGAAAATTATAGGAAAGACAGAATTACCAAAAACCGTTTATGAATTGACCGAAGTGGATACAGAAAAACCTATTGAGCGGATTAATGAATTGGAGAATGAAAAATCGGAACCGACTGAATTTGGTGCGAATTTATACTTTAAACAACCAAACGAATTAAGCGATACCGAAATAGAACATCTGATTGCGGAATTAATTATAGACGAGAAAAATATTCAATATAATAAAGCCCGTAGAACCTATAAGAAGAAACGAATTGAGTTAGAGGCGGAACTTGAAAAACGCAGAATAAAAAACGTTGGGTAACACCGTGTCCTATGAAAAGCAATAATCCACTTTTCCAAAGTTAATATTTAAATTTTAATTAGTTCATAATGATGATTTTGAGGTGTTGAATAGTTGATAACTCCGATAGGATTATCCATTATTCAACACCATATAACTTGCTCCGCATCCTATATGTGGTCCATCTTAAATGGCCACCAGCATCTGTATGATTATAAGCTATAATAAGCCCGTTCACTTGCTATAAAATGTGATCCACTTCTTGAATTAAGGGTCACCTACGGTGTTTTGTGATCCGGGCTGTATCTACTTTTGGTTGAGCTTTGTTATCTAGTTTATGTTAAGCCACTACACCTATGACATAGGGTGTTTCTGTTTTAATTACCGCAAGGGTTCGACTCAATAGTTTCCTGGCCACCTTGACGATGATACTCTTTACGTTCTTTCCTTGGTGCTTGCGGTAATACTCCTGCATTACAGGGTCTGTCCTGATTGCCTGCCAGGAGGCCTCTATAAAATAGCTGCGTATCAAACGGTGCGCGCGAGGAGTTATACCGGTAGTACGTAAATTATCACCGCTCTGGTGTATTCCAGGAGCCAATCCCACATAGCCCGAGAGGTGTTTTAAATCCCGAAAACGACGAAGGTTTCCCAGCTCACATAAAATACCACAGGCAACTATACCACCAATGCCGGGTATACTGCGCAAAAGCATATAATCCGTCTTGTAATATACCTTGCAGAACCTGCGTAGGCCCGTTGAAACATCACGAACCTCCTGATCGATGAAACGAAACATACGCATACGGCTATCAAGGGTGGCACGCGCAGGGCTATAGGCAAACTCAAGGTTGTCCAACCAATCCCTAAAAGAATGGCTCCAATGACTGTTATCATATTCCTTGGGCAGGCTTACTCCCATATACAGCAGCTGTGATTTGATCAAACTCTTGATGCGGCGGTAATCCTTCACAAGATCATTGCGACGGCGAAAAAGACTGCGCAGTTGCTCCCGCTGAATATCTGGAACGTGAATACTATCTAAGCGACCGTCCTTAAGCTCTCTGGCTATCAACTGGGCATCTATGCGATCGGTCTTGGTATGACGCGCCTTGCCTGTTCTGTAAATGTCCGCAGGGTTAACCACAAGGGACTTCCAGCCATAACCCTCAAAACTACGGTGCGCATAATACCCGCAACATCCCGCTTCATAGGCCGTGGTAACCTTATAACCTGAATAGTGGCGTGAAACATAATCCCACAACTTATCTGGATCAGGATCCATAGAAAAAGTCTTCCCTACTGAAAGATCTGTAGCACAATGTATCTTCCAGCTACGCTTGTGAATGTCAATACCAATGTATAAATTCGGGCAAGCAGTGTGTTCTAATTCCATATCTTAAATTTTTAGAGAACTTTAAAGATAGTGGACACGCTGCTTTTACATAGATGCTATAAGCCATAGCTGAATCTGTGCCGACACCGAAAATTCCTGTGGAATTTTCTACTGTTAGTTTTCCTTTACAAAATTCCGGCAATCACACGCAACGGCTCATATGCAAACCGTTAAATACAAGAGCTTCATAAAGATTTAAGTTCGCTACCAATTTCTAAAATCTGGTATTTTAAGACAAAAAGTACTCAAAAACATCTCAAAATCGTACGTAATCAGACTGAAAACTGAATGGAAAATTGCCGATAAAAACCTGGCTTGTGGAGCAAAAAAAAGGCCAAATATAGTGGAAAATCAACACTGCAAATCGGATACCGCTAAAAAATAACTAGCTCGTAAATCAAACCGGAAACGGAACGGAAGATTGTGGAAAAATTTTGTAAACCAATCTGTACAAAAGCGATCTAATTAGTCAAAAAATCCACTGAAATTGACCCAAAATCGAAATTTAAAAGTTGCGCACAGCAAATGCAAAAATTCCGGAGTTGGGCAAGTGCTCCAGTATTTAACAATGAACTAAGCTAAAATCCAAGCTTTCTTCTACTTATTTTACCATGTAGTTAGCATCATAGCATAATCCGGATTTAGCTATTGCAAACGCTTGTTTTATCAGCTTGTTACAAACTGCAATCAAAGCCAATTTCTTACTCTTTCCCTTAGACACGATACGATCAAAAAGAGCTTTGCACTGCGCATTGTGAATGTAGGCGGTAAAACTGCACATAAATAGATGGTTACGCACAAGACCGTCGCCTGTTTTACTTATTCGCGACCTTCCCCGTATACTACTTCCAGAGCTACGTTCATTTGGTGCTAATCCCAGATAGGATGATACTTGTTTATAACTTAAAAAATCTTTGAAGTTAGCCGTACTAAGCATCAATAATACTGCTGTCTTTTTACCTATTCCTGGAATAGTCTGGAGTCTTGCGTATAAGGATGGCTCATTCGCTTTTATCAAAGCCTCAACCTCCTGTTCCAACAGCTGACGCTCTTTTTTAAGAGCTCGTAATTGACGCTTTATGGAAGTAATCATCTTGCCTTTAGTCTGCCCACGACTCTCAAATGCGTGCAACTTGTTCTTCAAGGCCGTAGATTGCTTCAAATACATTTGTATTAATGATAGCAATTCTCTGCCGCTCTCTATATACTCAGGGTCTGGTTCCCAATGCTCTAACTCCTGTTCACAGCTGTACCTGTAGATCATCAAAGCATCACTCTTATCGGTCTTTACGCGCTTGAGCTTCATCTGTATATACCTTTTGATAACCAAAGGATTTACAACACTTACACAAATACCCCTGCCATACAAAAACATAGCAAGCTGGTGATGATAACAGCCTGTCGCTTCCATAACACAATGAGAACTCTCCGGAATAGCCTTTAAAAAAACTTTAAAACCTTTCGTATCATTGGAATAACTACTGTGCCCAGTTTGGCTGCAATAAACATCAAAGCAGTCCTTTGAAATATCTATCCCAAAAAATAATGTACTTTTAATCATAGAATAATTAATTTAGAAAAGAACAAGCTACTTGATTTACAACATCCTAAAAACAAGCTCTAAAGGCCTAATGAACTAAAGGTAATTAAGTAGTAAAAGAGCAGGGATTTACATTGTTGACGGAATCTGAAGTTCCTACGGCTATACTAACCTTACTCTGCTCTTTTGTTCTTTTGAATTGATATTGAAATTTAATAGAAACAAACTTAGGATGGCTATAAGCCATAGCTCCTTCTCCCCCTTTTGGAAAATCCTGCGGATTTTCTCTCGCCAGTTTCTTTTTGCTATCTTAGTTTTCAAAACCACGCTACGGACACATAGCCTAAACCGTTACACGCAAGAGCTTCACAAAATTAAAGTTCGCTACTAACTTCAAAAATCTGGTTTTTTAACCCAAAAATCGCTCAAAAACATCTCAAAACTGTCTGGAAACGTTGTGGGAAATTGCGGATAAAAATCCCGCTTGCGAACCAGAAAAACGGCCAAAAACACCGAAAAACTGACTCAGCGGACCTGAAAATCAGAGCGGAAAAAGCGGATCAAAATGTTCAAAAACTACCGAAATAAGATCAAAAACCGGAAAATAAAGATAAAAACTGGAATCAATAAACTGACTAAACTCACAACGCAAAGAACCGGAGTTGGGCTGGTGCTCCAGCGTGTAACAAAGTATAAAAGCAATAACGGCGGATTTTCTGCCGAAAATCAGCGCGTTCCTGCTACTTTTCCGCAAAGCGGAAAATTTGTTGTATATTTTTTCCGTTAAAGCGTTTATACAAAGCCGTTAGCAAACATTTAACTCCTCAAAAATGTTTACAATTAACGAAACTTTTTATATCTTTGAATCGTATTTGATATTTATGTCCAAATAATGATAAAACGATTTGAAACAAGATTATTAGAAGAAGCATTTGAATTCATCCAAAAACAAAACCAGAAAACTAGAAACAAGATTTTTCAAAATATAAGAAGAGCCGAACAGCACTCTGACCCGAAATTCTTTAAAAAACTGACAAATGAAATTTGGGAATTCAGAACTTTATATTCAGGTATCCAATACAGACTTTTGGCTTTTTGGGATAAGGAAGATAAAAAGGAAACTCTTGTTTTTGCCACCCACGGAATAATCAAGAAAACCAGTAAAGTGGACAAAAAAGAAATAGAAAAAGCGGATAAGATCAGAATGACTTATCTAAAAAATAAAAACAGATGAAAAGTTACACTTTAGACGAAGCAGAAGACCTTTTAATCGGACAAAAGGGAACAAAAGAAAGAGAGGAATATGAGTTTGAGCTAAAACTGGAACTCATTGGAGATATGATTAAAACCGCCAGAAAAAAAAGAAACCTGACACAAGGTCAATTGGGCGAACTGGTTGGCGTAAAAAAAGCTCAAATATCAAGACTTGAAAACAGTACCGGAAACGTCACTTTTGAAACTGTAATGCGGATTTTTAATGCTTTGGGAGCAAAATTGAACTTAAATCTTCAACTCTAAAAAAACGTTTGCTAACAAAGTATAAAAGCAATAACGGCGGATTTTCTGCCGAAAATCAGCGCGTTCCTGCTACTTTTCCGCAAAGCGGAAAATTTGTTGTATATTTTTTCCGTTAAAGCGTTTATACGAGACCGTTGTAACACATTTGTCCAAATCAACAAAATGAAGAAACATAAATTAAACATTCTGACTTTTTTACTTTTAATTCCAATTTTTGCCGTTGGACAGATACCAAAAGAACACTTTTTAGACGCTGACGATTCGGCCGAAAAAGGATATAAATTAAAACCGTTCAAACAAAAAAAAGAAGGAATATATCATAACGCAATTCTGACTGAATTACCCTTCGAGAATGACTGCTCAAAAGGATTATCTGAAAAGCAACAAATTAAGTGTTCGGAAAAAAATCTGAATAGATTGATAAGCGAAAAATTAACTTCCGAAATTGAATTTAAAGGGAGCGTTTATATTTATCTGACTGTAACTGAAAATGCAGAAATTCCGGAGTTGGGCAAGTGCTCCAGTATTTAACACTGGCTATAAGCCATAGCTTCTTCCCTACCCTTTTGGAAAATCCTGCGGATTTTCTCTCGCCAGTTTCTTTTTGCTATCTTAGTTTACAAAACCGCGCTACGGACACATAGCCTAACCCGTTGTGCTTAATGCGGGACTAACGTTAAAAAATTTAAAAGTGAAAGATTTTAATGGAACTTGGTTAATGATAAAGACAGCAGACGATTATTGTCAGCCAGAATTTATTGAATTTAAAAATGACCAAATTATTCATTTTGATTTGGAACAGGAAAAGGAAAATGAACTGTTAAAAAAGGAAAGAGACTGGAAGGAAAAATTATCTGAGTCTAAATATGAGTTTGTAAATAACAATCGGATAAGGATATACAGAATGGGAGAAACTCTTAGGATCATCAGCGATACAAAATCTATAACAGAGGATACCGAATTTGCTACAGACTATGAAAAAATCATTCCCACAAAAACAGAGTTAACTACACAACAAATAGAAAAACTCGAATTTAGAGCTCAATGGAATGATGAAAAAATTCAAATAGTATTTAATAAAATTTTAGATAGTCCAATCATAAAGAAGATTAACAAACAGCTCAATAGAGAGGGACAAAAATTAGTGCTAGAAAAACTACAAGGAACATATTTTGCTTCGATTTATTATAATGGAAAAAGAAGTACGCTTATCGGAATTAAAGAAATTGACAAGGAAAAAGCAATTCTTTTTGGTTTCCCAGAAACACCATTCGAAGTAATAGCAGTATGAGTAAAAACACTAAGCACAACAAAGAACTGAGTTAAAAACCAACTTCTTTTAAGCCCATTTTGATTTATAATTTTCATCATAGATCAGGCCCGATTTGGCAATCGCAAAGGCCTGTTTCAATAGCTTGTTGGCCACAGCAATTAATGCCAGTTTTTTACTTTTCCCCTTAGCAACAATACGCTCATAAAGTTCCTTACAGCCCTTGTTGTGCTTACATGCTGAAAACGCACATAGAAACAGCAGGTTGCGCAGTTTTTTATTACCTATTTTACTGATGCGGCTCTTCCCCCTCACACTACTGCCTGAAACGCGGATCGTTGGGGTTATACCCACATAACTACAGAGTTGACCAGCGGTTTCAAATTTGCTAAAACCATCTGTAATTACGATTAAAAACAAAGCGGTTTTAGTTCCAAATCCAGGAATACTCTTTAGATGGGTCAACTGCTGCTGTTGGTCCTGTCTGACCAGCTCCAACAAGCTCGCCTCCAATAGCCCTACCTCCTTATTCAGATGCTGCAGACTACGCTTTAAAGAGTGATAAACCACTTTAGAGGGTTTGCCCAAGGCCTCTTCCCCATGCAACTTGTTCTTGAGGGCTGTACGTTGTTTGAGGTAATTATCCAATAACCGAAAGAGTTGCAGACATACTCCCTGCCCCTCGCTAAGGGCTCTGTAGAGAGGAACTGCATTGACAAGCGCATACTCACAGATTGCTTTGGCATCACTCTTATCGGTCTTGATCTTAGATAGTCGCATTTGAATAAAACGCTTTACCTGTAAAGGGTTAACCACTGATACCGGTACTCCCTGTTTGAAAAGGTATTGCGCTAACCGGTAGTGATAATATCCTGTAGATTCCATAACCACAAGCTCTCCACAATCAAGCTGCTTGAGAAAGGCCTTAAATCCTGCAGGACTATTGCTAAATTGATGATAACTTCCACGGTCATCAACCACATCAAAGACATCTTTGCTGATGTCTACTCCATAAATTTTGCTATATTTAGTCATAACAACTAGAATGAGGAAAGAACAATCTACTGGCGTTTCAACAACTTAAAATCGAGATCTAAAGTCTCATAGAACTGAACGAAATGGAAGTAGAAAAGAGCGGGGATTATCAATGTTGACGAAGTAAAATCTTCAATGCATAACATGACTTTAATCCGCTCTTTGGTTCTTTCTGATTATACCTATAAGTTAGATAATTCAAACTTAAAATGTATAACAGAAATGGTGGCTAAGAGACAATTATAAAAACCGCTGTTTACTAGCTAAAATCAAGTAAAAACTCCGAAAAATCGGTAATTTAACTCCACCACTTCGGTTATACGAAACCGTTAGCAACAAGCTAAAAAATCACGCATAGAAATTGAAATATATAGTATCAATATTTATTACGCTTATAATGCTATCGTGTGAAAGTATCAAAACCGAATCTGAATCGGAATACCAAAATTGCATTAACACTAAAACATTTGAAAGAGGGATATTTTACCCTATAAACACATCGGAATCAGAAATTGCAAAATCGGTTAATGTATTCGATTCAATTAAAAAATTTGAGGAATATTTAAAAAACAGAAAATCACTTTCTGACTTTAGTAAAAAAGGTTATTTATCTTTAATATCACAAATTGACCAAACTGACTTTCTAAAAGAAGAATTTTCAAAATTTAACTCTGACAATTATTTCATAGAGAACAATTTAATGACTTCATTGTTTTTTGAAGAGTTATTTTATGATTGTGCTATAAGTTCATTCAAAAACCAAAATCACTATGACTTTATTTTAAAAACAAAGGACAAGGTTCAACTAAATTCCTATCCAGACAAGAAAATATTGACTGAATTAATTAATAAAGTAGATTTTCAAAGTGAAACACAAAGATTAATAATCACTTATCTAATTTACTCTAACTTATATTGGAAATATCAAATGGAATAAAAGCCAGTTGCTAACAATGCATAACAGAAATGGTGGTTAAGAGACAATTCCAAAAACCGCTGTTTAATAGCAAAAATCGGAGGAAAACATCTAAAAAATGGCAATTATCTCCACAACTACCCTTACATATAAAAATTCTGCAACATTTACTCAATAAATACGACATCCTTTCGATTCGAGATTTTAATCTGACAAATAGCCCATCACATAATACTATCATTCACCCACTAGCCAAAAAAGTAAAGATTTTCATATCTTTAATAACTAATAAAATGGTGGTAAAAAAAACAATAAAAGAGCACAGATTGACTAGGCATCTATCCCAGCAGGAACTATCTGCCCGCTCGGGAGTGTCTATTAGAACCATCCAAAGATTAGAGAATAATGATACTAACGGCAGTCCCTTTGTAATAAAATCACTTTGCAAAGCCTTGGACATTCCCTTAGATAGTTTTAAAAACACACATACACAGATTGATGACAAGTCCCTAACTTCAACAAAACAACTCAAATACATTAATTTTAGTTCGCTGCTTGCCTTATTTATTCCATTTTCCAATTTAATTGTTCCTGCCATTCTATATTTTTCGTTTAGAAAGTTCTTGTTTGGTGAAATTGACAAAGAAGCGGCATTAAAAATTATTAGCTTCCAAATTATCTGGTCTGCATTTACTTTAGTATTAATTGTTTTTATTCCACTTTTCGTCCAACTTGTTTTTGGCACAAGTGAGATAATGGATGTACCTATATTTATCTGGGTCTATTTATTATTTCTTTCTCTGCTTCTTGTAATTACATTGAGTACGGCGGCCAGGTTGAACCAATCAAAAGACATAATCTCTTTTTCTCCCAACCTTCTCTAATCTGAGTGAGGAACTAGATGATTTTAAAGCAAATGTCATAAAAATGGCACATTTCTGTCACCATGTGGCGCATCCCAATACCATAGGTTTGCATACTCATCAATCAAATCTATCAACATGACATTCAAATCATTTTCCATCGCAATCATCTTTCTATTTTTGCCTCTTTTTACAGTAGCACAACTTTCTGATTCTATCGTTTCACAATTAAAATTGGGAGTTGAGGGATTTAAAGGCAGATACCATTCACCAAGCATTGTAGTAGCCATTGTACACAAGAACGACATTATTTTTAGTGAGGCCCTTGGCTATGAGGATATGGAAAATCAAATACCTGCCACAATAGACTCAAAATATCCAATACTCTCCATTACAAAGATGTTTACCGCCACCATGTACATGCAACTGGTACAAAATGGAAACGTAGAATTAGATGACGATATAAAAGAGTACATATCTGAATATTCAGGCGAAATTCCATCTTCAAAAAAAAGTGGGACAACCTTATTACAATTAGCAACACACACCTCGGGTCTCCCACGAAATTCTCCTGCCGATATCGAATTTACAAAACAAATCGACCACTGGATGTTAGCAAAACAAGATTACGATACCATAATATCTGCCACAAAAGAAGAGGTACTCAAATCTCTAAAGTACTTACAAACGGAATACCCACCCTATCAACTTCTGAGAGCTGGCGACCGTCACTATTCCAATCTGGGCTATTCATTGCTTGGGATTAGTTTAGAGCGCGCCTCAAGAACGGATTATAAAAACTACATCCTGTCAAATATTTGCGAGCCTTTAATGATGAACAATACCGGGGTGGGCACAAGCACTATGGAAAATAATCGTCTGGCCAAAGGCTATTATTTTGACAACACCAAACAAGATTTTGTTAAAACACCCATCTATCAACCAAATGCCATTCTGTACGCCGGAGGAATGTACTCTACAGCTACGGATTTGATTAAATTCATCAGTTTCCAGTTTGATGACAAAGCCTACGATCACATTTTGGATAGCAGATACAAAAGGATGATGCAAAATTTTGGTATTGGGTGGAAACGTTCCTACCCATTTTTATTACACGAAGGTTCTATGTTAGGTTTCAGAAGTCAGATAACGTTCAACCCCGAACTGCAAATTGGCTGGGTGATTCTTACCAATACCACCAACTTTGATTTCGGCCAAATCAATGATTACATAAGTAGGCTCATTGTACCTCAATATACAGAAAAACCCGTCACGGAATTAAGCAGCTATGTTGGGACCTACAGCCTAAAGGGCGGATATGATAGCCTCAAAATCTATTTGAAAGAGGGCAAGCTTTATTCCACGTACTTAAACGGGGCGCTACAGGATTTACCTTTAACCATGGTAGGAAACAATAGATTTCAAGCTCAGGGTAATGATTCATATAAAATAGAATATCAATTTATGGCAAACGAACAATCGCATATTGCCATTTTGAATTTTGGACAATTGATGTGGGTCAAAGAATAACTAAGTACAGAAAATTTCTCCACTCTAAATTTGGCTATAGCCGTTAACATAATTTTTTCATGTTTTTTTCTATATGCCCAAGAAAAAAGTATCACAACCATTGAAGGAACAAAATTCCCTTAGATTCATTGGAAAGATTTATTGTAAATCAAATGGATTCCCTTCATATTCCGGCACTTTCCATAGCCATCATAACCATCGGAACATTGCCTACTATCACAACTTCCAGTTCAAAAATATCGCCATTGCTAGTTCAGAACTTATTTGGAAAACCTCCATCAGGTTTTCTTGCAGAGTTTTGTACTTTTAATTGTACATGTTTAACACGAATCAACTCATATACTAGGAACCTTGTGCGCAAGCGGAACAGGATACTGCAACAGGGAATAAAAAAAGTAAATGAAATATATACTTCTTTCTACATTTTTTTTGTGCATAGGATACTGTTCTGCGCAAGTTAATAAGAGCGACAAACAAAGGCTCATTATCACTACTGATCTTGGTGGTACAGACCCCGATGATACCCAGTCCATGATTCATCTTTTGGTCAGTTCCAATGCAATAGACATTGAAGGGCTGGTAAGCACGCAAGTTTGGATGGACGACCCTGACAAGACAAGTAAGATAATTGAGGTCATAAACTGGTATCAAGATGTCTTGCCTCGCTTGAAAAAGCATGCGGAAGGTTATCCGGAGGCAGACTATTTGAGGTCAATCACCAAGCAAGGGCAGGCAAAATCCAATATGTCTGGTGTAGGAGTAGGCAAAGACTCGCCAGGGTCAGAACTTATTATTTCGGCAGTAGACAAGAAAGGAGACAATCGCCCGGTATGGATTGCCGGATGGGGCGGTATGAATACTGTGGCACAAGCCCTCTGGAAAGTGAAGAATACGCGAAGTAAAAAAGCAGTAAGTGCCTTTATCAATAAAATACGACTCTATGACGTGCTTGGGCAAGATGATGCCGGTGCTTGGATTGCGAAAAATTTTCCTGACATTTTATATATCCGCAACAAAAAAATCTATGGTTGGGCGCCATCTGACGATTGGATCAAGAACAACGTGCAGAACCGCATACCTTTAGGTAGCCATTATCCTAATAGAGTTTGGGCAACAGAAGGCGACACTCCTGCTTTTCTTTATGTGTATGTCAACGGTTTAAATGTACCGGAACACATTGACTATGGTGGCTGGGGTGGGAGATTCTCCACAAAGAAAGCAAGTGGAATACGCGGCATGGATTTAATTGTTAAGAGTGGCAAAGATGAAACCCAATATGACCCTTATTACATGTACGGCAGTTCAAAAGAAGGTATTGAAGCCATTAACAAATGGAAACAACATATTCTTAATGATTTTGCAGCTCGTATGTTGTGGACTACTACTAAAGAATATTCAGCAGTAAACCATCATCCGTTAGCCATTGTAGATGGTGATAGTTCTTTAAAATGTATATATAAAAAAGCTAAAGCTGGAAATTTCTTGAGATTTGATGCCTCTGAATCCAGGGATCCTGATGGCAATCAATTGGATTATAAATGGTTCATTTATGATGAACCAAGTACATACAAAGGCGAAATAAGGATAGAAAAGAGTTCTTCATCTGAATGCAACGTACTCATACCTTCTGATGCCTCAGGCAAGACAATACATCTTATATTAGAAATAACCGACAAGGGTATTCCCGCCTTGACTGGGTACAAGCGAATTGTAATAACTGTGGACAAAGAAGAATAGCTAAATGCCAGCACATAATAACGATTATCACATAAATGCGAATCTGACAAAGGTGCAATTATCTTCAACTTATCAAGGTGCTGTATTAGCGGACACCGTTACCGATTTATCTGCACACTTGAGTTAACTGTTACGTCCAATCGTTTCCAAATTCTAACGCAAACATTTTGAGCAATATTTGACAAAATTTTACACCGTTCCTGTATATTTTAAACAAAGCTGAATTTTGATCTAGCGGACCCGATTTTTGATACTTGCAGGCGGATTTTTCGATTGGAAAAAACGGCTTAAACCAGTTCAAAAACAGGAGATTTCAGGTCAAAATCAGCTTCTTTTTAGCAGAAATTAAATTGATTCAATATACATATCTCATAATGGTATCAAACTTTAGCATTAGAAGAGAACAGCTACGTTGTAGCATTATTAGTTATTTTTATATAATCTTCTCAAGAAATCCGGTTACTTAATAGTTCTAAACCATTGCTCTTGATAAGAATAATAAATTCCATTATCAATTAAATGGGTGAATGTCTATTTTAAGTTGGCATTATGAAAAGAGAGACTAAAGGTGGTTCCTACATTTGGTTTGCTGCTCACTTTTACCTTTGCATCATGCTCTTCAAGAATAGTTTTTACCGAACTCAATCCTATCCCCACTCCCTCTGCTTTACTTGTGTAAAAGGCTTCAAACAGACGGTCTATCTGCTCAGGTGTCATGCCATAACCATTATCACTAATATTAAGAATAAATTCATCTTCTTTCTCTACCACACTAACGTTAATGGTACCTTCATCAGGTACGGTAGCTTCACTGGCGTTTACTATAATATTAAGCAGGGCGATCTGCAACTTATTCTTATCGGCAAGAATAGTATAAGGTCCTGTGTAGTTTTTGATAACCCTGATGCCTGAAAGATAGATACGGTCTCTGGCTTTCTCCAGAGTTTGATCAATGATCTTAGCCAGATTAGTTTCCTTTAAAACAGCGGGTGCATAATTAGACGAATGAAGCAGATTGTTTACCAGGGTATTTAGTGTTTTGGTGCTACGGGCAAGAATCTGAAGGTACTTTTCAACATTTTCTAAGCCATTATTTTCCAGTTTCTTTTCTAAAACCTCTGTCGCCATACCAATACTCGCCAGCGGATTACGCAACTCATGAGCAAGAGTAAGCGCTACATCACCCTGTATGGATAGTTTTTCTGCCTTGAGCAATGCTTTTTGAGTTTCTTTCTGCTTATTTATATTACGTACAAGCAGCACGTATTCATCAACCCATTGCTCATCCCTGCGATGAAAGATTTTTCCTCGAACGCTATGCCACTCCCATGTGTTTTCTTTTAATTTTAAACGCAGATCTATATCAAATATATCATCTTCTGAAGCTTTGATTAGTTTTTTATGCAGATCAAGTATCTTTTCCCGATCTCTGGGATGTATATAAGGAATGATCTCCAGCACCGGCATACCTACCACTCTCTCGCGTGTTATTCCTGCTTCTGGTATAATATCTTTATTGATATATTTTACCGTATTGGTATTTAGGTTTATGATTACAATAGTTTCGGGTGAAGTGCGTACCAGTTGTTGTTTGAAGCGTATGGTATCTTCCAGCTCCTGTGCTTTCAGTTTACGTTCTGTAATATCTTCTATTGCAGCTATGAGAAGTCCGTTCTGCGGCTTTATAGTAAGCCTAAACCAAATGGTATTTTCATTTTGTGTAAAACAGATCTCTTTGTCTATAGAATTTCCTGTTTTAGCAACAGTACGCAGCGCTTCAAAAATGGAATTTTTCTCACTATTTTCAGAGATTTCCATATAATTTTTCCCCAGTGGATCCTTATTCGTATAATACGCCTGGAGAACTTTATTGATACGGATGAATTTAAAATCTACAACCTCTCCTTTACCATCATATACCGCTTTTAGTACAGCAACAGCCAGATTTGTGGTATCAAAAACGGTTTGCAGCAATTCTGAGTTTTCCTGTATTTCTTTCTGATCTTCTTTTGCCTTTTGCTCCAGTTTCCTTTTTGCCTTCAGCAGTTTTTCTTCGGCTGTTTTGCGTTCTGTAATGTTACGAAAGAGTACGGCAACACGGCCGCTATATGAAGTTTCAATCTTAAAAGCATACAGATCAAGCCAGCTGCTTTCTATCTTTTCTGCCATGTGCTGAAAGCGTATAGACTTCCCCGTTTTTGCGACTCTGCCATACGTGGTAAACCAATGCTCTTCATGATCCGGAATTATTTCACGCATGGTACGGCCGGTTACTTTCTTCAGATTTATCTGTTTTTCAAAAGCAGGATTTGTTTTCAGAAATAGATAATCAATAGGTTTGCCTTGTGAATTAAAGATCATTTCGATAATACAAAAGGCCTCATCCATAGCATGTAACAACTCGTGATAAGCATTTTGCTGCAAATTCAGCTCTTCTCCATCTTCATTCCACTTATTAATCGCGTCATCATTGGCGGGTAACATCAGAGCTGTCGTGAGAATAAGCTGTCCACCTGCATCTTCAGGCTCCCACTGGTATAAGCGGTTTGTAAAAAGAAATTTGCGCCAGCCTTCTTTCTTGGTTTTTAGCCGCAGTATGATCGATTTTTCCTCATAGGGATCGAGTAAACCGCATGTATCAAGATGATCCTGATATTTTGGATAATCCTGAGGATGCATGCATTCTTTAAGTAAATTAAATTCATGTGTGCGAAAAGAATCAGGTTCAACACCACATAAATAATTAATGATATTATTTATAAAATAAACTTCCCGAGTATAAAGATGCGTCAAAATTACTAGTAGCGAAGAGCTATCAAATTCACTTTCAGAAAGTAAAAGCTGTTCTGAAACATCAAATGTATCTGTTAAATTTAGTTTTTTTTTCATGAGACTAGCATATGATGCTTTCTAAAGTTGTAAGAAAAATCTAAAATAGTAATAAAAACATAAAAGAATTAAATTTTTTACTTCCTGCGAGCGTGTATTATTAGTTTTTAAAGCGTTCCAGATGTTTCATCACTCCGTTATTTGTCGGAGAAGGCCGGTGGGATTTAGATTTGTAGGTTCGCAGAAAATGTTCAAAATCCAGAATAAACCCATAATTGATCTGTTTTAGATAGATATCAGTTAATTTCATCTGAATACCTAAGAATTCATAGAGGTAGTTTTCAGTAGTGCGATAGTTCTTCATCGTTCCTGGCTTTAATACCGCTTGCATATTCAATGTATGGTAGTCAGGAATATCTGAAAGCTTTTGAGAGTTATCATCAACCCTCAAATACCTTCCCTTTATTGCACTTGTTTTCATCCTGCAATTGGCGGAAGGACTCATAGACTTGATAAATCCTGTCGATTTGTTGACCTGAATACTTTCCGCACTACTTCCCCGTAGGCGACTCTTACGTTCATCCCATAAGGCTAAGGTAATCCTGCGTTGCAGACTGAGTTCAATACGCTCACTATTTAAAGTGATCCTGGCATAAAGAGGTGCCTTACCACTTTTAGCCTTGTTGGATTTTGGAAAAATAGTAATCCCAAAGGTCACCGGATTTTTCATAATTCTTCGTTTTCAAATTAACACAATGCGTGAAAACGAAAGTCAAATCAGCGTTTGGGCGATATCAGGCCCTTTTTTTAGAGGTCACCGAATCGGAAACATATTATATGATATTATATCAAATTCTATTAATTTCCCTAAAAACAAAAAACCCTGCAGATCTTATAATCTACAGGGTTTAAACATCACCTTAAAGTGATTCGTCGGGGTGGCAGAACTAACTTGCCACTAGACAATATTTTAATAACCAGACACTTATGTTATTTCAATAAAACGAGGTAACCGAATAGGTAACCTTTGCCTCGATTTTATTCGTGGAAACAAAGATATATGAATATCTTAAACTAAAAAACAATAAATACCTTCAAATTTTATTTGCTGTCTATTTTTGTGTATGCTAATCTCTTAGCATCTGAATACCTCTGGTATAATTATGAAAAAACTAAAAGCCTGGGCAAAAAAACTAAAGCAGCAACTAGTTATGCTGCACTTGGCATCCAGGGATAAACGAACACCCTGGTATGCAAATGCGATGATTTTTTTGATTATCGCCTACGCATTGAGCCCCATAGATTTAATACCCGATTTTATCCCGGTAATCGGGTATCTGGACGATCTTATCCTATTGCCCATCGGCATTTATTTCGCCATAAGTCTTATTCCCGAAGCTGTAAAAGCGGAGTGTCTTAGAAAGGCAAAGGATTATAACTGGAACAAAAGAAAAAGCTGGTTAATCGGGGGAATTATCATACTTTTTTGGTCGCTCATTGTTTTTTGGATATCTCACAATTATTTCAATTTTTGAAATAGCTGATGTAACAAAAAAACTGTCCACTGACCTTTGCACACCCTGTGCATCACAATTTTGTTATCTTTGCAACGTGAAATTATTAACATTCATATTTGGTCTGTACATTTTAACGCTCAACGCGTTGCCTTGTACTGATGTTAGTGCGGATGTGGTTTCCGATAATTCTCAAACTGAGGTAGTTGCTGCTTCAAATTTGGATCATAACCATAGCCTTTCAGATACTTGCCCCCCTTTCTGTACCTGCCATTGCTGTCACGTGCATACGGTTGAATTTTCTTCAGCGAATTTTAAGCTAATTAATTCAGAAATATCTTCTAAGGTTTTCCTTCATTTTGATAGTTTGGGCGAAGAACCTATTTCGTCCCTTTTAGATCCTCCAAGAGTTTAATTCAGTTTTTATAGGATAGCTATATCCTTTTTCGACAGGTCAAGATTCTTTTGGCCACTCTTTTACATTCCAAAAACTGAATTAAATCCTTAACTTTTATGATCAATAAAATCATCGCTTTTTCCATTCGGAACAAGCTTATCGTGGGACTGATGGTACTCGCACTCGTGGGAGTGGGCGTCTATTCAATGTCCACCATTAACCTGGGCGCACAGCCCGATATTACCAATAACCAGGTACAGGTTATCACACAATCGCCCAACTTGGCCACCGAAGACATCGAGCAATTTGTAACCTATCCCGTAGAGTTGGCGATGGCCAACCTACCGGGCGTTAATGAAATACGCTCTGTCTCCCGTTTTGGACTTTCGGTGGTGACCATTGTATTTAAGGACGATATGGGTACCTATCTGCCCCGCCAACTGGTCTCTGAAAAACTCAACGAAGTCAAATCCGAGATCCCCGAACAGTTCGGTAGCCCCGGAATGGGGCCGATCACTACCGGACTGGGGGAAATCTATCAATATACCCTTAAAGCCAAAGAAGGCTACGAGGACAAATATTCCCCTACCGAGTTGCGGACCATACAGGACTGGATCGTAAAACGCCAATTGGCCCTAACGGAAGGTGTTGTGGAAGTCAATGCCTTTGGCGGAAAGATCAAGCAATATGAAATAGCTATCGATCCCGCCAAATTGAACGCGATGGATGTAACAATGACAGAAGTCTTTGATGCCCTACAGGAAAACAATGTGAATACCGGGGGCGCTTACATCGAAAAGAACAAAATGGCCAATTTCATCCGTGGGGAAGGTTTGGCACGTTCGCTGGACGACATCCGCCAGATCGTGATCAAAAACGAAAATGGCCTGCCCATTTTAGTGAAAGACGTTGCCGAAAAAGTACATTTTGGGAGCCAGGTGCGCTACGGTGCCTTTACCCAGGATGGCCACGAAGCCGTTGGCGGGGTGATTTTAATGCTACGGGGCGATAATCCAAATGCAGTGGTAAACACCGTTAAACAACGAATAAAAGAAGTGCAAAAATCGCTACCGGAAGGACTCAAGATCGTTCCCTTTTTAGATCGAAGTGAACTCATAGGAAGGACTACGGCAACTATTGAAAAAAATCTTGTGGAAGGCGCTTTGATCGTCATTTTTGTACTAGTCTTTTTATTGGGAAGTTTCCGTGGAGGCTTGGTTACCGCTTCGCTAATACCTCTCTCGCTCTTGTTCGCCTTTATTTTGATGAAAGCTTTTGGGGTCTGGGCCAACCTGATGTCCCTCGGGGCGATCGACTTCGGTATCATTGTCGATGGTGCCGTGATCATTGTAGAGGGAACGGTACACGAGATTGAAAAACGGATCAAGGCCGGGAAACAGAAATTTGACCAGCCACAAATGGACGAAGTGGTCTATGACGCAAGTAGTACCGTAATGAATTCAGCCTTTTTTGGGCAGATCATTATCCTAATCGTATTTACCCCCATTTTATTCCTGACCGGGGTCGAAGGCAAGATGTTCCGCCCTATGGCCTTTACTTTTGGCTTTGCCGTGCTCGGCGCGATTATCCTTTGCCTTACGTATGTTCCGATGATCACATCGCTTACGATGAAGCCGGCCACTAAAAAGAAAAACTGGTTCCATAAAGTGGAAGATAAAATCTCGGGCTTCAGTAACGGGATGATGACGCGAATCAACAACGGTTATCGGCCTGTTATCCTAAAATCCTTGAACCACCGCATTATAATTTTAGTGGTTGCGGTCCTATTGTTGGGAGGTGCCGGATTTACCTTCAGCAGAATGGGCGGGGAATTTATACCGAGCATCGATGAAGGGGATATCGCGATGCAGGCGCTTTTTAGGCCCGGAAGTGCATTAAGTGAATCGATTGAAACCTCAAAGAAAATTGAAAATATTATTCTTGACAACTTCCCCGAAGTGGAAACAATGATAGCTAAAATTGGGGTCGCTGATATCCCCACCGACCCGATGCCGATGGATATTGCGGACACCTACATTATTTTGGACAAGAACAAGGATAATTGGACTTCGGCGGAAACAAAAGAGGAATTGATAGAAAAAATCAAAGAAAAATTATCGGTCGTTCCCGGGGTCAACTTCGTTTTTAGTCAGCCCGTGGAACTGCGTTTCAACGAACTGCTTACGGGTGTTCGGGAAGATGTGGCCATCAAATTATACGGTGAAGATCTGGATGTTTTAACTGAAAAGGCCGCACAAATGGCCAATATCATCAAAACGGTTCCCGGTGCGGGTGATGTAAACCTGGAGGCCACCTCGGGACTGCCGCAGATGACGGTTCGTTTTAACCGAAGAAAAGTAGCCCAATATGGTTTGAATATCCAAAAACTCAACCAATATGTAAGTACCGCTTTTGCGGGAAGTTCCGCAGGGGTCATCTTTGAGGGCGAAAAGCGCTTTGATATGGTGGTGCGTTTGGATGAGGAACATCGCCAAAGCATCGATAATCTAAAAAACCTCTTGATCGACCTGCCCGGCGGAAACCAGATCCCCATAAAAGAGGTGGCCGATATCAGTTACCGGCCAGGCCCGATGCAGATTTCCCGGGACAATACCTCCCGAAGGATTTACGTAGGGGTGAACGTACGGGGCCGGGATGTAGAATCAATGGTGCACGATATCCAGACAAAAATGGATGAGCAATTAGACCTGCCGCCCGGCTACCATATTGAATACGGCGGTGCTTTTGAAAACCTGCAACGGGCGAAAGACCGTTTAATGATCGTAGTGCCCATCGCCCTGGCACTTATTTTCCTATTGCTCTATTTTGCGCTGGGCTCTTTCTCACAATCCATTATGATCTATATGGCCGTGCCTCTAGCAGCAATTGGGGGGATTTTCGCGCTTGCCATACGTGGGATGCCCTTTAGTATCTCCGCGGGAGTTGGTTTTATCGTACTCTTCGGGGTAGCGGTACTGAACGGGCTGGTGCTCATCAGTAGGTTGAATTCATTAAAAGAAGAAGGGGTTATGGACATACAGGAACGTATTTTAATAGGGACACAGGAACGGATCCGTCCCATTTTATTGACGGCTTTGGCCGCGATAATGGGCTTTTTCCCGATGGCACTTTCCCACGGGGCGGGTGCTTCGGTACAGCGGCCTTTGGCCACGGTGGTCATTGGCGGATTGATAACCGCAACCTTGCTTACGCTGATCGTTGTGCCCATTTTGTACAGTTTTGTGGAAAAAACGGGAAAAAACAACAACGGAAAATCGGGTAAAGTTGCCATAAACCCTGCCCTGATCGCCGTTTTATTGGGTCTTGGATCAATGGCCATCCCGGCAAGTGCAAGTGCGCAAACGCTGGATAGCCCCCAGCAAAATGCGCCCCGACAGGACAGCCTGAAAGTTGAACAAGGGTTTACCCCAATTTCTTTACAGGACGCAGTAGAAAGGGCCCAAGCGAACTATCCCAAATTGAAAGCGGCCCAACTGGAAGTCGAGAACCAGGAGGCCCTGAAAAAAACCGCCTGGGATCTTGGGACCACCCAAATTTTTACCGGTGGCGAAGAACTGCCGGACAATGGTACAAGCGATGAAGGTATCTATCAAACCATTGGCGTCCAGCAGCAGAATATCGATGTGTTCAGTATCGGTGCCAAAAATAGGGTGCAAAATGAGAAAATTGCCCTAAGTGAAACGGCACTCGATCTAACCTCCCTTCAAGTGGAACGGGAAGTGAGCAAGGCCTGGGGTGATGCCTACACTTCCAAACGGAAGTACCAATTGTATGTGGAACTCGATTCCATTTTTAGCGATTTTGAACGGGCGGCGCGTATCCGTTATGAGACCGAGGCTTCCTCGAAGCTGGAATATTTGGCCGCCACCAATCAGGCCCGGCAGGTAAGCCTTCAGAAAATGCAGGTATATCGGGATTATCTGGGCAACCTGCAGAGACTGAACCTTTGGCTGGTAAGCGATACGCCCTATACCGTTGCGGATGCAGGTGTAGATGAAATGGACACGCCCATACTACAGCGCAAGGATTCGATTGTGAGCCACCCGATGCTGCAATATTATGAGCGGCAGATCGAGGTGGCCGATGCCGAGCGTAATCTCAGCACCAAAGCGTTTTTCCCAAAGTTCAACGCACAATATGGGCGGCAGAAAATTGCGGGACAGAACGGATTTTTCAACTTTCAGGTTGGGATTTCCATTCCGCTCTTTTTCGGCCCTGAACTGGGGCAGGTGCAATCGGCCAAAATACAAACCCAGATTGCGGAGCAGAATTTTAAGGAAAAACAGCTTCAGGTCAATTCAAAATATCAGGACCTGCAACAGGACTATCTAAAATGGCTGGAGTCTTGGCAGTATTATGAACAGGAAGCCCTTCCGCTTGCCAAAGAGCAACGGGACGGGGCGGTTTTTGCCTATAAAGAGGGGGGTATCGATTATACCACCTTTCTGCAAACGGTACGCGACGCCATAGGCATCCAGAGCAAGTCCTGGGACGCACTTAACAATTATCTGAGATCAAAATACGAACTGGAATTTTTCCTCAATTCCGCTAAACAATAAAGACAGAAACTATGAATTTCAATATAAAATCGATTTTTTACGCAGCCCTGATCCTATTCAGTTTAAGTTCCTGTAAACAGGAAAAAACCGCTGAAAGCGGGCAAGAAGACCACAACGAAACAGCTTCTGCCGAAAATGGTGGCGAGCATCAGGAAGAAAGCGCAGGCTTGGAAGGTAAAAAACTGCACCTGTCCCAACAAAAGTTTGAAGCGATGGGATTGAAGGTGGACAGCCTGCCCACCAAAAGCCTGACAGGACTTGTGGAGGCGAATGGCCAACTGGAAGTGCCCCCGCAAAATGAAGCTGCCGTTACCGCCATTATTGGGGCCAACGTGACGAGCATAAAGGTCATCGAGGGCGATAAGGTAAGCAAAGGGAGCATTCTGGGATATTTGAGCCATCCCGATCTTATCAAATTGCAGACCGATTATTCCAATGCCTATAACCGGATGAACTTTTTAAATAAGGAATATGACCGTCAAAAACGCTTGTACGATGCCGAAGTGGCTTCCGGAAGAAAATTTCAGGAAACCGAATCGGAATACAACAGTATGAAGGGGATGGTCAAGGGACTGGAATCCCAATTACGCTTATTTGGGGTTAGTCTGGACCGCATTAGGAACGGGAATGTATATAGCCAAGTTCCCGTGGTAAGCCCAATCAACGGTTATGTGGAAAAAGTGAATATCAAGGTAGGGCAGTTTGTACAACAACAGACCGAAATGTTCGAGATCGTGAATACCGAACATATCCACGCCGACCTTATGGTATATGAAAAGGACGTCAGCAAGGTTAAAGAGGGACAGACGGTGGAATTTAATATCGAATCCCTTCCCGAATCCGATCTGAGTGCAAAAATTTATTCAGTAGGGAAAACATTCGAACAGAACCCCAAAGCGGTTCACGTACACGCCGAAATCGAGAACAAACAAGGCAATCTGTTTCCGGGGATGTACCTTACGGGTAAGATAGCCGCTTCCGAAAACAAGGTGACCGCGCTCCCCGAAGAGGCGATCATTACCGAGGATGGCGAGCCATACATTTTTACAGCCAAAAAAATGAACGAAGGTGGCGAGGAAGAATGGACGTTGAGCCCTTTAAAAGTCGTAACCGGTCAGGCAGATGATGGCTGGATGGAGATCAAATTGCTACAGCCGCTGGAAAAAGGGCAAATGGTAGTTTGGAACAAGGCCTATTACCTGATCTCGGAAATGAAGAAAGGCGAAACAGGTCACGACGATTAAATTTGATATTTTATAGCCGGGCTTGCCAAATACTGTTTGTCAAGTGGTTAGTAAAGAGTTTGGTAAGTCCGGTTTTTTAATACATTTGATAGTATAACCGATAAAATTTAAAAAAATGAAAGAAATAAAAGCATTTATAAAGCCCAACAGGGTACAAAAAACAATTGAGGCATTAAGTGATGCCGGATTTAAAAGTATGACCCTATCCCAGGGCGAAGGTACGGGCAAATTCAAGGCTAAAGGAGCTTCCCCATCTTTGGATTTTCATATTACCGATAGCCCGGTGGTCAAACTGGAACTGGTGTGCCAAAACGAAGAAGCGAAAAGTGCCATTGATATTATCTTAGAAAACGGGAAAACGCCGACCCCTGGTGACGGGATTATCTATCTGAGTAATGTAGAGGACGCCTTTCAAATCAAAACGGGAAAATCGATAAAGCAACCCCAGAAATAAAACCCATCTAAGATGAGCGACATTGAAAAACTTCTAAGTAGTCATAAGGTACGTCCCACGGCGATGCGCATCTTGATATACAGGTTTATGGATAAAATGGAAAGGGCCGTAACGCTGACCGAGATTGTGAACGCTTTTGTAAAAGCTGATCGTGCCACATTGTCCCGTACCATTAAAACCTTTGAAACCAACGGAATTGTGCATCAAATAGACGATGGCACCGGCATACCCAAATATGCCCTCTGTGAAAGCGGGTGCAATTGTGAAGTAGATCAGGATCTGCATATTCATTTTCATTGTACCAACTGTGATGAGACGATTTGTTTGACCGATCATAAAATACCCCACATTAACCTGCCGGAAGGATATATGGCCGAAAATGTCAATTTGGTTGTTAAAGGCATATGCGAAAAATGTAGTGCCGTTTAATTTTCAACGATGAACAAAGCCGAAAAAATACTCAAAAGTAAAGGGATTAGGCCCACGGAAATGAGGTTAGCTATTTATAAATACCTCAATAGAAAGTTTTATGCCGTAACCCTGAAAGAAATAGAAACGGCTTTTATCAAAAAAAGTGATAACAATAAAACTGCGGATAGAACAACAATTTATAGAACCCTAAAACTATTTCAAGAGAAGGGCGTAGTACATCAAATAGATGTGGGAACAGCAATCGCCAAATATGCGGTCTCCAATGAAGAAGGTTTGGATTTGCACCTACATTTTCATTGTACCCATTGTGGCAACACATTCTGTTTGCCCGATAAAGTAAACCCAGATAGCTTGCCTGATAAGTACGGAATAAACGATGTGAATTTGGTTTTAAAAGGCGTATGTACAAAATGTAAAAAAAGCGGAAGCCTTTAAAGATAGGATCGGTGAATCAGATCAAAAAAACAAGTAGGATGATACACATTATAAATTTGAAAAACGAAAAGAATATTTTGTTAGAAATTAATCAGGTATAAACAAGAAACCGGTGGAAAATTATTCAAACATTTTGATTTATGGTGCTATTGCCCCAATTGCGCTATTGGTGGGTGGAATCGTTTCCATTTTAAAAAAGCCAAACGCCCAGGTGCGGAGTGCTATCCTGCATTTTGCCGCCGGAGTGATTTTCTCGGTTGTTTCAGTTGAAATTCTTCCAGAAATTATGAAGAAGCACGACGTACCGGAAATTGCCATCGGTTTTGGGGCAGGTGTACTTTTAATGCTGGGGATACGGTACTTTTTAGAACCCAAAAAAGGGCAAAAGAACAAAACCGGGTTTCCCACAGCTTTTGTACTGATAATCGCAATTGACTTGTTGATCGACGGGGTGCTTATGGGCATTGGCTTTGTGGCCAATCAAGAGACCGGGATTTTTTTAGCGGTGGCAATTTCTGTGGAATTGCTTTCATTGGGAATGGCCACCTCAATCACTTTGGGAAACGCTAATATCAACAGCAAAAAAACAATAGTTACCATACTTGGGCTATCTATTCTGGTTTTTGGAAGCACGCTATTGAGTGCTGCCCTATTGGCGGGAGTTTCGGCAGGTTTTCTGGAAATAATTTTGGCCTTTGGATTGGCGGCCTTATTGTATCTAGTTACAGAAGAATTGTTGGTAGAAGCGCACGAAGGTAGGCAAACCATTTGGTTGACCGCTGCTTTCTTCGGAGGCTTCTTGTTGTTTATGCTACTTCCGGGAGGTTGATGAAATACCTCACGAAGGCCTCCCTAATGAATATGAAGTAGCTAATATAAATCTGGTTTTAAAACGGAGGTGGAAAAAGGAAAAATTTGCCATATCGTTCAAAATAATAACGCAATAAGATGGACTCGATGTTCGAAGATTTTAAAACTGATCTGGATTCCCTGAATCCCCCTGTTAGGAAAAAGGCATTGGAAATTGCCGAGCAATTGGTGTTAAATGAAAATTATACGGAAAAAAAAGCTATCGCCGAGGCTATCAAACAAGCTGAAGAATGGTTTTACGATTTAGAAGGATAAAAAAACAATCTATATGTTACAGATAATCGAATTACAAGAAAAAAATATCATTGCAACAAAAGCTTCGGGCAAATTGGGAAAAGAGGATATAGAAAAAATCCATCCGCTTATCCACGCCATACTCGACAAGGGAATGAAAGTTCGCTGGTATTTTGAAATGGAGGATTTTACGGGCTGGGATTTTCCCGGATTATGGGAAGACCTGAAAATGGACACGGCCCACGCAAAAGATTATGAAAAAATAGCGATGGTGGGCAACAAAAAATGGCAGGATTGGATTACCCAATTTATGAAACCATTTACGAACGCGGAGATCAACTATTTTGGTTTGGAAGATAGGAAAACAGCTAAAAAGTGGATAAAAAAATAAAATAGATAATTATGGCACACGATCATTCACACGGTTCACAGAACTACGGAAAAGCTTTTGGCATAGGCATAGCCTTAAATACAATTTATGTTGCAGTAGAACTCTACTACGGATTTGTGGCAAATTCTTCCGCGCTCTTGGCGGATGCAGGCCACAACGCGAGCGATGTTTTCAGCCTTATACTGGCGTGGGCGGCCATTAAAATAGCCACAAAAAGGCCTTCAAAAAGATATACCTATGGCTTACGGAAAACGACCATTCTAGCCTCGATGATCAATGGCGTCATCATTATTGCCGCGGCCGGATTGATTGCGTGGGACGCCATCCAAAAATTTCAGGACCCGGCAGAGATTTCCGGCAATCTCGTGATGATCGTTGCGGCCATTGGCCTAGTGGTAAACACCGGTACGGCTTTCCTATTTTGGAAAGGTTCAAAAGGCGATCTGAACATACGCGGGGCATTTTTACATATGGCTGCCGATGCCGGGGTAACCTTAGGAGTGCTGCTTGGCGGTCTGGCCATTAAATACACGGGCTTAACGTGGATAGACCCTGCGCTTAGTTTGGTCATTGTACTGGTCATTTTATACAGTGCCTGGGGACTTTTGAGGGACTCCGTAAAAATAGCCATCGATGCCGTTCCCAAAAACATCGACATCGATGAAGTGGAAAAATTCTTAATGGATATTAAAGGGGTCGAAGAAGTGCACGATCTGCATATCTGGGCGATGAGCACCACGGAAACCGCACTTTCTACCCACTTGGTCGTTCCCGATGGGCACGAGGATCAGTTTATCTATGATATTCGGGAACAATTGCACGATAAATTTGAAATAACGCATACCACCCTGCAAATCGAAAAAGAATTTGGGGACAAAGAATATAAACCCTATCAAGGTTTGGAAGAATAAAATCACGATGAAGAAAAAACAAAATCTAAGGGATATCGATACCCAGAAACATTCCAGCGGACATAGCCACGCCCGCCAGCTGCGGCTGGATGATGGCAATAATCATAACAGTCCAAAAAAGACATCAAAATTTAAGATTTACCTACCCGCTATTTTCAGTTTTGTAATGCTGATTGCGGGTATTGCCATCGATTTTTTCGATGCCTTCCCATTTTTCAAGGGTTGGGTTCGAATAATTTGGTACGTTGTAGCCTATATTCCCGTTGGGTTTCCCGTTATTATTGAAGGTTGGAAAAGTATAAAAAACGGCGATTTCTTTACCGAATTCCTTTTAATGTCAATCGCAACATTGGGGGCATTTGCCATAGGCGAATATCCCGAGGGCGTGGCCGTGATGCTTTTTTATGCGGTCGGCGAACTTTTCCAAAGTGCTGCAGTCAAAAAAGCGAAAGGTAATATAAAGGCTCTTTTGGATGTGCGACCCAATGAAGCTTTGGTATATCGTGACGGCGATTTTGTTTCCGTCAACCCCGAAACGGTCGAGGTTGGTGAAAAGGTTCAGGTACGTGTGGGCGAGAAAATCCCTTTGGACGGTAAACTGTTGTCAGCAAAAGCTTCGCTCAATACTGCTGCCATTACCGGCGAAAGCAAACCCGATACCATTTCAAAAGGAGATAAGGTTTTTGCCGGAAGCATCAATCTCGATGGGGTAATCGAAATCGAGACCACAAAAGAATTCAAGGACAGTTCCATTGCCCGTATCCTTGATCTGGTACAGAACGCTACTGCCCGTAAATCAAAAACTGAATTGTTCATTCGAAAATTCGCGAGGGTGTACACCCCCATCGTGGTATTCCTTGCTATTGGACTGACCTTCTTACCCTATCTATTTGTCGAGAATTACATCTTTGAAGATTGGTTGTACCGTGCCCTAATCTTCCTTGTTATTTCTTGTCCGTGCGCCCTGGTTGTTTCGATTCCATTGGGATATTTCGGCGGCCTTGGTGCCGCATCCCGAAATGGAATATTATTCAAGGGAGCATCCTTCCTCGATGCAATGACCAAAGTAAACACGGTGGTAATGGATAAGACCGGAACGGTTACCAAAGGCGTGTTTAAAATCAAGGATGTTGTCAATAATGATGCTTTCCCGGAAGCGGAATTTATGAAATATCTGATGGCGATGGAAGAACAGTCCACTCATCCCATTGCCCAGGCGATATTGGAATATAAGGCCGAAGGTGCGGATTTTGAAGCTTCCGAAGTATCCGAGGTTGCCGGAAAAGGCTTGAAAGGCACCGTAAACGGTAAAACCGTTTTAGTGGGTAATGAGGCACTAATGACCTCAAACAATATCAGCGTTCCTAAAGAAACTGAAAGCATTGTAGAATCTATTGTAATAGTTGCCATAGATAGTCATTTTGCAGGCTACGTAACCATTGCCGATGAATTGAAGGAAGATGCCCACGAAGCAATCGAACAAATCCGTAAAGCGGGGATATCGAGAATCATAATGCTTTCTGGCGATAAGGATTCCATTACCAAAGAGGTTGGTAGGGAAATGGGCGTGGATACTGCTATGGGCGGATTGTTGCCCGAAGATAAGCTCAACGAGGTGGAGCGGCTTCAAAAAGAAACCGGCACTACGGTGGCTTTTATTGGCGATGGCATTAACGATGCCCCTGTACTTGCAACCAGCGATGTAGGTATGGCAATGGGGGGCTTGGGAAGTGATGTGGCCATTGAGACCGCAGATGTCATCATCCAGACCGACCAGCCTTCTAAAATTGCCCGGGCCATTAAGATTGGCCGATCTACAAGAAAAATTGTGTGGCAGAATATTGCCTTGGCATTTGGTGTTAAAATTGCCGTTATGATCTTAGGTGCTTTCGGAATGGCTACAATGTGGGAGGCCGTATTTGCCGATGTTGGCGTAGCTTTTTTGGCCATCCTCAATGCAATACGTTTACAGAAAATGAATTGGAAATAGTACAACAAAATGTCTCAAAGTAGAAGAAATAGAAGAAAGAAAAAAGTTCAAAAACCAGCTAAGAACAAAATCACAAAAAAAGATAAAGTCAAGGGAATTATTGTACTTGTCCTTCTGGTCATAGCCTCATTTCTGCTTTACTTTTTTGTGCTAAAAGGGAATATTCATAAGCATTGATTGTATTGGTAGTTATAACTTAAAAAAATGAGTTTTTATTTTTTTTAAGAAAAATCAAAAGTTTGAAAAACCCCGAGGGAGGATGTTGTTTCCAAGTTATTGAATAGAAACATATAATGAAATAATCCTGTCAAAAGATTAAAAAAATGTTAATACCAACTAAAATTCTTAAATTTTCGTAAATTTGCATTAATGAAAAAAATCTTCAATAAAATAGTATCTATTTTAATGGCATCTATTGTGCTGTTTACTACAATGTCGTTTGCGGTAGATATACATTATTGTGGAGATTCATTAGTTGATTTTTCTTTATTTCATAATGTCAAGACCTGTGGAATGGAGAATCAACAACCTCAAAAAAGCTGTGAAAAAGGTTTCTCCGAGAAACCTTGCTGTTCTGATACACAAATAGCAATTGATGGTTATAATGAATTAAAATCATCATTCAACAACCTAACTTTTGAGCAACAAGCTTTCGTTGCCACTTTTTTCTATACTTACATTAACCTTTTTGAGGGATTGGATGAAAATGTCATTCCTTTTAAAGATTACACGCCACCCTATCTCATAAGGGATGTGCAAGAATTAAACGAGACCTATTTAATTTGATTTTAAACAGTTCCCGATAATTATCGGGAAAATTAGCCCTGTGGTTCCTACCATTTTGGGCTCATTTTGTTGTGTTTAATTTTCTGATACCATCAGGATTTTATTCAATGTATAACTGTTTAATTATCAATACCTATGTTAAATAAGGGTATAAAATTCCTCATAGAAAATAAACTTATCGCTGTTCTTATGCTTACGATCTTCGTAGGCTGGGGCATCGTTAACGCCCCTTTTAATTGGGACACTGGTTTCCTTCCCACAGACCCCGTTGCCGTAGATGCCATCCCTGATATTGGCGAAAACCAGCAAATCGTATTCACTAAATGGGAAGGACGTTCCCCACAGGATATAGAAGATCAGATCAGCTATCCGCTAACTACTAGTTTGTTGGGTATTCCCGGGGTAAAGACCATCCGCAGCTCCTCAATGTTCGGCTTTTCCAGCATCTATATTATTTTTGATGAAGACGTTGAATTTTACTGGAGCCGGAGCCGTATCCTTGAAAAACTCAATTCTCTGCCCAGCGGCTTGTTACCGGATGGTGTAAACCCAAGTTTGGGCCCAGATGCTACCGGATTGGGGCAAATATACTGGTACACCTTAGAAGGGCGAGACAAAGATGGAAACGTGACCGGCGGTTGGGATTTACAGGAACTGCGCAGCATTCAGGACTATTATGTGAAATATGCCCTTTCCTCTGCTAGCGGGGTTTCAGAAGTAGCCTCCATTGGAGGGTTTCAAAAGGAATATCAAATAGATGTAGATCCAGAAAAGATGCGGCAATACAACATTGGTCTGGGCGATGTCGTAAGCGCAATAAAAGAAAGCAACAAGGATATTGGTGCGCAGACGCTTGAAATCAACCAAGCGGAATATCTGGTGCGTGGTTTGGGTTATGTAAAATCGGTGGCCGATATTGAAAACGCAGTGGTCACTTCCAAAGATTATACCTCAATAAGGGTGAAGGATATTGCCCGAGTAAGCCTGGGACCCGCTCCCCGTCGCGGAATATTGGACAAAGAAGGTGCCGAAGTGGTCGGCGGTGTTGTGGTAGCACGTTATGGCGCAAACCCGATGGAGGTCATCAACAACGTTAAAGACAAAATAAACGAACTGAGTTCGGGCTTACCTTCCAAAGAATTGAAAGACGGCCGTACTTCTCAACTTACCATTGTTCCGTTTTATGACCGGACGGAACTAATAAACGAAACTTTGGGTACGCTTGATGAGGCCTTGACCCTTGAAATATTGATAACGATATTGGTCATTATCGTGATGGTCTTCAATTTACGGGCATCTATACTTATTTCGGGACTGTTACCGGTGGCCGTATTGATGGTCTTTATTGCGATGAAGCTCTTTAATGTGGATGCCAATATCGTTGCGCTGTCGGGAATTGCGATCGCCATTGGTACTATGGTGGATGTCGGCGTGATCCTCTGCGAAAATATTATCAGGTATTTAGATGAAGAAGAGCTGCGGGTATTGAACGGTGAAACAAGACAACCCATCAACACGCTCGTCTATAACGCTACTGCCGAAGTTTCAGGGGCGATTGTTACAGCGGTGCTTACCACTATCATCAGTTTTATTCCCGTATTTACAATGATAGGGGCCGAAGGGAAATTATTCCGCCCATTAGCCTTTACCAAAACGATGGCACTTACCGCTTCCATTATTGTTGCCCTGTTCCTAATTCCTCCCTTTGCCGCATTCTTGTTCAGAAAAAAGAGCATTCGGAAAACAACCGGTCATATCATAAATGGTCTTTTGATGCTCTTGGGGATTACTGCCATTGTCTTTGGATATTGGTTAGGCCTAGTTCTGATAGCCTTCGGAATCACAGGTTTTTTAAAGGACGATAAAATTGCATCGAGGGTTTCGGACAGATTGTGGCTTTCTGAAAAACGGACAAATGTTGTTAATATGATTATTTCAGCAATAGCAATCATATTTCTTTTGGCGGAATATTGGCGTCCCTTAGGCTTTGACCGTAGCATTTTGATCAACCTCCTTTTTGTAGGGATTATCTGTTTTGGTCTTTTGGCGGCTTTTTGGGTATTTAAACATTTTTATTCCCGCATTTTAAAGTGGGCTTTGCGCAATAAAATATTGTTTTTGTGCATCCCTACCACCGTTTTTGTTCTGGGTGTTTTAATAATGACCAATATCGGCAAGGAATTTATGCCCTCACTCAACGAAGGTTCGTTCCTGTTAATGCCTACCTCGCTGCCACACGCTGGGGTAGCGGAAAATAAAAGGGTATTACAACAACTGGATATGGCCGTTGCAGGCATCCCCGAGATAAAAACCGTAGTAGGGAAATCTGGACGTACCGAATCGGCACTTGATCCCGCACCCCTGTCGATGTACGAAAATATTATTCAGTATAAATCGGAATATATGGAGGATTCTGATGGAAGCCCCCAACGCTATAAAGTGAACAAAGATGGCTTTTTTGTCCTGAAAGATGGCGGCTTGGTGACCAATCCCAACAATGAGGTTAGAAATTCTGAAAATTACAAAGAAGCTAAGATTGAAGATCCGTTCCTTATTGATACAGAAAGTCTAATCCCCGATGAAGATGGGGAATTCTATCGCAACTGGAGGCCGGAAATACAATCCCCCGATGATATCTGGAACGAGATTGTAAAGGTCACCAAACTTCCCGGCGTCACTTCGGCACCCAAGTTACAGCCCATCGAGACCCGTTTGGTAATGTTACAGACCGGGATGAGGGCACCAATGGGAATTAAGGTAAAAGGGCAGGACCTGAAACAGATAGAAGCTTTTGGTTTAAAATTGGAGGATATCTTAAAACAGGCGGAAGGCGTAAAAAAAGAGGCCGTTTTTGCAGACCGCATCGTGGGCAAGCCTTATTTATTGATCGATATAAAAAGGGAACGCCTTGCCCGGTATGGTATTTCCATTGAAGATGTACAGCAGGTGCTTCAAGTGGCCGTGGGCGGGATGCCTTTAACGCAGACCGTGGAAGGCAGGGAACGCTACGCCGTTAGGGTACGGTACCCCAGGGAACTTCGTGGTAATGCAGAGGATTTAAAAGATATTTATGTTCCTGTCTCCACTGGAAACCCGGTGCCCCTTGGGGAATTGGTTGATATCCGGTATGAAAAAGGGCCACAGGTAATTAAAAGTGAGGATACATTTTTGGTAGGCTATGTCCTCTTTGATAAACTGGATGGCTTTGCGGAAACAAACGTGGTGGAAAATGCCCAAGCCCTTATCCAACAGAAGATCGATAACGGCGAACTGACCGTTCCCAAAGGGATAAATTACAAATTTACGGGAACCTATGAAAACCAGATCCGGGCAGAAAAAACCTTATCGATCGTAGTCCCGCTGGCGCTCATCATTATCTTTTTGATTCTTTATTTTCAGTTCCGTTCTGTATCAACATCGTTAATGGTATTTACAGGGATTGCGGTGGCTTTTGCAGGCGGGTTTATAATGATCTGGCTGTATGGGCAGGATTGGTTCTTCAATTTCAATTTCCTAGGGGAAAACCTGAGGGACCTTTTCAATATGAAAACCATCAATTTAAGTGTGGCGGTTTGGGTAGGTTTTATTGCCCTGTTCGGTATTGCGACCGATGACGGCGTGGTTATGGCCACCTATCTCACCCAAACTTTTGATAAAAATGAGCCAAGCGACAAAGCGGCCATCCGGGAATCTGCATTGTTCGCCGCTCAAAAACGCATCCGTCCCTGCCTGATGACCACGGCGACAACCATACTTGCTCTTTTGCCTGTTTTAACTTCCACCGGCCGGGGAAGCGATATTATGATCCCAATGGCCATACCAAGTTTTGGCGGGATGATTATTGACGTTACCTCCTATTTTATTGTACCCGTATTATTCAGTTGGAAAAAGGAAGCTGCGCTTTCGCGGAAGCAGAAAGCAATAAGAAGCAATTCAGGAAAAACCAAAAACAGTTCTAGATGATGAAAAAAAGAGCCTATAAAATCGTGTTGATACTTATTGGTGTTTTGTGTGGAGGTTTTGCCGAAGCACAACAACTGGAATCCTACATTCAGGAGGCAGAATCCAACAACCCGGATATTCAAGCCTATAAGTTACGGTACAACATTGCGGAAGAAAAAGTGAACGAGGTAAACGAGCTTCCCAATACCGAATTTGGGGCAGGCTATTTTATAAGTGAGCCCGAAACCCGTACCGGGGCACAGCGTGCCCGTTTTTCGGTGAAACAGATGCTGCCCTGGTTCGGGACGATTACCGCAAGAGAAAATTACGCTTCTTCAATGGCTGATGCAGAATACGTGGAAATTGCCATTGCCAAACGAAAATTGGCCCTTTCTGTTTCTCAATCCTATTATCAACTATATGCCATTACCGCCAAACAGCAGGTTTTGGAGCAAAACATCCAATTGCTCGAAACCTACGAAAGTTTGGCACTTACTTCGGTTGAAGTTGGGAAGTCCTCCGCAGTGGATGTACTGCGGTTACTGATCAGGAAAAATGAATTGGAAAAGCAAAAAGAAATTTTGGGAGAAGATTTTTTGGCTGAAAAAGCGCAATTCAATAACCTTTTAAACAAGGACGAAAAATCACCAATATCGGTAGTAGATACGATGTTTGTTCCCTTAGAAAGCACCAACTTTTCTTCCGAAGGTCTAAAACTTCATCCAGAGATTTTAAAATACGATAAGTTGTTTGAATCGATAGCACAATCGGAAGCGCTCAATCAAAAAGAGAGCCTGCCCAACATTGGTGTGGGGCTGGATTATATACCCGTTGCCGAACGCCCCGCGATGAATTTCAGCGACAACGGAAAAGACATTTTGATGCCTATGCTGTCCATATCCGTTCCCATATTCAACAATAAATACAGCTCGATCACCAAGCAAAATGAATTGAGGCAGCAGGAAATAAAAGCACAAAAACAAGACCGCTTAAATAAATTGAAGACCCTTTTTGCACAAGCCGTTCAAAACCGAAATTCAGCAAGGATAAGCTATGCAACGCAATTAAAAAATTTAAAGCAGGCCAATGATGCCGAAGATATTTTAATGAAATCCTATGAAACTGGAACGATAGATTTTAATGATGTACTGGATATTCAGGAACTGCAATTAAAGTTTCAGATGAACCAGATTGAATCCATCAAAATGTATTTCGTGCAATCTGCAATAATCAACTACTTAACCAAATAAAAGATGAAAACAACACTCTACATAAAAAATATGGTCTGTGATCGCTGTATCAAGGTTTTAAAAAACGAATTGAAAGATGAAAGCATTAAAGTTTTAGACGTAAAATTGGGAGAAATAACTGCCGATATTCAAACCAATAAAGAGAAAAAGACAATAAGAAAAGTAGTGGAATCGAACGGGTTTTACATTATAGATGGCGAAAATTTCAAGCTGGTTGAACAAACAAAATTAATATTGATCAACCTGTTAAAAAAGTTACCGTTAGCCGGAAATGAGAAGCTTTCTGAGATACTTTCAAAAGAAATACACCACGACTATTTCAAAATAAGCAAAATATTCTCCTACAATGAGAAGATCACGATTGAAAAATATTTCATCAAACTGAAGATCGAAAAAGCAAAGGAGCTTATTCATTATAAGGAACTCAATTTTACGGAAATAAGTCAGCTTTTAAATTACAGCAACCTAACACATTTAAGCAACCAATTTAAGACCGAAACAGGAATGAGCCTCACAGAATATAAAACAATGGAAAAAAATTTTAGGAATTCATTAGACCAAATTATATAAGTATAAACCAAAATTATTAAACAATAATTTTAAAGTAAACAATATTTTTAAGTTAAAAATTTCATTAATGAAAAAACTACTGATACCATTTTTGGCAATGTTAGCGCTTACTAACATACAGGCACAAACCGCCAATGGTTCCGAAGAGAACGTAGATAATTGGCCCGTACACGAATATAATCTAACTATCGATTACGAAACTGTAAATTTTACGGGGAAAGATGTAAAAGCGATGACTATAAATGGAGGGATCCCGGGGCCTAACCTGGTATTCACCGAAGGGGAATTTGCGGTAATCAACGTAACCAATAAAATGGATGAGGAAACATCCGTCCATTGGCACGGGATGATTTTGCCCAATTTTTATGATGGTGTTCCCTACCTTTCTACACCTCCTATTCGTCCAGGGGAAACGTTTCAATATAAATTTGCCATTAAGCAAACCGGAACGTACTGGTACCACTCCCATACCGGATTACAGGAACAACGGGGCGTTTACGGCTCCATCCAGATCAACCCAAAAGAAAAAACCTTGGACTATGATAAAGATTTGGTCTTGGTGCTATCAGACTGGATGGACGAAGATCCTGCCTCGCAGCTTAAAAACCTAAAGCGTGGGAATGAATGGTACTTGATCAAAAAAGGGCAAATCCAAAGTTGGGATAAGATTATAAAGAAAAAAGCAGTAGGTGCCAAGCTAAAAATGATTTGGCAACGGATGCCGGATTTCGCTATATCTGATAATTTCTATGAAAACTTTTTTATTAACGGTGCGGTCAAAAATGAATATCCAGACTTTAAACCCGGGGAAAAGGTGCGGTTGCGGTTTGTCAATGCTTCGGCAGCTTCTTATTTCTGGTTAACCTTTGGTGGTAAAGACCCGATGTTGGTGTCTGCCGACGGGAAAGACGTTGTACCCGTTAAGCACAATAAAACCCTAATTGGCGTGGCCGAGACCTACGATTATATTGTCACCATTCCTGAAAATGGCAAACTCGAAGTTCGGGCAATGGCACAGGACGGTTCTGGTTTTGCCACTGCCTATTTAGGGCAAGGCCGCATTCTAAAAGCTCCAGTAGTTCCCAAACCCGATCTTATCGAAAATATGAAAAGGATGATGGCAATGGATATGAAAATGGGAGCACCCGCTTCAAAATTCAATCCTTCAAAAAACGATTCTATAAAAGTGATGAAAAAATACAGTATGGATATGGGGGGAATGAAAATGGACGGTATGGATATGAAGGATGATGATATGAAGGACAAAATGGAAAAAGGAAAAATGAAGGGAATGAAAAAAGACTCCACGAAGATTGCACAAATGGATCATTCTAACCCGCCTGCCGGCAAGGCAGGAATGGATATGAAAAATGGGGAGATGAAAAAGGATACCATTAAAGATATGGATGAAATGGAGATGAAAATGGGCTATGTTGTCCCTGCCGATAAGGTTATTGGCGATAATATGAAAACTGGCGGAAATCCCCAGTTCAATTATGATTATTTGAAATCTCCCGTAAAAACCACTTTTGAAGGGGACAAACCCGTAAAAGAGATGCTTTTTAACCTGACGGGCAATATGAACCGGTATGTCTGGAGCATCAACGGTGTACCACTTTCGGAAACCGATAAGATCAAGATCAAACAAGGGGAAGTAGTACGTATCACACTCAACAACCTTACGATGATGCACCACCCAATGCACCTGCACGGGCATTTCTTTAGGGTGCTGAACAAAAATGGGGATTATTCACCGTTGAAGCATACCGTGGATGTTCCGCCAATGAAAAAAGTAGTAATCGAGTTTGATGCGAACGAAACGGGGGATTGGTTTTTCCATTGTCACATTTTATACCACCTGAATGCGGGTATGGCCCGTGTCTTCAGTTATGACGGACCACGCGACAAACGCCTTAAAGGATATCCGCTGACTAAATTGACCAACGAAGCCGATCACATATTTACCTGGGGTGAATTGACAGCTGCAAGCCATATGACGGAACTTTATGCCACGGCCACCAATATAAGGAACCAGTTCACTTTTCGTGGTGAATATGGATGGAACAAGAATATGGAGGTTGAAGCCACCTATGAGCGATACCTTAATGATTATTTCAGGGTATTTGGTGGTGTAAACGTTGAAAACGAGCTGGATGATAGTCTGGATGAGATCAACACCACGGCCATAGGTGGAATCCGATATTTAATGCCGCTGCTTATCAATGCCGATCTTAGGATAGACAGTAAGCTACGACCACAGATTAGCTTTTCTAAAGCCACGATGATCTTTCCCCACGTCCTACTTTATGGGGAATATGAATATCAAGCTGATTTTGGCTGGGTCAATGATTTTGAACCCGGAAGGGATTATGAGAAAGAAACTACTTGGCAGGTGGGCCTTGAATATATTTTGGGAAGGAACTTTTCCCTGATGGGTAGTTATGATAACCGTTTTGGTGTTGGCGGCGGACTTTCCGCAAGATTTTAAAATTAAAAGTTATGATGTACGAATGGGATTGGCTGATTTTATTAGGGGTAGTAGTCCTTTGCATATTTATTTATGCTGGTAAGAAGAAAAAAAAGACCAAAAAACGAAAGGATGCCATAAAAATTTTGGATGAACGCTATGCCAAGGGTGAAATTTCCAAAGAAGAGTATTTAGAGCATAAAGAAATCCTACAATCAAAAGATAAAGGCGGTTAAAATGAAAGGCCCTTAATTTACAATTAAATCAATTATTAATTAAATTTTAAACACTATGAAAAATTCAAATTTGATCGAAGCATTGAACAACTGTATTGCGCATTGTAATTACTGCGCAGATGCCTGTCTGGATTCAGATGACATCAAAATGATGGTAGATTGTATCAGAACTGACAGGGCTTGTGCCGAAGTATGCAGCGCAACTGCAAAGCTGCTTGCCGCAAATTATTCAGATGCTAAAGAAATAGTGGAATACTGCCATAAAACCTGTAAAAAATGTGCTGATGAGTGTGCGAAACACGATGCCCAGCATTGTAAAGACTGTGCAGACGCGTGTAAGAAATGCGCTGATGCCTGTGAAGCTTATTTAAGCTAAATGTAATTAATAATCTTCCCCTTTAAGTAGGGGAAGATTATCATAAACCCAGTTCAAAAGAAACCCTAAAAAGAGGGATAAAAATTAAGTTTTCAAAGAACAATTAAAAGAATATCAAGATGAAAAAATTAAAGATTACAATGAGAATTTTAACAATGGCATTAGTTGCCCTAACCACAATGTCCTGTAAGGACGGAAAAAAAGACGGAGCCACAGCACCAATGTCTGATGAAATGCATCAGGAAGATGCCGGGTCTGAAATGATGGCCGATAATTCAAGTAATGCAGGTTCATCCGCAATTATCGCCAATTACATTAAAATTAAAAATGCCCTGGTAGCCGATAATCAAGAAGATGCAGCTGAAGCAGGCGGGATGCTGATGGCTGACCTTAAAGATTTTGATAAAAGCAAATATTCTTCAGACAAGCAGCGCGAGTTGACTGATATCATTGAAGACGCCACGGAACACGCGGAACATATTTCAGAAAGTCCTATGGAGCACCAGCGTGAACATTTCGATATTTTGAGCAAAGATATGATCGATATGATAGCGATAACAGGAACAAGTAAAAAGCTATATCAGGATTTTTGCCCGATGTACAATAACAACAAAGGTGCGCAATGGTTGAGCAGTACCGAAGAAATCAAAAACCCATATATGGGCAGCAAAATGCCGGGTTGTGGAAAAATGCAGAAAGAGATCAATTAATTGAAAATTTTTAAGACTATAGCGTGGATCTTACTGATTGCATTTGTGGGGATCCAATTTTTCCCCACAGAGCGCAATCAAAGCGAGGCCGAGTATGCTACCGATTTTATGGAGGTGAACACGGTGCCGCCGATGATACAGAATAAGATAGAGGTATCTTGCTATGATTGCCATAGCAACAACACCAAATATCCTTGGTACAATAAGGTACAGCCGGTGGCCTGGTTTCTTGAAGACCATATTGAAGAAGGGAAAGACGAACTGAATTTCAACGAGTGGGGAGATTATTCCGACCGAAGAAAAAATAGCAAACTTCGGTCGATTATCAGTCAGATTGAAGACGATGAAATGCCGCTGGACTCCTACACGTTTATTCATAGGGATGCAAAATTTTCTGAATCGAAAAAAAAAGACATCTTAAAATATATGACCCAGCTTAAAAATAAGCTGTAAAGTTTAAAATTTAAACGGTGTTCAAAAAATGAAATAAATACAATTATACCCGAAAAAAGGAAAGAGTTTTTTTCATTGATTGGTTAGTTAGAACTTTCCTTTTTCGGGGATGGTAATAAAGTCCTGTTAGGGAAGGGTATTCTTAATTTAACCCTTTAAAAAGTCCCTTCCCTTGGCAGGCACAAAAAAGAAAGCCGATGAAAGATTGTTGTAAAACGGGAAATGAAAGAGAACAAAAGAAAAGTGGCTTTAAAAAATGGTTCAACTATATCATTTATGGAATTGTAGCCATTATCATTATTGGTGCTTTACTGCTCCAATTAAGTGGAAACTAATTAAAAACCATAGAAATGAAAACAAGACAACTATTTCTTACCATAGTGATGTTAGCTTATGTTGGGATTTTTACAATTGCGTTTGCCGCAAATAATTCCACAAGTTTAGATACAAAGACGGAAATAAAAGATGAGAAAGCCCTCGAAACTAGGGGTGTAAGCAATTCTGTTCCCACCTTACAAAACGACTCAGAAGCTAGTTTGGACGAATTCCCCAATCTGCACCCCTTAGTGGTTCATTTCCCCATAGTACTTTTGCTTTTGGCCGTTGTATTGCAATTAATACAACTGTTTACAATGAACCGGACAATTGATTGGGTGGTATTGCTAACAGTTGGAGCAGGATTTATAGGAGCTTATGTGGCCGGTAACTTTGTACATCCCCATACCGAAGGACTTACCGAAACCGCAAAAAAGGTATTGGAACAGCACGATAAGTATGCAATGTGGGCGATGTGGTCCAGTGCTGCGGCCGCTCTATTCAAACTTGTTAGCCTTTTCTGGTTTAAGCAAAAAAGATGGTTTGAGATTTTAGTGTTTTTGGTACTAGCCTTTTCAGGGTATTCTGTTGGTTGGGCTGGGCATTATGGCTCCCAATTGGTTTATATAGAAGGTGTGGGACCACAAGGCAACTATCTGGGTAATGAAGCCGAAGAAGGTCACGGAGGGCATTCCCGTTAAAAACAAAAAGATGAGAAAAGTATTTTTAATTACAGCCTTGTTTATGGTTATAGCATTAGCGGGATTCATTGCTTGGTTACCCAAATTATGGTGGGTAGCTTTAATTACCTTGCCTTTATTAGGATTGGGCTTTATTGATTACTACCAAAAATCTGATAACATTAAGAGAACATATCCACTTTTAGGCAGAATTACAAATCTCTTGGAAGAGCAACGCCACGTAGTTCAAGAAACCCTCTTGCTCAACCGTACCGAAGGGCAACCTTTTACTTGGATTCAAAAAGAAATTGTTTATAAACGAGCCGCAGGCGCTAATAAGAGCCAACCTTTTGGCACACAATTGTCTTATGAAAAATTAGGACGGGAATGGTTTTTACATTCAGCCTTTCCTTCTACAAATATTCAGGATGATTTCAGAATAACTATTGGAGGCCCTAAATGTAGTAAACCATATAACGCCAGTATTTTAAACCTAAGCGGGATGAGTTATGGTTCCATTAGCAAAAACGCTACCCTGGCCTTTAATGGAGGTGCAAAAATAGCAGGATTCGCACAAAATACAGGGGAAGGTGGAATAACACCCTACCATCAGAAATACGGTGCTGATCTTATCTTTCAATTCGGCACAGGATACTTTGGGTGCAGAAATGAGGAGGGAAATTTTGATCCTGATAAATTTACTAAAATAGCACAGAATGATCTGGTAAAAATGGTCGAGATAAAAATTTCCCAAGGAGCAAAACCTGGTTTTGGAGCCATACTTCCTGCAAAAAAAAATACAAAAGAAATTTCAACGTACAGGGAAATAGAAGCTCATACTGAAATTCATTCTCCTGCCAATCACAGTGCCTTTCGAAATACTAAAGAGTTAATTGTATTTGTTAAAAAATTACGAAAACTTTCCAATGGTAAACCAATTGGCATCAAGCTCTGTATAGGGCAAAAAACTGAGTTTGAAGCAATGGTAAAGATATTTGTCGAAATGCAGGATTATCCAGATTTTATAGCCATTGACGGCGCTGAAGGCGGTTCAGGTGCGGCTAATATGGATTCTTTGCATTGGGGAGGGACTCCCTTGCAAGAAGCGTTGCACTTCGTAAATAAAACCTTAATTAAGTTTAATCTACGAGAACATATTAAAATACTTGCAGCAGGAAAAATCATATCCTCTTTTGATCTATATAAAACCTTGGCCCTAGGAGCTGATGCTTGTTATAGTGCACGAGGAATGATGTTCGCACTTGGGTGTGTACAATCATTAAAGTGCAATCTGAATACCTGTCCCACAGGGATTACAACTATGAATCCCTCGAGGGTAGCCTCATTAGTTGTGGAGGATAAGAAAAACAAAGTAGCCAATTATCATAAAAACACCATTGAAGGCTTAAGGGAAATATTGACCTCAATGGGATTAAAAGATAGAAAAGGAATCTCTAAAGGAAATATTTTCAAAAGAATAAGTGAAACCGAGATTAAATCTTTTGAAGATATTTTCAATCCTCAAAATTAATATCATAGTTGATTGATGAGTGACTCTAAAGACATAGAATATAAAAATGATTTTTATATCCAGCTTTTAAAAAAAGCATTACCAACTATAGTAATCATTACAGGTTTTGCAATTTTGAGTCTTTGGCTTCTACCGCAGTTTAGAGATTCCAAATGGTTGTCTAGGTCAATCCTAATATTTGCGTTCATTAAGACATTTTTTATAATAAGGCTATCTTTTAACCAATTAATGAAAATAATCGGTCAAAGTCATTTATTGAGCCATATTCTTATTTTATTCGGGCTACTTATAACCCTTATTATCTTTTCATTCGCCCTAGATTTTACTTCGCTTCAATTTTTTGATGCTAAAAATTTCAAAGTTAGTTCTGAAAAAGGAATGAGTGATTTTAAAATTTTTTATGAACACCTCTATTTTAGCACCATAACTTTTTCTTCGATTGGCTATGGAGATATTGTGCCTACTTCTGTTCTTTCCAAGGCTTTGGTAATGTTAGAAGTTGGGCTGAGGTTTTTTGTACTTGTATTCGGGATCGCCAATATTAATCAAATACGTATAAACGAAAATAAATAAGATAATTATGAACGACTTTCTAAAACAATGGGGCGAAGCTGCTTATACCACCACCGGATTTTTCTGGATGGCGTTGTGGGCATTCGTACTGGGCTATATCATAAGCAGTATGATCCAGATTTTCGTGACCGAAAAACGGATGCAAAAAACAATGGGCGGTGCAGAATCTAAAGGGGTTCTATTAGGTACTTTTTTCGGTTTTATAAGCAGTTCGTGCAGTTTTGCCGCCTTGGCAAGTACAAAGTCCCTTTTTAAAAAAGGGGCGAGTTTCATCTCATCCATAGCCTTCTTATTGGCTTCGACCAATCTTGTCATAGAATTAGGAATCATCATATCCATCTTTTTGGGATGGCAGTTTGTAGTGGGCGAATATGTCGGCGGAATTTTATTGATAGGGATCAGTTGGATGTTGATACGGCTTATCAACCCCAAAAAGCTTATTGATAAGGCAAGAAAAAACCTCGAAAAGGAGGATGAAGGTTCGGGAATGGATGATTCCAAAGATTGGAAGAAGCAGATGCAAAAAGAAGACAGCTGGGCGAAAGTGGGTAAAAAATATAAGATGGAATGGCAGATGGTCTGGAAAGATGTTACCGTGGGCTTTACCATTGCCGGTATCGTTGCGGCCTTTGTACCCGATGCGTGGTTTCAGACCCTTTTTATTGGGAGCGGTCAGGGAAATACGGACTTTTCGTTTTTCGAAATCCTGGAACATATCATCGTAGGCCCCGTTGCGGCGTTTGTAACCTTCATAGGCTCTATGGGCAACATCCCCTTGGCCGCATTGCTTTTCGGGAAAGGGGTGAGTTTTGCGGGGGTAATGGCCTTTATTTTTAGCGACCTGGTCGTTTTCCCAATTTTAAGGATCAATGCCAAATACTATGGTTGGAAGATGTCCTTGTTTATTCTTTTCCTTCTGTTTACTTCGCTGATAGGGGCCTCACTCATTTTGCACTATTCTTTTGACCTGATGAGCCTGTTACCAGATCCATCGCAGATAAAGGTGCAGGATAGCGAATATTTCAAAATAAACTATACATTTTATCTAAACCTTGTCTTTTTGGCAATTTCGGGGTATTTGATCTACCTGGGTTTTTTCAAAAAGAAGGATGTGAAAAGCAAAATGGGCGCAATGGCGCCTAAAAGCCAATTGCTCGAAAACATTTTAAAATATGCGGCTTTTATCAGTTACATCTGGATTGCGAGCGGGCTAATTGTGAAATTTTTAATTCAATGATTATGAAAGTTAGACTAAAAAATATGGTTTGCGATCGCTGTAAGATGGTGCTCAAGCAAGAATTGGAAAACGCAGGGATAAATATATTATCATTAGAATTGGGAGAATTGATTGTTTTAGATGAAGTATCGGTTAGCAAAAGTATTTTGAAAGAAATAGCCGAACGCAATGGATTTGAAGTAATTGATAGTAATACTTCCGTTTTAATAGAGAATGTCAAAACAGCTTTGATAAAAAAAGTCGAAAACTTGCAAGGCTTAAACGAAAAGACGTCCACCTTTCTTTCTGATGTACTCAATGTTGATTACTCTGTAATTATCAAGTCTTTCAGCGCTTCAACAGGAATTACAGTTGAAAAATATCTGATAAAACTGAAAGTGGAAAAAACAAAAGAACTATTGCAAATGGGTAATAAGACTTTTTCTGAAATAGCATATTCCTTGGGTTGCAATAGCGGAAGCCATCTCGCAAAACAATTCAAAAATATGACGGGTATGTCGATGACCCAACACAGGAAATTACAAAAATGGAATCGCAAGACGCTTGATAGAATTGTATAAGAATTAACCTGAATTATCAGAGTAAGAAATTCAAGGTATAGATATATTGCTCGATTCAACCCTTAATAATTAGAAAAATGAAACATACATATCAAATACAAGGAATGTCCTGCACTGGTTGTTTGAGAACCGTTAAAAATGCGTTGTCAGGCGTTACTGGGGTTACTGCTGTAGCTATTGATTTTGAAAACCAAACCGCTACCATTGAAATGGAGCAAAACATAGACATCGAAGAATTTGAAAACGCAGTCCAAGAGAAGAAAGCTAAGTATCACATCCATCCCATTAAACCTAACGGAATAAAAACGCGCACATTTCCTATCAATGGAATGACCTGCAACGGTTGCAGGTCGCACGTTGAAAAAACACTCGAGCAAGTAGATGGCGTCTTAGGCGTAAACGTAGACTTGAAAAAGGCAGAGGCTGTAATTGATATGAAAAGCATCATTCCCTATGAAACTTTTCAGGAAGCATTGAAAAAGGATGGCGATACTTACACCATTTATAAAGCTGGGCAACGTCCAGATGCTGAAGCCGAAAAACAAAAACCACAACCCAAAGGAAATGGTACTGGAACATTCTACTGCCCAATGCACTGCGAAGGTGATAAGACCTATGATAAACCGGGCGATTGCCCTGTATGTGGGATGGATCTTGTAAAAGAACAAAGTCTTTCCGCAACAACTTCTGAACAATGGACCTGCCCTATGCACCCAGAAGTTGTAGAAGATAAACCGGGAAGCTGCCCTATCTGTGGGATGGATCTTGTGCCTATGGAGCCCGATGTTTCTTCAGAAGAAAAAACCTATAAAAAACTGCTCAGAAAATTCTGGATTGCGGTTGCTTTCACTTTGCCCATCTTTCTGATCGCGATGAGCGAAATGCTGAGCAATAATCCATTATATGATATTTTAGAACTAAAATACTGGAACTGGATTCAGCTTGGGCTTTCACTTCCCGTGGTCTTTTATGCCGCCTGGATGTTTTTTGAACGCGCTTACCGTAGTATCGTGACCTGGAATCTCAATATGTTTACGCTCATCGGCATAGGTGCCGGTGTCGCGTGGCTGTTCAGCACCTTTGGGATGTTTGTACCGGATTTTTTTCCCGACCAATTTAAAACGCAGGCCGGTACGGTACACGTTTATTTTGAAGCTGCTACGGTTATCCTGACCTTGGTGTTATTGGGACAAATGCTGGAGGCACGTGCGCACAGCAAAACGAATTCCGCAGTCAAGAAACTGTTGAAGCTTGCACCGAATAAAGCTATCAAGGTCGTTGATGGCCAAGAACAAGAGGTAGCTATCGACAAAATCGAACTGGGCGACATCCTGCGGGTAAAACCGGGCGATAAAATTCCCGTGGACGGAGTGATTACCGAAGGGGAAACCTCGGTAGATGAATCTATGATCACCGGCGAACCCATTCCCGTAAGCAAAACCGCCGACGATAAAGTGAGCAGCGGGACTATAAACGGCAATCAATCCTTTTTGATGAAGGCCGAAAAAGTAGGTTCTGACACGTTGCTCTCACAGATCATCCAAATGGTCAATGATGCAAGCCGCAGCCGTGCGCCCATCCAGAAATTGGCCGATACGGTTTCGGGTTATTTTGTTCCCATAGTGGTGCTTATCGCCTTATTAACGTTCGCGGTATGGGCAATTTGGGGGCCTGAACCTGCCTACGTATATGCCTTGGTCAATGCCATTGCGGTTTTGATCATCGCCTGTCCCTGTGCCTTGGGATTGGCAACCCCAATGTCGGTAATGGTAGGTGTTGGCAAAGGTGCGCAAAACGGAGTACTAATCAAAAATGCAGAGGCTTTGGAAAAAATGGATAAGGTAGATATCCTTATCATAGACAAGACCGGAACCATTACCGAGGGAAAACCAACGGTAGAAAAAGTAGGTTCTTTCGATGATTCTTTTTCCGAACAGGAAGTGCTTCAATATATAGTTTCCTTGAACAAATTGAGCGAACATCCGCTCGCGGAAGCTACTGTAAAGTACGCGGAAGAACAAAAAATCGGTCCCGAAACTTCGGAATTAAAAGCCGATGACTTCAATGCTGTTACTGGAAAAGGTGTAGAAGGTACCGTAAAAGGTAAAAAAGTAGCATTGGGCAACGCCAAAATGATGGAACAGGTAAACTCCACCCTTTCCGAAGAAATGAAAAACGAAGCCCAATCTTTTCAAAAGCAGGGGAAAACGGTTTCTTATCTGTCCATAAACGGTATGCCCGCTGGTTATGTGGTCATCGGTGATAAAATTAAAAGAACCAGTGCAAAGGCCATAAAAGAATTACAGGATAAGGGAATTTCTGTAGTGATGCTTACAGGCGACAACCACGATACCGCCCAAGCCGTGGCCGACGAACTCAACCTTGCCGATTTCAGGGCAGGGATGCTTCCTGGAAATAAATTACAGGAAGTGGAAAAATTGCAAAACGAGGGCAAAGTAATTGCAATGGCGGGTGACGGAATCAATGATGCACCTGCTTTGTCCAAAAGCGATGTGGGCATTGCAATGGGCACGGGCACCGATGTTGCCATAGAAAGTGCGGCCATAACCTTGGTAAAAGGCGATTTGCACGGTATCGTAAAAGCAAGAAATTTGAGTGATGCGGTTATGAAAAACATAAAGGAAAATCTGTTTTTTGCCCTTATTTATAACACCTTGGGAATTCCCATTGCCGCAGGCGTGCTTTATCCAATCTTTGGCATTTTATTATCCCCAATGATTGCGGCCTTGGCAATGAGCTTCAGTTCGGTTTCTGTCATTGCCAATTCCCTAAGGCTTAAAGGTTCGAACATCGACTAAACTATATGGTAAAAAGAAAAACAGCGATAAAGATTAGAAAGGCACACCGCTATCTGGGCATTTTCTTGGGCATTCAGTTTTTGATGTGGACAATTAGTGGAATGTACTTTAGTTGGACGAATATTGACGAAATCCACGGCGACCAGTTTCAGCAAGACCCGATAGAAGCATCTGCTTTTACCGATTTAATAAGTCCCTCTGAAGCATATTTGAAGGAAGCAATAGTTTCCGTAGAAATTCGGGAAATTGGCAGTAAGCCGTTCTATTGGATTAATGACAAAAAGCTCTTTGATGCCAAGACAGGCAAAGAAAAGAAAGCAATTTCAGAAAATGAAGCCCTGAAAATCGCTGAACGGAATATGCTGCCGGAACTTGAAGTAAAAGGAATCGAGCGCATCGAGCAAGTGTGTAGCCATAGCGAGTATCGTGGCAGACCGCTTCCGGCCTATGTCATCAGTTATGAAACACCTGAAAATATTAAGGCTTACGTTTCAGAAAAAGATGGTGCGTTTCAAACGCTACGTCATCGGGATTGGCGTTGGTTCGACTTTCTATGGATGATCCATACGATGGATTATGAAGGTCGGGATGATTTTAACACAATCGTACTACGTGCCTTTTCTCTGCTTGGATTGATAACTGTGTTGAGTGGGTTTCTGTTATGGTATATCAGCTCGCCCACAATCAGGAAAATAAAAAAGAGAGACAAATAACACTAAAATCGAAAACTATGGAACAATCAAAACACTCAAACAAAGGAAGTACAGAACATTTTTTATGATGCTGGCTTACTCATAATAGCTTTATACATCACATATTAACTAAAACTTTAAATTTAAATCAAATGGAAAACAATCAGAACAATAAAGGTAAATACGGTAAATTTTTCGCAATGATTGCAACCTCAATGGTCGCAATGTTTTTTTTAATGTATGTACACTCATATCAGATTATTGATCATTTCTGGTACAGTGAGACCAGATTTTTTATGACTCTGATTATGGGTGGATCAATGGTAATTATAATGCTTCTGTATATGCTTAATATGTACAAAGACCGAAATAAAAATTTTATTGTTTTAAGCATGGGAGTTTTGCTCATTGCAGGCGGAATTTTGTTAGTCAGGAGTCAGGTTACGGTTTCCGATACAGACTATATGGAAGGAATGATACCCCATCACTCTATTGCCATTTTAACTAGCGAACGGTCTAAAATAAAAGATGTCAGGGTAAGGAAACTTGCCGACGAAATCATAAAGGCACAACGTAGGGAAATAATGGAAATGGAATGGTTGATTAAGGATATAAAAGAAAATGGAATTGCTGAAACAGAAAGTGAAAGGCAAAATAGACCTGTGCCAAAATTTGAAGGTAAACTAGACGAGGAAACCAAGAATATTGAAAATTAAAATAATAACAGCAGTTGAAAAAGGGATACTGCCTCTAAATAAGTGTAATAGGTAATTTCCTATTCTCAACTGCTTCTGAAAATATAACTTGTTTGCCCGTCTGATTCTTGCAAGTTTAAACGTTAAACCAATTAACTGATTACAGTCTAGAGCGGATGAAGGCATTGATAGTACTTCATTAACTCGCAATCTTGACCAGTAAGTGTGCCGATATTCAAGACCGAGAATTAAGGAAATTCGCCGGCGATGGGATTAAAGCGCAGGACAGGGAAAGCGCAGATACGAATAGAATGTTTGAGCAATTACAGAACGAAAAATAAATACTTATGAATAAGAATATAATATACATCACCATCGCAGTCCTTGTCGGACTGCTTGGTGGTTGGTTGATTTTTGGCGGATCTTCTGATGCATCAATGTCCAATAAGGACGTTTCAGATATGTCCGATAATCAGGACCACTCTACGGAGGGTGAAGAAGAGATGTGGACCTGCTCGATGCATCCACAGATTATGCAGCCCGAACCAGGTGACTGCCCCATTTGCGGGATGGATCTGATTCCGGCAGAATCAAGTGCAGATGGTCTTGCCGCTGACCAGTTTAAAATGACAAAAAATGCAATGGCCTTGGCCAACATCCAAACCAGTATAGTGGGAGATGCAGAAGGGAAAAATGGCAACACTATTTCGCTAACAGGAAAAATAGTCGAAAATGAAGAAGCAAATTCCGTTCAGGCAAGTTACTTTGACGGAAGGATAGAAAGCCTCAATGTAAGTTATGAAGGGCAGGAAGTTCGCAAGGGACAGCTCTTGGCAACCATATATGCCCCCAATCTTGTCGCAGCGCAACAGGAACTCATTACTACGGCATCGCTTAAAGAAAGCCAACCAGCACTTTACAAATCTGTAAGGAATAAATTAAAGCTTTGGAAACTTTCGGAAAGCCAAATCAACACAATTGAAGAGTCAGGAAAAGTACGTGAAAATTTTCCGATTTATGCCACGGTTTCAGGAACAGTTTCTGAAAAAATGGCAGAAGAAGGCGATTACGTAAAACAGGGGCAGCCTATTTTGAAATTAAGCAACCTAAACTCGGTCTGGGCGGCGTTTGACGCCTATGAAAATCAAATTTCCCAATTTAAAATAGGGCAGGAAATTAAAATGACCACCAATGCCTATCCCAATAAGGAATTTGATGCTACTATATCTTTTATTGACCCGGTATTAAACACTCAAACCAGAGTGGTGACGGTAAGAGCTACGATACAAAATAACAACAACCTCTTAAAACCGGGAATGTTTGTTGCTGGGAATATAGAAGGTTTTGGTGTTTCCCAAAAACAGCAGCTTGTCGTTCCGGCATCAGCAGTAATGTGGACTGGAGAGCGTTCGGTGGTTTATGTGAAAACCAATCCTGAGGAACCCGTTTTTGAAATGCGGGAAGTGACCATCGGTAACAGAAATGGGGAAGCATACACGATTACCGAAGGTCTTGAAAATGGCGATGAAATTGTAACCAATGGCACTTTTACTGTAGATGCAGCTGCACAGTTACGCGGTAAAAAATCAATGATGAACCAGAGCAATTCTGCGGAGGAAGAAACGATACCAGAAACGAAGATGAAATTATCACAAGAAACACAGAAAGCTATTAAGAAAAGCTTAAAACCCTATCTGGATATGAAAGATGCTTTTGTAGAAGGAAATATCACCGCTATTTCTGTTTACGCAAAAAAAACACTGGAAGAAATAAAGTCAATTCCCGAAAGTGATTTGGATAAAATGGAACAATCCCATATTTCCAAAATTAAGCGAATGTTAGTGGCTATCAATGAAGCCGATAATATTAAAAATCAAAGGAATCATTTTGTGGTATTGAATCAAAATATAGTTCCTATTGTAATGAATATTCAAAATATCGATCCCGAAATTTTGATACAGAAATGTCCGATGGCCAACAATAATCAAGGTGCGTTTTGGCTGAGTGCAGATAAAGAAATCCGTAATCCCTATTACGGGGAGCAGATGATGACCTGTGGGAGCACAATTGATACCCTTTAACAATTATTCATCCCAAATTAAAGTTAATTAAATCTGTCGAAATTATGATACACATTCTTACAACAGGAGGAACCATTGAGGGCTTGGATTATGAAAAACAAGAAAATAAGCAAAAACAAAGTAATATAACTATTAGAGAACTTATTGAATCCGCCAATGTTTCTTTTCCTTACATCATTGAAAAGGCATTTGCTAAAGATAGCCGATCAATTACCGATGAAGATAGAAATTTTTTGCTAAAAAAAATAAAAGCTTCCAAGGCAGAAAAATTCCTAATTACCCACGGCACTTTTACGATGGAAGATACCGCATTTTACCTTGGCAATAAAGACCTTGAAAAAACTATTGTCCTTGTAGGCTCATTTATTATGGGAGACTCTAAAAATACGGATGCCCCCTTCAATTTGGGTTTTGCAGTCAGTGCATTACAATTTTTAAAGCCGGATGTGTATATCGCTATGAACGGTAGAATTTTTCGATGGAATAATGTCACTAAAAATATAACAACTAACAAATTTATTTCCAAAAATGAATAAACTGAGTGTTTGGAACGTCGATACATTGGACAACTTTTTTCTATCTTTTAATTGATATATTCATTGTACTGTTTGCTCTCTATCAATCATCTAAAAAACTTAAAAACAATTTTTTCAGATTTATAAAACTGGGCTTACTTTTTATAGCCTATAATGGCACAGGTGGATTTTTGCCCATAGAAAATTTTCCTGATCCATTTATTTTTCAATATATCATTACATATGGTGTAGCTATAACACTTTGCCTTTATTTGATATACTACCTATATAAAGAGTATGATATTATAGTAGTTAAGTTTCATTTTTCAATCCAAAACCTTACCATTATAGCAATTGGTAGTTTTGTATTGCTGTTTTTGATCCCTTACTTCTTCACGCACTCATTGAGTTCTGCTAGATTTCTGTTTACCATTCCAATATCCATAATAGCTTTTGTATTTCTTTGGTTTTTTTACCAGAGGATTTCAAATTCGGTTAAACCAAATCCTTTTTTTCTGAGACGGAATAAATTGTCAGTCCTAAGCGTAAGTTGTATCGCGCTGCTTCCAGTTTTAACAGTCATTGGGGATTACCAATGGTTAACATTTACTGTAATGAACTTAGCTTTTTACGCTATTACTGCCATTGAAATAGACAGGTATCTTTACCTGCTTGAGAATAAAAGTAAAATGCATAAAATTTTTGATTGGAACAATAAACAAAACGAATATTCAGCAAAGCATAGAATAATTTATGAAAATTTAACCAGACGGGAAATTGAAGTCGCTTTATCTATTTTAAGCAATAAGACCTACAAAGAAATTTCCAAAGATTTATTTATCGCAGAAAGTACTGTTTCTAAACACGCCTCTAACATCTTCAAGAAAACGGACGTAAAAAATAGACGTCAATTTTTATCTCGTTTCCGTAAAAGTTTCAAGAGATAGACAGAGATATTGTCATATAATTCTCTTTTAAATAATATATCTTATAAATTTCCGTAGGAAAATACGGCATTTCCGTATCTAAATACGCTATAATTCACTTGTATTTTATAGTTCTAAATTTATCTTTAGACAAATTGAAACCTCCTTAAACCTTTTCAAAATGATCTGTAAAATGATTGGTGATGGATTTACAGTTACAAACAGAAATATTACTGGAACAACTGAACGAAATTAAGCTTAAAAACAACAATATTTTGAATAGGGCTTTTCGTTCTATTGAAGTATGCCGTAATTTACTTAGTTCGTTTAAAAGAGAAATCATTGAAAATGACTTTGATTCCTTAGAGCAAGAAATAGACTTCTTTAAAAACATAAAGCAAGTCCCGCTGATACAACTCATTTATTTTTCAGAAATCCATTCTTTGGAAATACAGTTTCCGAAAGCCGATAAAAAAGCCAAGCTTAAGTTCTTGAAAAAGAAAATTGGCAAATTTAACCGTTTCTTTCTTTATAATATTGATTTTGGGCAGTATGTTAATTCCAAAGCTACCCATTTTGATAAGGAATATTATACTCGTGATTATTTAAGCACCTATCATATAACAACCTCAAAGTTCTATTTTCAGGATCCCGAATTTTGTACTCCCAGAGATATGCTTTTAGGTAAATTTAAAGCATACAATTTGTTGGTAATCTATTTGGATGAACGATTATTCAGGCTCAAAAATAATGTGAATGAAAAAAGTATTAAGTCAAATAGCATTCAAAAAATTCCTTGGCCGTTTTCCAATATTGATTGGGTAGAGTTAGTCTATGCTTTAAGTGCTGCCGGAATTACAAAACAAAATGATTTGAGCATTATCAAATTGTCTAATACGCTTCAGAATATATTCGATATTAAACCATCTGAGAAAATCTACAAAACCTATCAGGATATAAAAAACAGAAAAAATAGTAGGACTTTATTTCTGGATTTTCTCAGCACCTCCCTGATTTCTGAAATGAACAAGAGTGAAGAATAATTCTAAAAAGCTGTTAAAAAAAGACCGTACTACGGTTTACATACCGAAATCCTATTTCTTCGCTTTCCTCATTTAATTTGGTGATATTTTAGATTACCTACAATCCTATATAAGGATCAAAACCAATCAAAACGGATTAAAATTCAAGATGTTAAATTTTTACCGTACTACGGTCTTAATAGGGAACAAAAACCAATAATCCATTCCAAATTTGTAGAACGAAAGTCAAATCCTGCGAAGGGCTATCAAATTAGCTTAAAGCAATTTGGTGGCCCTTTTCTTTAAAATCGTTCTATTATGCCAACAAGTATCATTACCACAGACGATCTTCGGGAATTCAAAATGGAATTGCTCGATGACATTAAAAAGCTCCTATCCCGACAAGCAACCGGTGAACTCAAAAAGTACCTGAAATCTTCCGAAGTGATGGAATTGCTTCAAGTGAGTCCGGGAACACTTCAAAACCTTCGTGTCAATGGCACATTGCCCTACACCAAAGTTGGTGGTATCATTTACTACGATGCCGAGGAAATTCAGAACGTGATGAACGCAAACCGTGTGCAGCACGGATTAAATTCTTAGGCGATGAATTACATCAAGCTACTCAATGCGGCTTTTGAAAAATTCTTCTTCGATGATCGCTTGAACCCGACCCATATCAGCCTGTATATGGCCCTGTTCCAAGAATGGAACAGTAGCCGTTTTGCCGATGAGTTTTTTGTGAACCGCCGCGAGCTGATGCGTGTGGCCAAAATAGGTTCGAAATCTACCTATCATCGCTGTGTTACCGACCTGAACTCGTGGAACTACCTATCCTATTTCCCATCCAACAATCCATACAAAGGGAGCAAGATCAAGATGTCCATTATCGGGACAAGTGATGAGCCGGATATGGGACGGTACAGTCCCGAATTGGAACAGCTTGCGGAACACTACCATCCCATTCGTGAACCAGTAGTGTACCAGCACCATCCCATCAACGGAAAAGCTGTGTACCCGCACCGTCCCGTGAGTGGACAAGCATTGGTATCTAATATAAACAATACCAAACAGGTAAACATTAATAAACAACCAAAGGGCAGGCAGGCAGTTTTGGATTTTTTTATTGAAAAAGGTTTTAATGCTGATGAAGGAAAAAAATTCTTTACGCATTATGAAGCCAACCATTGGAAAACAAGTGATGGAAATGCAATCAGGGATTGGCGGGCCTTGGCCACAAATTGGATGGATAGAACCGAATTATTTGCCGAAGAAAACAAACCAAACAAAAGGGGAGCGTCCCAAAATCGGGACAACCTCAAAACCACTAAAACCAAGGATTATGGACAACCCCTCTAAAATAACCGAAGGCGGCGTGGAATATTCGCTGGGCAAATTTGATGGGAAATGTGTGCTATATGATTTCCCGAAAATCCTAACTTATTTGAATGCAAAGGGCAAGCTTCTTTTTGGAAAGAAATTCAAAATCTATGAGGAGGACAAGGATATTTTGCTAAAACTCTGTTCCTACTTCATCAAGGACACGGAAAACTGCCAAAAATATGAGATTGATGTTGAAAAGGGCATTTTACTATCTGGGCCCGTGGGATGCGGCAAAACCAGCTTGATGAAACTTTTACGGCATTTAGTTCCGTTGCAACGCCCCTATGAAATGATTCCTTGTCGGAATGTGGCATTCAGTTTTAACCATCTTGGTTTTAAAACCATCGAGGATTATGGAAATACAAAGTTTTTCTGTTTTGACGATTTGGGCGTAGAACCTGCCGGAAGGTTTTACGGAAAGGATCTGAACGTGATGGGCGAAGTTCTTTTATCTCGATACGAACTTTATCTACAAACCAAACACAAGATCAAAACCCACGCAACAACCAACCTCAATGCAGAGGAACTGGAAGAACGCTATGGCAACCGGGTGCGTAGCCGGATGCGGGAGTTGTTCAATTTAATTGCTTTTCACGAGAAGGCTGGGGATAAAAGGAAGTGAATTTAAGACGGTAATTTTCTTATAAAAACGGTTTATTTGCCTTATTCAGGCTTACTGCCGGACGCAACAAAAACCCCGCCGTAATTGAAACTATCATCCACCTTAAAATCAGATACTTTGGTCTGCAAATATTGCCAAATTGGCCGGTCCACTTCGCCCTTCCCGATCCATTTCACAAAATCGCCCCTCAAACTTGGTTTTTCAAGATACCAGTCCAAAATAACAATCCTTCCCTTCGGTTTTAAGATTGAAATCATATTGTCGATAATGTTCCGCCATTCGGGCAGCCCGGACAAACCAAGATCGCAAAAAACAGCATCAACGGTAATTTTTTCATTGCTATAATCATCAAGCCATTCTTGATCGATTTTGGTAGCGTTGTTCAATTCTGTATCGATATTTGTCCATCCGCTTTTTTCTATTTTTTGCTTTGCTTTATCGAGCATCCCACTTGAAAGATCAATACCGATGATAAGTCCAGAATTGTTCAAATATTCATTAAAATATTTGAAGTTGACCCCTGTTCCGCAGGGCAGGTTCAAAACGGTCTGTCCATTTTTGAGTTCAAGTTCCTCGATGGCATAATTTCTCGCCTTTTTGTTATACCAGTTTGAGATATAATCATAAATGACGGAAAGTTTATCGTAATAACGAATAGCTTTTTCTTGATTTTCTTTCGTTCCGTACATTTGGGTTTTCATTTTACTTTCAGCTGGTAGTGAGTTTATTGCTTAAAGATACTCATTGCCTGTTTTTTAGACCATAAATATGTCTTAGAACTTCTGATAAAAAAGTTTTGAATACTTCTCCAATGCTTTTTACAGCTTCAACAAACAAATCTTTCATAGTTGTATTTTTAAGTAGTTATCCATCCCCAACAAAATAGCCAAAGCAATAGCATTGACATTAGAGGCTTTCAAAAAATAGGCACTTTCATCGCTATTGGTAAGAAACCCCACTTCAACCAAAATAGCTGGACAAAACCCAATTGTTTCCCTAAGCACTTGAAAGTTGGCAAATCTAATCCCCCTGTCCTCAATTTTAAGATGAAGCTTGGCTTCGCACAAAATTTCCGTCCCCAGGGCAATCGATTTTTTAATGTTCGGCTCTGAATCTTCAGAAAAGGAATTCAGGGTATAAACCTCCATTCCTCTGGAATTGTTTGTGGAAGCATTGCAATGCAGGGAAACGAACATACAGGCGTTTAAAGACTTCGCCAATCGGTTCCTGTCTATAAGCGGTATAAATCTGTCATCGTATCGCGTAAGATAAATATCGTATTTGTCTTTTAAAATCATTTTATTCAGCACGCATATTTCTTTTGCAATCCCAAGAACCACATCTTTTTCTTTAATCCCATTTATCCCTATCGCACCGGAATCTTTTCCACCGTGCCCAACATCAATAACAATTCGTTTTTGGGTTACCGGTTCTTGTCCCAAAAAGAAGCACATTTTCAGGAGCAAAAAGCCAAAACTGACGTTTTTGAGCACTTTTTTCATTTTCACTTTTCGAGTTATCAACAAGCTACCTTCCAAAATCCATAGAATTTAATATCAAATAATATCATCCGAATTCAATTGAATACAAATAATATTTTATTCACAAATATTTGATTATCAGTTATTTGTAATCAAATATATGTATTTTTCCCTTAACGAAAATGAATCAAAAATTTAAACTGTTCCGTTATGAAAAAATCAATCTATCTGGCAACTTTTCTCTCGTTGCTCTCAACTTCGCTTTTTGCCCAAATTGGAGGTATCGAAGATTCGGTCGATGATGTTTCCAATACCATTAGAACCATTTTTCCCATAATCTTAGGGGTAATCTTCCTGATCGGTTTCCTTTTCAATGCTGGGCACTTTTTCGGGGAAAACGCTGACCTTAAAAAAGGGATTACCCGTGTACTTGTATTTGTTCTGATTGCCGGGGCGGTCGTGGGCATCTTTACTTACCTAATCGGAATCGTGGTCTAAGCCCCTAAGAGGCATTTTAAAGTAATCAACTGTACTTATGAAAAAGTTCGAGGTATATAAAAACATCAGGAAAGGGGCGGTCATTTTCGGGCTGCCCATATCCCTCTTTGCCCTAATGATGGTTTCCATCCTCGCTTCGCTATTGGTCATCATTTTCTCGTTTAGTTTCGGGATCATCATTGGCGTGTTGGTTCTTAATGCAGCTTTGTATATCGCCTTGACGCAGATAACGAACAATTCACAAATCTTCCAGATGGCGAAAGCCTTCCCAAAAATCATCAGTAACAAACGAAACTCCGGCATCGATTATGAATAAGATTAACCTTTCAGCGTACCGACCCATTGCGGATATTCAGGACAATATCATTTTTGCCAACAATGGCAATGTGGTCTTGTGCTACGAAGGTAGCTTGCCCGAGATCTATTCCCTTTCCGAGAAGGATTTTGAGGATATGCACGGGGCCTGGTTTCAAGCTTTGAAGTCGTTGCCGGTTGGAACGGTTGTGCATAAACAGGATGTTTATCTCAAAAAATCATACACCTCTGACCAACTTTCCAATAAAACCTTTTTGGAAAAGGCAACCCACGAGCATTTTAAAGGGCGCGAATATATGGAGCACCGCTGCTTCTTGTTCTTTATCCTAACCAAGAACAAAGTGCTCAACAATGCCAAATATGTCAATCCCTTCCGAAAGGTTTCCAAGGGCATTATCCGGGAACTCGATGATACCGTGCAACGCTTTATCGGCTCGGTAAGCGATTCTGTCTCCTTTATCAACAATAGCCGTAAAATGGAGTTTACTCCACTTGATGCGGATGCAATCCAAAATTTGACCAATGGCTATTTTAACGGATTCAATGAAGGCTTTGATACCGATATTTTACTTGAACCTGCCCGCCGGGGCGGGAAGAAAAACGTCAATATAGGCGAAAACTATTTTGATGCCCTGGCCATCAACAGCGAACTGTGCTTTGGGGAAAGTGTACAGAGCAGCAAGACCAATGAGAAATTCACTTCTGACGATTTTGTGTTTCATCAAGGGTTTATTGATGGGCTGGGGCTTACGCTTAACGAGAACCATATCGTAAACCAAATCCTGTATCTGGACGACAAACAGAAGTGGCGCAAACTGCTCGATAAGAAGGTCGAAGAACTAAACAAAAGTTCCAACTTTGGTTCGCAGAACAAAGTGGTACTTGGAAAAATCAAACATATCCTTGACCAGATCAATGCCGATGACAATGCGCGGATTATCCGTGGCCATCTGAACATCGTTTTTTGGGATAAGCACCCTGCTAATCTTGGCCGTATCGGTTCCAAGATCAAGACCGAGTTCAAGGAACTGGACATTATCCCATATTATCCAAGGGGGGAGGAACGAAAAAATTATATTCTGAACAGCTACTGCTGTTTTTCTTCCAATTTCTCGAACAACGATTTGTATGTAACTGATTTGAAACACGCGCTATGCCTGTTCATCAACAATACCAACTACAAGTCGGATACTACTGGGATCATCTTTAACGACAGGGAACATAACATTCCGGTTCTCAAAGATGTATGGGATGAGCACAAGAAACGCATCAAGGCACGAAACTTTGCCATATTCGCACCGACCGGTGAGGGCAAATCTTTTTTGGCCAATAATATTCTGCGCCAATATTTTGAAAGTGGCGTTCGCCTGGTGATCATCGACCTTGGTGGATCCTACACCAAGTTTGCAAAACTCTATCCAGAAAAGTACACGGTACTTCGCTACGAAAGTGGCAAGAACCTCGGTATCAACCCATTTTACATCAGCAACCACAATGATCTCACTCCTGAACGGCTCGAAGACCTATCGGTGTTCCTTTTTGAATTGTTTGCTTCCGATTTGAAAGTAACCAAGGCACAATCGGTTTCCGTCAAGAAAATACTGCGCCACTATTACAATAGCGTACCAGAAAATCACTCCTTGGATGGTTTTTATCATTTTATCGAGCGTAACCAAAAAGACCTTTTGGGTCAACTTAAAATCCATCCTGACTACTTCAATGTTACGGGCTTTCTGCACGTAATGTCGGAGTATGTTGGTGATGGTCTATACAGCTTCCTTTTTGAAGTAAGCGAAGACCAGACCTATAAGATCGAGGATAAACGCCTTATCGTTTTTGAACTGGACGAAGTAAAGGACAATAAGGAAATCCTGTCCGTAATGTTGAAGCTGATTAAGTCTGCAATTCAACGAACCATTTGGAAGAACCGCGCCGAAAAAGGAATTATCCTTTTTGATGAGTTCGCCAAACAACTAAAGTTCGAAAACGTACTGGAAAGCGTGGAATTCTACTATCAGGCGATCCGTAAGCAGAATGGGGCTATTGGGATTATCCTTCAATCCATAAATCAGCTTCCGAACAACTCTACTTCGGCAAGCATACTGGAAAATACGCAAGTCATCTATAGCCTAAACAACGAGAAAGGCTATGGGGAACTGGTCAAGCGGCTCAACCTTTCGACCCACGATCTGAACCAGTTAAAATCCATCAAGAACAATCTTTCCGGGCCACGCAAGTACACGGAAATGTTTATCAAAATCGGTAAGGAAAGCAACATCTTCCGGCTTGAAGTTCCGAAAGAAGTCTATGCGGCTTATTTGACCGATGGGCACGAAAACGAGGTCATAATGGACATTTACAAAAAAACACAAAATATGGAACGAGCCATCAAAGAATTCACCTCTAAAACATAATATTATGAAGACAAAAATCTTAATCATCGTAACGGCATTCATCTTTTTACTGCCTGCACGTGCTGCCTGTCAAGGAATGCCGGTGTATGACAATACCAACTTTATCAGTCTGGTAAAGTCATTAGTAGAATCGGCAAAGCAGACGAGCCAACTTATCAAATCCGTAAAATTTCTGAAAGATGCCAAGGAAAGCATCGAGAAAGTTTCTAACGTGGTTAGACAGCTCAAAGCTGTACAGGAGATCGCAGATAACAATCAGCGTCTTATTCAGGTAATGCAAAATGATTTGCAGGATATTTTGAACTCGCCTTATATCAAACCCGAAGAAATTGCCCGAGTTACCGAATCATTTGAAGGCATCGTCCAAAATTCACTGGATACAATGGACTTCATTGATGAAGTTCTATCCAGCGATTATCTGAAAATGAGCGATGCTGAACGTGCCGAAGTACTGAAAATGAAAGAGCAGGAATCAAATGAAATGGTTTTCAACATTACTACGAAAACGAAACGCTATCGTGACATAATTTCCTTCAGAAAAATGCAGGATAAGATCAATAACCGGGAAACAGAATATTGATTATGACCGCGGCAATCATCTTAGGGATCGGTCTGGAATACGTTGATACGGTTTTTCAGACCATACAGAATAGCAGTTTCTCACAAAATACCATTGCGGGAATGAAAACCCTTGCGGTTCTTTTCTTCCTAATCAACATCCTCAAAAAATACAATGAGGGCGTTGCAGATCAGGGTGGTTATACCTGGGGATTGAGCCCAGGAGAACTGATCAAAAATTTTGCGGTCGTTCTTCTGGTCATTTTTTCCACACAGGTACTGGGCTTTTTTGACGGTATCTTGGTGGCCATTGAGGGACAATATCGGGGAACCGCTCCGGCTTTGTTGCCCTTGCAGATGCAGGATATTCCCATTGAAGAGGAAGTCAACATCATAAAAGCAGCTCAGGCCGCGATGTCCTTGCTCTATGAAGCCTTGGTTACACCACTGTTTGGGTTTAAAATATTTGCTTTCATCGTAAGCACGATCCTGTGGATTCTCGACCTGTTTATTTATCCGCTGTTCTTGGCCGAACGTTTCTTCTTGTTGGGGATAATGCAGGCGTTCTTTCCTTTGGTCATCAGTCTTGCCGTGTTCGAAAAATTTAGGTCATTGGCCTATAACTTTTTTAAACTCTACGCAGCGGTCTATATGCTTGTTCCCGCGTTCTTCTTGGTCAATGTATTCGTCAATGCGCTCTATACCGAGATCAATACCAACTTCTGGACAAATTTGTTCGGAACGGATGTGGGCAGCGGCTTTTTTGCCCCGGTCGTACAGCTCGGTTCTGTGGGGTTTATCGTCTTCCTAAAGTTCAAGCTGTACCGGCGCGCTACATCATTTACCCTGAAATTATTTACTGCCTAAAAAAGATACAATGAAAACACCCTATAAAAATATCTACTCCGTCCTTAGAATAAACCGGTTCATCGTCTTGGCTGTTGTCATCTGTTCCGCCTTGTCCAGCTTTTTTGCCGTTTGGATGGTATTCAACATCAATAAAAAAGCCCTGAACAACGCTTTTGCCATCAATACCGATGGAAGCATCATCCCGTTGAAGCTCGTTACCCAAAAAGAAAACTTTAAGGTGGAAGCCTTGGCCCACTTGGAGCTCTTTCACAATTACTTCTATAACATCGATGCAAGCAATTATGAAAAGAACTTGGAAAAGGCGCTATGGCTTGGAAACAGTTCCGTGGACAACCTCTATAGGCAAAAAAAGGCAGACGGGGTTTACAACCGTCTCTTGCAGTATTCCCTTGTCCAAAAGGTATTGAGCATCGATTCCCAAATCGATGAAAATAATGGGGTTTACAGTTTCAGAACGGTTACCATTTTTGAGATCAACCGAGGGTCGATTGTTGATACGTATGAATTGACCTCCACCGGAAACCTCATTGCTGTTGATCGGAACTTTCCAAACAATCCACACGGATTGCTAATCACCGATTATTTCGAAAAGTCCCTTAAAAAACTAAACGATGAAAATTGACAGCCCATAACCTGCTCGACAGTCAGGCGGGTGGGCATTTAAAAACCAATGATTATGAAGATCGAAAAGAACAAAACAGTATTTGCGGCCGTCTTGGCTGTGATATTCCTATTCCTGATTTCCTATTCCATAATGGTAATGGGTGAAGACCAAAGCGGGAACGAGAACCTTAAAGAAACTTCGGTTCCTGCATTGGAAGAGGATCAAAAGGAATACGATTCCAAACTGGATGCCATCAATGATTTAAAGGAAGTACGCGAAACCAACGCCCCGAGCATCTATGATGAAAAGTTGATCGACTCCCTAGGTTTTTATGATGCGGATTTACCCGAAAAAGAAAAGGAGCGCATTGTGGATAGTATTTACTCCGCAGGGAAAATCAGGTATTCCGAAAAAAATTATCGGAATATTGGCGTTAAAAAAACTGTTACCAAGGTCGCAAAAACAGTTGATTCCGCAGCAATAAAGGCCGAGCAAAAAATTGATGCCAAGGAAATGGGGCTGGAACACCAGTTGTTCTTTGCCTCTGACCCACAGGAAAATGCTGTTTCCGTTTCCGGTACAACGGATGCCGCTATTTATGCGGCTGTGGATGGCGATCAAGTCGTCAAGACCAATTCGCGGTTGCGGATGCGCCTGACCAAAGCGGCTACCATTAATCGTAAACAAATTCCGAAAAACACACCGATTTACGGTTTTATCAGTTTTGGGCCCAATCGGGTTTTGATCGAGATCGAGAATATCAAAAATCAGCCCACAAAACTGAAAGCCTTCGACCTACAGGACGGTAGTGAAGGGGTTTATGTGGAAAACAACTTTCGCGCACAGGTTTCCACCGAGGTCATTGGCGATATGGTGGACGATATCAATATCGCCGGAGTGCCACAGATAAGTGGGTTCAAAAAGATATTCCAGCGCAACAACCGAAATGTAAAGGTTACCATACTCAACAACTACAAACTAATCCTAAAACCTAAGCTATGAAAACCTATATCCTATTCCTTATATTTATTTTGGTCGTTGGCGAAGTTTCTGCGCAAACAATCAAATCACTTGACACCATTTATGCAAATGACCAAAAGAACGTTGCCCTGTTCTTCCCGGAACCCATCCGCCAAGGGATCACGGGATCGGACAATTTTGTGTTTACCTATAACCGCGAGAAAGAACAGTATTTTGGACTGCTCCAGGCAAAGCCGGGAAAGGAAAGTAATCTTCTGGTGGTCAACAGAAATGGTTCGGTTTTTTCGTATATTGTAAAGTATAAGAAACAACTTGACAGACTGAACTATTTTATACCGAAGTCTAAAAGCATCGGTAATGAAAAGCCTATTGTTGTTGATTCTGCTAAGGTCTATAAGTCCAAGATAAAGTTAGGAAACGAGATCTATTATTACCAAAAATTTTGTTCCTACTTACTTGATCGAAAGCAAAGGATTGGCCGGATAAAAAAACGGAACGAGGGCATCGTTTTAAGTGTTGAAAACATTGTTTTCGACAAGGAAGAGCTTTACTTCGTGATCCAGATTGAAAATAAATCTACCTTGGATTACGATTTGAATTTTTTGAATTTGTCCGTTGAAACGAGGAAAAAGGGTAAGAAGAAATCCTTGCAACGCCTTTATCAAGAGCCGATTTTTAAATATAACCTGCCCTCAAAAATAGTCGAAAACGAAACTGTAAGATTGGTTTATGTGCTGCCTAAGTTTTCTATAAGCAATGACCGCAGGGCGGTTTTAGAGCTCAATGAAAAGAACGGGGAAAGGAACTTAAAGTTAAAAATATCGCATAGATTTATCAATAATCCAAATTAGAATCGTTATGAAAAATATCGCTATATACTCCGTAGTTTTTCTGTTCTTGGCCTGTGCCGGGAAACAAGACCTTTCGCCCAGCAAAACTTCAAAAATCGTGGTGGAAAGTTTTTACAACAATGATAATACGACCCTAAAAAAGCATACCACTACAGAAGGTTATGAGGGTCTTAAATCGATACAGGATCTGATGACCGCAGGGAAGTCCGGGGATTCCAATTTTAAAGTGTTGGAAGAAACTGCCGATGATAAGATTGCTTGGGTCAGGTTTACAACGTCCTATGAAGAAAATCCTGAATTATTCAAGCTGCTCAAAGTCGATGGCCAATGGAAAGTTACACAACAAGGCCCAAGGGAGAAAGGGCCTTTTTAAATTGAAAATTTATAATTCTTTATCGATTTCTTCATTGATAGAATTAGAATATGCCTGTAAGTCTATAGCTGCAACTGTACCTATTGATTGTTGTAGATAACGGGTCAATTGTAAGAAAAATGAAACCAGTGAGTTTTCAGACTTACTGAAATGTATTTCTTTTAATTTTTTGATCAGAGCTTTGAAGTCCTGATTATCGGCAAAATTCAGTAAAGTTTTATAAACTTCTAAATTTCTATCCTCGCAAACTCTTAAAAATATAGTGCTATTTATGTAAGACTGAACGATATCATTCAACTCTGAAACGGAAAGTTTAGGCTTAAGAAAGTATATTTCTTTGCCTAAAATAATTCGCCATTCATTAATTTGTTTAAGAAATAAGTCATCAACACTTGAAAGCCTCAACTGCTGTTCAATTTCCCGCCAAGTATCATCAAACTGTCCTGTATAGACTGATTGATGTCCTAACTGTTCCAGTATATCGTCAAATGCAGCTTCGTATTCGGTGTAGTGATAGAGACTTATACGTGATTTTGCAACGTTATCGTAAACTTCAACTTTTTGAGAACAGTCGTAAATTGCTAAGTATTCAAAATTTGATAAAACTGATATTTTTAGTTTTGCTGTAAAACCATATCTACGGATTTGTTTTGCCGGCTCATTATCAATATCAATTTTTACATTCGGTTTTTTGGCCTCTAAAAAGAATTTTCGCTCAGCAAATAACCGGAATGTATAATCAGGTTTTTTGGTGTTAGAAGTAACATCTGCTTTTAAACCTTCTTCAACCAACACTTCACGTTCGTTGGTAGGTTTTCCTGATAAATTTTTTATATCCCAACCAAGCAATTCAAAGAATGGATCAAGGAAATCTATTCGCAGCTGGGTTTCGTTGTAATCTGTTTTCAGATAGGCTTCCCGATTCGAATGATATTTTTTTACAAGGTCTTTAATATTCATATTTACTTTAAATCCAGTGAACCCTGTTTAAGATTCTTATTTTTTAAATAATGTATTTTTTCTTCCGCTACTTTCAAAATTTCTTGTGTATTCTCTTCTTCAAGTATTTGATATGCTACCATATCGCTGAAAAGAATCACCCCTAAAACTTTTTCATCAACATTGAATAGCTCAGAGAGAGCTGGAAGCATATCTTTGTTTGCGGAACGTTCCCCACGTTCAATTTTACTAAGAGTTGAAGGATCGATATCTAATTTTGATGCAACCTTCCTAATTGGAAGGTTGTGCTCCTCCCTTAAAGTTCTCAAATAATCCCCAAATGCTTGTTTCGTATTCATTTTGTATTTTTCTTGAATATTTTTTCAGGACAATAATTGTCCAAATATATAGATTATTTTTGAATTTATCTTTAACATTTTCAGAAAAATCACTAATTGTTAGAAAGATTATCCTTGGCTTCCTGTTTACATTATTTTAAAAGTTGGCAGTTATCACTAATTTGAAAATAAATTCGTGGCGCAATGAGTCCAGAACTGAAAAAAGCTTCGTCTTTTAATTAAATATCGACCGCGCCTCCTCATAAACCCGCTCAAAATTAGTTTCTAAATCGGCCGCGGTAAATTGCTTTGATTTATCGGGAAGCTCCCTCCGAATTTTTTGCAATTTAAACTGTACCTTTTTATCCTTCCCATCCGCATAGGTAATAAATTCGCCCTGCTTTAATCGAAAGAAAACATCAGCTCTAATTTTTGGGATTTCTTTTTCTCCTGTGGTAACTCGCGTATCAAAATCAAGGTTATGGCCACGGCTCACGCTTTTGGTCGGATCCTTTATAATTTCAAAAAAGCGTTCATAATATTTTGCGGTGTCGGGGTCATTCACTTTGCCGAAAAACTGATAGGAAAGATTGCTCAATATGGCTTTGCTCGCCTTATCGCCATACATCATATCATTCTGGATCTTATCCTGCATTACGTAGATCGTTGCGATATTATAACTCCGCAGGGTTGCCGGAATACGATGCATATTCAGTAAGCGTATGGTCGGGGCTTCTTCCATCAACAAAAACGATGGTTTGGAATTACGCACACTCATCTGTTTGGTGATCGTGTGGATTATCGTTGCGATGACGGGCGAATAGGACGTTTCAAATTTTGGATTGTTCACAATCGAAATTACTGCGGGATTATCTTCATTATTAATGTTGAGCGGCACTTCATCCGCAGACAAGGCCATAAAAATATGTTGGGTACTGATCCGTTTGAGGGCATTGGCCAAAGTGCTTTTGACACCGGCGGTCTGCCGTTCCGAATCCTTACCGCTAATAAAGGCATCTGCCATTGCCCGCGATGTCGTATTGGTTTCCAAAAACTGGATCAGGCTGTCCGTATCCAGATACTGATAAATGGCGATCAAATGGGGCAGGGTACAGTATTCGGGATAGGATGTTTTCAGCTTCCAGATCAGACCACCGATCAATCCTTCCGCAGCATCATTGAAAAATTTGGTAGTTCCCGAAGTGCCGGACTCCCTTTGCTCCAACAAGTTCTCGATCAGCACCCGGGAAACCTCATTTACGCTTTCCTCGTTCTCCAAATAGCGTGGCGCAATAGGATTTACCCTGTGGATGATTCTGTCAAAGGAAATGATCTTAAAAGGGACTGCGCCGTCTCTAAAGAGCGGATAGGCGATTTCTATCAGCTCAAAATCCTTATAATCGTGAATGATCCCGCAAAAGCCCTCTTTTTGGAAATGTCTTAGGAAACCATAAACTACGCTCTCGGTCTTTCCACTTCCGGCAGAGCCTATGATGGATGCCCCGCGTATAACGTTTTCGAGTTTGAAGTTTCTTTTAGTCGTTGCAAAGCTTACACGATACTTCCTCTCGGCACTTTTCGGCTCGTCCGTTTTGTGCAGAAAAACGTACAGCCCTGTATTAATCAGCATAAGCGGGCAGACTAGAACCAATGAAATCAAGATCAGGTCGTTACTATTTGATAGATAAAATATCAAAAACCCAAGCAAAACCAAGTTTAAGATAAAGGCATAACGCGTCAATCTGTACAGCATATAAAACAGCGCACTAGCTAAGCCAATAATTAAGAGTATCGTTGTAAGGTTGTCCAATTGCATAACTAATATTTAGATTCCGATGGAACTTGATTTGATGGAGACGTCCAAACCTTTGCGCAGCTTATTGAAAACTTTTAGGGCAAGCTGCGCCTGATTGGTCGGGATGCTCGGCATTATCGGGATGCCCGTTTCCCGCATCAGTTTAAAAGCTATTGCCTTTTCGTTGGTGGGCAATTTCATCAAGGAAGCAAAATAGATTTTTGGGTTTTTGACAAAATCCTTCCGGGCCTTGTAGGTTTCCGCAAAGTTGCGCTGATAGTCAAAAGACCTGTCAAAGGTCTTTTCGGCATTTTCAAAGAATCTGTCCCGGTCAAAACCCCGTTTGACATTCTTGCCGTGCATCTCGACTTCCGAAGCTGTATGTTTGCTCCCGGGAGAAAGGCTGAACGAATTGGAAGCATCCTTACGGCTCACAATAATATGGATATGGCTCTGGTTTCCGGCCTTTGGCATTCCCTGGACAATTCGTTTCCCATCCTGTTGGTGCGGGGCTTGCTTTTCTAATTTTGCAATTTCACGTTCCCGTTTGCTAACACTTCCTTCCATTGAGCCGCTTTCAATACTTCGGATCTCATTTTTTAGCTGGAGTATTTTGGTGGCAAAGGGCTGGTTTTCCCTGATTTGTTTGTCCGTTCCCTTGAAGGTTCTTTGATGCTCAATTTTTGCGTAATATTTTATATCATAGATGTTAACGAGTCGCCCATTGATTTCCCGGTTGAACGATTTTACATAATCCTTCATCAGCTCACGGGTGTACTTTTTTAAATCTTGGCTGCTGTTCTGTAACCGGTTCAGTTCGTATTTGGAAGGACTGACGGTAATCGAATAAAATTTCGGTTCTTTCTTTTTCAGTTTGGCACCGTTTCCATCAATATCTTTTACCACTTCCTCGGCTGAAATTTCATTGCCATATTGATTGAAAAAGTGCTCCATATCTTCCTGCTCCAGACCTTGGTTTTCCTTTTCGAGATAGCCCACAAAATCAGCCGAACTTTGGGAGTATTTCCCGCCCAATTTTTGAGGTGTGATCGTGATGTACATAGCTCAAAATTTTATAGTTCTTTACTTTGGTTTTGCTTTTCTCGGAAACGTACTTCCTTCTTTTCTTCCAAAACTTTCTTTTCTAAAATCAGGGGTTTCTTTTTCGGTTCTTGGGTTTGAAAGAGGGATTCGATCATCGCCACGGTGGGTTTGGTCTGGGTCTTTTCCATATCCCTCATTATGGCGATTACCGCATTGATCCGTTTCTTTAAATTGGCCTCGATCGTCCTTCCGGTGGGGCCCAGTTTTTCCCGTGGTGAGATTTCGTTGTAGAAGAAAAAATCGAGCATCGTGGCCATTGCCTCGGTGTGCGATTTGAAGTGTGTTCTTGAAAATTCTTGGAAACGTTTCGCCGTTTCCTTTTTGAACCTAATGCCAATAAATGAGTCCATATTTCGCCGATTTGTCGCAAATCCTTCCCTAAAAATGGGCGCTTGCAGGGCATTTGTCGCAAATCGCAGAAATTTAAATAATCGACTAATTTTTAAGTGTTTAAAAATCAGGTGATTAACAAGAAATAGGAGTGCTAAACATCGCATCGCGTGTTACCCTCTTGCTACTCCTTTTCGTCCCGCCGGGCGGGACAAAAATTTCGTACAATTTGGCTAAAAGCCAATTGCCAATTTCAGGAAAAAATTTCCCGTTATTTGATTTTTCGATGGGCAGGGTTATCGGCGAAAGTCAAAAAATGGATACCCCTGCGTAAAATTGAGTGCTTAATTTCAGCGAAATAAAGATAAAGCTTTTTATTGAATTGATACCAATGGAAAGAAAAAAGACCCTTGAATTTTCAAAGGTCTTTCCGTTCCTATTTGGCAGATTTCAGATATTAAACACATAGGTATAATTGTAAAGATTCCGTAGTGCTTCCTCTTCGATCATCACCTCAAAATTGGTATAATGTTCCTTTGCGTAATTTCGGATATCATCGCCGAATTTTTGCTCAACGTCCTTTTTGGAACTTTCCAAAAGGCGTTCTTGGGCTTCCCCGTTCAGGTCTGAAAAATTAAGATAGATCATAACTTTTAGGTTTTTGAACGGGTTAATATTCGCTTGGTAACATCAGCGTATTATCCACAAAAAACAACCGCAGTTCATCCAATGGAAAATCCGTTATCCGATAACCGTGTTTTCCAAAAATGTTCCCGTTTCCATCGCTGTAAATAATCTCTGCTTCGTACCCAGAATAATCCTGTCTTTCCTTGGGCAATCTTTTAAAGTCGATGGTTACAAAATAGGTTTTATCCATCAAGGTTTTGGCAAATGCAGAGGTATCGGTAATCAGCCAAAAACATTCCGCAGCTTCCGCCAAATATTTCAGTCCGTTGGTGTATCGGGTTTTTAATAATGGGATTTGAAATATGGTTTCCGAACCGTGAAAATGTTGTAAACCCTCTTGAATTTCGTTAACTTGTGCTTTCATTTTGATTTCTATTTATGGAGTTAATAATGAAAAAGAGGGCGCATCTTTAGACGGTTACGCCCTCTTTAATTTTAAATTCTACTTGTCTATACTTCCAAGTAAAAGGATTTCGTTGGCTTCCACTTCGGTAACATATCTTTTGATACCGTCCTTATCCTCGTAGCTTCGGGATTTCAATTTTCCCGTTACCCCGATTTCCTTACCCTTTCCGGCATATTTCTCGATAATTTCGGCAGTTTTGCCCCAGGCTACAATTGTGTGCCATTCGGTACTTTGGACTTTTTCTCCTTTGGTATCCTTGTAATACTCATTCGTGGCGAGTGAAAGACGGGCTACCTTTTTACCGCTTTCAAGGTTCGTGATCTGTGGCTCTTGGCCAACGTTTCCGATCAACTGTACGTGATTTTTTAAAGTGCTCATAATAAAAGATTTAAAGCCTGCGTTGTCGGCAGACAGGATTAATAATGCTACCTGAACCTTTCAGATAGTTTGCGTTTATATTTTTTTGAAATGATTTACTTATTATATCCAGAGCGTTTTCCTTTTTTGTTTTTTTTAGTCCCGCTTCCTGTTTGATGTTTTTGTAAGCTTTCATAATATTTCAGTTCAGATTTACTTCCCATAGAGCCGTCCGCTGTTACCTTTTTTTGTTGCTGATACATTTTCAATATTTGGAATTAACAAGGAGTTATAAAAGGGAGGCACGACCGGTTATGCACTCCGTTTAACTTCCAAATGTTGGTATTTTGCTTACAAAAAAACGGTTGGGACAGCGGCGGGGCGGGAGTAGGTCTAAATGCCTTTTGTGAAGTACCAAAACATAGGAAGTGGGACTAAATGATAAATGGAATTCAGATTTGGCGGACTCCGTTCACGATTTCGTATTGGAATGGAGTGCGCTTCCCAGTCCCGAGGTTTCGGGACGGGAAGAGCAAGCGGAATGGAAAGTAGTAATCGGGGATGGTGTCCAAGATGGTTGTAAGGAAGCTCTTTGCCCGGAATGCAGCTTTTCGCGGAATGGAGCGGCAATGTGCTGACCGGGTTATGAAAACCGATTATCCTCTTGAAGTAGGATTTAAAGCAGACTTGACTTCAAAGTTGTAGATGGGAATGGGTTTTGACCGCTTCCCGTTTTTCTTGGGAATGAGCGCGCAAGTGGAATGGAAATCGGAAACTTTAGAGATGTTTTCAAGACCTTTTTAATGAAGCGCTTTTCCCGGAATGGCGCCCTTCGGTTTTGCTCAGGACAGGCTTTTTTCTGCGGAATACAAGGCAATGGGCTGAATGTAAATAGTATCTCAATTAATAGAAATTAGATAGCTTTGGATAAATAGAGTACAGCAAACGTAAGGACAACCATAGTTAAAATCCATAAGATTACATAAACGCTTATTCTTGTATTGAAATATGATATTTCATCATCAAATTCAGAATCATTTTTTAAAATTCTCTCAATGTCTGATTTTTCCATTATATCAAGGTTTTTTGCCTTAACATTTTGATAGTGTTTTTTTATCCGATCCCTCATCGTGATAACCGACCAAATTGTGTAAATAAGATATATTATGGATATTCCTATAAAAGCGAAGAAAAGCACAGTAGTATCTTTGGTGAAAATCTGTTCAAAATCCTTTTTAATTAGGGTTCTAATTACGTAAACAGACATAAAAAAGGATATATAGAGAAAATTACTTTTTTGATAATTTGTTCTCAATTCTTGAAGGCTATTTCTTATTTCTTTTAAAATATCTGCTAATTCATCATTTATTTTTGATCTAACTTTAAGGTATTGTGATACATTTTCTTTGAGATAAATTTTGTGTCCAGAAAGAATAGAACTAAATACTGAATCATTTAAAACTATGTTATTTGGGGTAATATGAAGGGATATAATGTTTTTTGATATGCCTAGTTTATCAGCAATATTGGCACTATCGTCAAAAATCCAGTTATTAATTTTTGAATATATGTCGTAGTTTTTTGTTAGATCCTTGACAGGTAACTTTCCTTGAAAAAATTTATAACCTTTTAACTGGTAAAATAAATTATTCCCCTGTAAATAGGTAACATCAAAAAGGCTCGTAATTGAAAACAAATTACTCAAATTTGTGAGACGAGATGGTAAAAAAAGACAGCTCAAATTATGATCTAAAACTTTAAAGTCACTTCCTATGTAGGGATATTCATTATTTTGATCAAAATTTGAATATTCAGGATATGTTTTAAAATTTTTGTTTACAAAGGTTGAATCATTTACCCTTACACACTTTGAATATAAATGAGCCTGTTTATTTTCAATCATATTAAAATTGACAAAACCATTTCTTTTTATATCATTAGAAATTGTCTTTAACAGTTCAATCGCCGATCTAGATTCAACCCACTCGTTGAAAGATTTTTCACAATATACATTTCTATTAAACTCCTTTGAATCTTTGTAAATTTCTAATTTTATGGATAATTCATCATCTCGAAGAAGTTGAATCGCGTTATACTCACTAACAAAATTTTGATCTATAGAATTCGAACAGGTCAATAAATTTTCATCGTCATTTAGCGTAATTCTCAAGCTCCATTCATCAGAAATATTATTAAAAAAGTTGTTTAAATTCCCTTCACTTCTTAATGATGTTTTTTTCCTGACAATTCCTGAAATAATGGTCTTTTCATAGCGATCATTACAAATAAGATCGTCTCCATTTGAAAAAATAAAACCTACTATTTCTGAAATGCTATTCATCTTCACTTCTCAAAAACTCTTTATAAACATCTTCATTTTCTGTTAAAATCTGCAAATACATTTGTCCACTACTGGTTTTACCAGAGCGTAATGTTTTTCTGAAATGAGGAACGTCTGTCTTTAGGTATAGATCAATTGCATCAGATACTTTGACCCTAGTTGACATTCTTTTTTTAATGTGCTTTTTTGAAATATCGAATGATCTATCGAAGCCTAGACTAGATGGTAAGGATCTAATTTTAGCAACTAAGGGATCAATTTTTAAATTTTCATCTTCAGGTTCATAATTTGAGAAAAGAGTTTCTATAAAATCTTCTATTTCAAATATATCCTTCCTACGATAGTAACCAACGAAACTGTTTCTGAGAATACGATAATCAGCTGGATGTTTCTTTTTAATCCCGCTAAAAACACGGGTGTCAAAAAAATCCATAGATTTTTCTGTATTAAAAGCATCTGTATGTTTAGCTTCAAGCTCTAAAAATTCTCTCCACCAATATTTAGATAAGTTAGCATCGAGGACATCAACTTCATCAGCAACAATTCCATCTTTCAAATGTATCAAAGCTGCTTTAAAAATCTTTTTATCCCAAGGTAATCCACTACGAATCGTAAGGGAATTTTCATCAAGAAATTCATTATGATCGGCTTTACAAATAATAATATTTTCCTTTCCGTCTATTTCAACATATGCCTGGAACAAACTACCTTTTAAAATATCAACTTTTAATTTTTTATTGTCGAGTTGTTGTTGAGCATCTTTTTCTTTATTTAAGAGCCGTTGAGCAGCCAAATTAATTGTTTTTTTTCGGTCGTTATCTGTAACAATATCATCCAGGACATTTCTTACTTCTGATTTTGAACTAGAAAATATATACTGTCTTTTTCTAGGGCTTTCCGTTATTTCCTTAAAAAGCTTGTCAGTATATTCCTTTAAGGAGTCGCTATGTGTAATGTTAATATCTCTTATTGAAGAGTCTCTATGATTTATATGATTAAGGGACGCATATTTAATAGTCATATATCAAAAATTTTGTTAAAGATATTAATATTGCGGGAGATCAATTCTTTTCTTTAAAATTTATCTCTACAATTACATATAGGTATTCACTTTTATCAATGGTATTTTACGAATTTTGCGATTGGTTATTTAAACAAACTTGACTATTTATGTCATTAAAAAACCTACTCCTGTGAAGTAGGTTTTCTTCTTTAAGGATTTAAAGTTACCTTAAAGCTCAAATTGTAAAATCTGTTCCTCAATTTCAGACTTTCTTTCCTCCAAAGTGGATTGTAAGTGCGTTGTAACCAATTTGATAAGGTTCGTATTGGTCGTTTTAAACTCCGAATTGTGGGAATCCCGGATGTAAAACGAAGCTGAATCCCCTTGATTGTAGTTGAACTTCGTCAACTCGTTCAAGGTTTGGGTCAACCGTTCCCGTTGCGTGGCCAATCCTCTCAGCTTTTCAAAATTTTGAATCCGGTCGTCCAAACTAATGCTAGCCTTTTTGGATGTTACCGCTTTTTCTGATGAAGCGGTTTTTCCGATAGCTTCATCGGTCAACTTTTTCTGTACTTCCTTTTTTAACGGATGCATTTTCCTTTTTTGCAGTTCCATTTTGTTTTACTGTTGTTGCCATAATTAAAAATTTTAAGTTAAACATTATTTTAAATCGTTTTGGCAGCTAGTAAGGCAACGAGCAATACCAAAACAGGGCATTAACAGCCACGGGAAGGAAAGGGCAAGGTATGAGCGGTTATTTTTCGCAGAAAAATGTTCGGCATCCCGAAGGGTCTGGCCTTGACCAAGCGGTGGGACGTGGCTACATTTGCCCACGGTTTGGTTTTGGTTGACTCAGCTGACCGATAAATAAAATGAATTAACGCAGAAATTTATGGCTTAATAAAAAACCAAAATCTGCAAGGAATCAAACAAGAAAAAATAAGAGTGCCGACTGGATTAGAACCTAAAAGGTGCTTTCCAAACCGAATTATTGATAATGCACCCTTGTTTCGGCCGTGTTCGTGGTGTTTAATTTACTGCGCAATGAACGCATATCCGAAGATACCTTTTGCTCGATGACCCGGGCATAGATTTGCGTTGTGGAAAGCTTTGTATGCCCCAAAAGCTTTGAAACGGTCTCAATGGGCACACCGTTGGAAAGCGTCACGGTGGTTGCAAACGTATGCCTTGCCGCGTGGAACGTAAGCTTTTTATTGATTTTTAGGATTGCCGCTATTTCCTTCAAATATTTATTAGTCTTCTGATTGGAAAACACCGGTAGCAGTTTTTCTTGCTTGCTTTTAGGTTCTTGGTCATACTTTTTCAGGATAGCAAGTGCTTTGTCCAAAAGTGGGATTTTCACCGCTTCATCATTCTTTTCCCTTTTTGTGAATATCCAGTAATCCCCATCGATGCCGCGTACAATATGGTCGTCGCAAAGCAATTTCACGTCGATATAGGATAATCCTGTATAACAGGCAAAAACAAAAACGTCCCTCGTTTTTTGGTGCATCCCTTTTGAAAGCTGACCGGATTCCAAGATTTCAAGTTCCGATTGGGACAGAAATGCCCGTTGGTGTTTTGTGAACTTTAACGAGAACCTTACAAAAGGGTCTTTCTCGATCCATTCCAACCGAAGGGCAAGGTTCATCATCTTTTTTAATCGCTCTAAATGTTTCATAACCCCATTGTTTTTAAGGGGCTGGGAACGATTTATGGATTTTCCGTTGCGCAGGAACTGTTCAAAGTCAATGATGAATTTGTAGGACAATTGTTTTAGGAAAACGTCATTGGTTTTCAACTTGTTCTTCAAATAACGTTTGATATAGCGCTCTGTAGTGAAATAATTCTTCAACGTGCCGGGCTTGAGTACCGAAACCATATTCTTGTTGTGGTAGGAAACCAGTTGAAGCAGCGTTTTGTGCTGTTCATCTTCCCCGAGATACCGGGCCTTGATGGCCTGGGCGGTAACGTATTTGGATTCGCCCAGAAGCTGTTTGTGGCATTCCAATAAATCGGAATAGACTTGATCTAAATAGACGTTAAGGGCTTTCCCCTCGGAAGTTCTCGAATTAGCTCTCTTGGAACGGGTATCCCAATAGGTAACCGATGTGGATCGTTTTAAACTGATTTCGGCACGTTTTCCATCAACCGTAATACGGGCATAAATGGGTGCCAAACCATCTTTTTTCTTGGCCATACTCAGCCAAAAATGAATGCTAAAAGTCTTGGAAGTCTGCATAAACTCTCGCTTTAAGTGAATAATCGATTTGTTTACGAAAGTCAAATCGCTGCGAAAGTCAAGTCTATTGAATTACCAATGTAGTGAAAATTCTGGTAATAAATCAGGTAACCGAATAGGTAACCTTTCATTTGATATTAAAGCCAATCTTATGATTTCAAGAAAAATTAAAATCCTTGATTTTCATAAGATTAGCTATATTTTGGTGTTCATTGACACCGTAATTGTCGGGGTGGCAGGATGCTACCTCAACTTATTAATCGTTGTTAATCAGTAACTTATGATTATTTTTATTTTATAGGTCACCGGATCGGACAAATTTTTGAATGAACGCTGTGATAACTTTGAATGCTTCACGCAATTACGAATTTAATACTATTTAAGTATAATTAAAATGAAACCAATCAATTTACATAAAACCCCGGAAAGCATGTTAATACTTCTTTATTATCAGAATTTGAATCTTACTTTAAGATAAACCATTACCTTCATTTTTTCAATTGTATAAGTCTTGAGAAGAATACATTTCTCGATAGGTATTTATATGAATACAGCTCATTATCCTGTATTAACCCTTTAAAATATACCATACCAAAAGGTAAGTTAGATATTTCTGAAAATCGCTATTTATCGAAACATACAATATGGCTGTGAAATAGGAGCGTCTTAAATATTTTAATCCTTTTAAACTCCATGGTAAACTTGGAATAGGCCTCTTTCTAATTTTCAATGTGATCATTGATGCTAAAGTTGGCGACAACTTAGAGTCCAGTAAAATTGCTAAAAAATTTGCAACTCGTACGAATGGAACCTATGTTCTGGACTCTCCCCATAAATAGAAAAGCATTAAAGTGGACAACTATTGGAGATGTCTGGGGCATAGGAAAAGTTACTAAAATAAACTTCAGTATATCAATGTGCAAAGCGCATGGGATTTAGTACAACTACCCAATCAGTATGTTTTAAAGGAAATGACTATCGTTGGTCAACGACTGCAACGTGATCTTAATGGAATACCTACCTTGAACCAGGAAGAAGTGACCCAAAAAAAATTGCCGTAACTCGCTCTTTTGAGCAAATGTATGAAAATGATGAAGGCGTACGCGAGCGCATCGCGACACCTGTATCTAAAATTTCCTTAAAGCTGCGTACAGATCTTATACTTTTTTGCAGACTAACCAGCATGACAAGATCTGACACAATATAATCCGGGAATAACTATGCATTTGCGGGTAGCTTCAAATTCTACCCTTACTCTAACCAAAGTTGCCATAGAAGGAATACAACCTATTTTTAAAACGGGGCATCATTACAAAAAGCCGGCCTTATTGCTCTTGCTCTCATTCCCCGATGATACTAAGCAATTATCTTTCTTTTCGGTTGAAGATACCAGGCACAAAAAATTAATGCACTCAATTGATCGAATAAACCAAAATAGTTTTGATCAGATCAAATTTGGGGGTCAGTATCTCGATGAAGTTTAGAAAATGCAACAAGCGCATTTATCCGAACGGTATAAAACACGATGATGAAATAAATAAATTAGGCTTAATTAATTACTTCTAAATATTAAAATCATCCCTTTCAAAGTTCATTTCTGACAATACCTCATTTTAACATTCACTATAAATTCAGATCAAAAACTCGTCTAAAAACACATATAAACGTTTAATTCCATTTAAATGTGAAAAAAATGTGAATTTTTATTTTAAATTAAAAATAACTTTCTAATATTTACACCCCAATTATTGATACTCATAACTGTGAATACATATCTACTCAGTAAGTTAAGACTTACAAATAGAATCGATGATCAAACTTATTTATTGATTCTTCACTAGCACTACATTATTTGCCTCAAAATTTATATAAAGTCAATTTTTAACCCATTTCAAACTATTTATTACAACAATGAAACAAAAAACTCCTCTCTTCAATTTATGGCAGTCTTCTAATTCGCCATATTTTTATTTTCTTTTCATCTTATTAATTTCAATGAGCTTACAGGCTCAAACGACTGAACAATTTACTTCCGCACCTACATTTATAGAATACCCCGGTGTACCATCTTGGAAGCAAACTGCTGAAGTAAACATAGGTGGTGTAGACTATCATATAACCAATGCCGGTAATGGTGGGTGGGAATTTGCCAATACGGGCGGCTCTGATAACAGTTCTAATATTCTTTATAGCACCGCTGCAACCACTAATGTTGTCATCAAAAGAAAGGATGGCGAAAAATTTCAATTTTATGGAGTATGGTTGAAGTATACGAACTCCTCATCTTATGATCCTCCTTATCTGTCTGTTTCATATAATGGTTCAAGTCTTGCCAGCGAAACATACAGTGCCAATTCTCAGGTGACTTTAAATAAAAATGTTAGAGTAACATCAGTAACTCTTAATTTTTCCGGCCTTCTTAATCTGAATTTTGACAATTTGGTAGTTGGTCCCGCGGCTGTCTCCACCCCTGCAGTTAGCAGCGTCGCAATCAGCAATATCTTAGGGGAAACTGCAACTTTTTCAGGAGAGGTGACTAATGATGGTGGCTCAACTGTAACTGATCGCGGATTCGTTTACAATACTGCAGGTAATCCTACTACTTCGGATTCTAAAATAGAATCAGGTACAGGTATAGGGGCTTTTGAAAAAAATATAACTAATCTTAACAAAAATACCGTTTATTACGTTCGAACCTACGCTACTAATGCAGATGGCACCACTTACGGCACTCAGGTAAATTTTAAGACATCTAAAGAACCCGAAATAAGCTCCTCGCCTGTAACAGAAGTAGAATATAATAATAATTATTCTTATTCCATTGTAGCCTCACAGGAAGGAGATCTGGAAACTAAACTTACGGCTACAACTTTACCTGAATGGTTGAGTTTTAGTTCAAACGGTCAAAGTTCTGCAACTGTGGTAGGAGCAATTCCTTCAGATGCATATTTAAGTGGTGTGGCTGGTGATGACGATGGGAATATATATGCTATAAGACAAAACGGAACTGAAATCTTTAAAATAACCCCTGATGGGAACACGATATCTTGGAAAGCGGATTTGACGCCTGGCTCTGTATATGCACTTATGATTTCTGACGGCTATGTATACATCCCAAGGTACTATAATGCCGCCAACTCTATTACGCGCATCCCAATAAATAATCCGGAAGCGAGCGAAGAAACCTTCTATTCTGTAAGTGGTGGTATCCTCTCATTGGCAGAAAAAGACAACTATATCTACGCTGCGAATTATAGTGGCAGACAAATCATTAAAATTGATAAAACCACCAAAAGCGGAGAGGTTATTTTAGATAGTACAGATGGTATACCTAGTTATGGACCTTTCGGTATGTGTCTGGACGAGAATGACAATCTATATATTGCGACTTACGGGGGAAGAAGCGTCTTAAAATATGACGGTACTTCCCTCACCTCTGTACTTAGCGACTTGCCAAATGATGTGACATCGGTTAAAATTGACTCTAATGGAAATTTTTACTTGTCATTAAGCGGGGGCGGAGTACGAAAATATGACCCCACATGGTCCATATTTGAAACAATTTCAGAAAGTAATACCGATGATGTCTGGAGTATATCGTTCACTTCATCGGGAGCATTGGTTTATGCTATATTTAGTTCCAATCAGGTGTACAGACTACAAACAGGTGCAATTTTATCGGGAATCCCTGGAAAATCGCAATTAGGAGCACATCCTGTAGTAATTAAAGCTACTAATGAAGCGGGCAGTTCTACTCAGGAGTTTACTATACAAGTTACAGATAAAACAGGCCCTGTAGTACAAACATTTGATCCAGCAGACAATGCAACAAATGTCGATCTACAACCGTCTATAGCCGTGACTTTTGACGAGACTGTTAGTTTGAATGAAACCGGGACTGTGACTCTTTCAGATAGCGAAGGGGTTATACAAACTTATGACTTGACAATACAAGAAGAGCGTGATCAATTTTCAATTTCAGAGGACGGTCTCACCCTCTCTTTAAACTTAACTAAAAAACTTCCTGTTAATACCAAAATCTTTGTAACCCTAAGCAACGGTGTTGTTAAAGATACCTATGAAAATAATTTTCCCGGGGTCGCATCAAATACATGGTCTTTTACTACCATCAATAAATTAAATCAAAATATAACTTTCCCTGAAATTGCCTCGAAGGTCTATGGTGATAATAAATTTACGTTAGGCAATGAAAAAACAGACCAGGGATTAACTGTAACATATACAGCTCAAGATCCTAATGTTGTCTCAATCACTGGTAATGAGGCAACGATTCTTAAAGCCGGAAGTACAAAAATAACTGCCACCCAGGAAGGAAATGACAACTATTTTGCTGCCTCCCCCATTACTCAAACCTTAGAGGTAGACAAAGCAGCGATCAGCATTGCAGCAGATGCAAAAACAAAGATCTATGGAGAAGCAGATCCTGCCCTCACCTACACCATTACTTCAGGAGCCTTGGTAGGCAGCGATGCAATTACCGGTGCACTCGCACGTGAGTCAGGAGAAGACGTGGCGGAATACGAAATCAATCAGGGAACCCTGGAAGTGAGCAGCAACTATGAACTTGCATTCAGTAAGGCAAAACTGACTATCACAAAGGCAGCGATCAGCATTGCAGCAGATGCAAAGACCAAGGTCTATGGAGAAACAGATCCTGCTCTCACCTACACCATTACTTCAGGAGCCCTGGTAGGCAGCGATGCTATTACCGGTGCACTCGTACGTGAATCTGGAGAAGATGTGGCAGAATACGGAATCAATCAGGGAACTTTGGAAGTTAGCAGCAATTATGAACTTGCATTCAGCAAGGCAAAACTGACCATCACAAAGGCAGCGATCAGCATTGCAGCAGAGACAAAGACCAAGATCTATGGAGAAACAGATCCTGCCCTTACTTATACCATCACTTCAGGAGCCCTGGTAGGCAGCGATGAAATTACCGGTGCACTCGTACGTGAAGCTGGAGAAGACGTGGCAGAATACGGAATCAATCAGGGAACTTTGGAAGTTAGCAGCAATTATGAGCTTTCATTCAGCAAGGAAAAATTGACCATTACAAAGGCGGCGATCAGCATTGCAGCAGATGCCAAGACCAAGATCTATGGAAATACTGATCCTGCCCTTACCTACACCATTACTTCAGGAGCCCTGGTAGGCAGCGATGCTATTACCGGTGCACTCGTACGTGAAGCTGGAGAAGACGTGGCAGAATACGGAATCAATCAGGGAACCCTGGAAGTGAGCAGCAACTATGAACTTGCATTCAGTAAGGCAAAATTGACCATTACAAAGGCGGCGATCAGCATTGCAGCAGATGCAAAAACAAAGATCTATGGAGAAGCAGATCCTGCCCTCACCTACACCATTACTTCAGGAGCCCTGGTAGGCAGCGATGCAATTACCGGTGCACTCGTACGTGAAGCTGGGGAAGACGTGGCAGAATACGAAATCAATCAGGGAACCCTGGAAGTGAGCAGCAACTATGAACTTGCATTCAGTAAGGCAAAACTGACTATCACAAAGGCAGCGATCAGCATTGCAGCAGATGCAAAAACAAAGATCTATGGAGAAACTGATCCTGCTCTTACCTACACCATTACTTCAGGAGCCCTGTTAGGCAGCGATGCAATTACCGGTGCACTCGTACGTGAAGCTGGAGAAGATGTGGCGGAATACGAAATCAATCAGGGAACTTTGGAAGTTAGCAGCAACTATGAACTTGCATTCAGCAAGGCAAAACTGACCATCACAAAGGCGGCGATAAGCATTGCAGCAGATGCAAAAACCAAGATCTATGGAGAAACTGATCCTGCCCTTACTTATACCATCACTTCAGGAGCCTTGGTAGGCAGCGATGCAATTACCGGATCACTTGTACGTGAAGCTGGAGAAGATGTGGCGGAATATGAAATCAGTCAGGGAACCCTGGAAGTTAGCAGCAATTATGAACTTGCATTCAGTAAGGCAAAACTGACAATAACCCGGGCAAAAGCTATAATTACCGCAGATGAAATTCAGACTTACATATTTGACGGTAAGATTAAAAATACAGTAGCCGGTCTTAATCATGAGGAAACAGCACTGACCTATTCTCCCGAGCAAGGTTATATCAATTCAGGTACTTATAAAATAACTATTGCAGCTCAGGAAACGAGAAATTATAAGGCTGCTACAAAAGAAGTTTCTTTAATCATTAGCGATGCCGAGTTTAAAGATCTTGCCCTGCAAAGTAAGATGTTCACCTACGACGGAATGGTACATTCATTAGAGGTAACTAATCTTCCTGATGGTGCAACCGTAGAATATAATAACAATGGTCAAATCAATGCCGGGACATACCCAGTAACTGCCAGAATTACCCAAAACAACTATAATGACAAAGTTCTCACGGCTACGCTGACAATTGATAAAGCTTCACAACATATTTCTTTTGATGCAATACCATTAAAAAAGCTGGAAAAAGATGAAGATTTTCAGTTAGAAGCTAAAGCTTCTTCAGGTTTATCAGTAAGTTATGATTATATGTTTAATGGCAATGATTCACCAGCTTTAATTACTACAACCGGGTTTGTAAATCTAATATCTTCAGGAGAGGTAACCATTACTGCCTCACAACAAGGAAACAATAATTATCTGCCGGCAGAAGACATTACCAGAATACTTACTATTGAAAGTAATGATGCTCTTGCGCATAAATTAATGATTAACAAAAAGGTTTACGATAAACCTAATAGCAAAATCTATTACTTAATTGAATGTGACGACATCTCAACAAGTATGGAGATCGAGGTTGAAACTGAGCCCAATGCAGCTGTAAGTCCGTCAAAGAAATTCAATATTAACACTCCGGCTCCCGGCCTGTATCATCAAAAAGTTGATGTAATTTCTCAAAATGGTGTGGCATCACAGTCTTATGAGATTACCGTCGAGAAGCGCTTTAATTTTGAAGATATCGTTATTCAGAAATTCAATAATGTTCTGCTGGTAAACAACAATCCGGAAACTAACGGGGGGTATAGGTTTACTAAATATGTTTGGTATAAAAATGGGGATATAGTAAGTAAAAACCAATATTATTCAGCAGGTGACGATCGCGGAGATAGGCTGAATCCTAATGATGTTTTCAAAGTAGAGATGACAACTGAAGATGGAGAAATTTTACAGACCTGTAGTACCCAGATCCAGTTAAAAGAATCTTTTTCTATGAAGGCTTACCCTAATCCTGTTTCTGTGGGAGGAAACTTTACCCTTCTGGCAGATTTGCCAAAAGACGAACTTAACACCTTACAAATAACAGTTTACAACTTATCTGGTGTTGCATTACAAAGTGTGCAGTCTAATTTAAAGGTAACAGAAGTTCAAATACCAGATCTACCGGCAGGAGCTTACATGGTAATAGCAAAAACAAATTCAAGAGAAAAATCCTTCAAACTTATTGTACAGTAAAATTACAAATCCCGCTTTCTAACCAGCGAGCGGGATATAATTGAAAGAATTGTACAACACTTATAAAACAACAAATGAAATCTAATAATAAAATATATTATATAATCGCCCTAATCGTGGGATTGGCAAGTTTTAATCAGGTAAACGCCCAGCAGAATAATGAGTTATCAATTTTTGCCAAGGGAACTATTTCTACTTTGAAATATGATTTAGAAGGGGCGACAACCATTCAGGGCGATGGCGGCGCAATAGGTATTAGTTACAGTCGCTATTTGTCGTCTAATATCAGCATAATTACCGGAGGTTCTATTCAATATTATGAGTCGGGTGCAAACTTTCATACATTAAGCGATTCCTATACGACTACAGACCTGGAAGGTGAAACATTTGAATTTCGCTATGTTGCCATGAATTATGTCGAGCAACAGCGAGCTTATTATGCGAATATCCCCCTGCAAATCCAATTTGAAACTACTGGTACCGGAACCCGATTTTATGCCACAGTTGGTGCACAGGCAGGTTTCATGTTATCTGCCAAATATGATGGCTACTATCGGTCGTTGAGAACAAGTGGCTTTTATCAGCAGTATAATGCAGAACTTTTTAATCCTGCATTTATGGGTTTTGTTAATCAGAATAATCAGGATATAACAGAAGGTGATCTTCAATTAAAAACAGCTTTCAGCACCATTTTTGAAGCAGGCATAAAACAGGTTTTAACCCCTAAAAACTCTGTTTATTTAGGTATTTATCTCGATTACGGTTTAAATAATATCAACAAAATTGAAAAGGATCAAAACCTTATAGATTATCGTACTGAAGAGCCAGATACTTTTACTTTTAATTCAGTATTTACCTCGTGTAATCAAAACAACTCTACTGCTTACCTTAATGATATTAAACCCGTCTCGTATGGTGTTAAACTTAGATATGGTTTTGATTGGTAGTGAGCAAATTACACAACAATTAAAAATCAATGATAGCGCCAGGTATTTAGAAGGTTTGGACTTCACTGAATCATTCATCAATTAGGCTACTTCATAGAATTTGCGTGGAGCCCTATAGAATTTTTGCAAGACTTGAACTAATAAATCTCAGGAAACAACATATACTATACATTAATTTCTCGTTTTCAAGATTTAAACCTTTTGTAAAATATTTAGGTTCATCCTTTATTATGCCGTTATCATAATAATATAAAAACTACTATTAAATATGCTCCTGGGAGGTATCTATTTTTATCCTCAAGGTACTACCGCACCAGAAGGAAAATTACGTATTCTTTACGAATGCAATCCTAAAGCATTTATTACTGAGCAAGCAGGAGGAGTATGTAGGAATGGTCATGAAAGTATTCTTGATCACCAGCCCACCCAGCTTCACCAGCGCGTTCCTTTTTATTGCGGGAGCGAGAATTTAATGAGACAGGCACATTTATTTTTAAGATAAAATGTTTTATAATTAATGATACGTGTACTTTTTAAACCTCAAGAATGAATTGTAATTTATACTTAATAATATCGCGTATTTTTACAAAACTTATATAGACCAGAATGAAAATAAGTTATTTATCATTATTAATAGTGCTTTTTATTTTCAGTTGTAATGAAAATAAAGAAGTTAGTTCGATGAACCCAGAAAACTGGTCAAAACGAAACGCGGTAATAAATACAGAAGATTCGCTTGAATTCGGAAAATCTTATCTTTCTATTTACTCACAGATTTATAGTCTTTCAGAACATAAAACTCACAACTTAACAGCAATGGTAAGTTTAAGAAATACCAGCGATTCGGATACCATATATATTTTAAAAGCTGAATATTACGACACTCACGGAAAATCAATCAGAAAATATTTTGACAAGCCCATATTTTTAGCACCCATGGAAACCACAGAGATAATTATTGATGAAATAGACATTTCTGGAGGCACAGGATCAAACTTTATGTTTGATTGGAAAATACCAAAAAACTGCTCAGAACCATTATTTGAAGCAATAATGAGCTCCACGATGAGCCAACAAGGACTTTCATTTACTACACAAGCAGTACGAGTTAAATAAAACCACTCAATACATTACTCAAATCATTTTGCTGTAAACGCCCCCATTCATCAATTTCTGCATATCTTGAAATTACAAAATAATCTGATTTAATTGATTGTAAAAAGCAGAGAACAGCTTGTGCATCTACTACCTTTTTTTATCATTTGAAATTAGGAAGAATGCCGGTTCCCTTAGATGTTTTCAAATACACATGTGGAATTACCCTTTTTCTATGGAGAATAAAAAGATTTCTGAAGAAGTAAACCTGAATTGGATAAATATAGTTACCCTCTTATCTTTATGAATTAAGAAATATAATGCATTTAACGATTGAAAACATATTATTAATTGGCTCATTACTGCTTATTGTAAGTATTGTTGCAGGTAAGACTTCTTATAAGTTTGGTGTTCCTACTTTATTGCTCTTTTTAGCAATTGGAATGTTGGCGGGTTCTGATGGTATAGGAGATATTCATTTTGATGATCCTAAACTTGCTCAATTCATTGGCATAGTATCCCTTAACTTTATCTTGTTTTCTGGGGGGCTTGATACCCATTGGACAACCGTAAAACCTATTCTACGTGAAGGGATTGTATTATCGACATTTGGTGTTTTACTAACAGCAATTTCTTTAGGCACCTTTGTATGGTTTCTTACTGACTTCACAATTTATGAAAGTCTGTTATTGGGTTCCATTGTGTCATCAACCGATGCAGCAGCCGTATTTTCAATTCTACGTTCAAAAAGCGTCGCCTTAAAAACCAATCTTAGACCCACTTTGGAATTAGAAAGTGGTAGTAACGACCCTATGGCATATGTGTTGACTATTGCATTTTTATCTTTAGTAGTCAATCAAGACAAAAGTGTATTATCTATAATCCCGGTATTTTTACAACAAATGATTCTGGGTGGTATCGCGGGTTTTGCCTTTGGTATGCTGAGCAAATTCATAATCAATAAGATAAAACTTGACTTTGAAGGGCTTTATCCTGTTTTGGTTATCGCCCTCATGTTCATTACATTTTCTGCCACAGATTTTGTGGGTGGTAACGGATTTCTAGCCATTTATATTTGTTCGGTCTACCTAGGTAATCAGGACCTAATACATAAAAAAACCATCTTGAAAATGTTTGATGGCCTGGCCTGGTTAATGCAAATTGTTCTGTTCCTAACTTTAGGTTTACTTGTTTTTCCTTCTCAAATCATCCCGTATATGGGTATTGGACTACTCATTTCATTATTTCTGATATTTGTTGCTCGGCCTATTGGTGTATTTCTTAGCCTTATGTTTTTCAAAATGAAATTGAGACGAAGATTTTACATTTCCTGGGTTGGATTGCGGGGCGCTGTTCCTATTGTCTTTGCTACTTATCCGCTTTTGGCGGGAATTGATAAGGCGCATATGATTTTTAACGTTGTATTCTTCATTTCAGTTACATCCATTTTAATTCAAGGAACGACCCTTTCAATTGTTGCAAAATGGCTAAATGTTTCATTACCCGTACAGGCCAAGAAATTGACCCCAACGGATTTACTATTGGCAGAGAATCCTAAGGCCGAAATGAAAGAAATGTTAATAACTCGTGACTGCTTTGCAGTAGATAAGAAAATTGTAGAACTAGGGTTTCCTAAAAATGCAATTATAGCAATGATTAAAAGAGATGATGGCTATATAATACCTAACGGTACAACAAGAATTGAAGCAGAAGACATACTCATTGTTCTAGCTGACAGGTCTAGCATTTTTGACGAAGTAGACAGGATATTTAAACCATACACAAGTCCAGGCAGAGTTTAGTGAAAACTCTCATTTCAACATTTTTATTAAATCAAAAAACGAGATAAATAGAGCAGAATTAGATTTTGATTTCAATACTTTTTTATGCGCACATCTCTAAAAAAAGCATGTTTTATAATAAAGCAATCAATTAAATAGTTTCTTGCCTTCCCTTTAACCGTACTTCTATTTTCTTCTTTTTTTCAGTTAACCGTTTCATAAGATCCATTAAATCTGAATCATTCGTTTCTTTATAAATTTCATTAATGCCTAAAATAAATCGTTTTGCTTCACGTGATGCATTTACACGATCGCTGGTAGTCATATTGCTCATCTTTGACTTTTCAAAATCAATAGCTTCTTGTACGATATCCAATTTCATCTTTTTCTTAATATAACCATATTGCAAATTTAATTAATGAAATATGGGGTTCATTCATCACTTCCCATAATAATGAAAAAATACATTTATATATAATTCTATTAAATTTTCTTTTACTAATCGATATAAATTAACGGTGGAGTGCTATTAACGGCGTAGCTTCGAAAGGACCCAGATTGATTATCCTGGATTGACTAAGACCATATCTTCTCCAAAAATCTGGTCTTCTGTCCATAACGCATATGATATATTCTGAATGGCTATTAACAAAATGTTTTAAATCATCTTCTGTTTCTAGATATTCTGTACTTATTGAGGTTCCTGTATATACCTCTATCTGAGAACAAACTTTTTTTAAATTAGCCTTTTGGATAGGTGTCATTCTGTTTAATCCACATAAAACGACGAGCTTGACTGTCCCTTTAGCAATTTTAACAAGCTCGTACCAATTGTCAATTTTGGCTTCAGGCATTTCGATTTCGAAGTTGGAAATCAATACAAATTCCGGACACTTCTTTAAATGTGCAGAGGAAGGTATTATCATAACAGGACATTCCCTGATATTTTCCAGTACTCTTTTTGCATTTCGGCTATATCTGTCAACTTTATTATCTATCCTGTTTTTTAAGGTAAGAATCACTAAATCAATATTAACTTCTTTGATTGTTTTCCAGATACCTTCAATCAAATCCGAACACTCAGAAATTGCATTGAAGCGGTGCTTTTTGTTTGGACTGGTTTGAGTAAATTTTTGGATTACACCGCCCAAACCATCAATAGAATCATTTTTTGGTTTCTCAAACCAATCATCATCTGCCTGCAGAAGTTGTAGGGCATTTAATCCCCCAATATTATAGGTATATGTATTGAGAAAATAAAATTCACACTCCTCTGGTTTAAAAAATTTAACTGCATATTCAATAGCATGGTATCTATTGAATTTGAAATCCAGTGGTATAAGAATCTTTTTCATAACATTTGTTTTTTATCTGCGGTGATACTTAGATAGGTTTTCATAAATTATTCTTTTTAGCTTTCTGAACTCATGTATCAATACGGAATAATGATCTCTTCTTTTCTCGTGTTCTTTTGCTCTGGCCAAATCATATTCCTGCTTCCCATATATAAATTCTTTTCTTAATTCTTGCTCGTATTGACAGAATGAACCCATTACTAAAGTATTTTTTCTACGCAAACCCTGAAGGTGAATCCGTATAGTATTATTTTGAATGAGTTGTTTCTCGATTAATTTTAAATGATCGAACTCAGCATTTATGTTTTCGATTGTATCGATCCATTGACTCAATTCTATGAGATCTTTTTTAATGCAAAGTTTTCTATGAGCGTCATTTTTATAAGACAATGTGATTTTCAATTGTGCTTTACTTAGTCATTAATTTGAAAATCATTAATCAATGAAAACTTACCCTTCACTTTACTAAAAAATTCATCCTTCAATCTTCTGTACTTGTCTAAATGGTATAAATAACTGCGCCTGTAACTTTCATGATCTGTGATAAATGCCATATCGCATTGTGTATCTTCACACTCGACTATTCCATCTCTTGAACTCATATAGTTGTGGAGGGCACTCAATAACGTATCGTTTTCAGTTTTTTTCTTTTTAAATTTTTTAAGAATGCTTTCATCTCCCAGTTTTTTGCTCAAATCATTTGCACATAAATCAATAAGATTCTGTAATTCCTTTTTGATGTATTTTAAGTGGTTGATCCAATTATCCAGTTCTATGGTATTTATCTTATGGCTCACATCTACATCGTGATCATGATTATATATTTGTGTTTCAAATGCTTTCATAATGTTCTCTTTTTAAATAGGCACTTCAATTCTCTTCTGATTCTCATCTTGTTTTACAACATCAATTTTAAGATGTTGTCTTCCATTCGGAAATTCCCACTCAACTGTATCTTCTTCTGAATACCCTACAAGGGCTGAGCCCATTGGGGTAAGAATTGATATTTTATCGTGTTTCAAATCCTTCTCTGAGGGTATAACAAGCTGTAAAGATTTTTTCCATCCTTTATTCGAAGAAACCGTAACCGAACTGTTGAAACGAACAACATCTTCAGGCATATCTACTTCATCTACTATCATTGCACTTTTTAATTCTTCAAGTAGTTTTCCCACTGATCTTCTAGTTTCTAGATCTTCCGCATAACCCGAAATATTTAGAATACGCTTTAAATACACATACTCCTTCTTTTCTATTATTAAGCTTCCGTACTTCATGTCTTTTTATATTTTAGGGGATTATAGTTTATGGGAAAATACCTCTTTGGATGTAAGCCTTTGCAATGCGTTTAATGGCAATGCAATAAGCTGCCGTACGCAAATCAATAGATTCACGTTCAGAGTATTCATAAACTTTATCAAAAGATTCTTTCATCTTTTTATGAAGCTTTGTCATTACTTCTTCCAGTTGCCACAGCTCCCCATTTCGGTTCTGTAACCATTCAAAATAGCTACCTACAACTCCACCAGAATTGCACAATATGTCTGGGATAATAGTTATACCGCTCTCCAATAAAATTTTCTCACCCTCTACGTTGGTAGGTCCATTGGCACCTTCAGCAATTAAACGCGCTTTAATATTTGGGGCATTGTCTTTTGTAATCTGATTTCCCAATGCTGCCGGGATGCAGATGTCGCATTCTGTGCCAAAAAACTCTTCTTTATCTAATGCGTATGCTTCTGGAAATTCAACAACACTTCCATTATTGGATTTAATATAGTCTGAAAGATTTTCAACGCTAATGCCATTTTGATTTTCCACACTACCCAAGGCGTCTTGTACCGCCACCAATTTTGCACCTTCCTTTTCAAGAAAATGTGCGGTCCAGTAACCTACATTCCCAAAACCTTGAACAATGAATTTTTTACCTTCAAGTGTTTCATTATTACGCTGTGTCCAGAATTTGATGGTCAAAAACACCCCATATCCCGTAGCTCTATCGCGCCCTTCAAGACCACCACTACCATCAGGCTTACCCGTTACCACATGCTGGTTCGCACTTCGTTCTGCCGGTGGCCGCGTGCTCATATAAGTATCCGCAATCCACGCCATTGTTTGACCATTCGTATTTACATCTGGAGCAGGAATATCATGTTCTGGCCCAATATTATCTGCTAATGCAAACGTAAACCTACGAGTGATACGCTCGAGTTCTCCCTGAGAATATTTAGAAGGATCTAACTGAATACCTCCTTTACCTCCCCCGTATGGCAAACCGGCAAGAGATGTTTTCCAGGTCATCCACATAGCTAGAGCTCTGGCTGCATCTATATCCACTGTAGGGTGATAACGGAGACCCCCTTTATAAGGACCCAATGCATTGTTGTGCTGTACGCGGTATCCGGTAAAAATCTCCACTTCGCCATTATCCATTTTTACCGGGAAATTGACTAAAATCTCATTGTTTGTAATACTTAATATTTTACGAATATCTGGATGAAGATCAATGTGATCTGCAGCACTGTTAAATTGCTCCATCACATTTTCCATCATTCCTCTTAAAGGTAATTTCTTCTTCGAATTCTTGGGTTCTAATGTTGTCAACATATTTAATAGATTATTTTTTATTTAAATTTTATTTCACCTGCATCTAAAGCATCAGGCAAGATCACGGTTACGCTGGGAAATGCATTGAAAAATTTTTTACCGTCTTTTCTTTTTATTTTAATCTTAGTAGCATCATTTTTTGTGGATTTAATTTCAGTTACAAGTACTTCTTCGCCATACAATTCTTTAAAGTTGGGAATACCCCCTTTTTTTATTATAAAATTTGATTTAGGAAATTTGACATAGTTGTAATTACCTGATCGTGGTTTATTTAATTCCATTACATCACCCACTTGTACGATTTGTTTATTATCAGTTTGTTTATTATCAGTCTTTATTTGAGCCTGCATGTTTAGGGTTCCTAACATTAATAGGCTGGCGATTAAATATTGTTTCATAGCTTTTATTTTATTGATTGTATATATTATAGATTTCTGATTTATTGCTGATTTCGTGTATTCGTTATGCTTACAAACATGTCTTCTTAGTGGTTTAGCAGATAACAACTTCTGATTTCTGTTCCTTGATAATGGCTTCTTTAGATTGTGAGGAAATATTTTTTTGGGTTCCTTCTTCTTCATATTCGCTACATGACCAAACTTGGCTCTTTTGATCTGTTAGCACACAGGTTTCCCGATGTATGCAAGTAGGACATATATTAAATGGATTGGCTTTCATAATCATTGTTCTAATTTATTTACCAAGATGCAATGGTTGTACCATGGGAAATAAAAAACCACCTACAAACAATAAAACCCCTGTAAAACAAGGGTTTATATGCTACTTATAAATATAAGTCAAAATAGGAAGTGGTGCATAATTACCCGTATGGGGTAAAATGTATCACTTAGAAATGATCTGAAAGTTTTTGTCGTATCGTTTTACGATCAATACCCAATATAGCGGCGGCTTTGGTTTTATTATTATCTGTGGCGTTAAGCACTTTTTGGATATACCGCCTTTCTATCTCTTTAAGTGGAAGCAACTTATCGTCTGGGAAGTCAATTTGAAACTTCAACGAATCTGGTAGATGCTCAACCTCTACAATTTTATCACACATAATTACAGCACGCTGTATCACATTCTCCAATTCTCTAATGTTTCCAGGCCAGTTATAGCGCTGTAGAATAGCTAAAGCTTCTGGGCTTATTTTCACAAAACCGTCCTTATATTCTATACCATATTTGAACAAAAATTTATCAGCCAATAAAGGAATATCATCTTTGCGCTCTCTTAGTGGAGCGACATTAATTTCAACAACCGTAAGTCTGTAAAAAAGATCTTCTCTAAAACTTTCTCTTTTAATCATTTTCTTTAGGTCACTATTGGTCGCAGCAATAATACGGACATCAATTTTCTCTGCTTTTTGAGCCCCCACTTTCACAACCTCTTTTTCCTGAAGCACACGCAATAAGCCAGTTTGAACCGCGGTTGATGCGTTGCCGATTTCATCTAAAAAAATGGTGCCGCCATGGGCAGCTTGAAAGAATCCATCACGGTTTTTTTCTGCTCCGGTAAAAGCACCCTTTGTATAACCGAAAAGTTCTGCTTCCAACAGGTTTTCTGGAATACCCCCACAATTTACGGCTATAAATGGCGCTCTTGAAAACTTACCTTGATAGTGAATGGCCCGTGCCACGAGTTCTTTCCCCGTACCACTTTCACCCTTGATAAAAATTGTTGCTTTATTATCTTTTACACGTTCAATGATTTGTATAATATCATTGATCTTTTCTGATTTCCCTATGATTTCACCATAGGTATTATCTTTTTTAATCACTTCTTTCGAGAAAATCCTATTAGAATCTTCTTCAACACCAAGTGCTTTATCTATAGCAGCACCCAATTCATCTTTAGTAAATGGTTTTGTAAGGTATTCTATCACCCCTGCTTTTAAAGTCACAAGCGAATCCTGTACTGAAGGATACCCAGTTACAACAAGCTTTGGTAATTTAGGGTAATGCTCTGAAACAAATTTGATCAATTCAAAACCATCTATTTCAGGCATCCTTAAATCTGTAATCAACAGATCAATTTTTGTATCTCTTAAGATTTGAACCGCTTCTTTTACAGAAACTGCTCCGTATGTATGGTAGTTCCATGACTGTAAATGGCGCTGCAACAACTCCAAAATATTTATATCGTCATCTACAATTAATATATTCTCTTTTTTAAGTAGCATATGCATATAAGTAATTAAGATTTGGGGAGTTTTACTGTAAAAACTGCTCCTTTTTGTGGGTTGTTTTCTGCTATAATAGTACCATTATGGCTTGCTACAATGCCGTGAACTACACTTAAGCCCAGTCCAGACCCTTCGCCAATAGGCTTTGTAGTATAAAAGGGTTGGAAGACTTTTTCTAAGGCTTCTTCAGACAATCCGATTCCTTCGTCTGAAATTTTTAATATTATTTGATCTTTAGATTGAAGTGCTTCAATGGTAACCAGTCCATTTTTAGGAGAAAAAAAGATGGCATTGATGATCAAATTGAAAATAATCTGTGTGAGTTGGATAGTATCTGCTTTTAGCCATAATTCCTCTTCTTCAATTTTTACAATGTATTTTACCTCTTCTTTTCTGAAGGTGGGTTCGAGCAGCGTTATAGCATCTTTAATACTTGGAACGATATTCACCTTCTTCATTTGCTGGGGCATCTCACAGGCAAAGAACATAAGTTTTTTAACCACTTCTCGTGAAAATATGGCATTACTAATGATTTTGTCAAGATCTCTACGCACCTGCTGGTTGCCGCTAAAATCTTCTTTTAATAGCTCTGCAAAGCCTAAAATATTAGCGAGCGGTGTATTAAGTTCGTGGGCGATACCCGCCGTCAATTCCCCAAGAATGGAAAGCCTATCAGCACGTTCCATTTGTCTTTTTAAAGAGATTTCGTTCTGCTGTATCTCAATGCGCTCCAGAAGGTTTCCTATTTTTAAGGCGACACTGTCCAGCAATTGTTTTTCTTCCTTTAAAAACGAGCTTTTATGATCTTTTAAGGATGCTATGATCTCTCCATTAGGCTTATTAAATACATTTATATTAGAAGATAAGTTCAATGTCGCATTAATAGAACCTGTTTGTATCACTCCATAAGACGTTTTTACGGCAATTTCCGTGAGGAGGGGAAACTGAAAGCCTTTTTTAAGACTGAAGGCAATGGCCTTAAAAGTCTGTTGTATCTGCTCTACATCTGCATTTACTATAATTGATGAAATTTCGTAGAGACAGGTAAGCTCTTTAATTCTTTCCTTTAAGGCTTCTTTGGTGGTGTCCATATAAGTAAGTTATGGTGGATAATTTAAGTATCTCAATTTAATTTTAAACATTATTATCTGTATCTGTTCTCCTAACACTAAAAAAACCGCTATTAACACTGGTCTTCCTCAGTATTTGGAATGCTACCCCTCAAAGATTAAAATTATATTTTTTCTACGTCTTTGGGTGATTTCTTGTTAAAGGTTATTGGATGCACACTTAACCCTCCTCATGTAAAATTCCCCATTGATTTACAAATCTTCTATTAAAGATATTTGGTTTTAAAATTGCTCCTATAGCTCTATTGAGAAATGGAATATTCTTAATAACCGATTGAATACTACTCGATTTTTATAATTAATAAAATATCTACCTAAACTTTTCACCTTCACCTTGAGGAAATCTAAGATTTATTAAACATAGTACAGGGCAAAATCAATTCCTGATTAGACTTTCAATGTTATTGGGTTTCGCTTCCGATCTATTGGTACTTCGCAAAAGATATTTAAACCTACTCCCACTCCCTCGCTGTCCTTACCCTTTTTAGTAAGCAAAATACCAATAGTTGGAAATTGAACGCACTGCATAAGCCAGTCGTACCTCCTTTTTATAAGTCCTTATCAATTCCAACTCTTGAAGATGTATCAGCAACAAAAAAGGTAACAGCGAGGCACTATGGGAAGTAAATCTAAAATGAATCTTATGAAATCGTATAAAAACATCCAAAATGAAGCGACACCAAAGAAAATAAAAAAGGAAAACGCTCTGGATATAATAAGTAAATCACCTCAAAAAAAACAGAAATGTAAACTGTCTGAAAGGTTCGGGCAGGCTATAATTAATCTTTAATTCTTTTATTATGAACACGTTAAAAAATCATGTACAGTTAATCGGAAATGTTGGTCAGGAACCAACAATTACCCAACTTGGAAACGGCAGGAAAGTAGCCCGTTTTTCGCTCGCCACTAATGAGTATTATAAGAACAACAAGGGCGAAAAAAAGCAAACTACCCAATGGCATACTATCGTAGCATGGGGTAAAACCGCTGAAATTATCGAAAAATATGCCGGGAAGGCCAAGGAAATCGGTGTTAGCGGAAAATTGAAGTCCCATAGCTATGAGGATAGTGTGAAGGTAATACACTATGTTACCGAAGTTGAAGCTAATGAAATTCTTTTGTTAGGAGTAAAAAGCAGTAATAATTCAGCTGATTAATCTAAAATTAAGAGGGCGTTTCCGTCCAAAGTAGCGCCCTCTTTTTATTAACTTTTAAAATTGTTAATATGAAAACTAAAGTTAACGAAATTGCGATAAGTTACAAGGGAGATTTAAAAGCAAGTTTGCATCCGAAAATAACATCTTCACTCATAGCTTCTGAAATAGCATATTCCCAATGGGATAAAAATAATATCGAAATACATGAAACCTTTAAAATAATGCTTCTTAACAACGCGAATAAAGTAAAAGGTATTTATGAGGTTTCAAACGGAGGTCTTACAGCTACCTTGGTGGATATACGTATATTATATGCCGTTGTCCTTAAAAGCCTGACTACTGCTGTAATTTTACTACATAATCATCCAAGCGGAACATTAAATCCTAGTGAAACTGATAAACAGTTGACCCAAAAAATAAAAAAGGCGGGTGAATTATTGGACATAAAAGTATTGGACCATATTATTCTTACCCCAAATGGAGCATACTTCAGCTTTGCAGATCATGGAATTCTTTAAATATTAAGCCATGCCTAATCTATTTTTAAACCAGAGTAAGGATCCCATGATTACCACTTGTTAAAATTCAGAGAGCAAGTAAAAAAATCTCCAAATTGTCACATTTTAGAAAATTTATCCCTCTTAAAACAAGTTGTAAACCCGGTAAATCGATTATTCACACCCTCATATCTAAAAGTGATTAAACACAAATAATTAAGATCCGTAAATTTCGACGGATCTTTTTTTGTCCGATTTAAAATTGTTTAGATCAAAATCATTAACTTTATTTCGCTGAACTTCAGCATACAAATTTAAGCAGCGTTATCCCATTATTGACTTTCGCCGATAACCTGCAAATCGAAACATTACATAACTGAAATTCCTTCTTAGAATTGGCAATTGGCTTTTAGCCGAATTGTACGAGAATTTTGTCCCGCCAGGCGGGACGAAAAGGAGTAGCAAGAGGATAACACGCTGCGTGTAAGCTTCCCCAGACTAGAACTGCTTAATTTTCCAAAACTTGTTTAAAATTATTGTTTTTCATTCTTTTGGGGCTAGCCCCAAAAGAATGAAGTGCTGCATATTGTACCGGTGATAATCTGCCCAGTGAATCGTGTGGACGATATTTATTGTAATCATTCATCCATATGTAGGTTTGAGCTCTTACCTGATCAATATTTTCAAAGATATACTTATCGAGGACACCCCTACGGTATGAACCGTTAAAACGTTCAACAAAGGCATTTTGAGTGGGTTTTCCAGGTTGTATATACTTAAACTCTATAGCGTGCATCTTACTCCATTCTGCTGTAAGATTGGCTATGAATTCAGGTCCGTTATCCATTCTAATCCTTCTTGGTCTGCCCCGGCGGTTGATCAGGTGATTGAGTACCCAAACCATGCGGTTACTGGTCAGGGAAAAGTCTACTTCAATATGTAATATCTCCCGGTTAAAGTCATCAATAACATTAAAAGACCTAAAGCGTTTCTTGTTTTCAAGAACATCACTTACAAAATCGATACTCCAGGTATCGTTCAGTTCTTCAGGAACCTCCAAGGGCTCCTTTACACGTGCCGGTAAGCGCTTTTTAATCTTTCTCCTCAAGGGTAGGCCTAAAGATACATACACACGGTGTACCCGTTTATGGTTCCAGGGGTTACCTTCGTTACGAATACGTCCATACGCCTTCCAGAACCCTTCCTCTGAATGCTCCTCTGCCTTTTTCTTCAACGCCTCTTCTATTGGGGCATCGTCTTTGGGCAAAGGTTTATAGTAATAGACGCTCTTGCTCATTTTTAGGACACGGCACGCCCTGCTGATGCCGTAGTGGATAAGCTCGTTGGCTATCGTCCGTTTGCGGCAGGGCTTTAGAGCTTTTTTTCGATGATCTCCTTGGCCATTTGATGATCCAGGGCCAAAGAGGCATACATCTGCTTTAGCCGGGCATTTTCAGCTTCAAGCTCCTTGATGCGCTTGAGCTCCTTGCTGCTCATACCGGCATACCTGCTGCGCCACTTATAAAAGGCGGAGGTACTGACCCCGTATTCCCTGCTGATCTCTTCGACACTTTTACCGTTGTCGAACTCCTTTAAAATTTTTGCGATCTGTGTAGGTGTGAATTTACTTCGTCTCATACTGTTTAAAATTAAGAATATTATTATACTTCTAAACAGTTCGGTTTTAAGGGAAGCTTACATGTAGCAATGTCTACACACAAATCCTAAAAAGAAACAAAATACAAATCAGTATGACACAAGAAAATCATTGCTATGAAAATGCGCTGGCAGAACGCGTAAACGGCATTCTGAAAGATGAATTCTATCTGGACCAGATCTTTACAAATACAGCCCACGCACAAAGAGCTGCAAAAAATGCAATCAAATTATACAATGAGATAAGATTACATTTATCTTTAGACTATAAAACACCAAATATGGTATATAAATCAGCAGCGTAAATCAAGTTTAACCTGTAGCCATATTTCAGGACAAGACATTGCAAAACAAATCCGCATAAAAACAGTAATAAATAAATGAGCACCAAAAAACTTTCATATTTACTTCTGATTTTATCATTCTATAGTTGTGTAAAACAAAAAAAAATAGCGAATGATGAAAATTGGACCAAAATAGTTACAGAAACTAGAACTATAGACAATATAACTTATAACTTTCCTGCAGAAGTTGAAATTCCACGTAGAAATCTTGCTATTGAAGAATGTCAAAAAGCAATTGAGGAAAATTTGAAACTAATTGGAGAAACAGAATTCACCAATAAAATGGATATTGATTTTTTAAAGTCAAGAAAAGAAATGCTAAAATTTGGTGGAATGGCTGCTCAAGGTTTGGCTTATCCCGACAGAGATGTATTTTTTACTTTACTTAAAGACAAAGGTTCACCTATAAAACACGAAATGATGCATATGATAACTATGTATAAATGGGGAACTCCACCTAATTCTTCAACTTGGATGAATGAAGGTTTAGCAACTTATTCTGGCGGAACCTGTTCTAAATACTCACTAGAAGAAATCTATAAATATTTTATCCAGAGTGACAAATTAATTTCTATGGATAAGTTATCAGAAAATTTTTATGAAAACCCAGATATGATTGCTTATACACAAAGTGCTTTTATTTGCAAATTTTTAATTGATAACTATGGAATATCAAAATTTAAAGAACTTTGGAAAAGAGGATTTGAAAAGCTGAACGAAATCTATGGTTTCGATGCACAAACTTTAGAGAAAAATTTAAAAGATTATGTAAACCAAAAGTACCAGACAAATATTGATTTTGATTGGGATGAATTTAATAAAGGTTGTTAAGGAACAACGAACCACTAATAATGTATATAAAACATAGCTAATTCAGGCTTTCCGAGAGGTCTGTGTGTATTTTCGAAGTCCACCAAATTTTTTAATTTGGCTTTTTGAAAAAATAAGATAAGAAGAAAATTAAAAAATTCGGCTCGTGTATAATCCGAATAGTTAGCGTCTATTAACTCGCTACGTTTCATATACGGAGACGTTACCTGTAAGCTGAATTCAACGAATGAAAAAATATTTACCTATAATTCTGACCTTATCATTTATAAAACTTATCATTCAATGGTTTGGCAATAGGAACTATGGCTTTCATCGTGATGAACTATTACATTTGTCAGTAAGTGAGCATTTGGATTGGGGATTTATGGAATTCCCGCCACTTATAGGTGCAATCGGGAAATTATCATATTGGCTTTTTGATTATTCTCTTTTAGGAATAAGACTCTTTCCAACCCTTGCAGGTGTTGCTATTCTCGTACTATGCTGTTTCATTGCAAAAGAACTTGGCGGAAAGGCGAAAGCTGTTATACTTGCTGGAATTTGCATATTGGCATTTCTTCCGTTTTACCGAAACCATACCCTATTTCAACCTGTAGCATTTGACCAACTGTTTTGGACACTTGGTTTTTACTGTATTATCAAATTCATAAACTCGCGAAACAAGAAATTCCTTATTCTCTTGGGAGTAACTTTAGGTTTAGGGTTATTGAACAAATACACCATATTAGTTTGGGCATTCGGGCTTTTTATTGGTTTGTTTTTCTATCAAAAAGGGAATCTATTTAAGAACAAATGGCTGTATCTATCGGCATTGATTTCATTTTTGATTTTCTTGCCTAATCTAACATGGCAAATTCAAAATGGATTCCCTCTACTAAAACATTTGCAAGCATTAAATGAAAATCAGCTGAATGAAATTAATCCGTTAGAATTTGGGCTTGAACAATTAGATTTTCCATTTACCTTAATTATCAGCCTTTTTGGTCTCGTTGCATTACTTACAGATAAACATTTAAAAAAGTACAGAAGTGTTGGAGTTGCATCGTTAGTAATCTTTTCTACAATGTGGCTTCTTAATTCTAAAGCCTACTATGTATTTGCAATTTATCCTATTCTTTTTGCAAGTGGAGCGGTGAAAATAGAGAGCTTACTATCTAAGAAACCTGTATGGGTTTATGTAATTGCTTTTATCACCTTGGCGCCTTCTGTCTATTTTATTCCTGAAGCCACACCAATACTACCAATTGAAAAATTTGTTGAGTATAAAAAACTTGAAGAAAAGAACGGACGAGTGGAATTAACAGGGGATTATGCTGATATGTTTGGTTGGGAACGTCAAGTAAAGTTAGTGGATAGTGTATATCAATCATTAAGTCCCGAAGAAAAAAGAAACTGTGTTTTATGGGCAGAAAATTACGGAGAAGCAGGAGCTCTCAAAATCTTGGGGAAGAAATACAATTTACCAAACCCAATAAGCAGACACGGGAGTTTTTGGATTTGGGGATATGAAAACAAAGATGCAGATGTTTGGATTAGTTTAGGTAATGACAAAATATCCGTTGAACACGTTTTTGAAGAAGTGGAATTAGTAAAAATAATTACCCATAAATATGCAATTGAAGAAGAAAACGGAATCCCTCTCTACATTTGTAGAAAGCCTAAAGCTGATATTGAGAAATGGTGGAAAGACTATGAAGAACATATATTTGACTGAAAAAGCCAGCAGGTAACAACATATGAAAACAATGCTGCAACCTGTCTCAAATCGAAATTCCGTGCTCACTTGCTTAGCGGATTGTCCTGCGGACAATCAATCTCGCCAGCTCGCACTGTTTTTATACGAGACGTTATAGCAAATTTAAAAACACCTTTCCTGAATAGGTTGATTAAAATTAATAAATAATTTAAATCTGATTTTCATATTTTACACTATTTTTGTGGAATAATTCCTTAATAATGGATTTATTCCTAGAATATGAAAGTTTATTTTTCTCAATACTCATTTACTAATATCCCTATAATTTCTTCCGGTTTGTCTTGTGGATTTCCATCTCCCGCAGATGATCATCTTGATGAGGGTATTGACCTAAACAGGGAATATATACGCAATAAAGATGCTACTTTTTTTGGACGCGTAAGGGGTGATTCAATGATTGGTGCAGGACTAGAAGAGGGAGATCTTTTAATTATTGATAAAAGTCTAGAACCCAAAAATGGAAAAATTGCAGTTTGCTTTATTGATGGTGAATTTACAGTTAAACGTATAAAAATCTCAGATGATGCTATTTGGCTCATAGCTGAAAATGAAAAATACAAGCCCATAAAAGTGACGCAGGACAATGATTTTCTTATCTGGGGAGTAGTAACCAATGTTATTAAAAATCTATAGCATGTTTGCCCTTATAGACTGCAACAATTTTTACGCTTCCTGCGAGCGGGTTTTCAATCCCAATCTCATAGGCAAGCCAGTTGTGGTACTTTCTAATAATGATGGTTGTGTAATAGCGAGAAGCAATGAGGCTAAAGCCTTGGGTATTCCAATGGGTACACCTGCCTTTCAGTTAAAAACTGAATTTAAGAAGTATAAAATACATGTATTTTCCAGCAATTATGCCTTATATGGGGATATGAGCAGCAGGGTTATGAATTTACTCTCTGATTTTTCTCCTGACATGGAAATCTATTCGATTGATGAAATTTTTTTAAAATTAAAGGGGTTTGAATTGTTTAACTTGGATGAGTACGGCCTGCAGATAATAAAGAAGATTAGAAGGAATACAGGTATTCCCATTAGCGTTGGTATGGCTCCCACTAAATCTCTATCAAAAGTAGCCAATAAAATTGCCAAAAAATTTGCAGCTCGTACCAATGGAACCTATGTTCTAGACACTCCCGATAAAATAGAAAAAGCATTAAAGTGGACGGCTATTGGGGATGTGTGGGGCATAGGAAAAAGTTACCAAAATAAACTTCAAAGCATCAATGTTCAGAGCGCATGGGATTTTGTACAACTCCCCCATCAATATGTTCTAAATGAAATGACCATTGTGGGTCAAAGGCTACAACGTGACCTTAGCGGTGTTCTTACACTTGATCTGGAAGAGGTTGCTTTTAAAAAAAACATAGCAGTAACTCGCTCTTTTGAACACATGGTTGAAAATTATGAGGACATACACGAGCGCATCGCAACATATGCATCTAAAATTTCCTTTAAGCTACGTAAGCAAAATAGCTGCGCGCAGATGTTATACATTTTTTTACAGACCAACAAGCATAGACAGGATCTGACTCAATATAACCCGGGAATAACCTTGCATTTACCAGTTGCTTCGAATTCTACTCTAACTCTAACAAAAATTGCCATAGAAGGACTAAAACGTATTTTTAAAACGGGCTATCATTACAAAAAAGCGGGAGTGATTGCACTGGATCTCGTTTTGGATAATGCTAAGCAGTTATCTTTCTTTACTAATGCAGACCCCAGGCACAAGTCGTTAATGTATACAATTGACCAGCTAAACAAAAATTGCTTTGACAAGGTAAAGTTTGGCGGGCAGGATCTCGGTAAGGTATGGAAAATGCAGCAAGAGCATTTATCTAAACGATATACAACACGATTAAATGAAATTATTGAAATTAAATGCGAGTGACCTCATGATGTAAAGGTTATTAAATTTAAATCTTAAAGACTTTTTATGTCTCATGGGTGAATACAAAATAGTAGAAAATAATCTCATCACATGTCCAACTGCTCTAAGTATGCTGAAAACATATGATCATGTAAAAATGTTAAGCCGTAATGCCTTTTCAGTTTAGAAAAGATTTCTCAGATTTTATATCCACCTTACCTTCTTGAATTCCGAGTTTGTCCTTCAATACATTTATATCCTCACTCACTTTTCGCTCTACTACCCGAGCATAGATTTGGGTAGTAGAAAGCTTAGAATGACCCAACAACTTTGATACGGTTTCAATAGGCACACCATTTGATAAAGTTACCGTGGTAGCAAATGTGTGTCGGGCCACATGAAAGGTCAATTTTTTGTTTATTTCCAATAGTCGAGCGATCTCTTTTAGATATGTATTCGTTTTTTGATTGGAGTATACAGGAAGAAGTAAATGGGTATGTTGCATTTTAAAGGCATATATTTCCAGAAGTTCCTGGGCTTGGGGCAAAATAGGTATCTTCACAGGAGTGTCCGTTTTCTCTCGTGCCGTATATATCCACTTATTACCATCAATCCCCGGCACAATGTTATTGGCAGATAAGTTTTTAACATCTATATACGATAGCCCCGTGTAACATGCAAAAACAAATATATCCCGAGTTTGAAGCAAGGCAGATCTTGAGGATTGAAAACCAATGATTTTTTCAAGTTCCTCTTTACTTAGAAAATCTCGTTCTGCCTTGGTGAACTTCAACGCAAATTTAGAAAAGGGATCTTTTTGTACCCATTCTAATTTTTGAGCAAGGTTCATTAGTTTCTTAAAGCGTTCCAGATGTTTCATCACTCCGTTATTTGTCGGAGAAGGCCGGTGGGATTTAGATTTGTAGGTTCGCAGAAAATGTTCAAAATCCAGAATAAACCCATAATTGATCTGTTTTAGATAGATATCAGTTGATTTCATCTGAACACCTAAGAATTCATAAAGATATTTTTCAGTAGTGCGATAGTTCTTCATCGTACCTGGTTTTAATACCGTTTGCATATTCAGTGTATGGTAGTCAAGAATATCTGAAAGCTTTTTAAAAGAATCATCAACACCCATATACCTTGCCTTTATCGCAGCGGCACTAAGAACCTTGTTTTCATCCTGCAATTGGCGGAAGGACTCATAGATCTGGTTGTAAATCCTGTCAATGGATTTGTTTACCTGGATACTTTCTGTACAGCTTCCCCGTAGGCGACTCTTGCGTTCATCCCATAGGGTTAAGGTAATCCTGCGTTGCAGGCTGAGTTCAATACGCTCACTATTTAAAGTGATCCTGGCATAAAGAGGTGCCTTGCCTCCTTTGGCCTTGTTTGTTTTTGGGAAAATAGTAATTCCAAAAGTCACCGGATTTTTCATAATTCTTCGTTTTCAAATTAAACACAATGCGTGAAAACGAAAGTCAAATCAGCGTTTGGGCGATATCATGCCCTTTTTTTTAGAGGTCACCGAATCGGACACATATTATATGATATTATATCAAATTCTATGAATGCCTTAAAATCATAAAACCTTGTCAATCATACGATTAACAAGGTTTTGATGCCATTTGATAATGGACTTGGTCGGGGTGGCAGAACTAATCTACCCCTAGACAATATTTTAATAACCAGACACTTATATTGTTTCAATAAATTCAGGTAACCGAATAGGTAACCTTTGCTCCGATTTCTTATCGTGAAACAAAGATATATGAATAATTGAAACTAAAAAACATCAAATGATTTCAAAATTTATTTGATGTTCAAAACTTATCTCATTTGATAGTTTGATAATACAATACGAAAGTTTTTTCGAAATAGAGGTTTGAAAAAGTTTTGTGCGTATTTTAAAAATAACTCTAATCATATTTTAAAATTTAAGATAATGTTTCAAAAAATAGAAAAATTATATCGCTATTAATAGCCTTTACTGTTTAAGGAGACTTCAAAATCCGATAAATAAATACATTTGTAAAATATTTTTCTCTTTGAAATAGACTATATGCAGGGTTCAGAAATTTTAATTAACCCAAAGAGGTTTAAGGTACAATCAAATATCCCTCACTTTCTAAAATTGGTAGCGTTAGCAGCGCCGATAAGGTAACTTCCCACGCTGGGTTCATTTCGTCTTGCTCAATTTTCATACCCGCCACAGTTTGTCCACATAAGTATAATTTGACCCCGGCATTATCAAGTGCTTTTACCAGTTCTGTATTAGGATTTTTCTTTTGGTAGCGTTTTTCATAAGCTTTGTCAGTCAAACTTACTGCAATCGCTTTTCCGTGTACTACCGCCGCAATTTGAACATTTTTATCAGGTACCCCTGCGGCTTTTAATAAGTTGAGTTCCCGGGCTATTTTCCATAACCTTATATTTACTCCCGTTTTTTCAGCATCATTGTCAATATTGAACACTAGTTTATACGTCTTTTTTACATCGGGCTGGAAACTCAGGTTTTTATCATAATGAATTTTACCATATCCTTCAATTCTAGGATTGCTCCATTCCTGGGCCATGGTTGTCTGTGCTAAAAGGAGAAACAATCCCCAAAAAATTGTTTTCATACTATTTCGGTTTATTTTTTGATATTTAACTGTTTAAAATAAGTGGATCTAAGATCGGTTTATGGAAGCTCTTTATTTATTTGGATATTTTTTGTATTTACTGCATTTATGGACATTCCGTTTTTAAGGGTTGAATTTCCTTTTATGATAATCTGATCCCCGCTATCAACATTTCCAAATATTTCTATCATTCCATCTTTAGAGATTCCTGTAGTAATAGGAACCATTTGAATTTTACCCGACTTCACCTTTGCGATTAAGGTTTGGGTTGTGGTGGTTATAATGCTACTGGCAGGAACTTTTAAAGTAGGTTGATTACGCTTTAGGTTCAAATGAACCTGTGCATAGGCTCCAGCACTTAAGATATTAGCTGAATTATCATAATCAAATTCAACCATTAGTGAACGTAGCTCAGGATCGAGTGCCCTGCTACTACGGGAAAAACTAACCGGAAACTCTTTTCCGGGAGCACCATTCACCGTAAAATTGGCCTTGGTATTTGCCGAAAGGGCATCTGCGTGTTTGGAAGGAATAGCCACTACCAGGCGCAGTTTATCTTCCCGCGCCAATTTTAAAAGTGGTTCCTTTCCGCTTCCTACAAGGGCTCCGGGAGAAACCAACCTGCTGGTAACCACCCCGTCAAACGGCGCTTTGATATTACGATATCCCGCCAACTGCGCAGCGGCCGCTACTTCTGCTTTTACAGCACTCAAAGCAGCACTGTCCCCCATAAAACGGGTTTTGGTCTGTTCAAGTTCTATTGATGATATTGCACCTTCAACTTCAGAGGCTCGGTTCATCCGTTGAAAATTTTGACCACTAAAGCTTAACTTTTCAGCTATTTCACGCTGTTTTGCCCGGGCTGCCAATAATTGCTGTTGAATTTCCGGAGCTTCAATACTTAATAATAATTCTCCTTTCGTTACCATATCACCCCGGTCTACACTTAACTTTTCTACAAAACCTTCAATTTTAGCATATAAAGTCACCTCTTCATAGGGTTTTAATTCACCGGGAAGGGAAAGCTCGTATTCCAGCGTATCACTTTTTATGCTGGTAACCTGATAGGTGGGTTTCGAAGATTCAGCTTTCTTTTTCACGTTGTTTTCAGAATTACCGCACGCCATTAAAAGCAGGGTAAGTAAGTAAAAAGGAATAGATTTTATATAAAATTTCATTTTTTAGGATTTTAAGTTTTTTTGATAGTATTTACTGTGCTGGTCGTCTGGATCTAAAGACACTTTTTTAGGCTGGGTATTTGCATAAGCGATTGTATAGATAAAGGGTAAAACCAGTAAGGAAGTAAAGGTTGAAAATACCAACCCGCCAATGACGGCCTGTCCCAGTGGTGCGACCTGTGATCCGCCATCGCCCAATCCCAATGCCATTGGGATCATCCCGGCAATCATCGCCAGGGCGGTCATTAAAATAGGTCGAAAACGGGAGGCTACCGCCAGCCGAGAAGATTCGGCCGCATTCTCCAGTTTCTCTTTTCTAAAGAGTTCGGCCTGGTTAATAATGAGTACCGCATTGGATACCGAAACCCCTACGGCCATTATCATACCCATATACGATTGCAGGTTGAGCGTACTCCCCAGAAGCGACAGGCTTAAAAGACTTCCCGCCACCACAGCAGGTATAATCCCTAAAATCACCAAAGAAGTTTTAAAAGATTGATAGTAGGCTGTCAGCATTAAGAAAATTACCACAATGGCTACCAGCAATCCGGATTGCAAACCCGATAAGGTCTCGCTAAGCACATTTACCTCTCCTGCCATCCGGACACTATAGCCTCTTGGTGGCGCGTCCAGTTCGCTAAGAATTTTACGAACCTTCCTAGAAGCACTTCCCAAATCGGTGTGATTCGTATTTGCGGTAACTGTCACAAAGCGATTAGGACCTTTTCGGTTTACCTGTCCCGGCTCGGTTGCCAAACTTAGATCGGCTACATCATCAAGGGTAGGACTCATTGCCCCCGGCTTTAGGGGAAGATTTTGAAGATCGTTCAATGAATTTACTTGGTTTTCAGGTAATTGAACCTGTACCTGAAAGACCAATCCTGAATTAGGATCTACCCATACATTTTTACTTACAAAACGGGAAGAAGATGTAGCTGTGGTAAGGGCTGTACTCACCTCCCGCATCGTTAATCCCAATTGTGCCACACGTTCTCTATCTACATTAATTGAAATACTAGGATAATCTACCGGTTCATTTAAATGGATATCCGACAGATAATCTTCGTCTTTTAGCGCATTCGTGATCTGGTTGGCGTATAAGGTCACCTGATCCAGATTTTTACCAAGAACTTCTATGGCAATTGGTGTGCTGTAACCTTGCCCCATAATTTTTTCTACAAGTTCCATTGGTTCGAAGGTAAATTGAAGTTCAGGAAAGTCATTTTTAAGACTGGTACGCAAATCGTCTTTCAGCTCATCCACCGGTTCATCAAAGGATTCCGGTAGCGAAAACTGTAAAATCGCCTCTTGTGAACCGCTGGTAAACAAAAAAATAGGGTTAATTGGTGTATTTGGCGAATGCATCCCTACGAATCCTGAAGTAATCTCCAGCTTTTCAGGTGCAATTTGTTTTCGAATGTGGTCTTCTACCGCCAATACGTAATCTTCCGTTTGATCTAAAGCAGAACCCACCGGGGCTTTTATTCGCAATTGTAAATCCTTAGAACCGCTAGGTGGCAGGATGTCAGTTCCAATAGAAACAAATAAAATCCCTGATAAGGCAATAACAACTAACAAATATCCAAAGAAAATAGGCTTTTTAAAGCGTTCTTTCTGCTGAATAAATTGCAGGTACCGTCCTTTAAATTTATCAAAACGGGAATCTTTCGTAGCAGCATGCTTTACGGGGTGCTTTTTCATCATCCAATTGGCCAGGACTGGAATAAAGGTTTGTGAGGCCAAAAAAGAAGCGATCATCGCTGATCCCACCGCAATGGATAATGGTATGAACATATCTCTAGGGATACCTACCATCATAAAAGAAGGAATTAAAACAGCAAGAATACATAACAAAATCAGGAATTTTGGTATTGAAATTTCCATTAAGGCATCTAAAATCGCCCGTTGTTTGGTCTTTTCCATTTCAAAATGCTGATGAATATTCTCAATGGTGACCGTAGCCTCATCCACGAGAATACCTATGGCTAATGCCAGACCACTTAGGGTCATAATATTAATGGTCTGACCCAACAGGTACAACATAATTATAGCCGTAAGTACTGCAATTGGAATAGTGAGCACCACAATTAGAGCCCCTCGTTTATCCCCAAGAAACAGGAGTACCATTAGGCCGGTAAGGACTGCTCCCAAAATTCCTTCGTGCAATAAGTTGGAAAGGGCATTTTCAATATAAGTAGACTGGTCGAACACAAATTTGATCGATACGTCCTCTGGCAAGGCATCCGATAACATCGGCATGGCATCTTTTAAGTTATTTATAGCGGCTAAGGTTGAGGCATCTGCTTTTTTAATAATGGGCAGATAAACGGTACGTTTTCCATTAGCCAGTGCATAAGCCGTGGTTTTATCAGCTCCGTCGGTAACAGTGGCCACGTCTCGAACAAATACCGTAGGTCCCGAACCGGTTTTGATGGGGGTATTCATAAATTCTTCTGCACCCAGTTCCAACGTATTCACCGGTGCCATATAATTGATGTTTCCTATCTGAACATTCCCAGCAGGGGAAGGGAAATTATTTTTAGCCACCGCTTCCAGGATTTTATCAGCAGTAAGTCCATACGCCTGCATTTCTTCAGGTTTTACATTAATCACCATCGTACGAACGTTGCCTCCAAATGGTGCCGGAGCGCTAATCCCCGGAATATTTACAAAGGAAGGTCGAATACGGGTTATGGCCAGGTTTTGCAGTTCTCCGGTAGACCGCTGGTCACTTTCAAAAACCAATTGGCCAACGGGTTGTGCGCCCGCATCAAATCGTACTACTTGAGGCGGTACCGCACCGGGGGGTAAAAAGGCCATTGCGCGGGATACTTGCGTGGCCACCTCCGCCTGGGCTTGTGCCATATCGGTCCCAGGATAAAAACTTAGCTTCATTAAAGTCAACCCCTGCACACTTTTGAATTCCATATCCCTAACGCCGCCTACAAACACGAGTACTTTCTGAAATTCATTGGACATAAACCCGTCCATATAGGCAGGAGAGAGCCCTCCGTAAGGCATCGCGATATAAATTGCCGGAGCCTCTACTTGTGGAAAAATATCTACTTTAATTTTTTGAATGGCCATTACCGAAAAGTATAGCAACGCAAGGACTGTCACGATGATGGCTATTGGTTTTCGTAAAGCGAATCTTATTATATTCATTCGTTTTTTATTTTTTTAGTTGAATACTGTGGTAAGCACTGAAAAATCGGCTTGTGTGTAAGCATAATTGTTCCAATATTGCCAATAATCGTAGTAAGCTTCAATACGGGATTTCTCAGTAAACTGAAGGCTTTGCTGAATTTGAAGTAAGGTGGTAAGATCTATAAGACCACTTTCATAACGTACCTTAAACAAGCGATAGGATTCAGCCGCTGATTGATATGCAGCTTCCGCTTCAATAATTTCTTCTTTTGATTTTTGAATATGAAATTGTAATGAATTTTGTTGTTCATTTAAGGAGCGTTTCACGACTTCCATTTCCTGGGCAACGCGTTGCTGTTCTTCTTGGACTTGTTGTGTTTTTAATCCTTTGGAATACCACTGACTTAAATCCCATGTTAGTCCCACCCCCATGAGATAATTATTGATGGGTAACTGATAACTGTCCTGAAACGCCTGACTATCGTCACCAAATCCAACTCCTCTTACCAGTCCACCGGCAAGGAGTGAGATATCTGGGAATACCTGATGATTTATAATTTCCTCACGCACCTCAAGCCTTTCCTGCTGATGCTCTTTTTCTGTGAGTAGGGGGTGGAGAGGAATAGAATTGTGAACTTCAGCCTGTGTGATCAAGAAGAACGGCTTTGGTACATTTTCATTAATTAATTCAGTGCCGGTATATTCAAAAAGCTGATTCTTAAAACGATTGGTTTGTGCTTCCCATTTTTTTATTTGACCTCTGGCTTGTTGTAGACTGGTAGACGCAATTAAGGAATCAGCAGCAGAAGCCAGCCCAGATCGCACCAGGCTGGAAGATAACTGCAGCAAATTTTTATTGCGTTCGGCTTCCCGATTGGCCCAGCCATGCATAGCATTACTGTACATCCAGCCCAAATACACCTGAGTGACCTCATGTTTAAGTTTTAAGGCTTCAATATCAAAACTTGTTCGGGCTTGCTGCTGGTTTACCTGAGCAAGTTGAACCTGATCCCTGTATTTTCCAAACCGAAGGAAATCCCATTTAATAGTGGCCGATGCCATTGAGTTTACAGCTGTATTCCCATTAATTCCCGTACCACTTACGTTAAAAAAACCAGGTAGGGGAATAAATGCACCAGCAGCGCCTTCAAAAGTCCCAAATGTATTTTGCGCCTGCAGATTTAGGTCAGGTAGGATTTTTTGTTTGGCAAGTCTATAATCGTAATCGGCAGATTTAATGCTTGAGGCTTCTGCTTGTAATCCGGGATAGGCAGCAGCCTCTTGATAAAGTTGTGACAATGGAATATTTTCTGAAGTTTGTGCGCAAGTAACTGAATACGATAGCACAAAACATCCCATTATCAGCATTCCATATTTCATAATGCTGTGTTTTTTAAAAAGATAAATAGTAATCAAAAGGAGTTCATACCGAAAAGCCCGGTATCAACGAAATAAAGAAATAGATGGAATGTTTACGCGTAGTATTGCAAACGCTGAAATTGAATGTAGAACGGCGAATTGTAGCCGTAGGGTAAGGGTTTTAAAGCATATTTCCTATTTCGGGTTTTTGCAAAAAGCAAGAAACTTACCAAAAAAGAAGCATATAAAGAAAGTAAAAGTGCTTGGGGATCCTGAACAAATTTTACAAGAAATACAAAATTTGAAGAGATTGCCTCAACAGCATGCTGAACCCCTTTCTTACAGATAGAGAAACTGCTGTTCACAGATTCCGTAAGTGTTTTTTCTGAATGCTGATAATAATTCTCCACATGACCTTCGGTTACCCAATTGAGTACGCTCTTTTTAAGCGCACACGAATTGGTAACGATCATCCAAAAGGAAAAAAATATGAGGACAGACTTATGCATCAGAAATTTAAAGTGTAAAAATAAAAATATATTTTGGAATTAATTGGAAACTTTTGATTCAGTTTAATAACGAGTTATTCTGTTTTAATGAGGTAATTTGTTTCTTACTAATCCATAAACAAATGTTCCTAAAAGCGCTGCGGCAATGACAACGAGAATGGAATAAAACCCTGCACCGGCCAGTACATACATCGGTCCGGGGCAAGCACCTGCAAGGGCCCATCCCAAGCCGAAAATTATACCGCCGATCAAATAGCGGGCTATGCTCTTTTCCTTCGGTTTCAATTGCATTTCCTGATTTCCGAAAGCCTTGATGCCCTTGCGTTTTATGACCTGAACCCCGATTATTCCCAAAACTAAGGCCGAACCAATAATACCGTACATATGAAAGGAGCCAAACTCGAACATTTCATAAATACGAAACCAGGATGCCGCTTCAGATTTATACATTATAATACCGAAAAAAATGCCTACTGCTAAGTATGTTATATATTTCATATTTATCCAAATATTAAAGGGTAAATCAAATGAACCATTATTAAACCACCAATAAAAAATCCAATTACGGCAATGAGCGATGGCAATTGTAAATTGCTCAATCCAGAGATCGCGTGTCCAGAAGTACAACCTCCGGCATAACGAGCCCCGAAGCCTACCATAAATCCACCAAAAATTAAAATCGCAAGCACAAACGGATCATCGAGATTTTCTTTCGCAAATAATTCTGGCGGCAAATAAGCTTTTCCTCCACTATCAATTCCATAGTCTTGAGAAAGCTGTTGAGCGACCTTGGGATTAATTGCTACCGTATTGTTAGACATATAATTTGAGGCCAAAAAACCACCGATTACCGCGCCTACTACGACCATCAAGTTCCAGCGCTCTTTTTTCCAGTCAAACTTAAAAAAGTCGGCAGCTTTTCCGGCACCTCCCATAGAACACATTGTCCGCAAGTTTGAGGACATTCCGAATTGCTTCCCCAAGAACAATAAAATGAACATTGTCAGGGCAATTAAAGGCCCTGCAACGTACCAAGGCCAAGGTTCATAAATCCAATTCATAAAGTTTATTTTGTGGCAAATATGAGCATTTTGAGAGAACTGGACGGTAACAAAGGTTACACGACTCAATAACTTGTTTCATCTAATTTCACTTTCCCGTGAAATGTTTTATATAAAAACAGGAAATACCCAGCTAACAGCGGTGTACTGATAAGCACAATGGTCAACATTATACCTAAGGATTTTTGGGATGATGCTGCATTGTAAATCGTTACACTGTATTCTGGGTCTATTGTTGCTCGTAATAAAACTGGATATAACTGAACAGCAACAAGCATTAACAAAAACGCCATTGTTAATGATGAGAATATCAGAGCAATTGAATATTTCTTTTTTGACACTAAGCGAGGCACATTTGCAACCGCTAAAAAAGCCAAAACAGGAATTATAAAGAGTACAGGATATTCTTTAAATCTATCTGTAACCCCTGGTAAAAATACAAGTGTATATAAAGAGGTGGCTGCGAAACTAACGATAAAAAATATCATTCCTTTTTTTAATAAAAAAGTCAATCTTGCGTATAAACGCCCTTCGGTTTTTAACAGTAAAAAGATCGCACCTTGTGTCATAAACAACGATACCATCGTTAAGCTAACCATTAGTGCATAAGGATTTAAAAATGAAAAGAACACCCCCCCTTGTGGCTGTGGTTTTCAGCTAATTCAAACCCTTGTGAAATGTTAGCTAAAATGACACCTAGCAAGAATGATATTAATGTGTTGGAGACAAAGTAAATAATATCCCAAGTTTTACGCCACCACTTCATTTCTTCTGCACTTCTAAATTTAATAGCAGAAGAACGCAATACTAAAAAAACATTAACAAGAGCATAAAAGGGACATACATTGCCGATAACATTGTGGCATACATCACTGGAAAGCCTGCAAATAATGCACTAATACCAATAATAAGCCACACTTGATTAGCATCCCACAATGGGCCAATTGCATTAATAGCAATACGCCTGCTTAAATCCTTTCTGAAGAATAAATGCCACATTCCAGCGCCATAATCAAATCCTTCTAAAATCGCATATCCAGAGAACAATAAACCCACCACTAAAAACCAAAGCGTCGGATAATCTATACCTAAAAAACTTTCCATTGTGCCTCGTTTAAATGTAATTTAAAAATTCATCTGGGTTTTTAGCTTCATCATACGGACCATGTTTTATTTTTTTATTTACCGAATAAAGGAAGAGTATGAATAATATGGCATAAACCACTAAAAATAATATTAATGAAAAGAGAACTTGATTCGATGATACCTCTTGTGAAAAGCCTTCGTCTGTTCTTAAATGCCAATAAACTGTCCAAGGTTGTCTGCCCATTTCTGCTGTAAACCAACCCACCTGATTGGCAATTTGTGGTAAAAGCACAGAGAATGCAAAAATCTTAAACAGCCATCTTTTCTTAAATAAAGTTCCGCGCCACCATAAAAAGCTGGCATATAGTGTGAGTCCTATAAGTAACATGCCAATAGAAATCATAATATGATAAAATTGAAATACAGCGTTGACTTGTCCAGGTCTTTCATCCTTCGGAAAAGCATTTAAGCCTGTAACCTCTGCTTCAAAATCTTGGTCAATCATAAAGGATAGACCACCGGGTAATTTGAGGCCTGTGACTTCCTGGGTTTCATCATTTACCCAACCAAGCAAATATAAATCTGCAGGCGCTGACTCTTTGTAGTGCCCTTCCATTGCGGCCAATTTAGCAGGTTGGTTTTCGGCAACTACTTCCGCAGAACTATGCCCTGAAAGCAATTGTGTTAAAGAAATAAGGGTAGCTAAACCCAAGGCAATTTTGAAGGCTTTTTTAGAAATTTCAATATATCGCCCCTCGAGCAGATAATAGGCGTGAACGCTTAATACTAAAAACGCACCTGCCAAAAATGCGCCCTGCCACACGTGAATTATCCTATCTACACTAGAAGGATTGAAAACCATTGCCCAAAAATCAGTCACTTCGGCTCTTGCATTAAAACCTTCACCTACAATGTGATAACCTGCAGGCGTTTGTTGCCAACTGTTAGCCACAACAATCCATACGGCCGAGAACATTGACCCTAGAAAAACGCCTATTGTTCAGATGAAATGCACCTTAGGTGAAACTCTGTTCCAACCAAACAGTAAGATGCCAAGAAAGGCACTCTCTAATCCAAATGCGAACAAACCCTCTGAGGCTAATGCGCTACCAAAAATGTCGCCTACATACCTAGAATACACAGCCCAATGGGTGCCAAATTCAAATTCCATAATTATACCAGTGGCAACACCTATACCAAAGGTAATGGCGAAGATTTTTAACCAAAAGCGGGTTAAAATTTCATATTGTTTATTACCTGTCTTCAAATACATACCTTCCATAAAAACCATAATTAATCCCAAACCAATACTTAAAGGCGGGTAGATGTAATGGAAGGCAATGGTAAAGGCAAACTGGATCCGTGCAAGAATTTCTACATCCATAAAGGTGTTAATATTTTGTTTCAAAGGTAGAAAAATGCCTTTCTAACCTATGTAACATATGTAACCCTAATATGGATAAAATCAATTTATTTTTTAAAAATAGACTTAAGTAACAAAGGTTACACATAACATACATTCTCTGTATTATATTTGTCCCTATCTTGAAAACTAAAACCTACATAGCGGTACTATTAACCTTTATCTTTATGGCGAAGTTTACTGCTATAGATGCAGATGGACTGAATCTTTTATTTAGCGGAAGTGATATTTCTTTCGTAAATCCGCACTGTAAAAAAGAAAAACCTCCAAAACATTTAAAGAAAACCGCTGATTTTTCGCAAGCTGATCTATCAGCCTCTCAAGTGATTGCTTTAAATGGTTTTTGTACCTCGCAGTTTCAGTTAGAGTTTTTCTATTGGGAAACGATTTTTCCCAATCCTATTGCCGTTTTCAACGAACATTTCTCTTCAAGATTAAGTTATCTTTACTTAGATAATGCCTCACCTCCTCCACGTTTGTCCTAACAAGGATTTTATAAATTTTCATTGGGTTTTTCTTATGGCTCTTATTCCTAATTTAATAGGGATACCCCATCCTTCTCTTCCGTTAAAGATTGAACTACTTTTTGGCTGTAGTGGTCAAATTTTGAAAGGCGTCCTATAAATAACGGTCGAGTATAAATTGAAATGAGCTCTGTAATTCTAACTTTTTAGGAATTATAGTGTAGCAATAGAATCACGTTCTATTCTTCTATTTATATAGCTATAGCAATAAAATAGAAATCCGTAACACTACTGTTTCACGTTAAATCAACTTTTAACGGTTGAATCTGGCATGCGCTTCAAATAAACAATTTTAGGCTTCTTTCTTTTTAAAGCTGAACGCTGCAGATCAATCTATAAATATACAATATGAAAAAATACGCATTTATAGCCCTCTTTGCCCTGCTTACTTTGTTCAGCACAAATGACATACAGGCACAGCGAATAGCCAAAGACAAAAACAATTATGTGGTGCTTACCAAAAAAATGCCACAGTTGCAACCCATAATCTTAACCGCAGAAGCCCTGAAATTAGAAGAAGGAGCAAATTTTGGTGATTTTCAGGTCATTATTTGCGGCAAGGAAATAGTTGATATTACTGATACCGAAAAAATAGGAGACTTCATTACAAAAGCCGAAAGAGCAGGTGTGCAACTAATAGCCTGTGGCTTTTCGCGCGATAAATTCAAAGTAGATAAAACCAAAGTTCCAAAAGAAATTGAGGTTGTTGAGAACGGAATTCTGTACAATTTTCAACTTCAGAAAAAAGGGTATAAAAGTATAAGCTTATAACTATGATATTATTCATAAAATATCTCGCAACAACTTTTGTATTAGTTGGAATTATATTCGGAATGGTTTCTTGTAAAACGGAAAAATCGGACACATTGAAAAAAAATGATTCTGTTAAAGACACCTTGCGTATTACGATATTACAGACCGCCGATATACACGGTCAACTGGACACTCATCCCGAATTATTTTGGGAAGATAAAAAGGTAGTATTTAAAAACCGTGGTGGTCTCGCTAATATTAAAACTCTTTTTGACAGGGAACGACAGAAAAACCCAAATAGAACTATTATCGTGGATGGTGGTGACCTTATTCAAGGGAGCGGTTACACTGCTTTATCTGAAGGAAACGTGATGCCTGATATAATAAAAAATATGGGCTATGATGTCATCATTCCCGGAAACTGGGAAGTGGTTTATGGTAAAGATATTATGATGAATGTTATGAAAGGATATGACACACAGGTCATTGTTCATAACATGTATCATGATAATAATGAAGAACGTTTATTCCCAGCGTCTTGGGTTAAGGAAATCGAAGGTATCCGTTTAGGTTTTATTGGTATTAACGACCCGGATGTTCCCGTTAGACAAAACCCCATTTTTAGTAAAGGAATTGACTTTAGTGGACTAGACGAAAATCTCAAGAAAATGGTGGACGATTTTAAGGTCGGTGAAAAGATAGATGTTCTGTTTTTGGTAACGCATCTAGGAATTTTTAAGCAGGTTGAGCTTGCCAATAACTCCATAGCAGAGCACGCAGATTATATATTGGGTAACGATACCCATGAACGTGTGCGCGAACCCATACAAGGCAAATATGCAAAGGTTACTGAACCCGGTGCATTCGGTTCTTTTGTAGGTAAGTTAAGCCTGAATTTTGTGGATGGCGTGTTAGTGGATGACGATTATGAACTCATTGAGGTTGACCCGGAAGTCTTTTCAGCCGATGAAAAAATACAGGCGCTGGTTAATAAGGCAAAAGCACCTTACAAAGCGTATTTGGAAACCATAGTCGGTTATACCAGCACACCTATATATAGATATTTAACGGTAGAAAACCCGATGGACAATATGATAACCGATGCCGCTCGCTGGAAAACGGGTGCAGACATTTCAATATCCAATGGATTTCGGTTTGGTAACCCCATTGTGCCCCAAGATGGAAAACCGGCACCGATTACCAGGGCTAATCTGTGGAACTTACTTCCCGTAAATGAAAAGGTAAAAACAGGAAAAGCAACCGGAAAACAGATAAAGGACTGGCTGGAAAAGGAAATGCACAATGCCTTTTCCCAAGACCCAACCGAACGTTTTGGGGGTTGGTTAGTGCGATTTTCAGGAATGAAGGTCAACTTCAACAGCCAAAATGAAATGGGCAAACGTATCCATAGCATAACTGTAAACCGCGAGCCGATGCAAGATGAGCAATATTATACCATCTCTGCCTGTGTGCGTCCTGGAGACCCAATAGATAATCTATGTAGGATGCCCAATGTAAAGGATGTTGAAGTGAAAGATTATACCATTCACGAAGTTGTGGAAGAGTATCTTCAAAAAAATTCACCAGTATCACCCATTTTAGAAGGTAGGGCCTATAGTGAATACCTGGGCAAATATTCGTTTTCAACCGTACCAAAAACTAATTATAAATTTCAATAAAAATCAAAATCATGAACAATAAGAAAAAAAACAATAGTACCAAAAAAGGGTGGATTAAATATGGAATTTTTACCATAGTAGCCATCACGCTTTATGCAACAGGACTGCACACAGAAGTTATTGGTTTTGCACAACGCGGGCTCCTTGCTACCGGTTTAATGAATCCCGATGTGACTCAAATTACGCGGTCAAGAACCAGCGAAGGCAATGATGCTGTTACCTCAGACTCAAACCCTTCTAAAGTAGATTTCAACCTGAAATTAACTGACCAAGATGGTAACGCGCGTTCTTTAAAAGAATTTAAGGGCAAGGTTATATTTCTCAACTATTGGGCAACATGGTGTCCTCCTTGTGTTGCAGAAATGCCCAGTATTAATAAACTGCATGAAGAAATGGGAGATGAGATTGCTTTCGTAATGCTATCGTTTGACCAGGATTTTGAAAAGGCCAAAGCTTTTACTACGCGTAAGGAGTATGATTTACCCATCTATGCTCCTGCCGGTAATCTTCCGAGTATGTTACAATCGTCGGCCTTACCTACAACCTATGTAATCGATGCTGAAGGCAATTTGGCCATGACACATATGGGGATGGCCGATTATAGTGATCCGGAGTTCAAAAAATTCCTAAAAAGTTTAAAATAATATTTAGATAGGGATGGATGTTTATCAATCTCCATCCCTTTAAATCATTAAAATCCAAAGTTTAATATGCGCTATCTAAAATCAATGTTGATTTTCATCATTGCGTTGATAAGCCAAAGTGGCCACTCGCAGATGATGGAGGCTCCTGAATGGAATGCAGAAGTTCAAGAAAAAAATATTGCTTCTGGCGATACCATTACGGTACTTTTCACTGCCAAAATTCCGCAGGATTGGTATATGTATTCCAGTGACTTCGATCCCAATGTGGGACCTATTGTTACAGAATTCGAATTTGCTAAAAACAATCAGTTCGAAACCTTGGGAACATTGGAGCCTATTGGTCAAAAGAAAAAGTATGATGAGCTTTTTGAAGGCGAGTACACCTATTTTACCGAACAGGCAAAATTCAAACAACAGTTTATTGTCAAGAATGAAAACCCAGCTATCAACGCCAGCGTTTCTTATCAGCTATGCTCCCATGTAACTGGCCAATGCATCCCTTATACCAGTGATATTGCAGTATTTGAAATTGGATCAAAGATAGGGGCTAAGGTGGACAAATCATCAAAAGTTGTAGCAGCACCTAAGAATTTGGAAGCATTTGACAATAAATTTAAATCCACAGAGACTGAAGGGCAAGGTTTTTCTTTTCTATTGACGTTTTTCTTTTTATCGTTTGGCGCAGGTCTGGTTGCATTGCTCACACCTTGCGTATTCCCAATGATCCCAATGACCGTTAGTTTTTTTACAAAATCGAATACCAGTCGTAAAAAAGGAATTGCACAGGCTATTTTATACGGCATTTCCATTATAGCGATTTATACTATAGTTGGAACATTATTTTCGGTATTGTTTGGTGCAGATTTCGCTAACTTTTTAAGTACGCACTGGATCCCAAACCTATTTTTCTTTGCCATATTTATAATATTTGCGCTTTCCTTTTTCGGTTTGTTTGAAATACGCTTACCCAATAAGTTTGTAAATAAAATGGATTCACAGTCGAATAAAAGTGGAGCCCTGGGTATCTTTTTTATGGCTTTTACTCTGGTCTTGGTAAGCTTTAGCTGTACGGGACCTATAGCGGGAACCATTCTTTTACAGGCCGCAAATGGCGAAACCATTCAGCCCATGGTGGGAATGTTAGGGTTTTCTTTGGCCTTTGCATTGCCGTTCACCTTATTTGCTATTTTTCCAAATTGGCTAAAATCAATGCCTAAAAGTGGGGGGTGGCTGAATACCGTTAAGGTGGTGCTAGGTTTTATTGAGTTGGCACTTGCCTTAAAATTCTTAAGCATAGTGGATCAGGTCTATCATTGGGATATCCTGAACCGTGATGTATATCTAGCCTTCTGGATCGTTATATTCGCTTTTCTTGGATTTTATCTTTTGGGCAAAATAACCTTCCCACATGAAGAAAAAAAGGAAAATACATCTGTAGGACGTGTAATCTCAGCCTTACTGGTTTTTAGTTTTGTAATCTATCTTATTCCCGGTTTGGTAGGTGCGCCCCTAAAGGCATTGGCTGGTTATATGCCACCGCTAAGTTCGCAAAGTTTCGTGATGAATTCGCCACAGGTTTCAAGTGTTTCAAATAACACTGTGGGAACTTCAGAATGCGGTGCGCCAAAATACAGAGATCTGCTGGAACTGCCCTATGGGATTCAAGGCTATTTTGACTATGATCAGGCCTTAGCCTGCGCAAGAAAACAGGACAAACCTTTATTTATAGACTTTACAGGTCACGGTTGTGTAAACTGTCGGGAAATGGAAGCGGCCGTTTGGTCTGATCCCAAAGTACTCAAACGACTTAAGGAAGATTATGTAGTCGTTGCACTTTATGTTGATGAAAAGACCGAGCTACCGGAAAACGAATGGTACGTTTCTGCGCAAGACCAACGCATAAAGAAAACCATTGGTGGTCAAAACTTAGATTTTATGATACAGAAACTTAATGCAAACGCACAACCCTATTACACCTTAGTAGATACAAATGGCTCACTGTTAAGTGCTCCCAAAGCTTATGACTTGAATGTGAACAATTTTGTTGAGTTCTTGGATAATGGCCTAAGCGAATTTGAAAACAGAAAGGCAAGTGAACTCGCTGAAAATAATAAATCAACTAGTTCAGAACCTAATTCTTTGGTAAATTAATAATATTAATTTCAATCGCTTTGGATTTAAAGAAATCCAAAAAAATCCTCTAAAACATTAGTGTCCGGTTAATTTTTTTTAAAAATGGGAATCTGGATTTTCCCGCTTTATAAATTGGTTTTACCATAAAAAAAAAGTACTACGAATACGCACTTTAACGGACATCCCAGTTATTAAACTTGCTTCTAGAGCACATTGTTACCCGGACAGCCTGCAAGGGAACTACCACAAATTTAAGGGAAAATATATACCACAATGAATTTGTCGATAAATTAAACCGTAGGTATGCTGGAGGACGCCTCTTAATTACCAATATCCTAAAACCATTAACAACTAACAAAGTAGGTGTTAATCTATTATTACATCTATTGACCTTTTAATTTTTTCTTAACCTCATTGTCTATTATAATTCTTATTTTCAAATATTAACTTTTATTTTATACATCCTATGGCTCTAAGGTTTGAACCGATATTAACAGAAGGAATTACCCAAGTATCATATTTTATATGTGATGAAAGTGCAGGATGCGCAGCAGTAATTGATCCTCGTCCCGATGCCGATATTTACTTACAAAAAGCACGGCAATATGGTGTAACTATTACCCATGTTTTTGAAACACATATCCATGCAGATTTTATGAGCGGGGCGCGTGAACTGGCAACCCGTTGCAAAGGAAGCGCCAAGCTATATGTAAGTATTGAGGGTGATGCTACCTATAATTTTGAGTATGAACCTGTTCGGGAGGGGGATGAGTTTAAATTCGGTCAAGTCAAAATAAGAGCGAAGCATACGCCTGGTCACACACCCGAACATCTATCCTATTTATTATCCGAAACGCACGAAAAGGAACCATGGGGCATAATGACCGGGGATTCACTGTTTGTAGATTCTATAGGACGACCAGATTTATTGGGCGATGAGAAGACGGACGAATTGACCCGGGCGCTTTATAACACCATGCGCGAGGTTTTCTGCAAGCTTGCGGATCACGTGATTATTTACCCCTGCCATGCAGCAGGCTCGGCTTGTGGTCCTGATATAGGTGATCGAATGAGTAGTACGATAGGGTATGAGAAGAAACATAATCCGTTCATGCAGATCGAAGGTTTCGACGAGTTTAAAAAAGCCATTCAAGATAATGCGCCTCCCGTACCCACCCATTATCCAAAGATGAAAAAACTTAATGCCAAGGGACCAGAAACCTTTGGTCATACACCTCCAGTGAGGGCTTTAAGCGTAAAAGAGTTTGAGAAGGAAATGAAGAACACAGATACGATCATTATAGATACCCGGGATATGTTAGCTTTTGGAGGCGGACATATAGAAGGGGCTCTTAACATAGGACAACGACCCATTCTGTCGGTTTGGGCCGGTTGGTTGATTGATACGAACGCACCTATTTTACTAATCCTGCCCCAAGATAAGGATCTAGAGCGAGTCGTAACTCTCCTGTGGCGTACCGGACATACCAATTTTAAGGGCTATCTGGCAGGAAATATGCGCAGTTGGCAAGAATCGGGTAAACAAATTAAAAAATTGACTCAACTCAGTGTACATGAACTTAGTCAAAACAAAGGGCAATATCAGCCATTGGATGTACGCAAGTATAAGGAATGGCAAAATGGTAATATCCCTGATGCCACCCATGTATTTCTTGGCGAACTATCTGATAAGATAAGCACGTTAGATAAAGAACAAAACCTTGCCGTGTATTGCGCAAGCGGCTACAGAGCCAGCATTGCGGCCAGTCTTTTACAAAAAAATGGCTTTCAGAATGTTAACAGCATTCCCGGTAGCTTTAAGGCATGGAAGGCGGCGGATTTACCAATTAAAAATAAAACAGAAAATCAAAAAAAGAAAGAAACTATGAAAAAGGAAATTAAGAAAGTGAATGATGAAATTTCGGTAGCTGCTTTTGATCCGGATGAGAACAGCTTTAAAACCTTTGCCGATAAGGGATTCAAGTCGGTCATTAATTTGCAGACCGATGAAGAGGGGCAAAATGTTCCTCCAGAGAAAGAAGAAGAGCTGGCGAAGGATAATAACCTGGAATATAGGCATATCGGGGTATCTAAGGATAACTTATCAGAGGCTATGGTCGATGATTTCCGACATGAACTTGAAAACCTGCCCAAGCCGATTGTGGTTCATTGCAAATCCGGAAAGCGTTCTGGTGCCTTTGTGATGATACATATCGGATGTCAAAAAAATATGTCTGGGGAAGAGGTAATCAAACAAGCGGAAGATATGGGATTTGAATGTGATGTGCCTGAACTGGAGCAGTTCCTCAAAAAATATGTGAACGAACATTGACAACGTGCTACCTAATGCAAATCTTTCGTTTGGGTTTATAAATTTAAATAGACCTAATTGACAAATACTTGAGAAGTATAATAAAGGTATATGCAAAGAATCTGTTCTGCATTATAAGATCGTTCACTGATTTCTCATCTGTACGTTTGAGCGAGGTACTGAAAAGTGATAATTGCTAAAGTGAATCCAGAATATATGGTAACATTGATATCCCCGAAAGGGGCTCATTTTCCATTTGAATAGAAAACTAAAATTTAAAATTCTATCTAAATAAAACTTTCAATGAGAAGGAAATTGATCTAAAGAATCATTGATTCCCAGCTATTTGTAGTGTAAAACAATAGTAATATCTCTTGATAAAATACTGCCTGAACGCTGTTTATTACAGATGGAGTGGTTCTTAGGAACCAAATTTAAAAAGTATAAATTTTTGGATGAAAATTTATAACTAAATCATTAGCGTCCGGTTAACTTTTTCAAATTATTATCTTGATACAGTAGTGTCCGGTTAAATTTATTTAAAAGCGGGATTTCCGAGATGGATCTCCCACTTTATAGTACTTTGGTTTTACCCCAAAATCAAAAACTATGAATAAAAGCACACACTTTAGCGAACATCCCATAATTCAGCAATTGCTAAACTTGATCCCTGCCGGGATTATTGTCCGGACATCAGTACCCCTCGCCTGCCGGTCAAGCACCTGAAGATTGACGATTCGAGCACCATCATTGATACCTCGCAAAACTTAATCGTAAAACCTTATTTTAGTCGGACACTATTGATAAATTAATACGATTAATTTCAATCACTTGGAATATAAAGAAATCAAAAAAAAATTCATTAAAAAAACAAAATTATGAAACTGAACCTATTATTCATAAACGATGTACACGGATATTTGGCACCGCATCCTGAATTATTTTACAATGAATCCGGAGAAATAATAGAAACTGTTGGTGGTTATGCACACATTGGTGGTATAGTAGATGCCATTAGAAAAGAAAACCCAAACACATTTCTTTTTGATGGTGGCGATACGTTACACGGGACAAAACCTGTCGTAGATTCTAAAGGCGAGGCCATAATCCCCATTTTAAATGCACTAAAACCTGATGCCTTGGTAGGGCATTGGGATTTTGGATATGGCCCAGAACAGTTAAAGAAAATCAATGAACAATTAAATTTTCCAATACTGGGCTGCAATGTATTTACAGAAGATGGTGACAACTTTTTACAACCAACAGCGCTATTTGAAACAAAAGGCATCAATATAGGAGTCATAGGCATCTGCGCAATGATTGTAGATAAAGTAATGCCCAAAAAGATGAGCGGCGAGTTAAAATTCACATCAGGAATTGAGGAACTTCCCAAACACATAATTGATTTAAAGGATCAGGGCGCAGATATTATTGTGATGCTTTCCCATAACGGTTTTCCTCAAGACGTTGAAGTTTTAAAAAATGTTGAAGGTATTGATATTTGCTTAAGCGCACATACCCATAATAGGATTTATAGTCCCATAAAAGTTAACGATGCGCTAATCGTTCAGTGTGGTTGCCACGGCGCATTTGTTGGTAATTTTATTTTGGAAGTCGAAAATGAAAAAATTAAAAACTATGATTACGAGCTTTTAAAAGTGGGTGATGCAACTCCAAAAAGTTCTGAAATCGATACATTGGTTCAGCACGTTTTAAAACCTTATCAAGATATTAGAAGTGATGATTTAGGAACCACTGAAGAAATTTTGCATCGTTATGACACCATAAATTCCACGATGGACAATTTTCTTTTAAAGGCCATTGCCCACGCAACCAATACAGACATTGCTTTTTCAAATGGATGGCGCTATGGTGCTCCAATTCCGGTTGGGAAAATTACGGAAAATGACCTTTTTAATATAACTCCAATGAATCCGCCAGTTTCAACCGTAGAACTCACAGGTATGGATATCAAGGAAATGTTGGAAGAAAATTTAGAGCGTACTTTTTGCAGCAATCCGCTTAAACAGATGGGTGGCTACGTAAAGCGGGTTTTAGGATTGCAGATAAACATGAGAATAGAAAACCCTAAAGGCCATCGCATCCAAGAAATCTATTATAAGGGTTCCCATCTTGAAATGGATAAAACGTATACCGTAAGTTTTGTAACGACTCAGGGTGTTGCAAAGAAATATGGCAAGAACAGAAAAAAACATCCCCAAAAGGCCGTGGAGGCGATGAAAATATATTTGAAGGAAAACCCGAAATTCAGTCCGGACATATTAAAAAGTTGTCGTCTGGTTTAGTTGCAATGAAGTAATTATTCAAGATAAAAATGTTATGAAAAACCTTTTATATGCCCTGTTAAGCGGGTTTTTACTCGCTATTTCTTGGCCGACCTATGGTTTTGCGTTTTTAATTCTTATTGCCTTTGTGCCGCTTTTATTCACCGAAATTAACATTAGAAATTCTACAACTTCATTTATGAAAGTTAAGGTTTTTGGTTTTGCCTACCTAACTTTTTTCATTTGGAACCTTTTTACCACCTATTGGCTCTATTTTTCTACACCCTTTGGAGGGGCTTTTGCCATTCTAGTCAATTCCCTGCTTATGGCATTGGTTTTTTTGTTTTATCATATTGTGGCCAAGCGAAGTGGTTTTTTGGTATCTGTCATTTTTTTAACCAGTATCTGGATGGTTTTTGAAAAAATTCATTTATCCTGGGACTTTTCCTGGCCCTGGTTAAACCTGGGGAATGTTTTTTCTGAAGATACAGCGTGGGTACAATGGTATGAATATACCGGAATTTTTGGCGGTACGCTATGGGTCTGGATAACAAACCTCATCCTGTTCAAAACGCTATTAGACTATCGGAAATTTAAGGTGAAAAGTATTTTATACTGGGCTGCCATAAAACTGTTTTCAGTCATTGGGCTTCCAATGTTGATTTCCTATTTGATTTATGAAAACTATCAAATCCCCAAAGAGGAAACCGAAGTGCTTATTCTTCAGCCCAATATCGATCCATACACAGCAAAATATAATACTACAGATGAACGTATTGGCGAAATACTCCTGCGGCTAAGCCGGGAAAAATTAACCAAAAACACTCGTGCCCTAATTGCTCCAGAAACGGTTTTTGCCGATGGCACACCACTTTCTCAAATAAAGAGTTCCGAAGCAGAAATAGTAAGCAGTCAATTACATAATGAATATAAAAATTTAAGTTTTATAGGCGGTATTTCCCTATTTGAACGTTTTAGCGATCCTGAAAAAGTTGGCAAACAAACCAATAAAATTGGTAAGTCAGATTGGTTCAACGATTATAATTCTGCTTTTTTAATAAAACCAGACGGAGAAAGTGAACTTTATCATAAATCGAAACTGGTGGTTGGGGTAGAAAATTTTCCTTATCCAACCATTTTAAAACCCCTATTAGGCGATATGATGATAGACCTTGGTGGCACGGTGGCTATGAAAACCACACAACCCAACCGGGAAACTTTTCGCCTAAGTGACGGTACATATACAGGTTCCATAATTTGCTATGAATCCGTGTATGGCGAATTTGTTACGGGATATGTGAAAAATGGTGCTGAATTTCTAACTATTATTACCAACGATGCCTGGTGGGGCGATACCCAGGGGCATAAGCAACATCTAAGCTATGCAAAACTACAAGCCATCGAAACGCGTCGTGCTGTAGCGCGAAGTGCAAATACAGGGATTTCGGCTCTTATAAATCCAAGGGGGGATATTAAAGAAGAGTTAGGTTATAAGGTGCAAGGCAGTATTTTAGGAACGGTAGCGTTAAACCGCGAAAAAACCTTTTATGTAGAACACGGGGACTATCTTGCCCGGATTGCTCAATTTTTGGCCGCAATCATCTTTCTATTCGCTATTATGAGACATAAAAGAAACGCCAAACGATATCACTCTTGGTAAACTGATAGTGTCAGAGATTGAATAATCCTTTCTTAATTGAGTTTTAAATTTTAATTATCGGTCTATTGTGCTACAATAACTCCTACTGTATCACAATGAATGGAAATATTTATTTATAATACTTTTCATTTTAAATTAAGTATTTATAACAATAAGTTATTTTTGACGGTAATGAGTTAAATATTAACTAAGATCAATTAATTGTTATAGAGAGGTATAAAAGATTTGTAAATTTAATTTAGAAAAAATGACATATAATTATTAATAAATAAAATGTAAAATGTAAAATGTAAAAATCTATTTTTAGTCTAATCTGGTTGTTGATTTTTGTTTCTTGTGGAGAAAATCGCAAATCAGATACAGAAGTTCCTGGAAGAGAGGAGACAACCAAAACAGATGTATTGGAAGCTGGGGCGGCGGCTCTTCAAAAAAAAGGACCATTTGATCATATGAATATTTATCTTGTTGGCTTTCATCCAATGAAAGATAATCCTTCCCATCAAATGGAGGCACATCATTTTTGTACGCAAATTAATGAAGATTTTGCGCAATGTGCATTATTTGATGGTAATACCGATGAAGCCAAACTTACAGGCATAGAATATATAATATCTGAAAGAATATTCGATACATTACCCGAAAAAGAAAAAAAATACTGGCACCCTCACAACTATGAAATTCTTTTCGGGCAATTGGTTGCTCCTGGGTTACCGGATGTGGCCGATAAGGAGCTGATGGAAAGTAAAATGAATAGTTATGGCAAGACCTGGCATGTATGGAGTACGGGCAATGCAGACGGAGATGGTGATAAAATTCCTATGGGAGATCCTAAATTAGCATGGTCATTTAATCGAGATGGCGAGGCAAAGCCAGGATTAGTTGAAAACCGGGACAAGGAAATGGAAATTGATAGCAAGGAAAAGCGTAAAGAGCGAAAAGATCTTATTCCACAAGCCAAACCACAAGAGGGAGTTGATGCTTTAAAGGGTAAATTTCCGCGTGAAACAAAGTCAATACCTGGAGTAGAAAGTAAAAATGACTCCAATAACTAATTAAGGTTAGAAGGAGTTTACATGAACAAGCACCGATCTTCTTCAAATAGGAAACAACCAGAAGGTGACCGGGTACGCAGAAATACTGCTAGTAAAAAGAATAGTAAAATTGACTAGCAAATACTGGACAACATCCGCAGATATTTAAATAGTTCATCAGAAGAAATATCAGCCAGAATAAAAGTATTAGATAAAGAGTGGGATTTAGAAAAGATGCTAGAAACAAATATCTCAATATTGGCCTTAACGGGATTAGCCCTAGGTGTTTTTCTAAATCCCTACTGGTTAATTTTGCCCGCAGTTATTCTACTTTTTTTCTTACTTCAGGAGGCGAGGATGGTGTTTTCCTATACCTATTTTAGGCTTTGCCTATTCTAGGGTGTATGACGTAAAGAAAGATGAATTCGCTGTCCCTCACTTAAGACTGTTTCAGCAAGTGGAAAATAAAACATAAAGCGGGAAAACTGGATTTGGAGCATTGGTTAAGAATAGAATAACGCTGGATCAGAGATACTGTACAAAGAGAATTATTAAAGAGTTACGAATTTACCATTCAGAACAAGATACCGTCTATAGGTTGGTTATTCTATTCTTAAATCCGAGAAAAAAAGGCCAGCTAGCTGTGCAGGTAAAGTAAGAAATATTTGTCATTTTTGACGAAGCAACTAAAGCTTTCGATCAGAACCGTCTATTTGTAGGACTTTCCTATCATCCCGTATAACCTTTGGCTTTAGAATTGGACTATATGTGGAGTTGCGCGCAGCAAAGTACTAAACCTGAAGAACACAGTGATGTAGTGCGTTTTACCTTACGGCATTATTTGGATTTATGATATCTTGTTAGATAAATTGGCTTTAAGAGTGACTATTCAATAATTTGCATTTTTTTGCCTGTATATTTGTATACAATATACACATTTAGTTTTTTTCTGAATAAATAATGCTTACTTCACCCATATTCTTTGGCCATCCAATTTTCTTCATTTCCTTAAGCTTTTGTGTGATAAAGTTATTCATATTTTTTTTTGTCTCTTTAATAGTAGTACCTTCCGAAAACTGCGTGTATTTATGAATACCTTTCAACATTCCTGAATGCGTTGCTACCTTGTATATTTTATGAATGTCTATATTTTTACCATCAATTTTTACATTGCATATTCTTTCATTCATAGGTTTGCCCAAATCGAGAGTGTAAGAAATTCCCGAACTCTGAAGTAATCCACCCACCGATTCCATTTTGTCTTCGGGTTTTAGATTTGATGCGGTTTGTCCCAATAATCTTATCAGTTTCTCTCCGGTCATTTCTAAGGTCACAATTTTAGAATTATGTGGAATCAACTTAAAAACATCTTCTTTGGTTACTTCTTCTTGAAGTGTAATTCCATAACCTACGCCAGGGACAAATGCTATATCCGTACCAAATTCTTCTTTCAGGATGGTAGTTACCAATTTATCAAACGGACTTTCCATTTTGTACATTCGCCCTATAGGTGTTTCGACAACGGCAACAGGTTCTTCCAGTTCGGCTAAGTGATCGCTTCTGAAATCGTCAATGATTTTTACAATCTCAGCAGTGGTCATTAATGGGTGGTTTCTTAAAACGTACCGAAAATTTAGATGAGGCCGCTAATCGTATACTTTTTCATCTAACGGGAATACATGATATTTATATGGAACAGCTCTACAATTTTAGTAAAGTAGATCGTGACCCAGCAGAACGTACACTCTCTGTAGCTTATTTTGCACTTATAAATATATCAGAGCACAATCAAGAATTGATAGAACAATTTTCCGCTAAATGGTTTTCCATCTCAGAAGCTCCAAGTCTCATTTTCGATCATAATGCCATGGTTAGTAAAGCTATTGCCCGCTTACGACACCGTGCCCTAACCAAGCCTATTGGATTTGAATTATTACCTGTAAAATTCACGATGCGGCAGTTGCAGAAACTTTATGAATCCATTCTTAATGAGAAACAGGACAAACGCAATTTTATAAATAAAATAAATGCCCTCGATGTTTTAGTAAAACTCCGTGAAAAGGATATGAATTCATCACGCAAAGGATCTTATCTATATCAATTTGACAAAGAAAAATATGACTTAAAAGTTTTGGATGGTTTTACCTTTAAAATTTAAATAGGATACAAAAAATGAAATGCAAAATAAATCTTGTGTTATAATAATATGTTAATAAGAATATTTGTGTCTCAGACTCCACCAAATACCATTTAATCAATTGATTTACAGAATTTTTAATTTCATGAATATCATCTAATATTGATAATTGCATATTGTTGTTTACCAATTTGGTTACCATTTTTTAGTTCAAAATTGGCAACCAAAAAACACTTAATATCAATTGATTACATAATATTAAGATACGATTTGAATCTAATTTTTTACAACTTTAAGTGCTAACAAAAAATTATATTTTTTTTATGAAAACGAACACAAAAATGTCAAATATGTAGTACTCATAGACCCGCTATTAACACTTGTCATCCTCAGTATTTGGAATACTACACCTATAAGGATTAAAATTATATTTTTTCTACGTCTTTGGGTGATTTCTTCTTAGAGGTTATTGGGATGAACACTTAACCCTCCTAATGTAAAATTCCCCATTGATTTACAAAGCTTCTATTAAAGATATTTGGTTTTAAAATTGCTCCAATAGCTCTATTGAAAAATGGAATATTCTTAATAACCGATTGAATACTGCTCGATTTTTATAATTAATAAAATATCTACCTAAACTTTTCACCTTCACCTTGAGGAAATCTAAGATTTATTAAACATAGTACAGGGCAAAATCAATTCCTGATTAGACTTTCAATGTTATTGGGTTTCGCTTCCGATCTATTGGTACTTCGCAAAAAATATTTAAACCTACTCCCACTCCCTCGCTGTCCTTACCCTTTTTAGTAAGCAAAATACCAATAGTTGGAAATTGAACGCTCTGCATAAGCCAGTCGTACCTCCTTTTTATAAGTCCTTATCAATTCCAACTCTTGAAGATGTATAAGCAACAAAAAAGGTAACAGCGAGGCACTATGGGAAGTAAATCTAAAATGAATCTTATGAAATCGTATAAAAACATCCAAAATGAAGCGACACCAAAGAAAATAAAAAAGGAAAACGCTCTGGATATAATAAGTAAATCACCTCAAAAAAAACAGAAATGTAAACTGTCTTAAAGGTTCGGGCAGGCTATAATTAATATTTAATTCTTTTATTATGAACACGTTAAAAAATCATGTACAGTTAATCGGAAATGTTGGTCAGGAACCAACAATTACCCAACTTGAAAACGGCAGGAAAGTAGCCCGTTTTTCGCTCGCCACTAATGAGTATTATAAGAACAACAAGGGCGAAAAAAAGCAAACTACCCAATGGCATACTATCGTAGCATGGGGTAAAACCGCTGAAATTATCGAAAAATATGCCGGGAAGGGCAAGGAAATCGGTGTTAGCGGAAAATTGAAGTCCCATAGCTATGAGGATAGTGTGAAGGTAATACACTATGTTACCGAAGTTGAAGCTAATGAAATTCTTTTGTTAGGAGTAAAAAGCAGTATTAATTCAGCTGATTAATCTAAAATTAAGAGGGCGTTTCCGTCCAAAGTAGCGCCCTCTTTTTATTAACTTTTAAAATTGTTAATATGAAAACTAAAGTTAACGAAATTGCGATAAGTTACAAGGGAGATTTGAAAGCAAGTTTGCATCCGAAAATAACATCTTCACTCATAGCTTCTGAAATAGCATATTCCCAATGGGATAAAAATAATCTCGAAATACATGAAACCTTTAAAATAATGCTTCTTAACAACGCGAATAAAGTAAAAGGTATTTATGAGGTTTCAAACGGAGGTCTTACAGCTACCTTGGTGGATATACGTATATTATATGCCGTTGTCCTTAAAAGCCTGACTACTGCTGTAATTTTACTACATAATCATCCAAGCGGAACATTAAATCCAAGTGAAACTGATAAACAGTTGACCCAAAAAATAAAAAAGGCAGGTGAATTATTGGACATAAAAGTATTGGACCATATTATTCTTACCCCAAATGGAGCATACTTCAGCTTTGCAGATCATGGAATTCTTTAAATATTAAGCCATGCCTAATCTATTTTTAAACCAGAGTAAGGATCCCATGATCACCACTTGTTAAAATTCAGAGAGCATGTAAAAAAATCTCCAAATTGTCACATTTTAGAAAATTTATCCCTCTTAAAACAAGTTGTAAACCCGGTAAATCGATTATTCACACCCTCATATCTAAAAGTGATTAAACACAAATAATTAAGATCCGTAAATTTCGATGGGTCTTTTTTTGTCCGATTTAAAATTGTTTAGATTAAAATCAATAACTTTATTTCGCTGAACATCAGCATACAAATTTAAGCAGCGTTATCCCATTATTGACTTTCGCCGATAACCTGCACATCGAAACATTACATAACTGAAATTCCTTCTTAGAATTGGCAATTGGCTTTTAGCCGAATTGTACGAGAATTTTGTCCCGCCAGGCGGGACGAAAAGGAGTAGCAAGAGGATAACACGCTGCGCGATGTTTAGCATTTCTTTTTATTTTTAAAATACTGATATTCAGATATTTAAAATTTATACAATTCTCAAGCATTTACAATCTGCGACAAATGCCTTCTTAGTGCCCATTTTCTGGGAAGAATTTGCGACAAATCCGCGAATTATGGACTCTTATACAGGCATCAGGTTTAAAAAGGAAACCGCAAAGCGTTTCCAGCAATTTTCGAGAAAACACTTCAAATCTCACACCGAGGCAATGGCCACCATGCTCGATTTTTTCTTCTTCAATGAGATCTCTCCTAAGGAAAGACTGGGCCCAACGGGAAGGACAATAGAGGCTTCCCTTAAGAAAAGGATCAATGCCGTTATAGCCATTATGCGTGATATGGAAAAGACGCAAACTAAACCTACCGTGGCTATGATCCAATCTCTTTTCGAAACCGAAGAACCCAAAAAGAAACCCCTGATTGTAGAAAAGAAATTTCTGGAAAAAGAAGAGAAAATCCGCTCTAGTGAAAAGCAAAATACGGATACTAATCTTTAATTTTTTGAACCATGTATATCACAATCACCCCACAAAAACTGGGAGGTAATTACTCCAAAAGTTCAGCGGATTTTGTGGGATATCTCGAAAAAGAAAATCAAGATCTGAAACCAAAGGATAAGGAGTATTTCTTTAATCAATATGATGATAAGATCCCTGCTCAAGAAGTTATTCATGAAATCGATGCAAACACTTCTAAGCTCAAAAGCAAAGAACCTAAGTTTTATTCGATTACTGTAAGTCCGTCGAAATATGAATTAAACAGACTACAGAACAGCAACGAAGATTTAAAAAAGTATACCCGTGAGCTGATGAAAGACTATGTGGCATCCTTCAATCGGGAAATCAATGGGCGACCGCTGACCCTCCATGATATTAAATATTACGCCAAGATCGAGCACCAACGAACCTTCAAGGGAACGGACAAACAGGTCAGAGAAAATCAACCCTTTGCATCGAAAATACTGCAGCTGAAAAATGAAATCCGAAAGATTGAACAGGGCTCTATGCCTGGCAGTATCAAAGAAAGGAATAAGGAAATAGCCCGCCTGGAACGCCAGGCCCCACACCAACAAGATGGGAAAAGGATCGTGCAGGGGATGGCAAAATCAGGAAATCAAAGCCATATCCACATCATTGTAAGCCGAAAGGATGCTTCCAATTCCATCAGCCTTTCCCCGGGAAGCAAATACAAAGCCTCACAGGTTCAGATGCACGGAAAAAATATCAAAAGAGGTTTCGACCGGGATACTTTTTTTGAAAATGCCGAAAAGACTTTTGACAGAACTTTTGGCTATCAACGAAATTTTGTGGAAACCTATAATGCCCGAAAAGATTTTATCAGGAACCACAAAATCTATTTTGCAGCACTTATGAAATTACCCACAACTGAAAAGGCCATTGCCTTTAAATTATTACGAGAATCAGGGGTCCCGATCATGCCGAGCATTCCCGTTACCCAGGCCCAGCTTGCTCTAAAAATATTTAATAAGCTGCTCAAAGGGGTTGATGTGGCTGTAAAATCAAGTTCCATAGGAATCTAATTGAAGAAATGATAGAAATAAATAATCCTATTATGGTACTCTCGATTATTGGTCTGTCCAGTATGCTCTTTTGTGGATTGTACCGGGTGACACGATTTGCATTTGCTTTGAATATCCTGATACTCTCCATGCTGCTGTATGGTATTTCCGGAGAAAGCAACCTTGTTTTAAACATCCTATACTTCGCCTGCCCCCTGCTACTGATCAATATACTGTTCTATGTTTTCCTCCATAAAACGGATAATCCTAAAAGTGGTGATACCAAATACCGCGTAGGCTTTCCCACTGTCCAAGGATATTTTAAACTGGAAAATATCAAACGTGGGGCATCGATAATCGGTTCTGCCGGAAGTGGTAAAACGGAAAGCGTTGTTTATGGCTTTCTCAGGCATTTTCAAAAAGAAGGTTTTTGCGGGATCATTCATGATTATAAGGATTTTGAACTAACCGAAATGGCCTACCCGCTTTTTAAGAATGGAGATGTTCCCTTTAGGGTCATATCCTTTGATAAGATCATCCACAGGGTAAATCCCATTGCTCCACGCTATCTGGAAAATGAAGAGAGCGTAAACGAGGTGTCAAGGGTGCTTATCGAAAACCTCCTGGAACAGCGGGAATCAGGTCCTACCGGAACTACCAAATTTTTCAACGATGCGGCCGAAGGCTTAATCGGAGGACTGATCTGGAAGCTGAAATCCAGTTATCCCCAGTATTGTACCCTCCCCCATCTGATTGCCATTTATCAATTTTTGGACACCGATAGCCTTGTCGCTTTTTTGGAATCGAACACCACTTCCAGAGCGATGGCAGATGCCTTTATCAGTGGTAAGGATTCCGAACGTCAGACCGCTGGCGTTAAAAGCACCCTGGCCAATGCGCTGAAACGAATAAGTACCCAACGCATTTTTATGGCTTTGTCCGCAGATGAAATACCCCTGAATATCAATCATCCGGAGAACCCGGCCGTCATTTCCATCGTAAACAATCCAAAATTCGAAACATCCTATTCCCCAGTCATTGCGACCATCATCCATACTATTATCAAACAGATGAGTGTGCGCCATTCAGAACCATCTTTCCTGTTGATGGAAGAAGCACCAACCATACGCCTGCTCAATATGCACCGGATTCCAGCCACCCTGCGCAGCTATAATATAGCAACCGTGTATGTCATGCAGGACAAAATTCAAAATGATATGATGTATGGTGATAAGGCTAGTAAGGCCATCCTAAGCAACCTTTCCTATCAGTTTTTCGGAAAGGTAAATGACCCGGATACCGCTAAATATTATGAACGCTTTTTTGAGATCATAAAAGATCCCACTAAAAGTGTGAGCCGGGGCCATAACCTGGATTTTGATACCCGAATTACCACCGGGGAGAAGGAAATCCCAAAGATCAGGGCTGATGTCTTTTTTCGTCTGAAACCGGGCGAATTCATTACCTATGCCGATGGAATCGATAAAAAGATCCAGTTTAAATTGCAAAGAATCCAAAGGGAACTTCCGCAATTGGAGAAACCGTATTCAAACCTGGATCTGGAGGAGAATTTTGAAAAGATTTATGTGGAGGCGCACTCAATATTTAATTAATGGATCGCGCTTCTTCTCTTAGCTTTCCGCATCTAAAGATGTAAATCGACTGATGTATACCATTTATAACTTTACCTTCGGCTCTCGATGACTCTACTAAATCTTATGAATGTTGCTAATTAACTACAAATATATTTTTTTTTGTTGTAAATAAGCGACTTTATGAATTCCAGAAAAGCTATTGTACTTCCTAAATATCGAAGGATTTTTGAGCAAATAGGTGAAAATATTAAACTCGCCCGAAAAAGAAGGAAGCTAACAACCGAACAGGTTTCCGAACGGGCAGGGATTCACCGGGCTACCCTATATCGTATAGAAAAAGGGGATCCGGCAGTTGCAATAGGGCTTTATTTTAATGTTTTTAGAGTGCTTAACCTGCAGGATGATTTTCTTAAGTTGGCAGTGGATGATGCTTTTGGCAGAAAATTACAGGATCTTGATTTATTATAAATGGTATGGCAAAAGGAAAATTTGATATCTATGTGTTTGCGGATTGGGCGCAGCTGGGTGAACCTACCTGTATAGGTGTGCTTTCCGCCCATTTTGCCAAAGGTAAAAAGGCATTTAGCTTTGAGTATGAGAAAGCCTGGTTACAAACGGAGGCACACCGCTTATTGGATCCCGATATCGCATTCTATTCAGGACCACAATATCCCATAAATAAAGAGAATTTTGGGATCTTCCTGGACAGTATGCCGGATACCTGGGGTAAGACCCTTATGAAAAGACGGGCAGCACAGGATGCCCGGGCGAAAGGGGAAAATCCAGCCACACTCTATGAAATAGATTATCTGCTGGGGGTGTATGACGAAAGCAGGATGGGGGCCTTACGCTTTAAAACAAAAATGGATGGTCCTTTTTTGGATAATGATGACCAAAACCCCACCCCTCCCTGGTCCTCACTCGCTGAACTTCAGGAGGCGGTCTATCAGTTGGAAAATGATGACCAAAATGAGGCCCTTAGAAAATGGATCGCTGTGTAGATTGCCCCAGGGTCATCGCTGGGGGGCGCCAGGCCGAAAGCAAATATTTTGGATGCCGATAAGAACCTATGGATTGCAAAGTTCCCTTCCAAAACGGATACCATTGATAAAGCAGCCTGGGAATTTTTAGCTTATAAACTCGCAGTGGCAGCAGGGATTGAAATGGCAGAATCCAGGCTTGAGAAAATTACCGGCCCACGGCATACTTTTCTAACGAAACGTTTCGACAGGGAAAATGGGAATCGTATCCACTTTGCCTCGGCGATGACAATGACCGGGAACACTGAAGATACTATCCGGGATGGCAGCCCCAGTTATTTGGAAATAGTTGAGTTTATCGAAACTTATGGTTGCAACGTAGAAGCAAACCTGCACCAGCTCTGGCGCAGAATAGTATTTAACATCGCTATTTCAAATACAGATGACCATTTGAGGAATCACGGTTTTATACTAATCTCAAAAGGATGGATATTGTCTCCGGCCTATGACTTAAACCCCTCTATTGAAAAGGAGGGTTTGTACCTGAATATTGATATGGATGATAATGCACTGGATTTTGATCTGGCAAAAAATGTGGGCGCATTTTTCAGGTTAAACGATAACGAAATGAAGACTATACTGAATGAGGTTCTAGCTGTGGTCAGGACATGGAAAACCGTTGCCCGAAAACTGGGAATCCCAGACTTGGAACAACAACTCATGGAAAAAGCTTTTAATCCCTCCAGGGTTTAATTTCCTGTGCCGATAAATATCGGGATGCTTCGAATAAAACATAAATTTCCGGTTCATACCTCATGGGCCTGTCTGCCGACAAAGGCAGGCTTGGCCCGTGGTTCTTGATTTAGTAAAATCCGGCGCGTAAGCCATGACTATATAACTATCGAGTCAATCCTATTTGGGTAATTGATAGCACCTTTTGTTTGCAGAATCTAATTCGGGTTGTTGATGAATCTGTGGGATATATTAAGTTCTAAACTTCGTTCGCCGTTTTTTTCGTTGAGCTCCAAAACAGCCCTCCGATCATTGGACAATGAGAATTTTGGTACCACATAAACCAGCCTTACCTTTTCATTTTCCCTGATTTTTGAAGGTAAACTATACCTGAATATGGGTTTTTGATATACCCGCTGGCCGGACTTCTTTTTCCCTTTTTGTCGTGTTTGCACCGAAAGGTCCAGAAAATTCAAATCGTAGTCCAGGGTGGAGGTGTTCTTGATCCCTATTACGAAATAAAGCTCTTCCTTGTCAAATACAATGTTCTCTACACTCAATACAATCCCTTCCTTCCGCTTTTTGATCCTGCCAATGCGCTGCTTTTTTTTAATCAGGTAGGAACAGAGTTTTTGGTAATAGAGGTTCTTCCTTTCAATACCTGCCCTGGCATTGGAAATTTTTATCGAATCTTTCCCTATCGGATTTTCCTTTCCAATGCAGCTTGCTTTGGGTATAAAATAAGTGAGCCTTGACAGCTGTTTCCTATACTTTAAAATATAGGAATAAACAGAACCATCCCGGGAGATTACCAGCAGATTGCTCTCCTTCCCCGGTTTGGCTTGTAAAAGCCCTAAATGCTGCTCCTGCTCCCGATTGAAAGTGAATACAAAATTCTCCGCACCGGTTATCCCCTGCCTGATGGGCTGCGGAAAAAAAAGTGCGACATTCTTTTGGTCATTGGCATATAGGGTATCCACCACATTATGGTTTTGCGCTTTAGTGAAAGAGCAAACCAAGAGTAAGCCTACAATAAATAGATGTCTTTTCATAAGGGTGCGTTTTAAAATGCCCTTTGGGGCTTATAGCTTTGGCTTTAAAATGAGTTTGTAATTATTGAGGATTGTAACCTTTACATTGCGGTTGTTACGTTTGAGCACCTTGGTTATTCCACTCACCTGCGGTACACTCGGGATATTGATATCGCTTATCATGTCATCCACAACTTCATGCGTAGCTTCTGCCCTAAAATTGTTCTCCACATAGATCCCTTCACTCCCATCCTGAATGTCGAAGGCTTTGAGGTGGGTTGGAAGGTGGTTGATGTTCTCAATCTCAATCAAGGCCCGGTTGGGCTGAAAGCTGATAAATCCGAAAATCAATGTATGCTTTGGAATTCGCTTATTCTGTATGACAGCCGCCTGGGAAAGGCGCAGGCGCAATCGGCTGTTTGCCTTGACTACCTGATCCCCGTCAACCACCGCATAAATGGTGGCTTCTGTGTTTTCCTGCCCCGAAATCTCATTGGCTTTAGGGGCAGCGGCAAAGAATAGTTGATGTTCCAGACCAAGCTCCCTGGCCTGGATTACCTGCTCCCTTTTAAATACTGTGGAATCTATTTCCTCAACAGCACTGGAAAAGGGTTCCCCCTCACCCACATGCTCATAGCTTTTGTTGAAATAATTAATGGTACCTGAATAGATGCTATCTGCCAAACGTTCCTTTTCCTGTTCAGGAAGATTACGGTCATAGTAGCCCAGGGAATCAATCAGCTTTTCATCATATATGCTCGGTATGTTGTTCTCACGTAATTCTTTCAAATCATTGACAGCATCCAATTTTGTATCATATTGCTTTTGATTTTCCTCAATCTCAGGTACCAGTACCTGTTCCAGATTTTCATTTTCGCCTTCCTTATTGTCCATAAGGGTCAACGAATAGGCAATTAGAAATAGGACAATCACCGCAAGAACTGCTGCAAATACTATTTTATTCTTTTCAACTTTCATCAGAAATTTTCTTTAAGGAATTTTCAAAATAATTTGTAATTAACAGCCCGTGGGGATTGTGGGGAAAGTTTCGGTCAACAACGATCAAATTGCCGGTGGAAATAAGTTCATAGGTATCAATGATGGAACCTCTGTTGATTTCAAAAATGGTAGTGGTTCTGAAGCTGTACTTCCCGTTTTGTTCTTCGATTTTGGAATCGATACGCACTACCTTTTGTATCAGGGAATATTGCAACAATCGGTTATATACGCCATCGGCCTTCTTTTGACGATAGAGGTTGTCCACGGAGCTGTTACCCAACCAAAGTGCCTTTTCCAGGTTTCTCTCGTAATTCCCGGCATCGATATTATAGAAGTAAGTATGGAACAGTTCCAGGTGCGCCAGGGCCTCCACCCTGAAGTTTTCCTTTTGGGCAACGAGTTTCAAGGGGATAAGACTACCATCCGTATTTATGGCAAAGGCACTATTGAGTGCTTTTTTATTGAGGGTAAATGCCATCCAAACCGAAAACGTACTGGAAAAAAAGGCGCAGAGGACTACCGCCAGAACGATAAACCGGTTCAACTTTAAGATTGCATAAATGTTCTTATAAGGAGTTTGCATTCCGTATCTGTTAATTGGTAAATAATCGAAGTGTAAAAGAGGTGGCCCGTCTGTACAGCTTGAACTTCAAAAAGACGATAAAACCCACCGAACCCAGCTGTACAACGGGTGAAAAAAAGCCCTGCCCCACATCCGTACCGAAGAGATTTGCCCAAAAGTTGCTGTTGATTTCCGTATAGAGGGCGTTGACAAAAACATTTACCAGAAAAAATGCAGGCACCAGCATATAGACCGCGGCATATAATTTAAAAAACGTATAGGCCAAGGATCGGAACTTCTCAAAGACGGCCAGACTCATGACCAAGGGGAAAAAGGTTTGCATAAGCCCTAACAGGAAGAAGCGCTCTGCAAGGAACAACGGATAAATGAACAGGTCTAAAATCCATAGGAAAATACCGATGATAAAAGCAACTATTTTAAACCCATAAAGCGGGGTCACCAAAGCTTCATAGAGCAGGGTCATTGCTTTTTTTGCAGCATCTAAAAGAGTTACTTCTTCCTCTAAGGGAATATCCTGCATTTGTAGCGGAAGCAGTGCCGGGGCTGTTCCGCGATACTGGGCTTCAATGGAAACGAGAATTCCATCAAATAATCCGAGTATCTGCGTCGAAAAAATAACCAGCAGCACCACAGCAAAATTCCTGGCCAGCTCCCCGGGGCTTAATCCCCAGGTATACCCCCCACTATCAGCAATACCCTCATTGTACTTTTTAAGAATATTGATCAGGAAAAACAGGACGGCAAGCGTTTTCATGCCCGCAATGGTATACTGCGAAAAACTGCTTTCCTGTATGGTCTGGAATACGGTATCCACATATTCCAGCCCGATTCCCAATAGGATTGCCACAGCCATAATTAATATTCAGTTTCCCGGTTATTTATTTTATCCTGCATTTTCCGAAAGGAAATTATATATTGATAACGTCTTGTCTTTATCGTGATATCGGAGACCATTTCTTTGGATTCTTCTTCTTTTTGTTTTAAAATCTGGGCACGTTCGCCATCACTCATTTTTAGATAATCGCTGGACAGGATCTGGTCGATGAAGTCCATCGCCTCCAGGGAGTTTTCGATCACGGCATTAAAAGATTCGGAAACGAGTGCGACTTCTTCCGTTTTGATATAGGGAGAGTTTAAAATATCCCTGAGATCCCCTTGCATTGCCTGGATAAGGCGTTCATTATTATTGGCTATCTCACGTACCGCCTTTAACTGTTTGACCACATGGTTGACCTTTTCCAGGTTTTCCTTTTGCTGTTTAAGGAATTCTACGGTTTTTAGGAGCTGTGACGTCTGCTTTGCTGACTCGGCCAGGGATTTTACCAGGCTTACAAAATTGGTGTTATCATAAACAGGCATTCCCTGAGCGCTAACAGAACCCGGTACTATAAAAGAGAGTACCATTGCGAGCGTTGCAATTTTTGTTTTGCTGTCACCGATTAAATGGTTGGCATATGTGTGAAGTTGTGTTGAATATTTCATACTATTAATTTTTAAAAGTGAATTCCGTGATTGCTTTTTCCATATCCCCATGCTCCTGGTAGAGCCTCATTATTTCTTCGTTTTCCCTACCGTCCGTGAGGTATGCGGCATATACCTCTTTGGGGACTTCCAACCGAAATATGTTGCTTTCCTTCCCAATCTTGATGAACATTTCCGTGTACCTGTGCGGTCCGGACAGATTATTCCGAATGGATTTTAACTGGTTTAGATCATGACTGGAGAGGTTGAGGCGTTTGACCAGTTCACCGTATCCTTTCTCATTGTTCAGGCTGTAGATAACCTGTGTGTTTTCCAGTATGCTCGCTGAAGTTGAGTTGTTCGGCAACTGATTGATGGATTGCAGGATAATCCCGATTGCACCATTCTGCTTACGGATCGCCTGATAATAAAACTCCACACTTTCCAGGACATTTTCAAACTTGAGCTGCTTGGCAAATTCATCGAAAAGGATAATGCCTTTTTCAGCCCTGTTTTTCCATATGGTGCGCTGAATGGCGGTTTTGATCAGCTTTAGCATCACGGACAGAATTTCCTTATTATCCTTTACTTCATCCAGTTCGAACACGATCAGGCGTTTATCCTCGATTTTATAGGTCTGGTCCTCACTGACCTCAAACAGGAAGCTGTATAGGCCATCGCCAACATACTCCGACATTACATGCAGGAAATTGGTGATATTGAAGTAGTCAGGATGGATTTTAAGCCGGCCCAGCAAGTCATTTTGATTGTGTTCGATGTATTGGCAGAAGCCGTTTAATGAATGATTGCCCGGTGTACCCTCATAATAATGGCGGAGTATCTTTTTGAGCGAAACGGATTGTGCCTTGGTCACTTTAAAATCAGAGGCGAATAGTTCAAAAAGGAAAACCGATAAATCCTCGAGCCGTTCCGCTGTGAGATCAGCGGTATCACTAATATAAAAGGGGTTGATGCCTAAATTTTTACCGCTCTCGTAACGCAGTACTGTGTATTTCTCCGGATAAAGTTTGGCAAATTTGGTGTAGGAACCGCCCAAATCGATAATGACCAGCCGTACACCGCTTTCAAAATACTGACGCAATATGTTATTGGCAAGAAAGGATTTGCCTTCGCCCGTCGGCGCGAAGATGGCAAAGTTCCTGGCCTTTATCCGCTTCTTTTTCTCGTCCCATATATCCTTTAGGACAGGTATGTTATGCTCCCGGTCATTGAAGATGATACCCGTATCATCAGACTTGTAATTGGTATTGTTGATAAACAGGCATAGCGCGTGTTTTAAATCGGTAACATATAAATCCTGATTTGAAAAATTGGAAGAAAAGCAGCAGTAGCTGTTCAATATGTAATTCTTGCGCTCCTCGCCCCTGGGATAATAAGGAATGATATCCAGCTCCTTAAACACTGTTTTTATTTTAGCAGCAATGCGATCCAGGTGCCCGGCCTCCCGGTCCCAATACACAATATTCAAATGGCCGCGGATGATTCGGGAATTATCATCGGCATTGATCTGGTCCAGGATATGCTGGATCTTTCCAAGCACTACCTTATTTTGAGAACCAAAATTTGAACTTTTGCTCAATTCTTCGATCTTCTTATCAAGCAGCCTGCGCCACTTTTGGTTGTCATCCAGATAAAGGATTTGATTGACGATGTGGTTTTCGTTCAGCGTAAGCCCTAAGCCATCAATAAAACCCTGATGAAATACAAAATCATCAGAAGTGAAACGCTCATTGGTCTTGCTGCTCTGTACACTTTCGCCAAAGCACAGTTCGCTGTTGATGGCCAGGGCATCAAAATGATTTTCGCCGATATGGACGCTTTTATTTTCAAATAAAATGTCTGTATCATAGCCTTGGTTGAAACCATTGAAATAAGCATGTGTGACTAGCTGGATTTCATTGGCTTCAAGCCTAATAAGTTCTATTTTTCTGCTATTATTGATGAATGCTATTGAATCCCTGACTGCCCGTATAAAACTGCCCACATTATCATCCAGTTTTGGTATGATCCCTTTGGAAACTTTACGGAAAGGATTGACATATTTTGGATTGTTCAACGCCTTGTTCCGGGTCAAAACAAAGAACAAAAAGCAACGGTGTTCCATATACTCACGTCCCTTGAAATGCTTGTGGGTCGCTTTTTCCAAAAAAGTGTTTTTGGGCAGTTTCTGAGAAGAATAGTATTTCTTCAGATAGAGATCCTGTTTGTGAACCACCGTCCCTACGGGCAGGGATTTCAATGCCTGGAACCAGGCTCCGTGTATATCATCAAAATCCTTTTCCGATAAGGAATAAATCTCAGGTAAAACAGCTTTATAACCTATAACCATGTTGCCGTTATTGGCAAAGATGATGTTATCCTGAATATCTGCGATGGGCTGGTATGCCGAAAGATTAATCTTGTTCATAATCAAATCCCGAATTTCTTTTGTTACTGATAATTTTTGGAAAAGTGTTGACCTTGGGATAGAACTGTGGATTCTGGTTTATTCGAGTAAGGGCTATATATAAGGCGGAATTAATAACCAAAGCCCCGATCACCATACCCAGACTAAAGGAAAAAATGATGACCAGCAATGAAACAAGGATGGAAACCATCATCAAAGCAAATAGCGAAATGGGCAGCCCAAAGATGACCGCCTGTTTCCTGATGTTTTTATAGATTTCGAATTTCTTCATACAGCTAGGTAAATAAATCCCACTTAGTGGGTTAGACTACGATTGAGATTAGGTAAGTGAAAATTCCAACCACTGCACCTGCAATAAGGACAAAGACCAGAACACGGGTAATCCCTTTTTTTAGGTCGGCATTCTCGCCAAAGAAATGTCCTGCATTAAAGAGGAAGCCAACAAGAAAGATGACACCCAGGATAATCGGGAAGATGCCTCTTATAGTATCAGAAATATCATTAACGGACTCTTCTATCCCGCCGATTTGTGCAAATAATGATGTTGAGGACAACAACATAAAAGTTATCAGATAGATTGATTTTTTCATAACCATGATTTTCAAGTTTTTAATTCATTTTTGGTATTGAAAAAATACATATATTAGATTATAAATATCTGATATACAGTTATTTATTTAAAAAATATTAATTGATTTGCTTTGAATTCCGATGGTATTATTTGAGATTAAATTCTATGAATTTCGGAAGGTAAGTTGTTAATATCATGAAAAGTGAAATTGAAAAAAGGCCTTAAAAACGTCAGTTTTGTGATTTTGTCTCTAAAAATGTGCATCATTTTTAGGCAGGAAACGGTAGTTCAAAAAAGAATCGTAATTGATGTTCGATACGGTGGAAAAGATTCCGGTGCCATCGGTATAAATGGCGTTCAAGAAAAGGATGTGGTATTGGATATTGCCTTGGAAATTTTAAGGCTTAACGAAATGTCAGAAACACCAACGGATATATACTTGACCCGTTATAGTGACACGCTTATTTCGTTATTGGATATAACTAAACTGGGCAAGGCTCTGAATGCTGATTTGTTTATTTCCCTGCACTGCAATCATTCGGACAATTCAAAGGCTAGAGGGATTGAGGTATATGTTGGCAAAACCTACTCTGAATATTCCAAGGAATCTATTTGGTTTGCCTATCAATTGCAGAACCAAATTAAAAAGAAGTTAGGGTTTGAGAGTAGAGGTGTGAAGTTTGCTAATTTTCAGGTGTTACGGGAAATTGTTGATTTTTATCCTTCTGTGCTTATGGAGTTGGGGTTTCTGTCCAATGTGGATGAATCACGCTATTTAAATCATTCAAATCAGAATAAAATATTGGCTTACCTCCTTAACAATCAATTACAGCAAAAAAGATGAAAGAATTATTCAAAAAAGTTTTCATTATTATGAGGCGGCTCTTGCTTAGCCTTATTAATGAATTACTACTTTCCATTAAAAAAATATAGACTGCAAAATTCTAGTCTAATAAAAGTGTTTTTTAATAATTGAGCTCCTATTATGTTGGAACTCGATTGATGCCAACTCTGCGAAATTTTTAATTTTGGCTGTATCGCCTTCGTCCATATTAATAAAGTTATCCTCGTTAAGCTGAACATCAATTCTATCATAGACAAAATTTGGATTGTCTTTTTCTCTTTTATCAATTCCCTGATACAGAAGACTAATATAATTTGCGACGAGTTGAGATTGACTTTGCATAAATAAATCAATAAGCCTCTGGCGTTTATCTTTTCTCATCCAATAATAAAGCCCCCACTTTTTCCTAGAATTACCATCTGTAAATTTTTTATAGCCCGTACCCAAAGAGAGTATTTCCAATTGTGACATCTCAACTTTAAAAGCCTTAGTAGCTTCCAAAAAAGCAACCAATGTCGGATTATTGGCCATCACACCTCCATCTACTTTGTTTGAAAAATCCTTTTTGGTCCCGTTCAAATCAATATAATCAGATGTGTAGGGGTCGAAATATGTAGGAGCGGCAGAAGTGGCCATTGCAGCTTGGTATGCAGGAATGTGATAATCCTGTTCAAAGGCTGGATGGTACTTAGTTTTAAGCACCCTGGGATTACCTTGAATCAAATCATAAATGGGAATACAAATGTCGGTTTTACAGTCTTTTAACCTTGGGTCATTTCCACCGTTTACTTCTTTGAATTTATTACGAACTAACGTTTCAAGAAAATTGCGCTCGTGAGCCGAATTTCGGATTTGCCCAAAAAAGAAAGGTTTTTTATTGCCAAATATTTCTTTTGCATTGTCCAAATATAAATTATAGATTTCCTTTGCAGAAATCCCTAATCCCAAAGCAATAGCAATAATACCACCGGTAGATGTACCTGTTATCAAGTCAAAATGTTGATAGATTTTGGTTTTGCCATTTGAACGATTTTTTAGTTCGTCCTCTAAAAGCATCAAAAACATTGCTGGGAAGACTCCTTTTATCCCACCTCCGTCAATCGATAATATTTTAAACTTTTTCTTATTCATTTTTTAATATTTCTGTATTGTCCTCATTGGGGTATTCATTGTGGCCGCCGCCGTACCATTTGCCTTCAGGTAGCCACAATTCATAATAGTAAAGCCACTCACTTGCCCAAGGAATGATTGTATCTACAATGTAGCTAAATCCGTCCCACTCCTTTTTGCTGGGCGAGTACAAGCAAATCTGTTGTTCCTTACTGTTATAAATGTGTGGTAGCTTTGACCTATTCGCGGCAATCCTTAATTCCTTATTCACCACAAAAGCTTTAACCCATCTGTTTTGTTCATAGATAACCATAAGCTGATATTTTTCACTTATTGCCGTAGGTTGGAGTTCTAAAATAATTTGAAAGCTATTCCAAGTGTTTTTGACAACTCTAACTTCTGGAAAATCTACTTTGATCTTTTTAAGATGTTCGGAAGAGAGTAACCCTTTAAGAGTTCTTTTGCCATTCGACTTGAAATACCTACTACTCATTTTCTATTTATTACCCTCGAAGTTATGGTTGGGTATTGACTTACCGATACTCCCTAGCATTCCTGTCCCAACTGCCATTTTTCTTAGTCCATTCTCACGCAAAATCTTGTTTTTTTCGCCATACTCAGCAAACGTCTTATTAACGACCCTATTACCATATTGTGCCGATAATGATTCATTCAAACTGAAAAGACCTTTATTTTGACCATATTGAATTGTAGCTAGATCTTCTTCTAATTTATCCAACCAAGCATAAAAGTATTCTTCTTTCTGAGCCACCTCCGACCATTTATCAGCAAAATTTTCTTCGTTATTTATAGGGTTACTTACCCATCTTTCGTATTGCCCTGTTTTCGCGTTGAGCCTAGTTTCAATATAGCTACGCATTTTACTTACAATATTGACATAAGCATCAACAATATTTTCGCTTTTGTTATACGCTTTACTTGCCAAAGTGGTAATTATGATGGAAATGGGTTTATTTTCACTATCATATTCATCCGATGAAAACATCATATCTCTATGTCTCTTTAAAAGTTGGACTACCCTTTGCAATGGCATTTTTTCTTTCTGAAATGGTCGTACTGGATCAACGGATTTGCTGAGCGCGAACATTTTTGTCGAACTGTATATGGCCCTTTGAAAAAACCATTTGGCGTAGCCAAAAGGATTGCATTTTCTCCACCATTCAGTATTGGTCATTACAGAATAAAAAAGATCTTCTTTATCCGTTATTCGGATTGCTAATTTATCGGCGTCTAAATTCTGGTAATTATTGAATGATTCATTAAGTAAAACGGTAAAGTTTTTATCGGAAATAGATGGTAGAATATCTAAATGATAGTTGGCTTCATCAGAATATTCGAGCGTCCAGCATCTTCTTCCTCCGTCTAGATTTTCCAGCATATCTTTGTAGACGGAATGCTCTTTGAGCCTGTCACCAACTGCATCTTTCACATGTTTTTGAGTCCAATGGGATGGCTTCCCATTCAATTTGCAAACGAGGTCGATGTCTATATCGTCCTCTTCGTTTATAGGCCTAGTGATAGTGCCAAGCATAAACGATCCTTGGGGAATTATTCTTGGGGAGTATGGGTATAATGTGGAACTTTCTTTAGAGAGCCAATCCCCAACTGCTTCATAACTTTTTACAGCGGCTTTGTATTGACTTTCAGAAATGTCCAGATTCTCTCCCAGAATTTCTAGTATTTCGTTGATTTCATTTTTGTACAATTCATTCATAATTTTTTATTTAAGAGTTTTGATCAATTTCTGAAACCAACTAGTACTTTAATTGCGCAAAAAATTGACTTATTTTTTATATTAATTATGGTGACTCAATTAATATAAAGCCACCATAATTGTATTATCAGTTAGGTTGCTTCAAAATTGCAGCTATACCACCTATAACGATAATTGTTGCAAGCCCAAAAACAATAGCTTTCGCAAAATCACCCTTGATATTCACGCAATTATTTTTATGGCAAATACTTAACCCTTTTTCTGTAAGTTTTATAGAATTCATAAAAGAACTTTAAATTATATAATGCCCCAACATCAAGCCCTGGGGAGTGAGCTTATTTTTCTTTTCTTATACCCTTGAAAGGGGTATTGCTTGAAGTCTTTCCGTCCATAAACCTACCAGTGTTGGAATCACGTTTTACCCAAATATCCGTTTTGGGATTTTTAACTTGGGACCTGTTTTTTACAGCTCCGTGTCTGCGGTTATCACCACTCTTGCCGTTTGTAGCCATTCTTTGGAGTATTAAATTAATAATAGCAGATGCGAAACTCTTGTAGGAGTTGGGTAAAACCAAGTACTTATGGAAGAAAATATCGTGAAGAATTTGAAATACACCGAGGAACTAGTATATTTGTGTCGCTAAACAAAAATCTTTCTGATATTTATATCTTAAAGTATATGGCTGGTACCTCAAACGTATCAGCTTTTTTTATAACATTTCACTTCTTATTTTATTTATAAAAACTAAATAATCTTTATTGCGAATCACATTACTGCTAAACTCTGCAATACTTAATGTGTTTATTTCTAGATTAGAACATAATTGTAATTGTGATTTCCTGTCATCTCCAATAATTACAATTCCATTTTTCTGCTTTGCACAATGTAGAAGGAACAAAAATCCTTTTCCATATCTACTATCAAACAAATCATATTGCGTCAGGAAATCATAGAAACCGTCACAATCAACTATATCTAAAACTTTTCTATTGCTAATAGCTTGAATTTGCATTCGTATTGCTAGACCATAATTCTGAAGGTGCATTTCCGGAACTAGAATTTTGAGTCCGTCTTCCTCAATTAAATCTAATTGCTTCAAGGAATTTAACCAGCAGAGATATTCTATGTCGTAGAAGAAAAACATCCTATATTAAATCAAAGTTTTTAATTGCTAAATTCTGTAATTCATCTATCGGTATGCCACTTAATTCTGAAGCTTTATTTTTTTCAATCCTTTTTTCGGTTAACGCAATTCTTATTAATTTTCGGAATCTTATTGGTGCTTCTTCACTTTTGGTATAATTTCCAAAGTGTTCATCACCATTATCTAACAACAGGTCGTAACTTTTAATAATCTCTTGTTTAATAGTATCATCAATCAATTTTAAACTACTTAACCTAAATATTATCGATTGAATAGATATTCCATAAGTTTCCTTTAAATCTTTTAATTCCCCAAGAGAAATAGAAGTCCTGTTTTTTCCAAATTTTTCAAATGCAACTTCATCAACAAAAAGAAATGCAGCTGCAAATCTGTTACAAAAGATCTCTTCAAGGTCTTCACTTATATTCGTTATATCAAATTTCATCAACAAATGCCCCAATTCGTGGGCAATGGTGAACCGTTTGCGCGTTGTTTCTCTTTTATGCGCTCCCGAATTATTTATAACTATAAGTGGTATATTATTTACCCAACCGCTCAAGCCTCCAGATTTTGTATCCCTCTCTAGTGCAATAATTTTTATGCCCCTATCTTCTAACAGTTCTGTTAGGCTATCAATAGGGGCATTACCAATCTTCCATTTTCTTCTTACTTTTTTAACAGCTTTCTCTACATCAGCATTACTATGGACAATAAAGTCTTCAATTGGATTTTCAAAATCAATTTTAGCTTCAATAATAGACTCTAATTCTAAATAGTTTTTGACAATAGAAAGAACGTGTTTTTTAACTTCATTTTCTTCTTCTGTAGCATTATTGAGCTTATTTCCGTCTCTAAATTTTACAGATTCAATTGAGATATTAAATTTTGGAACTCTAAAAAATTCCCAAAAATCTACCCCTAAAACCGTGGCAATTCTTTTTAGGATTTGATTACCCGGCATTGAAGACCCATTTTCATATTGTTGTATTGCTGCTTTAGATACATCAACTTGGTCAGCAAGACCTTGTAGCGACATATTCGCTTGTTTCCTTAAATCAGATATTTTGGATCCTATTGTATTCATTATTTAATTGTAGATTTAGAACAATCGTATAGCAAATATAATAATAATAATAATTACTATACGATTTAGTTATTAACACTTATGTGAATAAGTCATTTTAATTAAATTAAGACAGGTTTGTTTGCGACAGTTAGATACACTGTAAGCTTGTATTTAACTATTTATTTCCTCTTATCCCCAGCCCTTTTATCAAACGCAATCAAATTAAACAGTTCACGCATCCGGCTTCGTACACGATTTCCATATCGTTCTTCCAATTCTTCAGCATTTAGGTTGGTGGTGGCGTGGGTCTTGATTTTATGTTTGGTCTGCTGGTAAAGTTCATAGCGGGATAACAGCACTTCCCCCATTACATTAAGATCCTTGCCATAGAATCTTCCAGGGGGTTCAATGCCTAGGTCATCAAAACAGAAAAATTTGGTATTACCAAATTCTTCAATGGTTTTAAAACCAATATGATTAAAGCTGAAGGTCACATTTCTGCAAGGGATCATTTCGTAAGGGCGTTGCAGTGGCACAATATAGCGTAACAATTTCATCAAACTGGTTTTACCGCATCCCACAGGCCCGGAAAGTAAAATTCCTTTCTCAATGTCAATTCCATACTCCTCACATTTCGATTTATCCCTGATAAAATAGGAACAGAGCTTGAGCAGGATGTCTTTGTCTTCATCATGGATCTTAAATTTTTCTCCGAAGAGCAATTTTCCTTTGGCATTGAGATAAATCAGTATTTTCGGAAAATCATAAGTAACATTTTTGCCATCGAATTTCCCCAGGGAGTATTCCACTCCGCCTTCGCTAATTTTAGAGGGGTTGACCATAATCTTTGGTTTTTGGGGTTCGCAGATGGTCCCGCCCGTTGGACGTATCATTCCGGGGGGGTCCTTGTGTTTGTTTTTTTTCTTCGCTTGGCCTGGTTCTGTCCATCCAGCTGATAGCCAGTGCCTGCCAGTTTTTAATCCCTTTTCCATCACTGGTTTTCCAATCGCTGGTTTCATAATGCGCAAAGAATTTTTTTCCTTCATCAGCACTAAAACCCTTTTCTTTAAAAAAAATTAAAACAGCCTGCCTGTCCTTTGGCTGTTTATTAATGTTTTCTTGTTTGTTATTGTTTATATAAGGTACCAATACTTGTCCACTGACGGGACGGTGCTGGTCCTCCAGCGGTTCATTTTTGGGACGGTAGTGTTCCGCAACCTGTTCCAATATGGGATCGTACTGTCCCATAACCGGTTCATCGTTTGATCCAAAAATTAACATCTTAATTTTACTTCCTTTATAGGGATTACTAGAGGGGAAATAGGTAAGATAATTCCAGGAATCAAGATCAGTAACACAACGATGGTAAGTGGATTTTGAACCGATTTTGGCAACACGCATCAGTTCCCTCCTGTTCACATAAAACTCAGCCGCAAAACGGTGGCTGTTCCATTCCTGAAACAAGGCCATATACAGGCTGATATGGGAAGGATTGAGACGATCATCAAAAAAGAACTTCTCAAAAGCAGCATTGAGTAACTTTATATAGTTCATGGTTTGAAGGATCAAATTTTATGATGGACACGATTTTGGCGCATAACATTCTGGATCTCCTGGGAATCGTAGTAAATGATACCCCCTACTTTGGTGTATGGCAATGTGCCATTGATACGCAGGTTTTGAAGGGTTCCCGGACTTACCTGAAGTAATTCCATTACTTCGGAGGATTTTAGGTATTTTTTACTAGGTACAGGTGATTGATTTGCTAGAAGCGCTTTAATTTCATCCAGGAGTTCCATCTTGAATTCCCGAAGATCATCGGTGGTAATAATAGTTGCGGACATAATAGAACGGTTTAAAAGAAAGGGGCTATCGGGTTAATATTTTTGTTGATAGCCCCTATCCCGATTTGACTTTCGTTCTACAAATTTGATTAGGAATGATGGATTTTCTTCGGTAGGAACAGCGTAGTCAGGTCAACATTTAACAGTCCATAATTCTTGAGGACAATTCGTACATATTAGCACCTTCCAGTTGGATTACTTTACCTAAAATCAAAATTTTAATCCTAATTAATGAATGGTTTTTAATTTTCGGAGTTACGAAGCACTACGAAAAAGTCATTTTTCATCATCCTGATTCATTTTAATTTCTAAACGGGTGATCAGGCTTTCCAGGTATTTAGACCTGGATCCTTTACGTGACCTTATTTCTGAATAAGTCTTGTAAAAATTATCCAGTTTGATATTGAAGAAATCCTCAAAAGAAGTGGCCACCCGGCTGAGTTCAACTGCTCCGTGGTTCAGATCCCCGTTGGCATGAATTGCATAGATAAGCTCAACCAGTGCGGTTTTCGTGCCCGACCATAGTAACAATCTGGGCTGCTTATCTGCATAAATTTTATTACTGTCCGGTTGCAGCCTTTGCAGCCCTTCCCTTATATAGTGGATAAACCGGTACATCGCCTGGATTTTTGCCCACAACATGTCATGAGAAGTGGAGAATTCCGGATATTGATAGTAGTTTATCGTAGGTGCAAATGGAAAATTCCCCAAATTGTTACGCATGAAAAACTGATGATCCAGATAGTTATGGGACTGCTCCATATAATTTACAAAGTCATTGTTTTGGGAAAAGAATTTATTGATTTTTTTTACTTCTTTTTCCAGAAAACGAATCTGGTGCCTGTTCCCGGTTTTGGGAATGCTGAGTTCACAGGTCCTGACCTCGGTAAAATAGATCAGGTAGCTCATCGGAATGGGTTTGATATTGCGAAAGAAATCAATTTCTGCTTCTACACTTTCGAAGTCCTCCCTTTCTACAATATTTTGAAATTGCGAGAGAGTACCATTACACAATCGGATCCCCCTTTCCGCCCTTTTTAAGGGGGAATCGGCCGACTGAATGATCCGGTTGATTTTATTTATAAATGAAGTCAGGGTTTTCTCGAACATAGCATCCGTATTTAGGGAAAGCAAGTAATATCGCTGTTGTGCTATTTCCAATAGGATTTTTTTGGGAGGAAGAAAATGAAATTGTGGGTTAAATATTAATCCTGCCTTAACCAGTCCAAGGCCTCCAAGGCAAAATTATCACGCGTTTGAATATAGGCGCATTTATCCAACACCCTGGCTCCTACTTTGCGTTTTTCAAAACCTGCGGTCAGTCCAAAATCGATTTTATTCATATTTAGTGCCTTTGCCCTTAAAATTGTCTGATATAACAACTGCCTGTAAACCTGATATTCTTTTGTATAGGCATAATCCATTCCTATCAAGTTGGGCACATAAACACCATTGCCATTGATATAGCAAAACATGACCCCGGCCATTTTCCAGTGATCGGCTTGTTTGACCTGTAGACAAATAAATTCCCATTGCTTATGGACATTCATTTCCTGCATTAATTTTTTGGGATAGTCAAAGGTATTGAATGACGGATTATTCTGTTTAACATTAAGATAAAGCGTATAGAAAATATCTAACGTTTCCTCGGCTACCTGCGGGGACACCTCTATTTTCACTAGAGGAATAAAAGGGGCTATCTCTTTTTTAAAATGCTTGCGGGAACGGCTGCTCAGGGTTTGCATATATTCGGTTTCATCCTTCCAGCTAAATTCATCATAGACTGCACTTTCCGGCATCGCAACTTTCACAAAACCCTTGTTATGCAAGTAATCATTCAGTTCATTATCGTCGGTTGTAAAATCCCTGAAGATCAGAGTTTGGGGTTTTAATTGCTTTTCCAGTATTTCTACCTCCCCGATCAAAAGAGCCAACGCTTCTTTCCAATTATTACCTGATCGTTCAAGATATAAATGCGCACCTTCGGTGACAAAAGATCCCATACTCAGACAGGAACTGGTATGCAGGTAGGGATCATCAATTCGTTCTTTCTCCATGCGTACGGATACGGAAGTGGGGGCCAGCATATCTTCTTTCCATAACCCGTACGTGAAGAACGTGAGCAACAAGGGGGTATCATCTGCATCTTTTATCATGAAATAGTAGAATTCATAGTTGTGCTCCGGTAATTCATTTTGCTTAAAAACTCTTTCAATAAATGATAAGCCCTCCCAGTCTAAAAGACTGTTTGTTCCGACTGTTTTATTCCAAAGCTGTTTATCCACTTCATTAATTGATCGTTTTATTTCTAATGACAGCCTGTCGGTTTTATCCGATTTGGTTTTAAGTTTTCCCGTATCCCTGCCAAAAGCAAAATTCACCCGCTCTAGATTGGTCTGCGTATCTTCCAGGGATTTTAGAAAATGATATTCCAGCGCATGAACCAAGGCTTTTATTTCTTGCTTTTGATTGTGCCTGGAAATAGTAATCCTGAGTCCCGTGTTTTTGACCGGTACCGCCGGAAAAATACCGGTATTGACATAGAAGCCTTCCCGGATGAGCCGGTTGACCAGGTTATAACCGGTCTCGGGCATGCCTGTGCCAATGTAGAATACTGGCGAGTCGTTAATAGCGATTAAAGGAAGTGTGGTTTCCTTTAAGCATGCATTGAAGTAACTGATACGGTCCTGAAGCTCAGTCTGCATGCTGTAGATCTCATCACTTAAATGAATTTTGGCAGATGCGATAGCAGCTCCCACGGATGAAGGTTCCAATTGGGCCGAAAAGGTCAAAGGGCCTCCAAAATTTCTTATTTTTTTATGTGTTTTTATATCCCTGCATACCATTACCGCACCACTGGCCCCAAAGGTTTTGCTCAAGGTTCCAAAAAGGATCACATTTTCAGGAACTTCATTTAAAACGCTCATTACGTATCCACTCCCGTTTCTACCCTTCCAGCTCATCCCGTGCACATCGTCAAAATAAATATGGAGTTGGGTATATTTTTCAGCAAGTTTCATCAGTTCCCTGATAGGTGCATAGTCTCCATACATGGAATAAATTCCATCAACCATATACCAGATCTTGTTACATTTGGATTGCAATTTCTTTATTTTATCCTCCAGCATCTGCAGGTTGCTATGTCGGATCATCTCTACAGGTACGGATCTTAATTTTAAAGGATTTACCGCATTCTGCACGCTCCAATGCACCTGATGGTCAAGAATGACACCATCGCCATCGTTAACAATGGAGGGGATCACTGCAATATGGCCAAGCGTACTGTTTTTGGTGATGATGATCGGGTGCTGATAGATATCCCCCACAAGGGATTCCAGCTCGGCATACAGCGGGTGTGAAATATATGATTTGGACAGGGGAAATTGAGTCCCATACCGGCTTATCGCATCTATTGCCGCCTCTTTTAAACGCGAATCCTGTTCTAGCCCTAAATATCCGGTAGTTCCAAAATGAAAAAGTTTTTTGCCCCTAACCTGGATATAACGCCCGTTAAACTCCTTACCTTCTGCATACAGGTGCAATGCCCCCGCTTCTTTTGCATTTGACATCACCGATACCACCGTATCCAGGAAATTGTTGTGTCTGATCTTTGCCATAATTCCGCTTTTTTAATTTTCCTATTAAACTTATAAAAGAATTTCTTTTACAAGTAATTTTGAAATTCTAAAAGCTTTACAAGCAAATGTTTAACCGCAAAGTCAAATGAATCCAAAGCTCACTAAAATTAAGGATTCCGGAAGTTAATTGTCGTTCTTTACCACCAAATGCCTGCAAACACTATTATTTTTTTATTATTTTAGGTTATTTAAATAGTGTTGATTATGTTCAGAGGTGAAGATTTTACGCACTTTTGGATCGATGATGATATTCTGCATTTTGTTTACAAACCCAATACTGTTATTGATTTAAAAGCTGCCGAGCGTATTGTAAAGGACAGGCTGCGATTTCAAAATGGAAAGGCTTACCCCATTTTATGTGACCTGCGCCAACTTAAAATTGTTACAAAACCCGCTCGGGATTACCTGGCCAAGCAGGGATCAAGTATGGCACTAGCCGTGGCCCTCATCGTTGAAACATCCTACTCCGGACAAATCAGCAAGATTTTTATAAACACCAGTCAGCCCAGTGTTCCCACAAAAGAGTTTACAGAGATTTCAAAGGCTCTGGAGTTTTTGAGTTCCTATGTAATATAGGTTCATTCTTATAATGCATGCTGATGAAAATGGAAACATACAGAAACCGGGTATTGCAAATTTTAGATTTTATTACCGAGATCACACTCGGGAATTATACCTACAAACTGGAGCTGAAAAACCATAAGGATGATCTGGAGGAAATCATACTTTCCCTGAATTTAATGGTAGAAGAGATCGACACCGTTGTGCATCAAATTGATCATGAAAAAAGCACGGAAGTAATAGAAAATGCAATAATTCAACTGGACTCAAACCGCCATATCACAGCTTTTTCTGAGAATTTACCACATATCTTAAAATATAATCCCGATGAATTACTCGGGCAGCCCATTGACCATTTTATTTCCGAGGAATCTTTGCAACAGTTATTAGCTTTAAAAAGCATGGAAGTTGTTCAAAGCATACAACAGGATCCAAAAGTTATCCGGTTGGAGCTAATCCATAAAAGTGGTTATTTATGGATCTGTGATGCGTATCTCCAGCGATTACATACTGCTCAAAATATTTCCTATAGCCTGTCGGTTTTTAAATCCATTCGCAGAAACCAAATCATACTCAATTATTTAAAAGACCGCAAGGGCGATCAAGAACGATATCCCAGTGAATATCGCAGCCTTTTGCTACAGGACAAAAGAAAGGTCTTACAAAAACTTCATTCCTATATCCTAAGTCATTTAAACACCTCCCTGCCAAACATGACCGCGCTAGCCAGGGAAGTGGGAGGAAGTCAAAGCAAACTAAAATCGATGTTTAAAGATGCATATGGTGACTCTATTTTTAAATATCACAAACGAAAAAGACTTGAAAAGTCAGCGATACTCTTAAGAGACACCACCTTGCCCATTGGCCAGATTGCTGAGGAATGTGGCTTTATCAGCTTCTCCCACTTTACCCGATCCTTTAAAAAAGAGTATGGAATTTCTCCTTCTGATATCAGAAAACGCTGATTAAAGCACCGCTGGTGCCAATTTATTATCGTTTTAGGCAAATCAGGTACACCGCTTTTTTTGGAATTTTATACCATTAGCAACAAGAAAAATTACTTAAAGTCTAACGGTGCGTGTTTTGTCAATTCTTAAAAGCACCTATAAAAGAATCATTGCGCGATGAGACAGGGGAAGCCTGACCTGTGTAAATAACAGGCATTTATTTAAGATTAAATTTATTATCATGAAAATTAAGAAGTTAATAATACCTATGTTGGCATGTATTTTTGCTATAGGGATAGCATTTGGAGCCTCGGGGTTCCAATCCAAATCAGATATTTGGATCAAAGAAAATCAATCCTCACAATTTGTAAGAATTAATAATGATTGGCATCCCGTAACTGTTGATTGCCAAGAAGGAAACGAGGATTGTTTCGTAATTTACAGCGAAGATCCTTCTGCTACTCCATATCAGGTTTACAATTCAAGAGATTTGAGGGATCCCGCGAAAGGAAATGGCGAGATAAAATTGATAGAAGGCCAAGTTCCTTCTGGGGATTAGGTAGTACTTTAAAACTTCCGGCACTTTAAAAATGCCGGAAGTTAATTAAACGTGAAAGCACTTATTTTAGATCTTTCCTGCTCTGCATTTCAAATATAATTGGGTTTTCTACAAGGTATTTAGCCGCTGTTTGACGAATATCTTCAGGAGTCAGTGATTGTATATAGATTTTTTTCTCAGAATTATCATACCAGCACTTCTTAAAGTTGACCACATCATACATCCTTCTCAGTATATCTCCCGGTTTTTCTTCACTAGTTAAAAGCGAATTCTGATAAGTATTGAATACGTCGCTTGACACTGGCGACACCCTAAGATCTCGGACAACTGCCTTGGCATTTGCTATCATACTGGCCTTATCTTCAGGAAGACAACTAAATTCAATAAAGAATTCATGATACCCATACAACCTGCTCATGTTCCTTCCTGCCACTGCACGATAGGTAGCTCCACCGGCACTATACCTCATTCGTTGCATTAAATAATTAAACATACATTGACGAAGAAGTTCTGTTTTAATTTCTTCCTTCCAGTCCAGAATATTAGTCTTTAATGGATATACATAATCCAGCCGCACCATAGAAAAACCGGACAATTCCCCGGATGAAAATTGCTTAAGCTCAAAATCCGGCAAGTGATAATCTTTGAGGTGCTCCTGGTCTTTATTTTGATATGAGTTTATGGAAACCGGTAAATTTCCCAAATATTTCCTGCATAAGTTTAATGTTACCTCTTCGTCATATTCTCCTGTAAATAAGAAGGTAAATTCTTTGGCATTTCCAAAAAGCCGGCGATATATAGTCCTGGCTTTCGTAAGCTTTGTTACAGCTATTCCTTGGGCTGCCCTGGTTCCTTGAGGAAGATTATCATCAGGCAGAATCCCTCTAATATTGGATATAAACTCATCTCTCGGACTCACCACAAAACCCGCTCGCGCATCAGATTTCCAGTCTTCAAAGGCATCCGGGTCTATGCGCGGCAAGGCAAAGTATAAGTAAACTAATTGGAGGGCGGTTTCCAGATGTTCAGTTGAGGCAGATCCCATTATACCCGATTCTTGATAGGCAATATAAGGATGTACTCGCCCATCAAATTCCATTTTATCCAGATAGCCGTGGAGCGCAAATTTATCCAATGTTCCTATTCCGGAATTTTCTATTAGAGCGGGTGCGTTATACGCTGAAAATAAATCCTCTTGCGGAAAATCTTCTAATCCCTTACTCGAAAAACCATGAAAATTTATTCGGGATACTTTATCTTTATTAAGACTCTCTTCTGGTAGCGGCTTTAACAGTATATGAAGTCCGTTTTGCAACACGTATTTTTTGATACCCGGAACAGGGGAATCCATTTTTCTAATAGGGCCAGTTTTAAGATGGGAAATCAGAATGCTGTCCATCAAAAAATGAGTTACAACAGGTGGAGAATAAGGCTTTACCTGCAAACTGTCATTCGATAAAAACCACCCCCTGATCTTTTCCTCAGAAAATTTAAGAATGGGATCACCTTTATGAGCCGCTATTAATATATCCTCAGGAGGTTTACCGATATAATTTCGTATACTTTCATTGAAATCCTCTAAACTGAGTTCTCGAATCATCCTGCTTATTAACTGAATCTTCTCTGCAGGGAGTGCCTCTCCATTGCTAAAATGATTGGTTAATTCCTGTTCCCAATAAGTTATACTTTGTCTATTTCTCTTAGTTAACCAATCGATATAATTTTCTTTTTCATCACTAAACTCCTCCCTGGAAAACCCATATCTGAAAATACTTAACATGGAACTATAAACTTCAGTCATTGTATTTTTGAAGGAGCTCCCGTTACTATTAACATCAATCCTTAAAGCCTCTGGCACAAAACTTCCCCTTGCACTGAAAGTACTATTATACTTTTGCTTTTTATGCGTGTATCTTGAATTTAGCAGCTGTATAAATAATTCACGATTTATTTTATCGCTTACAGAAATATCCCTTTGCTCGTTTCCCCGCTTCTGCTGCCGAAAGTACAGCCGAACTCTTCTTTCTCCATAGGCCGTATTATCAGAGCTTCCTGAATAAGTTTCTACACTAAATTGAAGTGGACTTTCAAGATAATCAGATTTGTCCGAAGCTTTATGTGGTATTGTAGGAAGGGGTTTGAATTCCCCAAAATTTTCCTTTATACTCTGCTCAAGAGAATCGACATTTTCAATAGATCCTACCGCTATCAAAGCCATCAATTCAGGACGATACCATTTGTTATAGAATTCACTCAATTCTTTCGTATCAATGCTTTCGAGATGTCTGCGATAATCCTTCGGACGAGCCGCTCCGCGTCCTACAAGTTTATCTTCCATCAGATAAGGTAACGTCTCCAAATCATAATTACCCCCTTCAGCTTCATTCAGCAGAATAACACGTTGCTTTTGTATATGCTTTTCTGTTATAGCCAGATTATACAAGATGTCCTTATAAAAACTTAAGGTCAGCGGAATAGCCTGAGAGTTCTTTTCCAATATATCTACAAAGAACTTAGTTATATGATTTTTGGTATAGCCGCCTATCTGTGAAAATTTAATTCCTGCCTGTTGAAATAAAAGACTGCTTTTTTCCTGGGATATATTCTTTCCGGCACTAAATCCTAAATGCTCAAGCAAATGCGCATACGCATACTCACCGGCTGATTCACTTCTGTTACCTACCTTGACTACAAGGGTCATTTTTGTTTTAGTAGCAGCACCCGTCAGGGGTTTGATATAATACGTAAATCCGTTGGGTAATTTTCCATATCGAATTCCATTATCCAGGCTTGAGTCCTGAAGTATTGAGGAGTAACATACTGATGTAGCTAAGAGGAAAAGGCCAAAAATGATATTGCTTTTTAAATAAATCTGTTTCATACTACTTATTTACCAGCTATTAATACCCTTGATTCTGGGAAAGATTAAAATCTTTTTGTATTTCTTCTTCCGGAATAGGGTATAACACATCGGTAGCCTCCCACAAGGATTTTTTAGGTGCAAGTACAGAGTCTGCTTTCTCGTACCGTTTAAGATCCAGCCAGCGATGTCCCCATTCAGTAAATAATTCTTTTCTTCTCTCCTTTAATATTAAATCCAATAAGACGGTCTGGTTAATATCCGGTTGGCCAGCTGGGATTAATGCCGCATTTGCCCGTCTGCGTATTAGATTCAGATCCTCAACAGCTCCTGATAAGTTTTCCTGTCTGGCACGGGCTTCAGACCGGATCAGGTATTGTTCAGCCAGTCTTAAAACCATAGAATATTCATAAGGTTCCCCGGTCGCATATTTAACTTTATACTTAAAAGCAAAATAATATCTGTCGCTATCGGTATCAAAATGTCCTGACCACTGCTTGAGACGATTATCATTCGGTTCAAATTGGGCAATAAGATCATCTGTTAAGGCAACTGTTTTAAGGTAGTCATCCATAATAAAAATACCCCCTTCATTGGTACTGGATTGATTAGACCCGTCTGCAGAAGGAGAAATTTGCCAGATAGCCTCCTCACTATTAGCCAGAAAAACAGCATCAAGGTCAGGGAGCAGACTAAAGGTACCTGATTCTATAACCCGGTTACTCCAGTACTCAGCCTGTTCCCACATTCCCCGATATAACTGAACTCTCGCCATTAAAGCCATCGCTGTAAACTGATTAGCCCTTAAACGCTCCCCTTTTTCATAATCAGCAGAAAGAAGGCCGGTGGCATCATCAAGGTCCTGGGTAATCTGGTCATAGATTTCCACGTCCGGAGTGCGTGAGGCTGTTGCATTCTGGCTGTAATTTGTAACAAGTATTAATGGTACGTCTCCGTACAAATTAACCAGATAGAAATAAGTGAACGCCCTGAGAAATAAGGCTTCTCCCATAAGTTTATCCTTGAGTTCTGCAGTTATATTTTCTGAGTGCTCTAGCCCTTCCACAACAGCATTGGTCATGTAGATGATATTGTAAGCACTGGCCCATATAGCCAGATTACCTTCATTATCTACGAAAATCTCATTTTCCTGAAATTCAAGAAGAGTGGCATTTGAATTAGTGGTCTGAAGGTTATCTGCAGATAATGCAGCCTGCACTGTTACTGATGATTGGTATCCGCTTGAAAAAGCAGTACTGATTAACTCATTATAAATCCCCTGTACTGCACTTTCTGCCGTTTTATCATTGCTAAAGACGGATTCACTGACGATGCGGTCATCCGGAACGGGTACTTCTACAAATTCTTCGCAGGAAGCGGGGAAAAACCACAGAGCCAAACTGGTCGGGATTATTAAATACTTTATGCGTTTCATATTTTAAAATTTTTATAGCGTTATCTTAATACCACTGGTTATGGTTCTCAACGGAGGTACTACCTTCCCGCCCTGCGGATCTAAACCCTTGTAAGGAGTTATAGTAAAAAGGTTTTGTCCATGGAGAAATAGCGTACACTGGTTTAGACCCAGAGGTTTAAGCAATCTCTGAGGAAATTTATAGCTTAAGGAAAGTGTCTTCAATCTGAGAAAGGAAGCATCACCCACAACCAGATCACTGGCTATAGCATTATAATACGAGAAGAGGGATTGTATAGACTGGGATACTTTTTGTACCTGATCAGGATCTCCCGGTTGCTCCCAGGAATTTAGAAGGTCTGTAGAATTATTTCCCAGCCGACCCGGGGAATTTGTCATTTCTGCAAGATAGGTATACCGGTCCTGCCTGATGTATTCCAGTAAGAACGTCAGGTTAAAATTGTTGAACCTAATCGTATTCTGTATACCTCCATAATATTTTCTTCCTAATGACTTTATAACTACTTTATCATTAAAATCATACCTTCCATCATCATTGACATCCGCTATCTGATAACGGCCGGTTTCCGGATCTATACCGTCATATTGATAAAGGAAGGCGATATTCAGGGGCTCACCAACTTTATAGGTTTGACGATAAGAGGTTTGCTCCAGATCGTCAAATTCTACTAACTTATTTTTTGGAATCGTTAAATTTAATGATGTTTGCCAGGAAAAGGTGTTACGCTGAAAGTTTCGGGAAGAAAGAAGAAGCTCCCAGCCGGTATTTTCAATAGTTGCGGGAAGGTTAGCCTGTACAGAAGTAAAACCGGTAATTGCCGGCAAGGGATACCCTATCAATTGATTGGATGAACGATTACGGTACCAGCTTGCCTCCAAATTTACACGATCTTTGATAAAACCTAATTGAATGGCAGCTTCCAGTTTTTTGTTAACCTCCCAGGAGAAATCAGGGTTATAAAGCTTCGTCGGATATAGTCCTCCCGGGCCTGTTGTAGCTTCATAAGTATCAAGATAACCGTAATCCGGTATTTGATCGCTACCCGTAGTACCGTAACTGCCCCGTAATTTGCCAAAGCTCAGGAAAGACAAATTGTTTTTAACAAAAGGCTCCTCACTAAATATCCATGCGCTTCCCACTGCCCAGAAGTTGGCAAAACGGTTATTGGGTCCAAACCGCGATGAGCCATCCCGTCTTCCGGTCAGATTTAGATAATATCTCTCTGACCAGTTTAAACCTATACGTCCGAAAATAGCAGCATAGCTGTAATCTATATGCTCATTAGTGGTTATCTGCACTCCATTAGCTGCATTCAAATTCCCAACTAAACTGTTGTCACTATATCCTTCTCCTTCCAGATATAAAGTATTATTTTTGTTCTCCTGCAGGGTAGCCCCTGCCAGCGCATCAATGTTTAATTTTCCTAAACCTGCATCATATACAAGCTGGGGTTCCAGTATCCAGGATTGACGTTCGCTGGTAGAATGGTATGAACTTGTGGATATCCGGTTCCAGGTACTCGGATTATAGGCCTCCAGCAAGTTGCGAACTACCTCTTCACTATTAAGATGGGAATACCCCATATTAGCTCTAATTGTCAACCCCTTTAATAACTTGTAATTTAAACTGAGATTGGCTAATAATGAATTGGTCTTAATATCTTGTGGTCTGTTGAGCCCTGCCATAGGGTTCGTCCAGCTGCCATCTGCCCAGTTTAAACTCCCGTCTGCGTTGTATAGCTCTGGTGCATTGGGCGGCAGGGTGAGTGCCATATGAACAAAATTGGTTCCATAAAACAACTTATTATGGTCTATCCCGTAATTTGCAGTCAGTGCCAGGTCAAATCTTTTGTTATCAGAAGTATGGTGTACGTTTAAGTTTGAGGTTACTTTTCGATATCCAAATTCCCCTGGGAAAACCGCTCCCTCATTATGATATGAACCACCGAGTAAAAAAGAAGTGTTTTTATTTCCTCCGGATACAGAAAGGTTTATATCAGTTACAGATGCTGTTTCCCCCATTAATTCTTTTTGCCAGTCTGTATAACGATCCTGATCCCAAAGTATTCGATCAGGGGCATTGATTTCAGTGGGAGTTACACCGTCATTGGCAAAGGCTTGGTTTCGTATGCCTAAATATTGTGAAGTATTCAACAGGTCCATACGGTGGGAAACCCTGGAAAATCCGGAATAGACCTGAGCTTCAAAAGTAGTATTTCCATTGGAAGTATGTCCACGTTTAGTGGTTATCAGCACCACGCCATTAGCTCCCCGGGAACCATAAATGGCGGTAGCATCTGCATCTTTTAATACTTCTATGCTCTCAATGTTAGACATATTCAGCGTATTGAGGGGGTCTATACCTGAATTACTACTGAAAGCCCCAACACTACTAAGGGGATTTGAATTAACAGGCACCCCATTAACAATAAATAAAGGATACTCCCCGGTGAAACGTAAGCTGTTACGCCCTCTTATCCTGATGGAAGAGGCAAGACCGGTTATCCCACTGGGTTGTTCTATCTCTACCCCAGCCATCCTTCCCTGCAGGGCGGCCAGCGGGTTAACTACCGGCTGCATTTCTATATCTTCTGCTGTAACGCGTGAGATACTTCCCGTGGCCTCCCGTTGTGTGGTATTGTAATACCCGGCATTGATGGTTACTGCCCCCAGTGCGGTAACTCCTTCCTCCAGTTGTACATCAAGTCGGGTTTGATTAGCGGCTGCCAGGCGTACGGTTTGGTACCCTATAAACGAAAAAACCAAGGTATCGCTGGGAGTTGCCGGGATAGCATACCTGCCTGCTTCATCTGTGGTGGTGCCCCGCTTGCTGCCCAGCAGGCTTACACTCACTCCCGGAATAGGCATGTTAGCAGGATCTGTGACGGTGCCACTTAGGATTTGCTGTGGTGGTATGCTGCCTGTAGGTGAACCTGCCGGGACCGATGCACTTATAAGACCTGGAATGAGCGTGCTCAGAATCAACGCGGCTCCCGTAAGGCGCGTAGTAAAAATTTTCATAATTTAGCTGCGTGTTAAATGAAACTTAGTTTTGTTTAAGCTCAAGCCTTCCCTGTACGACGCCAATCTTAAGGGGAAGGCCTTTTTGCTTGTGCCCGTTAAAACGAGTGGTTCATTTCTCTTTTTTTCATAGACAATTTTTAATTATTTGGCTAATTCATCTCTGTGTTGATGGTTTTTAACGACCACCAGACCCAAGCTATAAATTCATCATGAATTTAGGCTTTGCCCACCCAACTACAGTTACCGGATGATGTGCGGTAACCATAACCCACGGGATTATTAGCGGAATTGACCTGCTCCCGTAAGCAGGGATCATGAGCACACGCCATAGGGAGTGCCGGCCATAACGGCCTGTTTAGATTAAGGGGTGAAAAGCATATTGCAAACTTCTATAAAAAGGAAACACAGGCTTTGAAGATGTTGAAGAACCCTGATACAAAAAGGGCGTGAAAACTCAACATATTGACTTGAGGTACTGGTATACCGTGGAACAATAAGTGAGCTCACGCCCGGGTCGTGAGCATTTACACTTATCCTCTCGTTCCTTTAAATTACCAGTTTTCAAGTCGAGAATCAAAGCGAATGCTTCTAATATTTTACTTTAAGAAGTTTCGCAAATATATTATTATCAATCAAATATAGGATAAAATTTTTTTATGCGGAAGTTCATCCGCACTTTTTTTTGACTTATCATTTTCTTTTGTTCTATAATGAATATTAATTTTCTCATATGCAGTACCATTGAACAATGGATCAAAGATGCTAAATCAAATAGAGATTTTGCTCTAAACCATAATATCGATGAAAAAATGGTTCGTAGGATTCTGGATAAAAAAGAATATCATATTCCGGTTGAAACTTTGAACAAGATTTGTGAAGCACGACAAATAAAACTTTCAAAATTTTTTGAAGATTTGAATCTTTAGAAATCCAAAAAATTACTTCATCTATTTTCTCCTGTCCTAAATGGTTTCCCCAACAATCTTAATGTTTATTATATCATACCCTATTTCAACGTAAAATGAATCTATCTTATAATGGATACCAAATATTTCCATTCAGATAATAGATAATTACTATCCTTGATATAAAAATTTTCACACTTCATTACTTGTAATAATTATATCCCTTCATGGGCTTAAGAATTAAAATAAATATAGGCTGGGAAGGCTAAGATAGCATTTTGACTATGGATGAGATTATCCCTAAATTAATTGGATTTAGTAATGCTAATTTTAATTATTGCTGCCACAAATTAACTTTTAGGGAATACAATCCCTAAAAATGGCTATATTTGGGGAATACAATCCCTAAAAAATGATTAAAAGAACTTTAGAAGAAAAAATAGAAAATCGTTTTGGAACTGGTAAGGCGATTCTTTTAATTGGCCCACGGCAAGTAGGTAAAACTACACTTTTTAATAAGTTGCTAGAGGACAAAGAATACCTGTTTTTGAATGGGGATGATCCTACTGTTAGGAAACTACTTACAAATCCTAATTTAGAGCAACTTAAAAATATAATAGGAAACTTCAAAATTGTTTTTATAGATGAAGCTCAACGCATTGATAATATAGGACTCACTTTAAAACTTGTTACCGACCAACTTAAATCCGTTCAGTTACTAGTGAGTGGGTCATCTGCTTTTGAATTGAATAATCATACACAAGAACCACTTACGGGCAGAAAATGGGAGTACCAGCTCTATCCAATATCCTGGACAGAATTTGAATCTAATGTAGGGTACTTAAAAGCTGAACAGCAATTAGAGTTGCGTGTGGTTTATGGTATGTATCCTGACGTGATTAACAATTTTGGTGAAGAAAAAGATACCTTAAAACAACTTACCGATAGCTATTTATATAAAGATATTCTTAGCTATGGGGGAATACGAAAACCAGAAATTTTAGAGAAGCTTTTAAGAGCTTTAGCCTTTCAAATAGGCAGCGAAGTAAGTTATAATGAGCTGGCTCAATTGTTAGGGATAGATAAAAAAACAGTGGCTACGTATATTGATTTATTATGTCAGGCATACGTTATTTTTAAACTCCCAAGTTTCAGTAAAAACTTACGAAACGAAATTAAGACCAATCAAAAAATCTATTTCTACGATACAGGGGTACGAAATATGATCATCGGTGATTTAAGCCCTATTGATATTCGCCAAGATAAAGGCAATCTTTGGGAGAATTTTTTAATTGCCGAACGCTTAAAGCATAATGCCTACAATGGTTCATTAGCCAAAGGCTATTTCTGGAGAACGGTATCACAACAAGAGATTGACTATGTAGAGGAAGAGGCAGGAAAATTAAAAGCTTTTGAAATTAAATGGAATCCTAAAAGTAAAGTAAAGGTTCCTAAGATTTTTGTAGAAGCTTACGACGCTCAAATTACATTAATTAATAAGGATAATTTTAGAGATATTTTAAATTGAAATTTTAATCATGGAAATTGACTATAATAGAGGTTCAGGATGGATCAAATGTGATCTTCATCTACATACTCCCGATACTAAGTTAAATCCGAAAGGTTTTGAGCTCGCAAGTGAAGAAGATAAGTGGTTGAAATACTGTGAAATAATCGAAAAATCAGATGTTCAAGTATTTGGCATCACTGATTATTTTTCATTTGAAAATTATTTCAAGTTTAAACATATTTTCTATAAAAAGTATTCAAATTCAAAGAAAGTCTTTTTTCCGAATATAGAGTTTCGTCTAGATGTATCTGTAAATAGAGGCGGTGAAGAAGTTAACTTGCATGTTATTTTTTCTAATGATAAAAATATAACTCAAGAAAAGTTGAGGGATTTTCTATCAAAATTGGAGAGCAATATAACAAATAATGGATCCATAGTTTATTGTGATAAATTAGTGACAACTGAGGATTTTAAAAAGGCAGCCATAAAATATTCAGAATTGAAAATTGCTTTAAAAAAAGTTTTCGGAAATGATGAGCCCTATCTAATCTTTGCAGCATCAAACAATCAAGGTTTAAGGGCTGATAATAAATCTCCAAGAAAAATGAATATTTCTGATGAGATTGATAAGATGTGTGATGGTTTTTTTGGCGGTGCTCAAAATACCGAGTGGTTTTTGAAAAAGGATAGATATGAAAAAGTTGCTAATTGTATACCTGAATTGTCTAAGCCTTGTCCTGTCCTAAGTGGGAGTGATGCACATTCGTTTGAGGATCTTAAAAATAAATTAGGGAAGGAATATACAAAAACGAATGATCGTCAGGAATTATGTGAAAAGTCTCAAATAACTTGGATAAAGGTTGAACCTACATTTGAAGGTCTTAAATACCTTACCTATGAACCCGAGGATAGGGTTTTTATTGGGACAAAACCTGAGGTTTTAGAAAGAGTAGATAAAAATAAAACGAAGTACATTTCTAAAATAGAGATTGATCAAATCGACGGCTATGACCAAAGTCAAGGTATATGGTTTCGAAATCAAGCTTTTTATCCAAGTAAAGAGTTAACTGCAATTATCGGTAATAAGGGGAATGGGAAAAGTGCACTTGCCGATATTACAGGCCTTCTTGGAAATTCACATAATGAAAGCTATTTTTCTTTTTTAGACATACACAGAAAGAAGTTTAGAAAGGGCAGTCTATCTGAGAATTTTAAGGCTAAACTAACGTGGGAGAGTGGTAACGCCGAAGAAAATTTTTTAAATGAACACATAGACTTAAATGCTGAAGAAAAGGTTAAGTATTTGCCGCAAAGTTATTTTGAGGAATTATGTAACGAGATAGATGATAATGAAAACTTTATCAGAGAATTAAATCAAGTTGTCTTTAAACATATTGATCATACAGATAGATTGGGTAAGGACTCTTTTGAAGATTTTATTCAAGAAGTAGAAAGAAACTGTAAATCTTCAATTGAAACACTTCAAGGAAATTTAAATGATATTAATTATGATATTGTAAATCTGTTAAATAAAGATACAAAGGAATACAAGGAGGGAATTGTAAGTAAAATTAAAAATCTTAACGAGGATTTAAAAAGCCATATTGAAAATAAGCCAAAAAATCCATTTCCAGAGGATACAGAAAGTAGTGACGAGGATAAAGATGCAGACGAGAATTACAAGAAATTAAAGGGTGAGGAAAAAAAGCTACAAGAAATTAAAGAACTTAGATTTAAATACACTGAGGAACTTGAAAAGCTAAGTGGTAATTTGATTGAATTGGGACAGATTGAATATCGGTTTCAAGAGGAACAGAATCAAATACAGACCTTTAGAGAAAGTGAAATTGAATATTTGGAAAAATATGATTTATCAATAGATGACATATTTCCAATGCCAATTTTCAATTTAAGTTCTATTCAAGATAAAATAAAATCCTTAGAAAAGGAAAAAATCAAGTATCAGTTGGAGTTAGGAAAAATTGAAACGGATTTATTCCAAACATGAAAATTTACTCTTTTAAGTCTTCATCACTTAGTATTCCCTTGATTTCTCCAGGACTATCATGTGGATTTCCATCTCCCGCAGACGATCACTTAGATGAGGGTATTGATCTAAACCGGGAATATATACGCAATAAAGATGCTACTTTTTTTGGTCGTGTAAGAGGTGATTCCATGATTGGGGCCGGACTAGAAGAGGGAGACCTTTTAATTATCGATAAAAGCTTGGAACCAAGAAATGGAAAAATCGCAGTCTGCTTTATAGATGGGGAATTCACAGTTAAGCGCATAAAAATCTCAGAGAAGACAATCTGGCTGACTGCAGAAAATGAAAGATACAAACCTATTCAAGTAACCCAGGATAATGATTTTCTTATCTGGGGGATTGTAACAACTGTTATAAAAGACCTATAGCATGTTCGCCCTAATAGACTGTAATAATTTTTACGCTTCCTGCGAAAGGGTTTTCAATCCAGATCTAATAGGTAAACCTGTTGTGGTGCTGTCTAATAATGATGGGTGTGTTATAGCCAGAAGCAATGAGGCTAAAGCGTTGGGCATTCCCATGGGTGCTCCGGCTTTTCAGTTAAAAGCGGAATTTAAAAAAGGCAACATACATATATTTTCCAGTAATTATGCTTTGTATGGGGATATGAGCAACCGGGTAATGAATATTTTATCTGATTTTTCTCCTGAAGCGGAAATCTATTCCATCGATGAGATCTTTCTAAAATTGAACGGGTTTGAATTCTATAACCTGGATGCTTATGGCCTGCAGATGATAAAGAGGATTAAAAGAAGTACCGGTATCCCTATTAGCGTTGGTATTGCTCCCACTAAATCACTGGCTAAAGTAGCTAATAAAATTGCGAAGAAATATACAGCTCGCACAAATGGAACCTATGTTCTGGATACTTCCGACAAAATAGAAAAAGCATTAAAGTGGACAGCTATTGGAGATGTCTGGGGCATCGGGAGAAGTTATCAGAATAAACTACAGCGCATCAAGGTACAGAACGCCTGGGATTTTGTACAACTGCCCAACCAGTACGTCCTCAGGGAAATGACTATTGTAGGTCACAGGCTGCAACGTGATCTTAGCGGAGTGCCTACCCTTTACCTAGAAGAAGTGGCCCTTAAAAAAAATATAGCTGTTACCCGCTCTTTTGAACGCATGTATGAACAATATGAGGATATTCATGAGCGTCTCGCAACGTACGCTTCTAAAATTTCCCTGAAGCTGCGTAAACAAAAAAGCTGCGCACAGGTGCTGTATGTTTTTTTACAGACCAATAAGCACAGGAAAGATCTGGTTCAATATAATCCGGGCATTACCCTGCATTTGCCCGTAGCTTCAAATTCTACCATTACCATTACCAAAGTTGCCCTGGAAGGCTTAAACCGAATCTTTAAAAAAGGGTATCACTACAAAAAGGCCGGGCTTATTGCCCTCGATCTCATTCCGGATGATGCCAAACAGTTATCTTTCTTTACCGGGGAAGATCCCAGGCACAAGATATTAATGCAAACGATTGACCGTATAAATAAAAATTGTTTTGATCAAGTTAAATTCGGAGGTCAGGATCTTAAAAAAGTTTGGAAAATGCAGCAAGCGCATTTATCTAAACGATATACCACAAGATTAAATGAAATTATTGAAATCAAATGCAGGTGACTTTAAATAAAAGGTATCTATTAGGAGAATTTCACTATAACTTATGATGTAACGGCTATTAAATCTGATCCAAAAATCTTTTTATGTCTAATGAGCAATTCAAACCAGTAGAAAATAATCTCATAAAATTGTCCAATTGTTCTATGTATGCTGAAGACATTTCTTTATTCAAAAATTTTAAGCCGTAATGCTTTGTTTCAGTTTAGAAAAGATTTCTTAGATTTTATATCCGCTTTACAATCTCCAATTCCCAGTTTCTCCTTCAGTACATTTATATCCTCACTCACTTTTCTCTCTACTACCCGTGCATAGATTTGAGTAGTAGAGAGCTTAGAATGACCCAACAACTTTGACACGGTTTCAATAGGTACACCATTTGATAAAGTTACCGTGGTTGCAAATGTGTGTCGGGCCACATGAAAGGTCAATTTTTTGTTTATTTCCAGTAGCCGAGCGATCTCTTTTAGATATGTATTCGTTTTTTGATTGGAGTATACAGGAAGTACTAAATGGGTATGCTGCATTTTTAGTCGGTATCTGTCCAGAAGTTCCTGGGCTTTGGGCAAAATAGGTATCTTAACAGGAGTGTCCGTTTTTTCACGTGCCGTATATATCCACTTATTACCATCAATCCCCGGCACAATGTTATCGGCAGATAAGTTTTTGACATCTATGTAGGATAGCCCCGTGTAACATGCAAAAACAAAAATATCCCGCGTTTGAAGCAACGCAGACCTTGACGATTGAAAACCCATGATTTTTTCAAGTTCCTCTTTACTTATAAAATCCCGTTCTGCCTTTGTGAACTTCAACGCAAATTTAGAAAAGGGATCTTTTTGTACCCATTCTAATTTTTGAGCAAGGTTCAGCAATTTTTTAAGGCGCTCCAAATGTTTCATCACACCATTATTTGAAGGTGCTGGCCTATGGCTTTTAGGTTTGTAGGTGCGTAAGAAATGTTCAAAATCCAGAATAAACCCATAATTGATCTGTTTTAGATAGATATCAGTTGATTTCATCTGAACACCTAAGAATTCATAAAGATATTTTTCAGTAGTGCGATAGTTCTTCATCGTACCTGGTTTTAATACCGTTTGCATATTCAGTGTATGGTAGTCAAGAATATCTGAAAGCTTTTTAAAAGAATCATCAACACCCATATACCTTGCCTTTATCGCAGCGGCACTAAGAACCTTGTTTTCATCCTGCAATTGGCGGAAGGACTCATAGATCTGGTTGTAAATCCTGTCAATGGATTTGTTTACCTGGATACTTTCTGTACAGCTTCCCCGTAGGCGACTCTTGCGTTCATCCCATAGGGTTAAGGTAATCCTGCGTTGCAGGCTGAGTTCAATACGCTCACTATTTAAAGTGATCCTGGCATAAAGAGGTGCCTTGCCTCCTTTGGCCTTGTTTGTTTTTGGGAAAATAGTAATTCCAAAAGTCACCGGATTTTTCATAATTCTTCGTTTTCAAATTAAACACAATGCGTGAAAACGAAAGTCAAATCAGCGTTTGGGCGATATCATGCCCTTTTTTTTAGAGGTCACCGAATCGGACACATATTATATGATATTATATCAAATTCTATGAATGCCTTAAAATCATAAAACCTTGTCAATCATACGATTAACAAGGTTTTGATGCCATTTGATAATGGACTTGGTCGGGGTGGCAGGATTCGAACCTGCGACCTCCTGCTCCCAAAGCAGGCGCGATGACCGGGCTACGCTACACCCCGAAATAAAAAGGTTGCGGAGAGTATGAGATTCGAACTCATGCGACAATTGCTCGTCGACAGTTTAGCAAACTGCTCCATTAACCACTCTGGCAACTCTCCTTTTTGAACGTCACATCCTTCTCAAAATGCGGATGCAAATGTATGTTTTACTTTAGTACTAAACAAGCGTTTTGACGATTTAGATAAAACTTTTATTGAATATTTTTCACTTATCCTTCTACCACTCTATTTTCCAATCAATAAGCAATCAAAAAAATTATTCAGGATATTCTATTCTCAGGTGATAAATATTATTCAACTTAGATTTTAGTACTTTTTTTATGATTTGTATTTCCTTAAAGGTAATGTCTGCATTTAAGAATTGCCCCTCATCCATTTGTTTATTGATTATCTTTTCTACAAATGAATCTATGAGCACAGCGGTAGGGTTTTTAAGACTTTTACTCGCTGCTTCCACACTGTCTGACATCATTAAAATAGCAGTTTCTTTACTAAAAGGTAAAGGTCCCGGGTATTTAAAATCTTCAACATTCACATTTTCGCTTTGCTCCTGCGCCTTTTTATAAAAAAAGAAAACAGTACTCGTGCCATGATGCGTTCTTATAAAATCTATAATACGATCTGGCAGATTATTCTTTCGAGCTATTTCAATGCCGTTTATAACGTGATCTATAATAATCTTAGCGCTTTCTATAGGCGATAGATCTTCGTGCGTGTTAATACCGGTAGATTGGTTTTCTATAAAGTCTGTGGGATTTGGCATTTTACCTATGTCATGATACAAAGCTCCTACCCTTACAAGCATTGTATTAGCTCCTATTTCGTTAGCTGCGGCTTCTGCAAGATTTGCAACGTTCAGGCTATGGTGAAACGTACCAGGAGCCTTATTTGCCAGTTCCTTTAGAAGTTTAGAATTTGTATCTGAAAGCTCAAGCAAAGAAAGGTCACTGACCAGACCAAAAATCTTTTCGTAAGCATAAATCAAGGGCTGAACAAAAAGCGTAGCAAGACCGCAGAGCACAAAAACACCTATTGTTTCTAACTCCAGATTCTGTATTGTGCCTTCATGTATAATGTGAAAAGCAAAATACCCCAAAATGTAAATAAACGTGATCTGGCCAACCGAAATAAATAAATTGGCGCGTTTATACAGCTCTGAAACAGTAAGAATAGTAACAATACCTGCAATGACCTGCAGAAACATGTATTCTGATGTATTTGGTACAATAAAACCCAACAGCAAAATCGTGATTACATGGGTAAAAAGCCCCAATCTGGCATCAAAAAACGCCTTCAGCACAAGTGGTAAAATACAGAGCGGAACCACATAAACGTAGTTTGCATTATATTTAACAACTATCGTAGTGAGAAGCACCATCAGGATTATGTTGAAAAATATAAATGTGATTTTTGTGTTGTTCTCAAAAACCAATTCCCTATAATTCCGAATAAAAAGCAACAGCATTACTAGGGCTACCAGAACTAACAGAACGTAACCAAAAACTACCCAATTATATTTTGAAGCCGTCCAGGATTGTGATTCGTATTCCGCTTTAAGCGAATTCAAAATTTGGTAAGTGCTTTCTTCTACAATTTCACCCTTAGCCACAATGCGGCTTCCTTTAGTAATTACACCACGAGTGGGTGAGATCTTGTCAAGTTCTGCTTGTAACTCTTTATTGGTGAGTTTTTCGTCAAAAACAACATTGGGTTGCACCACTTCAAAGAAAACCTCTTTAAAGTTATTAGTCGCCTCTTTATAAGGTCCTGAAGTGAGCCTTCTGTTTATAATGCGTGTAACCTCGTCTGTGGTGTTTAAATTATCAATAACGGCTTCTTCAACTTCATTACCGCGACGCAAGTAAATGGGAGCATCATCGTCAAAAGCCGAAATATCACTTATAACACCATATTTATAGATATCTGTAAGGATCTTTGAGCCAAAGCTTTTGAGTTTATCCAGATGATTTTGAAAAATTGAATCTGTAAAAACTGCAGAAAACTGGTTCTCATAGTTAGCCATAACCTCTTCTGCTCCTTCTTGATCGTAGGTAAAATAAGGTATGATGCTACGTTCTGCATTGGCGCGTTCTTCCTCAAGTTGCTCCTTATTTTTGAGAATTGCAAAATCTACAGGGGCATACAGATTGTCGTATTGCCAAGGTTTATTTTGCTGAAAATCAAACTGAAACTTCCCGCTTTTTGGAAATAAATAAACTATGAGAATGGTGCTGGCAATACAAAGTAAGATCTTGTATAGCAAGCCTTGATTTTTATAAAATCTATTTAAAAGGTCCTTCATAAATTAAAGACAAGTGTGGTAAAAGTACTAAAATTAAGTGCAAGAGCGCATTAGTATGAACAGCTTAAAGAATCGGCTTTTCGAGTTAATTTCATTAAATTCGCAGACACTAATTCGCAAATAGACATATATGAGCAAAGAAGTCGTCATAGTTTCTGCCGCACGCACGCCTATAGGTAGTTTTATGGGCAGTTTATCTTCTGTGAGTGCTACTCAATTAGGCAGTGCAGCAATAAAAGCAGTGTTGGCTAAGATCAAGCTAGATCCTGCTCTGGTGACAGAAGTATATATGGGTAATGTTGTACAAGCCGGCGTAGGTCAGGCACCAGCGAGACAAGCAGCATTAGGTGCAGGTATTCCAGATACTGTGCCATGTACTACTGTAAACAAAGTTTGTGCATCTGGCATGAAAGCAGTGATGATGGCAACGCAATCTATTTTATTAGGTGATAATGATATCGTTATAGCGGGTGGCATGGAAAATATGAGCCAAATACCACATTACGTGCACATGCGCAATGGTGTAAAATTTGGCCCTTCTACTTTAATAGATGGTATGCAGAAAGACGGTCTTGTAGATGCATATGACGGCAATGCAATGGGTGTTTGTGCAGACGCTTGCGCGAAAGAATATAATTTTACAAGAGAAGAGCAAGATGCATTTGCAGTTAAGTCTTATGAGCGTTCTGCCGCAGCATGGGCAGATGGCAGGTTTGATGATGAAGTAATTCCCGTTGAAGTACCACAAAGACGTGGAGAACCAGTTTTAGTTAAGGAAGATGAAGAATTTAAAAACGTACGTATGGAAAAAATTTCCAGCTTGCGTCCTGCATTTTCTAAAGATGGTACTGTAACTGCTGCAAATGCTTCAACCATTAATGATGGTGCAGGTGCCGTAATATTGATGAGTAAGGATAAAGCAGATGAATTGGGTTTAACCCCGCTTTGCACAATTAAAAGTTATGCTGATGCTGCACAGGAACCAGAATGGTTTACGACAGCTCCTTCAAAAGCTCTTCCTAAAGCTTTAGATAAAGCAGGTTTAAAATTAGAAAATATTGATTTCTTCGAATTTAATGAAGCTTTCTCTGTTGTGGGTTTGGCAAATATGAAAATTCTGGGATTAACAGACGAGAATGTAAATGTAAACGGTGGTGCTGTTTCACTGGGTCATCCTTTGGGTTGTAGCGGTGTGCGAATTTTGATTACATTGATCAATGTATTAAAACAAAAGAACGCAAAACTAGGTGCTGCTGCTATATGTAATGGTGGCGGTGGTGCATCGGCTATGATAATTGAACGCCCTATTTAACAACTCCTATTAAATAAGATCCCTGCCTGATGAATTACGGCATTTGTCCTCTAAGTATTATACCTATGCGTATCGAACCTGCAGATCAGGGCGAAATGGTAAATCAGGTACTCTACGGCGAATTTTTTAAAGTTCTGGAAATCCGAAAAAAGTGGAGCAGAATCCGCCTTGCTCATGACAATTATGAAGGCTGGATAGATAATAAGCAATACCAGCTTATTGAAGCAGAACAATACAACCAGGCAGAAGACAAAGACACTTTGCTGGCGTCTGACATATTACAAATGGTTAGCGGTAATGATCATGTAATTATTAGTATTCCTCTGGGAGCTACAGTTAGCAATCTTGAATTAACTTCTCATTCTTATGAAGGTAATTCTGTTAGTGAGAAAAATGGTAAAGAAGCTTTACTACATACTGCCCTACTTTATTTAAAAAGTCCTTATTTATGGGGAGGTCGCACTCCTTTTGGGCTCGATTGCAGCGGTTTTACACAAATGGTTTATAGATTAAACGGGCATCAATTATTTCGCGATGCATCGCAACAAGCTGCACAAGGTGAGCCATTAAGTTTTATAGAAGAGAGTGAGCCCGGTGACCTGGCCTTTTTTGACAATGACGAGGGCGCTATTACTCACGTAGGCATTATGATGCAGGATAATCACATCATACACTGCCATGGTGAAGTGCGTATTGATCGTATAGACCACTCCGGGATTTATAATGCTGAAAGACGTATACACACCCACAAATTAAGGGTGATTAAGAAGATTATTTAATATTATTTACCTGATTTTAAAGCTAAATAGAACGATTTTTATGTTTTAAAACCGGTTTTTTATACTAAAAAGTGGCTAATCCTGGTACTTTGCCTTCTTAGAACCTGCGTAGATATCATATTTTACAAAACGCGATTCTAAAGCTCCGTTATACATCTTTATTTTTCTGGAGGTACGTAGACCTACATGTTTTAAAGCTTCAAGATTAGAAGTAATAAACCATGCTTCGGTTCCCGGGTAACTTTGTTTTAAAGTATCACCTATATTTTTGTAGAAACTTTCAATATCAACTTCAAGTCTTTCGCCATACGGCGGATTAAACACCATCTGTAAGTGACGCTCCTTTTGCTTTTCAGTTTTAAAGAAATCCTCGTGCTTTACAGTGATAAATTCACTAAGCTCTGCATTTTTAATATTCTCTTTTGCTTTTTCAATGGCAGAAGGTGCCTTGTCATAGCCTGTTATTTCAAAATGAAACTCGGTCATTTTCTTCAATGCTCCTGCTTCAATTATATCAAAAAGATCGGGATCCCAATCTTTCCAGTTTTCAAAAGCGAACTGTCTTCTGTTTAAATTAGGAGGAATATTACAGGCGATCATCGCAGCTTCTATAAGCATCGTACCGCTACCACACATGGGGTCTATAAAATCACTATGTCCCTTCCAGCCGCTAAGCAATAAAAGACCGGCAGCAAGAACTTCATTTATAGGCGCGATATTAGTAGAAGTCCTGTAGCCGCGTTGATGCAATGAAACACCAGAACTATCTAAAGATACTGTACAGGTATTAAATTTTATATGTATATCAATACTTAAACCGGGAAATTTTAGATCTACATCGGGTCTTCTCCCTGTAGTCTCCCTAAATTGATCTACAAGAGCATCTTTCGCTTTAAGCGCAACATATTGTGAGTGCGTGAAAACCTCACTATGAACCGTGGCATTGATGGCAAAAGTGCCATCAACAGGCATATAGTCGCTCCAGTCTATACTTTTTACAGCATTGTAAAGCTCATCTTCATTTTTAATGGTGAAAGCGGCTATAGGTTTTAGAATTTTAATTGCTGTACGGCAACACAAATTGGCTTTATACATAAAACCGGTATCCCCACTAAAACTCACACTGCGCACCCCGGGTTCAATATCACCCGCCCCCAGATTACGAAGTTCTGTTGCTAATATATCCTCAAGGCCAAAGAGAGTTTTGGCCACCATTTTAAAGTTAGATGCCATGAAAAAAATTTAGATTACAAAAATAAGCTAATTTTACAGGCTATATACTACCAACCGAAGACTTGTATTTTATGACGTTTATTCTGCCTGTTATTGCGGTAATTATTGGCTTTTTAATAACGATTATCTTTAAACCGGCCCTATCTACAGGGATAAAGCTCTTGCTTTCTTTTAGCGGCGCCTTCTTACTTTCTGTAACAGTTTTTGAGTTTTTGCCAGAGCTATATTCTTCAGGTGTTAAAGATGTGGGTATTTTTATAATGGCAGGTCTACTTCTTCAAATTTTATTAGAATTTTTATCTGGAGGTGCAGAACATGGTCACATGCACGTAGACGGGACGATGAAAACCATACCGTGGATGCTTTTCTTAAGCCTGTGCGCTCACGCGACACTTGAAGGTTTTCCTCTTTCTGAAAACAGAGATCTGCTTTATGGTATCGTAGTGCATAAAATACCCATAGCAGTTATCATCAGTTCATTTCTCGGATTTTCAAATATTTCTAAAACACAAATAGCGCTGTTTCTAATACTTTTTGCTGCAATGACACCTTTAGGCAGCTGGTTGGGAAGTATGAATACCTGGTCTGAAGTAGCAAAAGTTAGGATAAATGCACTCGTAGTAGGAGTACTTTTACATGTATCAACAACAATTTTATTTGAATCTTCAAAGAATCACCAGTTCAACACCTCAAAATTTCTTGTAATCATCTTAGGTATAGCACTAGCTTATTTTTTATAATATGTATAGCAAAGAAGAATCAAAACAGGTACGGGAACAATTCTGGATATTCTTTGGAAAGCGCTATCCGCGAAAGTGGATCTTGTACGACACCAAAGTAAAAGAGATGAATCTTAAATTCTCTTTTAACAATCATGAAGCTCTGGTTTCTATAGACATTGAAACATTAGACGAAACGATACGGGAATATTATTTTGAAAGATTTACAAGTCTGAAAAAATTGATGCAGACTGAAATTTCTGAAGATTTGATCTTTGAAGAGAACTATGTACGCACCAGCGGCAAGGTCATTTCACGAATTTATTTAAAACTGGCCCAGGTAAACATTCATAATAAAAATCAATGGCCGGAAGTGTTTGAATTTTTCCATACTAATATGGAGAAAATTGAGATATTCTGGATTGAATATCAGGATTTTATTACTGCTTAAATTACATCATAAAAAATAAACAAATAGTGGCAAATACTTCCCCCCAACACAAAAAAATGCCAAATTAGGTGATTATACGGGATTCGCTCAATAGCATAAAAAATAATTCCCACAGTATAAAAAGCACCGCCAGCCATGAGAAAATTAAGACCAGTATCTGTTGTTTTAGCAACCAATTCCTGAAAATCAAAAACGATAAGCCAACCCATTGCGAGATATAGAAGCAATGAAAAAAGTTCAAACTTACCTGTAAAGAATATTTTAAGTACAGTTCCCAGTGCTGCAATTCCCCAGACTATCCAGAAAATAAGCCAACCTGCTCCCTTTTCTAATGTTATTAAAGCAACTGGCGTATAGGTGCCGGCAATAAGAATATAAATGCTAATATGATCAATTTTACGTAAAATGTATTTCCATTTTACATGACTTACGGCATGATAAACAGTTGATGCTGAATATAATATTATAATTGAAATCGCATAAAACCATATACTCATAGTGCTATATTCTCCTCTTCCTGTATTAAAAACAAATAAAAAGAATAAACCCACTATACCCAGCAAAACACCTATGGCATGTGAGGCTGCGTTTAAGAATTCTTCATCCTTATAATTCATGCCTGTAAAATTAACGCGCTGTCAAACAAAAGAGTAGTTTTATTGAAAGAAATTGCTAAATCAACTATTATATGAGCAAGATTGAAAGCTGATTTTAATGATTAAAAAGCCATTTTTTTTCGAGAATTGTAGCGTTTTCTGAAGATATCCAATAGAAAGATTGGTATTCTAGTGGGTTTTCCACTTAAATCAGGCGGTTTTCACTGATTTTATTACGCTGATTTTAGTCAATTCTGGTCGATTTCCGCTCGTTTTGGGCAGATTTTGAAGCATGGTGTTCTGTAATGTAGTTGGGTATAGCGCAAAAAAAAATCCCCATCAATTGAATGATGAGGATTTTAAAACAAGGCGGCGACCTACTCTCCCACGAGATGCAGTACCATCGGCGCAAACGGGCTTAACTACTCTGTTCGGAATGGTAAGAGGTGAGCCCCGTCGCTATAACCACCTTAAATCTTTCCCCTTTCTATCTTCTCTTTGAGAAGATAGCGCTACCTATTTTTAATCCCTCCCTTTTGGGGAGGACAGGTGGGGCTAATAAGTTAACATACTGGGCAATAATAAGGAATATCAAGAAGTGATAGTTCACTTTGAAAAGTAAAGAGTGTCACCCCCCACTTACAAGAAGTGGGGAGGACGATTGTACATAAGCTTACGGGTTATTAGTACTACTCGGCTATGACATTACTGCCTTTACACCTGTAGCCTATCAACGTGGTCGTCTCCCACGGCCCTTTAAAGAAATCTCATCTTGTGGTGGGTTTCGCGCTTATATGCTTTCAGCGCTTATCCCTTCCCGACATAGCTACCCAGCAGTGCTCCTGGCGGAACAACTGGTACACCAGCGGTCAGTTCAACCCGGTCCTCTCGTACTAGGGTCAAATCCACTCAAATTTCTAGCGCCCACTATAGATAGAGACCGAACTGTCTCACGACGTTCTGAACCCAGCTCGCGTGCCACTTTAATGGGCGAACAGCCCAACCCTTGGGACCTTCTCCAGCCCCAGGATGTGACGAGCCGACATCGAGGTGCCAAACCCCCCCGTCGATGTGAGCTCTTGGGGGAGATCAGCCTGTTATCCCCGGAGTACCTTTTATCCTTTGAGCGATGGCCCTTCCATGCGGAACCACCGGATCACTATGCTCTACTTTCGTACCTGATCGACCTGTATGTCTCTCAGTCAAGCTCCCTTATGCCATTGCACGCTACACACGATTGCCAACCGTGTTGAGGGAACCTTTAGAAGCCTCCGTTACTCTTTTGGAGGCGACCACCCCAGTCAAACTACCCACCAAGCACTGTCCTTCCAATGGAAGTTAGGCTTCAAACAAGTAAAGGGTGGTATTTCAACAATGACTCCACCACGCCTGGCGACGCAGCTTCAAAGTCTCCCACCTATCCTACACATCACTTGTCCAAAGTCAATACTAAGCTATAGTAAAGGTTCACGGGGTCTTTTCGTCCCATAGCGGGTAATCGGCATCTTCACCGATACTACAATTTCACCGAGCTCATGGCCGAGACAGTGTCCAGATCGTTGCACCATTCGTGCAGGTCGGAACTTACCCGACAAGGAATTTCGCTACCTTAGGACCGTTATAGTTACGGCCGCCGTTTACCGGGGCTTCAATTCAATGCTTTGCCGAAGCTAACATCTCCTCTTAACCTTCCGGCACCGGGCAGGTGTCAGGCCCTATACATCATCTTTCGATTTAGCAGAGCCCTGTGTTTTTGATAAACAGTCGCCTGGACCTCTTCACTGCGGCCCCACCGGAGTGGGGCGACCCTTCTCCCGAAGTTACGGGTCGATTTTGCCTAGTTCCTTAGCCATGAATCTCTCGAGCACCTTAGAATTCTCATCCCAACTACCTGTGTCGGTTTACGGTACGGGCTGCTTCACTCGCTTTTCTTGGAAGGTACTCCACTGGATTATCACCGTGGCCGTGGCCGTAGTGTACTATCCCTACCTTACGGTAGGTTCAACGTGCTATTCCGTCAGCACGCACCAGCTTTATACCTCCGTCACTTTTAACGTGAGCAGGTACAGAAATATTAATCTGTTGTCCATCCACTACCCCTTTCGGGTTCGCGTTAGGTCCCGACTGACCCCCAGCTGATTAGCATGGCTGGGGAAACCTTGGTCTTTCGGTGTGCGGGTTTCTCGCCCGCATTATCGTTACTTATGCCTACATTTTCTTTTGTAACCAATCCAGCATACCTCGCAGTACACCTTCAACTTTGTTACAATGCTCCCCTACCCATCTTTCGATGCCATAGCTTCGGTAGTATGTTTATGCCCGATTATTATCCATGCCGGACCGCTCGACTAGTGAGCTGTTACGCACTCTTTAAATGAATGGCTGCTTCCAAGCCAACATCCTAGCTGTCTGGGCAGTCCAACCGCGTTTTTTCAACTTAACATACATTTGGGGACCTTAGCTGATGGTCTGGGTTCTTTCCCTCTCGGACATGGACCTTAGCACCCATGCCCTCACTGCACATAAACATTTTATAGCATTCGGAGTTTGTCAGGAATTGGTAGGCGGTGAAGCCCCCGCATCCAATCAGTAGCTCTACCTCTATAAAACTATATGCACGCTGCACCTAAATGCATTTCGGGGAGTACGAGCTATTTCCGAGTTTGATTGGCCTTTCACCCCTACCCTCAGGTCATCCCAAGACTTTTCAACGTCAACGGGTTCGGTCCTCCACTATGTGTTACCACAGCTTCAACCTGCCCAAGGGTAGATCACACGGTTTCGCGTCTACTCAACCTAACTAAACGCCCTATTCAGACTCGCTTTCGCTACGGATCCGCACCTGAAGTGCTTAACCTTGCTAGATAAAGTAACTCGTAGGCTCATTATGCAAAAGGCACGCCGTCACAGAACAAGTCTGCTCCGACCGCTTGTAGGCGTATGGTTTCAGGATCTATTTCACTCCCTTGTTCAGGGTTCTTTTCACCTTTCCCTCACGGTACTGGTTCACTATCGGTCTCTCAGGAGTATTTAGCCTTGGCGGATGGTCCCGCCAGATTCATACAGGGTTTCACGTGCCCCGCACTACTCAGGATACCACTATCGATAACGTTCTTTACTTATACCGGACTATCACCGTCTATGGTTTGGCTTTCCAACCAATTCTAATTCATTGCGCATCAAATGTCGTGGTCCTACAACCCCGATACTGCCGTAACAGTATCGGTTTGGGCTAATCCGAGTTCGCTCGCCGCTACTATCGGAATCACTATTGTTTTCTCTTCCTCCGGGTACTTAGATGTTTCAGTTCCCCGGGTTCGCCTCCTTGCGGATAATACATCTTCAATGTACTGGGTTGCCCCATTCGGATATCTGCGGATCAATTTGTATGTGCCAATCCCCGCAGCTTTTCGCAGCTTATCACGTCCTTCATCGCCTCTGAGAGCCTAGGCATTCCCCATACGCCCTTATTTAGCTTATTGTACTTTTTGCTCTTTAATCTTATTCTAATGAGTTCTATCTATTTGGTGTATTTAAGTATTGCTACCTAAATACGCTCTTATATTCTCTCGTATTCTTATTATTTCCCAATATGTCAATGAACTTTTTTCAATAAGTCTCCCTATTAAAAGGCTTGTCTTTGCTAATATCCCATAAACCTTAAGTTTATCTATATCTCGACAAGCGTATGTGGAGAATATCGGAGTCGAACCGATGACCTCCTGCGTGCAAGGCAGGCGCTCTAGCCAGCTGAGCTAATCCCCCATTATAAATTCAGAATTTAGAATTCAGAATTTAGAATTTAGAATTCTCAACTTCTAAAATTTCCTTCAAATTTTCAATCAATGAACTTTAAGTCTCTAGTTTTTACCCTTAACTTATCTGCACCTCAGGCACAAAGTAGTCTCAGGCAGACTCGAACTGCCGACCTCTACATTATCAGTGTAGCGCTCTAACCAGCTGAGCTATGAGACTGTCCTTTATCAGAGAGTATGACCTTCTTCATTATAAAGAAGGCCGCATCTCTAACAAAATATCTTGAATTAACAGCTATAAAGACCAAAATGTCCTTTTAAACCCTATGTCTTTCCTTAAAGTCGCGTCTTTATCTCAATTGCTTGAGAAAAGCTCTAGAAAGGAGGTGTTCCAGCCGCACCTTCCGGTACGGCTACCTTGTTACGACTTAGCCCCAGTTACCGGTCTTACCCTAGGCCGCTCCTTACGGTGACGGACTTCAGGTACCCCCAGCTTCCATGGCTTGACGGGCGGTGTGTACAAGGCCCGGGAACGTATTCACCGCATCATGGCTGATATGCGATTACTAGCGATTCCAGCTTCACGGGGTCGAGTTGCAGACCCCGATCCGAACTGTGACCGGTTTTATAGATTCGCTCCTCCTTACGAAGTGGCTGCTCTCTGTACCGGCCATTGTAGCACGTGTGTGGCCCAGGACGTAAGGGCCGTGATGATTTGACGTCATCCCCACCTTCCTCACAGTTTGCACTGGCAGTCTTGTTAGAGTTCCCGACATGACTCGCTGGCAACTAACAACAGGGGTTGCGCTCGTTATAGGACTTAACCTGACACCTCACGGCACGAGCTGACGACAACCATGCAGCACCTTGTAATCTGTCCGAAGAAAAATCTGTTTCCAAATCTGTCAGACTACATTTAAGCCCTGGTAAGGTTCCTCGCGTATCATCGAATTAAACCACATGCTCCACCGCTTGTGCGGGCCCCCGTCAATTCCTTTGAGTTTCATTCTTGCGAACGTACTCCCCAGGTGGGTTACTTATCACTTTCGCTTGGCCACTGAGCCCTTAATTAGGCCCAACAGCTAGTAACCATCGTTTACGGCGTGGACTACCAGGGTATCTAATCCTGTTCGCTCCCCACGCTTTCGTCCATCAGTGTCAATCAATTATTAGTAGCCTGCCTTCGCAATCGGTATTCTATGTAATATCTATGCATTTCACCGCTACACTACATATTCTAGCTACTTCATAACAATTCAAGGCCAACAGTATCAATGGCAGTTCTACAGTTGAGCTGCAGACTTTCACCACTGACTGATTGGCCCACCTACGGACCCTTTAAACCCAATGATTCCGGATAACGCTTGCACCCTCCGTATTACCGCGGCTGCTGGCACGGAGTTAGCCGGTGCTTATTCATACGGTACCGTCATCGGACTACACGTAGTCCTTATTCTTCCCGTATAAAAGCAGTTTACAACCCATAGGGCCGTCTTCCTGCACGCGGCATGGCTGGATCAGGCTTCCGCCCATTGTCCAATATTCCTCACTGCTGCCTCCCGTAGGAGTCTGGTCCGTGTCTCAGTACCAGTGTGGGGGATCTCCCTCTCAGGACCCCTACCTATCGTAGCCTAGGTGTGCCGTTACCACACCTACTAGCTAATAGGACGCATGCTCATCTTGTACCGTAACCTTTAATAAATAAGTGATGCCACTCATCTATACTATGGGGGATTAATCCAAGTTTCCCTGGGCTATACCCCAGTACAAGGCAGATTGCATACGCGTTACGCACCCGTGCGCCACTCGTCAGCTTCCCGAAGGAACTGTTACCGTTCGACTTGCATGTGTTAGGCCTGCCGCTAGCGTTCATCCTGAGCCAGGATCAAACTCTTCATCGTTGTCTCTTATATACTATTCAACGACTTCAAGGAAAATTTTAGGTGTAACAAATAAATTTGCTACGAGCTCAAAATGGTCATTCTAGTCTTTAATTTCTAGTATTATTTACTTCTAAATAATACGCGCTGTCAATTCAATAAATCAATGAACTTCAAGTTGTTTAACCAACTCTATTCTTGCTAGATGTAAGGGAGTTGAACCCCTATTTTAAAAACAAATCCTAAACTCGTTTTTCTTAACCTCTCATCTTGTTTTAGAACCTCACTTACTCTCTCTGTAAGCGGCTGCAAATATACAACTCTTTTTATTTAACCACCAAAACTTTTTTTAAGTTTTTTTTAGTGAATATTTTTGAAGATTTGTAAGAACTTTCCGACGTGTTTTTCAACTAAACCGGAAGGCAAAGATACTACGCTTTTTTAATCCTGCAAGCACTTTGCTAATCTTTTTTTGCATTATTTTTAAAGAACATTTCCCGCAGCACTTTCGTGTTATTTGGGTCGGCAAAGATACTCTAGATATTTAAACCTGCAAGTATTTTTTTTATTCTTTTTAAAATATTTTTCAGAACGTTTCCCTAACCACTTTTTCCGTTTTTAGGGAGCGCAAATATAGAAAGGTTTCTCGACTGAGCAAGCTTAATTTTATCATTTTTTTAATATTTTTTACTTACACTTCATTATCAATTAAATACGGTTATATAAATATGTCTTGTTTATGAATTTGTAAAGCCTTAGGCTTTATTTACTGTCACTATGAGCCAATACAACTACAAAATTCAACACTTGAGTTCTATTTATATAATTTGAACACTTCTTTTATATATATTAGATCTTATAAAATATCCTAATTATGAAAACAGCTGTAACTCTCTTATTACTTCTTTTAAATACTATTATGTATAGTCAGGAAAAAGGGACAACAATTAAGGTATCTGTAAATAATATTGCGGGAACAGAGGGAACTGTACAATTTGGACTCTATACAGAAGAGACTTTTATGGTAGCACCCCCTCTGCAAACTGCAGAAGGCACAATAGAAGAGGGCAAAACAATAGTCACCTTTAATAATATAGAACCAGGAAATTATGCTGTGCTTTGCTATTATGACAAGAATGATAACAAACAAATGGACTTTGACACAAATGGAATGCCCCTAGAAAGCTATGGCTCTTCTAACAACAATATGACTATGGGACCACCACAATGGGAAGATTCAAAATTCGAAGTACAGCAAGATCCTATAATACTTGAAATAAGACTTTAGATTTAAGGTCGTATATAGTAGAAGTCTCTTATATATAATAGGAGACTTTTTTATTATAGAAAAACCCCAACTTTTAAATGAATTTTAATAAATTTTATCAATAGCTAATGTACTTTTGTCAATGTAAAATTAAAGTATGACAATCACTCAATTAAAATATGTACTGGCTGTTGCCGAAAATCAAAATTTCACGAAAGCTGCAGAAAAGACTTTTGTAACGCAGCCTACATTAAGCATGCAAATACAGAAACTAGAAGATGAGCTGGATATTCTCATATTTGATCGCGGTAAAAAACCTATTGAACTAACTGAAATAGGAAAGAAGATTGTTAACCAGGCACGAAATATTGTAAATGAAGCAAATCGCATTTCTGATATAGTAGATCAACAAAAGGGTTTTATAGGTGGAGAGTTTAAACTAGGTGTAATACCTACTGTGATGCCAACACTACTCCCCATGTTTCTTCGCAATTTCATCAATAGATACCCTAAGGTGAAATTAAAGATTGAAGAAATGCCAACTGAAACTATTATAGGCAAACTTGAAGAAGGTCATCTTGATGCAGCAATTGCAGCGACTCCTTTACATGCTGAAAATATAAAAGAGCGTCCTCTTTATTACGAGCCTTTCGTTGCTTACATACCACAAAATCACAAATTACATCATCAAAAAAGTTTAACTACAGCAGATCTTGATCTTAATGATATGTTACTCTTAGAAGATGGGCACTGTTTTAGAGACGGGGTTATCAACTTATGTAAGACAAACAGAAATTTTGAAGAGGAAGTTTTTTCGCTTGAAAGCGGAAGTTTTGAAACGCTTATAAAACTGGCTAATGAAGGTTTAGGGATGACCCTTCTCCCCTACCTGCATACTTTAGAAATTAAAGATAGCGAGAAGCAATACTTGCATCATTTCACAGAACCTGCACCAGCAAGAGAAGTAAGTTTATTATATCATAAGAGCGAACTCAAAATGCAGATCATAGAAGTATTGCGATCTACAATAGCCGGCGTAGTAAAAGGAGCTATTACTTTTCAAAATGTACAAATAATAAGTCCGTTGCCGAAGCAATAAAAAACAGCTTTAAAGCAAAAAAAGCCTCCGTACGGAGGCTTTTATATTTTAAGGATTTAAGTATACCAGACAATTATCAAGTTCTGGATGTGTTTTTGTAAGATTGATAATCCATACACGCAATTCCTCTATTTCATAAGGAAGTAAACGTTTGACTGCTTTTTCTAATTCTTTGCAGAAAAGTACGGCGTCAAAACTAACTTTGTTAAGTATAGTTTTGGTGTACTCAAACATTGCTCTTGCCATATTTGATCTGATTATGATTAAAACTTGGTTAGGTAGTTTTAAAGCTATATTTCTCTTTTAAGATTGATTTCATAAATATAACAATAAATCTTTATGATTTTACAATTTTGTTAATTTTCTTATTATCAATTTTTACTAAAATCTGTTGTCGCCATCTAATAAGTCACCTAATCCACCCAATATGCTTCCTTCTCCTTTATCTTTTCCGCCCATTTTAGGTGCAGCAGCCCAAACACGATTAGCGAGTCTGCTAAATGGTAGTGATTGCATAAATACGGTTCCTGGTCCTGTAAGTGTGGCAAAGAAAATCCCTTCACCTCCAAAAATGGTATTCTTGATCCCGCCTACAAATTCTATATCATAATTAACTGTATAATCAAAACCTATGATGCAACCCGTATCAACGCGCAACTTTTCACCTGGTAAAAGTTCTTTTTTTGCAGTAGTACCACCAGCGTGAACAAATGCCATACCGTCGCCTTCTAATCGCTCCATGATGAAACCTTCACCACCAAATAGCCCACGGCCTAATTTTTTAGAAAATTCTATACCAATAGAAACCCCCTTGGCAGCACATAAAAACGCATCTTTCTGGCAAATAAACCGCCCGCCACTAAGAGAAAGATCAATAGGGATGATCTTGCCAGGGTAAGGAGCTGCAAAACTCACCTTCTTTTTACCTAGAATAGTGTTGTAAAAAACAGTCATGAACAGACTTTCACCGGTAAGTAATCTTTTGCCTGCACCAAAAAGTTTGCCCATTAAACCTTTATCATTTTTAGAACCATCACCAAAGATCGTTTCCATTTTAATACCTTCTTCCATCATCATAAAGGTTCCGGCTTCTGCAATCACTCCTTCTTGTGGGTCTAGCTCTATCTCTACATATTGCATTTCTTCCCCAAAGATCTTATAGTCTATTTCATGTGCTGTCATTTCAAAAAATATTTTGGTTTATTCATCAAATAGGTAGTATGTAAAAGGATATTGTTACACAAAAAGCAAACTATTTATTTCGCTTTTATAGTCCATTCAAAATTAAAAGTACTCACTGCAATACCATCTTCATTAGTTCCTTTTGATTGCATCCAGAAAGTTTGCCCCTCGCCAGTATCCAGTGCAGCAGCTATAGCATCATCAATTTTCTTACCGTCATCACATACAAAAGTAATCTTACCAACAGCTTTTTTAGTAAACGTAGCATTGTTAGATGCTACAAGCATCGATATTTTTTTACCGCTGCTTTTTATTTGATTGATAACCATGATGCCTGTACTCAATTCTGCTGCCATACCCTGTACTGCCCAAAACATAGAATTAAAAGGATTTTGATTAATCCATTTATACTTTACAGTTGTGGTACAACTTGTTGTACTTATTGTTCTTACGCGCACGCCACACAGCCATGCAGACGGTAGCTTAAACATTAAAAACTTATTGAACTTACCAGGGCTTAGTGACATAATGTAGCTTATTACTTTTATAAAAAAAGAGCAATATAAGAAAAGCCTGCAATACTCGTTATTGTTAATTTTATGTTAATAATTAGTACTATGCAATACAAAATACCTGCTTTTGTATATATATTTGCATAAGAAAATAATAAGCAATGGAAACTAGCATAACATCAAATCAAAAAAACGTCGCAACTTTTATTCATTTATCAACCTTTTCTAAGTACTTCATACCATTTGGGAATTTTGTATTTCCATTAATATTATGGATGTCACAGAAAAAAGAATCTGCTTTTATAGATAATCATGGTCGTCGTGCTCTTAATTTTCAAATGAGCATGTTACTCTATGTAATCGCAGTTGTAATTCTGGCAGTTCCTTTTATAGTATTTCAGGCATTACAACTTGCAGATGGAAATCGTTATTATGATTTTGAAGATCATTTTGAACATCTTTCATCAATAGGAGAGCTTTCAGGATTACTCATCATAATCTTCACATTTGCAGCTCTTCTAGTAGGTCTCTTTATAATGGAGATCATTGCAGTAATATCTGCAGCGGTAAATGCCAGCAGAGGCCTGGACTATAAATACCCATTAAGTATCAATTTTATTAAACCTACTACCTATGATAACACTACGGTAGCTTCGGCCTAATCAACCGATGAGAATATTCATTCATCAATCAAAAAACGCACAGTTATTAATCGATTTTAATATGAGAATCTATGAAGATTGAAAACACAAAAGCGCAGATGCGTAAAGGTGTTCTGGAATACTGCATTCTCTCCATCTTAAAAGATGAAGATGCATATGTAGCAGAAATTCTTGAAACACTTAAAGACGCCAGATTGCTTGTGGTAGAAGGAACAATATATCCCCTACTCACCCGGCTTAAAAATGCGGGTCTTCTCAATTATCGCTGGGAAGAATCTACCAGCGGCCCACCACGTAAATATTATGGATTGACCGAAACCGGTAAACTCTTTTTAAATGAATTGACCACAACCTGGGATGATCTCCAAAGGGCGGTGCAAGTTGTAACCTCTCAAAAAAATAACAACAATGAATAAGACAGTAAATATAAATCTCGCAGGCCTTTTCTTTCATATAGATGAAAATGCATATGCCAAGCTGCAACGCTATCTTGATGCAATTAAAAAATCATTCACAGACTCACAGGGTCGCGATGAGATCATTCAGGATATTGAGGCACGCATAGCAGAGTTATTTAGTGAGCGTGTTAAAAATGAACGCCAGGTAATTGGTCTTAAAGAAGTTGATGAAGTTATTGAGATAATGGGTCAACCGGAAGATTATCGTCTTGATGAAGAGATATTTGAAGATGAATCTCCTAAAACCGCCCCACTTCAGGCAGCTAAAAAACTCTACCGCGACACAGACAACTCATATGTAGCAGGCGTTTGTTCTGGCTTAGGCTATTATTTGGGTATAGATGCGATATGGCTTAGAATTTTGTTCATCGCGTTGACCTTCTTTACCGGCGGTGGCTTTATTCTGGTTTATGTGGTCTTCTGGATTTTTGTACCTCAGGCCATTACAACATCAGAAAAGTTAGAAATGCGGGGAAAGCCTGTGAACATCGACAATATCCAGCGTAAAGTAAAAGAGGGATTTGAAAATGTTGCAGACACCGTTAAGAATGTAGATTATGAGAAATACGGTAATAGAGCCAGAAAAGGAGCCGGCGGGTTTTTCGCGACGATAGGAAGCATTTTTATGTTTGTATTAAAAGTAATCGCAAAATTGATAGGTATTGCTCTTATTATAGGTGGCGCCGTTATGGTAATTGCTCTTTTTGTAGGGCTTTTTACAGCGGGCACAATGGGCTTTGTAGATGGCACTTTTGTAGACTACGTAGATCTTGTTAACACAACTGAAGCTCCTATCTGGGTAATCTCACTTCTCGTATTTTTTGCCGCAGGAATCCCGTTTTTTGCAATGTTCTATTTAGGTCTTAAAATATTAGTAAATAATCTAAGATCAATGAGCCTTACGGCGAAACTCACTTTACTGGGTATATGGTTACTATCAATCATAGCCCTTTCAGTCTTAGGTATTAGACAAGCAACAGCGTTTTCTGTAGACAGCGAAGTTAGCAGTACCGAGGTATTGAATATGCAACCTTCAGATACGCTAAAAATTACGATGACATCGTCTAACAGAAGAGGTTTATATAGAAGCGATAACTGGAGAATTGATTATGAAAATGGTGAGCAGGTGATACGCAATCAGGATATACGACTGGTAGTTAAAGAAAGTGAAGATGGAAAACCTGCTCTGGAAGTGGTAAAATCGGCCCAGGGACGTAATTATCAGGACGCTCATGACAGAGCCGAAAATATTGATTATGGGTACACTTTTAATAATAACACCTTAACACTTAACGGTTATTTTACGACTGCCTTAAAAAACAAACACAGAGATCAGGAAGTACAGGTGATTGTTTATTTACCAGAAGGCGCTCACCTCATCGCTGCTCAAAACACTTCAAGCTTTCATAGAAATGACAGCCGTTATGGTGATCTTTTAGAAAGTGGAACTGAAGAAAAGCTCTTAATTCTGGAGCAAGGCGAACTAACCTGTGAAACCTGCCCTGATGATCATGATCAAATTGATGAAGGCGACTGGCAATACCACGATTATGAAGAAGGTGATGATGCACCTTACGAGTACGATGAGGCAGCAACCAGAAAAAAAGATGCAGTTGATCTCAAAAATGATATACCTACAGATACTATCAATAAACAACTTGATACTATTAATAGATAATTAAAAGAGAAGTACTAACCATCCGGATTTTTTCCGGTTCAATCAAAAATCAAACGTTATGACCACATTAATCAAAATTTTAGTTACCGCATTTTGTGCGCTGCTAATGACCTCCTGCGATTTTAATTTTGTGCTGGGGAAAACAGACGGCAATGGCAATGTAATTGAGAAAGACCTTAACATTACAGAATCGTTTAGAGATGTACATGCCGGTTCTGGCTGGGATGTTATCCTTACCAAAGGTGATGAGATATCTGTAGTTGCAGAAGTAGATGAGAATCTGCTAGATATTTTAGATGTATATGTTACAGGAAGCACACTTAAAATTACTACTAGAGAGAGCAATCTGGGACGCGCCAGTTCAAAAAAAATCATTGTGACCTATACAGATGATCTTGAGAATATCTCTGTAAGCAGCGGGGCAAATCTTATTGCCCGTGACAGGCTTGAGGGAGATCGTATGAGGTTTGATGTTTCTAGTGGCGGTTCTATTGACGCCATGCTCACGGTGCGTAATGTAAAAGCTGAAGTTAGCAGCGGCGGAAGAATAAAAATTTCCGGCGGTTCTGAAACTGTAGAAACTAATGTAAGTTCTGGCGGAACTATTGATGCCAGCGACCTTAAAGCTGAAAACTGTATAGCCGAAGCTTCAAGCGGCGGTAACATAAAAGTTTGGGCGGGCAATTCTATTGTTGCTAAAGCATCCAGCGGCGGTAACGTTGAGTATTGGGGTAATCCTAATAAAGTGAATACCCCAAAAAGCATGAGTGGCTCAATCACTAAAAAATAAAGCTATGCTCTTAAAATTGTTCATTCCCCTCTTTATAGTAACTCAGTTTGTTGCTGCGCAGGTTGATCATAATTCAAGTCTGTACAAGCAAATTAAAGAAAGTGACAGTATAATTTTTCAGCAGGGGTTTAACCTCTGCAATTTTGAAGCTATGGCTGCTGTTACCAGCGAAAACTTCGAATTTTACCACGATAAAGGAGGTATTACCTCTTCTAAAGCCGATTTTGTTGAAAGTATAAAACAGAATATTTGTGGTAGCCAGGATAAAATGAGACGGGAGCTTGTACCTAATTCGCTTGAAGTTTTCCCTTTAGAAAATAACGGTGAGATTTATGGTGCGATAGAGCAGGGTAAACATCTGTTCTATGCAAAGCCCAAAGATCGTGCTGAATATTTAACCGGTTCTGCCCAATTCACTCAACTCTGGCTTAAAGAAGATGGTATCTGGAAAATTAAGCGGGTATTGAGCTATGATCATGGGCCGGGTAACAGATATACGATTCCCGCAAAAATCACTAATGATCAATTAAGAAAATTGGCAGGCATATACAATTCTGAAAAAACCGGAAATCTCACAATAATCACAAAAGATAGTTCACTTGTCTTAAGCGCAGGAGATAAGACGTATGAACTCTATCCCAGTTCAGATTCTGTCTTTTTCTATAAAGATGCTAACCTCATTTTTGAATTTCTTGAAGATCCTCTGTCAGATAATTTAAAACTGGAAATTAGAGATCACGGCGCTTTGGCAGATACTGCTGTTAAAGATAGGTAACCTGCCATTCTTTTAATTCTTTAAACCATAATTCACTACCAATCAATCTCGATCTGTAATTCCTAGTTAGTAGTTAAAAGCCGCCTCAAAGCGGCTTTTATTTTTATATTTGGACTAGTTTCCTAAATATATCTTTTTTGAAATTTTTAAAATTCATAAGGTATCAAAACCTCCTGTTAATCGCTGGTACCCAATCTATCATTCATTTTGTATTTCTTAAGGCGCTAAGTATACCTGCTGCATTAAGTACATTATCATTTTGCATTCTACTGTTAGCTAGTTTACTTATTGCTGCTGCGGGTTATATAATTAATGATATCAATGATGTTGCGATCGATCGTATTAATAAACCTGACAAAGCATTTATTCCGCGATTCTATTCTGAAGCTACAGCCTATAATTACTATTTCATTTTAAATATTGCTGGTGTTGCTCTGGGTTTCTTCCTTTCCTACAAAATAGGTAAAAGTGGTTTTACGACAGTTTTTGTTCTCATATCTGCTCTTCTTTATACTTACGCCTCCTTCTTAAAAAAAGTCACTCTCATTGGTAACCTTATCGTTAGCCTTATTGTCGCTTCCTCAATTCTTGTAGTTATAATCTTTGATCTATTACCGCTATTAGATAGATATTCTTATGAACTTGCAAATCCTATCGCAGTTTTGCGCGACTACGCAATTTTTGCCTTTTTGCTCAATTTTCTACGGGAGATTATTAAAGATATAGAAGATGTGAATGGTGATCGCAATTATGGCGTGAAAAGTCTGGCTATAATAATGGGACGCGAACGCACATCAAAAGTTTGTTCTATTCTGGCAGTTGTTTATATTTTTCTGCTCATTTACTATATATACGTCTATTTGTATACAAATACGATTACGGCTGGTTATCTGCTTTATGGTATTTGTGCTCCCTTACTTTATTTCGCTATAAAAGCATGGTCTGCAGAAAACATAAAAGACTTCTCGCGTCTTTCTATGCTACTTAAGATTATTATGCTTCTTGGCATTTTATCTTTATTAGTTTTAACCCTATCTCTTAAATATGCTGGCTGATTTACTACAGAATCATAAAATAATCCTGGCGTCTCAATCGCCACGGCGAAAGGAACTATTGTCTAGTCTTGAAGTTCCTTTTGAAGTACGAGTAAAGCCGGTTGATGAAAGTTATCCAGAGGACTTGAATAATCCTAAAGAGATCGCAGAATACATTGCTAACAGCAAAGCCGAAGTTTTCAGAAAAGATATTCAGGAAAATGAGATAATCATTACCGGAGATACTATTGTATGGAAGGATAAAATCGCCCTGGGGAAGCCAAAAAACGCCTCAGAAGCCTCAAAAATGCTCCATTTACTCAGCGGCAATTCACATGAGGTTGTATCTTCCTTATGCTTATTAACTCCATCACAGACCATTCTTGCAAGTGACATTGCAACAGTTCATTTTAAAGATCTCTCTCTTGATGAAATTGATCATTATATCAATACTTACAAACCTTTTGATAAGGCTGGTGCTTACGGTATACAGGAATGGATTGGCCATATAGGTATAACAAAACTTGACGGCAGTTATAACACCGTAATGGGCTTGCCTACGCATTTGTTGTATCAGATGTTAATGCAATTGGTGGCTTAATGATTTAGTACTAATTTTAGCGTTAAACCAACTTGTATGCGCGCCAAAAAATTACTCAACTTTAATCTCCCTTTTAAAACATCTGCAATCTCTCTCCTTATTGCGGCAAACCTTTTTACTGCCTGTCAGGAACGTAAACCGGTATTTGGGAAACAGGCCGCAAGAAGAACATTATCTGATGAATTTAATAAATATTGGTACGCAGATGAAGCTGAGATAACTTCATATAATCTTGAACAAGCTCGCTATGGCGAAATGCGACATGGTAAAGCTGCACTCATTTTTGTCACAGAGCACCTGTTAAAAGATGAAGAGGTAAAAGCAGACGAGTCGCATGATGATAATATTGCTGTACTAAAACTCAATACCGTCAAGAAATTCACAACCGGTATCTATCCCTATTCTATAATGACAAGCACTTTTTTTCCGGTGGTTGAGAACAGACATGCATTAAAAGTGAGCAATAGCATACAAGAATGGTGCGGCCTCATGTATGCCCAGATCAACAGCAGAGAGAAATTTGATGTTACTTCACATTCTTATTTTCAGGGTGAGGCAGATCAAACCTTTAGTCTCGATAAAGATTTTCTTGAAGATGAATTCTGGACATTGATACGCGTAAATCCTAACGGACTTCCGGTGGGGAATCACAACGTCATTCCTTCACTAGAATTTTCTAATATGCATCACATAGAGAAGAAAGCGTATCCCGCAATTTTGTCTAAAACAAATTCAACTTTTACCATTCATTACTCAGATCTGCACCGCACGATTACAATTAATTTTGACCCTCAATTTCCTCACACAATAAACGGTTGGTCTGAAGCTTATGTAAGCGGAAACAAAAATCTCACATCAAAAGCGACACGCATAAAAACCATTAAGACATCTTACTGGAAACAAAATGGAGAAAGATTCAATTATTTAAGAGACAGTTTGCAGCTGTAACTGTTGTTAAAGAAATTCTAAAGAAACGCCGCTCCCCTTAATTTGGCTATATTTGAAGAGATAAGCAAAAGGTCTCTCTCTCATGCAAAAATTAAGTTACCTCCTTTTATTTCTAATATTATTCTCGCTTAACGCGAAAGCTCAAAAACCTGAAAAACCCACATCTGCAGAAATTTTTGAAGACATTCAGAAATTAAATTTTTTAGGTACAGCGCTTTACATTGGTGCGCATCCAGACGATGAAAATACGGCTCTTATTTCTTACCTGGCTAATCAGGTAAAAGCACGCACAGGATATCTTTCTCTAACGCGTGGTGATGGCGGTCAAAATTTGGTTGGTCCTGAGATAAGAGAACTTTTGGGAGTAATAAGAACACAAGAACTTCTGTCTGCAAGACGAATTGATGGGGGTGAACAACGTTTTACGCGTGCAAATGACTTTGGCTACTCAAAAAACCCTGAAGAAACCCTTGAATTTTGGGAAAAAGATAAAGTATTAAGTGATGTGGTCTGGGCAATACGCAATTTTAAACCAGACATTATCATAAACCGTTTTGATCACAGATCTCCCGGTACAACGCACGGCCATCATACAACTTCTGCGATGTTAAGTGTGCAGGCATTTGATCTGGTTAATGATCCATCAAAATTTCCTGAGCAATTAAAATATACAACCACCTGGCAACCTAAACGAGAGTTTTTTAATACTTCATGGTGGTTTTATGGCAGCCAGGAGAAGTTTGATAAAGCAGATAAAAGCAACTTAGTCGCCCTAGATGATGGCGTTTATTACCCTGCTTTTGGATTAAGTAACACAGAAATTTCGGCTTTAAGCCGTAGTCAGCATAAATCACAGGGATTTGGGAATACAGGTTCGCGCGGGAGCCAGACCGAATATTTAGAATTATTGCGCGGTGATTACCCAGCAAACGGAAACCTCTTTGCGGGAGTAGATACTTCCTGGAATAGAGTAAAAGGTGGTCGCGCTATTGGCGAAATACTTAGTCAGGTAGAGAATTCTTACGATTTTACAGATCCTGCTGCAAGTTTACCGGCTTTGGTGACTGCTTACAATCTTATTGACCAACTTAAGGATGAGCACTGGCGTGAACTTAAGTTAAAAGAAATCACAGGTATAATAAAAGCATGTGCCGGTCTTTATCTGGAAGCTACAACTTCACAAGAACTTGCAACTGCAAATGAAAACATAGACATTTCAATAGAAGCTATAAACCGTAGTAATACGGCAATGCAACTTAAAAATGTGGTGATTTTACCCTTAGAAAAATCGGTAGAAATGGGTCAAAACCTGCTAAATAACACTGATTTTCGGCAGAAAATATCAATCAATACAGGCAATGCTGCATTAACTACTCCGTACTGGCTTAACAAGCCGGGTTCTGTAGGCATGTACAACGTAGAAGATCAAAAATTAATAGGCTTACCAGAAACTCCACATGAGTTTAAAGCAATTTTCAATATTGATATAAACGGTGTAACCATTCCTTTTAAATCAGATCTGGTTTATAAATACAACGATCAGGTAAAAGGAGAAGTTTTTGAACCTTTTGATATTGTTCCTCCGGTTTCTGCAGCTATAGACGAACCTGTAATTATTTTTTCAGATTCAGAATCTAAAAAAATTGGCGTTCGGGTAACCGCATACAAATCAGATTTAAAAGCTTCAGTGACTTTAAAACATGATGACAATTGGCAGGTTTCTCCATCAGAACAAAATGTATCTATTACATCAAAAGGAGAAAGCACTATGGTTTATTTTGATGTGACGCCGCCAGCTCATCAGGATAGCAATACTTTAATTCCGGAAGTGAATTTAGATGGAAATGTGTATTCTAAAAAAGTTATTCAGATAGATTACGGTTACATACCGCTACAAACATTAACTCTGCCATCACAAAGTCAGATCGTAAAACTCAATATTAAAAAAGCTGGAGATTTTATAGGTTATATCGCCGGCGCCGGTGATGTGATTCCTGAAAGTTTACAGCAAATAGGTTATCAGGTAGCAGTAATTGACCCAGAGAAAATCACACCAGAATACCTCGATCAATTTGACGCAGTAGTTATGGGTATTCGCGCGTACAATACTGTAGATATTTTAAAATATAAGCAACAGGCTTTATTTGATTATGTGCAGAATGGAGGCACCATGGTTGTACAGTATAATACAGCTCGCGGTTTTAATTTTCCTAATGTAGGTCCTTACCCCCTAACCTTATCAAGTGATCGCGTTACTGATGAAAATGCACAAGTGCGCATACTCGATCCTTCTAATGAGATTTTAAATTATCCTAACAAGATTACAGATGAAGATTTTAAGGGTTGGGTTCAGGAACGCGGATTATATTTTCCCACAGTCTGGAATGACGCATATAAACCTGTCATCTCAATAAATGATAAAGGTGAAAATGCACTAGACGGCAGTCTGCTTATGGCTCAATACGGCAAAGGACATTACATTTATACCGGTCTAAGCTTTTTTAGAGAATTGCCGGCTGGCGTTCCCGGAGCTTACAGATTATTTGCAAATCTGCTTTCTGTAGGAAAAAGCAACGAAAAAATTAAAGGATAATGAACCCCAAACCAAAAACCTGGAGTACTTTTTATACTATAGTTCTAGTACTAAACGCTGCTTATATTATTCTTTTTTATTTTATAATGAATTCCTTTTCTCACTAGTATGCAGCAAATAGACTGGATCGTACTTATTGCCACTTTATCTTTCATTGTTATTTACGGGATATACAAAACCCGTGGTAGACGCAATGTACAAGATTACCTGCGTGGTGGTAATGAGGCAAAATGGTATACTGTAGGTTTGTCTGTTATGGCAACACAAGCCAGCGCAATTACATTTTTATCTACACCTGGACAGGCATTTCATAGCGGGATGGGTTTTGTTCAGTTTTATTTTGGATTGCCTATTGCAATGATTATTATCTGTATGTTCTTCATACCTATATATCATAAACTTAATGTCTATACTGCTTATGAATATCTTGAAACTCGTTTTGATTTAAAAACACGTTCTCTTGCCGCTTGTTTGTTTCTATTACAAAGAGGGCTCGCGGCTGGTATAACAATTTTTGCTCCTTCTATAATTCTTTCGGCAGTATTGGGTTGGGATCTAAATACGCTCAACATTATTATAGGTGTGCTCGTTGTAATCTACACCATTTCTGGTGGTACAAAAGCGGTTACTGTAACGCAAAAACAGCAAATGGCCGTGATTTTTATCGGGATGTTCACTGCTTTTTTTCTCATTATAAGTTACCTGCCACAAGACATCACATTTACAAAAGCTCTAGAAATTGCCGGGGCCAGCGGCAAACTGGACATACTCGATTTTTCTTTCGATTTTAATAATAGATATACGTTCTGGAGCGGAATTTTAGGCGGTACATTCTTAATGCTTTCCTATTTTGGTACAGATCAAAGTCAGGTGCAACGCTACCTTTCTGGTAAGTCTTTGCGTGAGATGCAGCTCGGGATGGTGTTTAACGGAATATTAAAAGTACCCATGCAGTTCTTTATCCTGCTGGTAGGTGTTATGGTTTTTGTATTTTATCAATTCAACCCTACGCCGGTGAACTTTAATCCCGCAGCTGAAGATGCGGTAAGAAATTCGCCTTACGAAAAAGAATACAATGTTCTTCAAAGTCGTCTTGACGAATTAAGATCTGATAAGGCAGAATTGAGTTCAACTCTCGTAAATGCAGATCATAATTATATTGTAGGTCGCAATGATAACAGGCTTAGTATAAAAGAAGCGCTTAATAAGGTAAGCGATGAAGAAATAGCCATAAGACAGGAAGCTCGCAATGTTATCAAGAGGGCAGATAAGAATATTGAGACCAATGATAAGGATTATGTATTTATTCATTTCATCATAAACAACCTGCCTAAAGGTCTTGTTGGTTTGCTTTTAGCCGTAATTCTTTCTGCGGCTATGTCTTCTACCGCTTCAGAGCTCAATGCACTTGCCACCACCACTACTGTAGATATTTATAAACGCAATTTAACTGAGGAACGCGACGAAGAACATTTTGTAGACGCTACTAAATGGTTTACACTAAGCTGGGGAATTCTCGCCATTCTAATTGCCTGTACAGCCAATTTGTTCGATAATCTTATTCAGTTGGTTAATATTATTGGGTCTATATTTTATGGTACTATTTTGGGAATTTTCATAGTTGCCTTCTTTATTAAAAAAATAGGTGCAAAAGCTGTTTTTGTAGCGGCGATTGCCACTCAGGTATTGGTGATCATCCTATTTCTGCTCGACAAGTTTGAATACATAAATCTGCCATATTTATATCTTAATATCATTGGTTGCGCACTGGTAATTCTTATCTCATTGATTTTACAAGTTAATGCGCGTCCCGATGAAAATTTAATTGCAAAAAACACTTTATGACAACGATAAACTGGGGAATTATAGGATTAGGAAAAATAGCTAACAGCTTTGCAACAGATCTTATGACTGTTGAAGGTAGCACTTTGTATGGCGTCGCGTCAAGATCTCAGGAAAAAGCTAACGAATTTGGAGAGAAATATGGAGCCGTTAAAAAGTATGACTCATATGAAGCTCTGGCAAAAGATCCCGCTATTGATGTAATCTATATTGCGACACCACACGTGAAGCATTATGAAGATACTATGATGTGCCTCTCTCATGGTAAAGCCGTTCTGTGCGAAAAACCCTTTGCAATGAATAGCGATCAGGTTGATAAAATGATAGCTCTGGCAGAAGAAAAAGGATGCTTACTTATGGAAGCGTTATGGACGCGCATGATGCCACATTTTAATTTCGTTCTTGACGAAATTGAAAGCGGGAAATACGGCGCTGTAAAAACCGTAAATGCAGATTTTTGTTTTGAAGCCCCTTTTGATCCACAAGGAAGATTGTTTAATAAAGAATTAGGCGGTGGTTCTCTTCTTGACGTGGGTATTTATCCTGTCTTTTGTGCACTCGCCATTTTAGGAAAACCAGAAAATATTTCCGCTAAAGCGAAATTTGGTAAAACAGAGGTTGATGAGGAAACCGAGATCACATTCACTTATAAAAACGGCTCAAAAGCGCATATAATCTCAAGTATTACCCGAAAAACCCCCAGTACCGCAACGATTATTCTGGAAAAAGGACTTATAAATATTGAAAGTCGTTTTCACGAAACCGACAAAGTTACGACTGTGCTTGATGGCGTTAAATTATATCATGATTTCGCTTACAGCGCAAAAGGCTACAATTTTGAAGCTGTACATGTAGCCGATTTGCTAAGAGCTGGTAAAACTGAAAGTCCTATGATGTCGCATGAATTCAGCAGATTAATTATAAACACTTTAGATGAAGTGCGCAAATTGATCAACTTACATTACTAGATATTAAAGAGTCTTTAATATAATAAGAATACGATTCTGCTTGCTATATTTATTAAATGGAGAATACAGAAATAAGAAGAGTCTCTATTGACGATCTAGACCAATTACAGCAAATTAGTAAACAAACATTTGCAGAAACGTTTTCTTCCGGGAATAGTGAAGCAAACATGAATGACTATCTGGAAAATAGCTTTTCTGCGAAAAAACTTCAAAACGAATTAAACGATCCTAATGCCGAAATTTATTTCGTAGAACTTGACAAACAAGTTATTGGTTATTTAAAAGTGAATTTTGGGCAATCACAGACAGAAATTAAAGACGTTAATGCCCTCGAGATAGAGCGTATTTATGTACTAAGAGAGTTCCACGGTAAGAAAATGGGTCAATTGCTTTATGAAAAAGCTATGCAGATCTCAAGACAGCGCAACGTAGATTATGTGTGGTTAGGCGTTTGGGAAGAAAATTTACGAGCTATCAGATTTTATGAGAAAAATGGCTTTTTTAAATTTGATAAACACATTTTTAAACTAGGTGACGATGAGCAAACAGATATCATGATGAAACTGACCTTAAACTAGAAGTTCTTTTATTTATAAAATAAAACCTGCTGATTCGAGGTGAAATCAGCAGGTTTTTATCATTTTTTGCAGAAGCGAAAACTATTCGCAATGCACGTTTTTTTCTGGTTCTACTTTTCTCCCCAAGCCTCTAAAGAATCTTTATTCATTTTTACATAATCTGCATTACCAGCCTTTTCAGCACCTTCCAGAGAAGCTTTTGCTGCTTTAACCGCACCTTTCTTATCTCCGGCTTTAGCTAAAATGAGTGACTGCTGGCGCAATTGCCAGTATCCCGGATTTTCGGTCATAGACATCGCTTTTTCCATCCAATCTCGCGATTTTTCGATATCCTTACCGCTGTTCAAGTAATAAACTGCAGCGTTATAATATTCATCAGCACCTGGTCCCTGCAAAGCTTTATCAATACTTTCCATAACTTCTTTATCTGTCCCCACTTTAAAAGGAACACCCACATATGCATTAGACCATAAAATACCCAGCGTGGCACCTTCAGATTTTACATCGTCTATAGAAACGGTAAAAGTCTCGATCTGCATAGGCATATTTTGTACATCAACATGCGTACGTAATGCTATTTTACTTTCATCAAATTCAGTTAACAGAGGGTTACTATCATCTGTATAAAAGATCACTTCCCAGGTATCTTGTTCAGGTATAGAATAAACACTATAAGTTCCCGCAGCCAGATCTTTATCATCTATAGTGATAGATTTATCTGTTATAAATTTTGTGGTACCATTTGCTCCTGTACGCCATATCTTACCATAAGGAACAAGATCACCAAAAATCGTTCTCCCTTTCATACCGGGACGAGAATATTTAACCGCGATATTTGTGAGGCCCACAACCTGCTCGATCTCTGAGTAAGGGCTGGCAGCGGGAGTATTGATTTGAGCTAATAAGCTCAAAGGAAGCGCTAAAAGAAGTAAAATGACAGTTTTTTTCATGTTAGATTTAAAATTAATTTGATGCCAAAAATTGCTAAATGCCTTGAAATATTGGCTGTTATTCAAAAAGTCTAAATTAAATATACGCAACCTAAGTAATGTTAACAAATTCATAATTAAGGAAAGTATATCTTTACCGCAGCAAATCACCCCAGTGCATTTTCTATTAAGAAAGATGTTTTAAAATTATTTTATTCCCTAAATAATTAATAATGATAGACACTAGCAGGTCTTATACTACTAAGACGTATTCTTTAGATCTTACGCCATCTTTTGCCATTGTGCAGTACTTAAATACTAAAACTCTAGCCAGAGAAACTGTAGATGAAGTACGTAGTATTCTTACCGAATATTACATGGGTAACGATTTTGTTCTTATAAATCAACGCGCAAATAAAATGATAGTAGAACCTACGTTTTATAAAAGTGCGTTACCTAATATGAAAGCTGTCGCAGTCGTCGCAGAAGATGATGAATTAAGAGAGCATTTGTATGCAGAACAAAAAAACTGGGAGAAATCTTTTGCTTTTTTCAATACACTTGAAGATGCAAAAGACTGGGCTGTTCATTTTTTTTGAAAGAACTTTAATTTTTGTTTAACTTAAACTCTTAAATATTAAACAAAATTGACCAGTATATTTGTTCTCAACAAAAATACGAGTCATTAAATGAAGATCTATACGCTGCACACAAAGCAAAATTTACCCATCTCTGTTCAGGAGGCCTGGCAATTTTTAGGTGATCCTAAAAACCTTAAAATGATCACTCCAGATTATATGGGCTTTAAGATACTCTCTGGTGCAGACAGACCCATGTTTCCCGGGCAGCTTATACAGTATATTGTTACACCAGTCGCCGGTATTAAAACAAAATGGGTTACAGAGATAACGCATGTAGTAGAAGGTAAATTCTTTGTAGATGAGCAACGTTATGGGCCTTATGCGATGTGGCACCATAAGCACTTTATAAAAGAAATTCCCGGCGGAGTTGAGATGGAAGACATCGTTGATTACAAGCTACCGTTAGGTATTCTGGGCCAACTCACGCATCCTTTTCTGGTTAAACCAAAATTGAAAGAGATCTTTGAGTATCGCAAAAATAAATTGACTGAGATCTTTGGGACATATTCTTACAAACCCGAAACTGCTGTAGTTTAATTGCAATACGATCTCATGAAAAAAAACATTCTCATAATAGGAGCCTCTCACGGTATAGGTAACGAGATTGCCAGAAAATTAAATGGTGTTCATAATTTATATCTCGCTTCGCGATCTTCAGCAAATTTAGAAGATATTGATGCCACTTATATACAATTTGATGCTGCCAGAGATGAAATTGATACTTCAAAACTACCAGATGTTCTTGATGGTTTTGTGTATTGCCCGGGGTCTATAAACCTGAAACCCTTTAAAATGCTGTCTTCGCAAACTTTTGAAGAGGATATGCAGATTAACTTCTTTAGCCTCATAAAAACTTTAAAATCTGTAACTGAACTTCTTAAAAAATCTGAACAAGCCAGCCTTATCTTCATTAGCACAGTTGCGGTTAAAGTGGGCATGCCTTTTCATACAAGTGTAGCTGCAGCCAAAGGAGCCATAGAAGGTTTCGCGAAAGCGTTAGCCGCAGAATATGCTCCTAAATGGCGGGTAAATGTGATCGCCCCCTCACTTACTGACACTCCTCTGGCAAGCAAACTGTTAGGCAACGAAACTAAAAGATCAAAGATGGATGAGCGCCATCCCTTAAAACGAGTGGGCACAACAAACGATATTGCTGCAGTAGCGGCATTTTTATTAAGTGAAGATAGCAGCTGGGTGACTGGCCAGGTTTTGGGTGTTGATGGAGGAATGTCTACATTGAACACTCATTAAGAACTATGCAGCAGGTAAGTATATTTTGGTTTCGCAGAGATTTACGATTAGATGATAATGTGGGTTTTTTACAGGCTTTAAAAAGTGATTATAACGTACTCCCGGTATTCATTTTTGATTCTGAAATTCTTGATGAATTGCCCAAAGATGATGCACGCGTAACTTTTATTTACGAGCGTTTACAAAAAATGCGCAAGCAATTACAGGAGAAATATGGTAGTTCGCTAGCTTTATTTTACGGAAAACCAATTGATATCTGGAATCAAATTCTTGAAGATTATTCTGTAGCTGAAGTTTACACCAATCATGATTATGAACCCTATCCGCGACAGCGCGATGAGCAGATTAAAAACCTGCTTAAAAAGCATAAAATTCGCTTTAAAACCTACAAAGATCAGGTGGTTTTTGAAAAAAACGAAGTAGTAAAAGGTGACGGCGATCCTTACATTGTTTACACTCCCTATAAAAATAAATGGAAAGAATATTTCTCTGCAGAGAAAGACCTTAATATATTCTATACCAAAGATTATTTAAAAAATCTACTTCAAAATAGCCGATTGCCTAACGTAGAACTTGGCGAAATGGGATTTAAAACTGCTTCGCTTAAAGTGCCAGATTATACAGTTACTCCTACCCTGATTCATGATTATGAGAGTACACGCAATTTCCCTGCAATTACCGGTGGCACATCTCGACTTGGGCCGCATTTAAGATTTGGCACCGTAAGCATTCGGAAAATGATGAAGAGAGCGATTGCTGAAAAGAATGAGGTTTTCTGGAACGAACTTATTTGGAGGGAATTCTTTATGCAAATACTTTGGCATTATCCTGAAACTGTTAATAATGCTTTTAAACCAAAATACGATCGTATAAAATGGCGCAACAATGAAGAAGAGTTTGAAAAATGGAAAAATGGTGAGACGGGTTTTGCCCTTGTTGATGCCGGAATGCGGCAGTTAAACACTACAGGTTTTATGCACAACCGGGTGCGCATGCTTACCGCGAGTTTTTTATGCAAACATCTTCTTATAGACTGGCGTTGGGGCGAAGCATATTTCGCAGAAAAGCTTCTTGATTATGAGCAATCTAGCAACGTAGGCAACTGGCAATGGGCTGCAGGAAGTGGTGTTGATGCTGCGCCGTACTTTAGAATCTTTAACCCGATGACGCAAGTTGACAAATTTGATAAGGATAAAAAATACATCAAAAAATTTGTACATGAATTTGACACTGATAACTATCCTGATAAAATGGTCGATCACAAAGAAGCCCGCGAGCGTTGTCTAAAGACTTACAAACAAGCGGTTAGTTAAAGTTGATCTATACAATTATTGAATTATTAAGAACGTTTTTTGAGTGATTTAGAATACGCCATATTTTCTTTTTAGTTTTTACCAACACGCAATAAAATCGGGAAAATGAACTCTTTTTCGGTGATTTTACCCCAATTTTCGTTTACTTTTTCTTTTATCAAATTCAAGGGACTCATACCTTCTTTTTTCTCATAATGCTTAACGGCAGACCACGTATTTAGATAATTGTAGAAATGCTCTTTAGTCCATTTTACTTTTATATTAAATGAAGGAGTAACCTCTTCTTTAAAAGGAAACGGAATTGTTAGGTAATCTTCATCAAGATATCGCCTTTCAGGATCCCAATATGCGTCTGTAATATCTTTATAAAAATGCTGAATCACATTATTGAGATCATCTTCGGTTTTAAAGACGGAATACCCAATGACGGCTATTATTCCATCAGGTTTTAATGCTTGCTTTACATTCTTATAGAATTTCTCAAAATCAAACCAATGTATTGCCTGTGCTACCGTAACAAGATCAAACTCGTGAGCATGCTCAATTGGTTCTTCAGCCAGACGAATTTCATAATTTACGTTGGGTAATTTAGGAGCAAACTCAATCTGCTCGGGGCTAAGATCTGTCGCCCATACTTCTTTAAAAACCGTTGATAATTCTGCGGCTACCTGCCCATTACCGGTACCACAATCCCATGCCAGATTTTTTTCGGGAATTAAAGAAAATAAATATTTGTATAGTGCTTCTGGATATACCGGTCTGTATCTCGCATAATCCTGAGCATGGTGAGAAAAATTGTCTTTCATAAATTTTAAAATTGCTTCATAGTAAATTAATTACTAAATTTATAATATGAATTTAAAGGAAATAATAGAAATTATATGTGAAATCGTTACCATTTTGGTTTCAATAGTAACTTTGTTTTCTTTCAATCCTTTTAAAAAAATCTTGATGTCGGGAAAATGTCGGGAAGATTTTTGAATTCACTTTCATATTTTTAATTATCAGATACTTACAAATAAATAGTGAATCGTATTTGGATCCACATCTTTATATTTTAGAAAATAATACGTATTTTGGTTGTAACCAAATATGAGTTATTTTAGATAATCCCTCTCAAATAACCGGCTTCTACCAGAGCCGTTTTCTCTATAATTTTAGTTATTTTTCCATCCTGCAACAGGAGTTTTTTATCGCTTATCTTCCACACGTCCTGATAATAATGATCTGTTATTAATATGGCTTTTTTCGCTTTAAGCGAAATTAAAAACTCGTTTATCTTTTCCTTGTAAAGCGGCTCTACCATTGAGAATGGCTCATCAAGTAATAAAAAGGGATGATCCAGATTACCTATTATGAGAAGTTCTAAGTAGCGCCGCTCTCCTATTGACAGCGTACCAATTTTTTGATCTGAAAAAGCTGCGATCTTGGGCGAATTAAAAATCATATCCTGATCGTCACTGCTTTCATAGAAAAGAGGTATCACATCGCGTACTTTGAGAAGCGTCGGCAAAAAGGAAAACTGAGGCACGTAACCTACCAACTGTTTTGTGATTACCTGACTGGGTTTATAGAGTTTCTCGTCAACCTGAAGTCTAACTGATTGTGCTTTTAAGGTGCCAAAAATTATTTTGAGAAGAGTACTTTTACCTGAACCATTACGCCCGAAAAGTCCGGTGATTTCACCGATTTTTAGCTCTAAAGAGGCGTTTTTTAGAATTTCCCTTTTCTTAAAATATTGGGTGACATGTTGCACGGTGAGTTTATGCATTAAAAAATGAGGTTTAAAAGCATCGCTAAACCAGTACAAACAATCGCCAGAACTAAATTTATAAGATATGTGGTGCGTATTAATTTAGCCTTAGTAAAGCCAAGATTGTAATACGTGTAATACTCTGTAGCATGAAAATAATTAAACCCGATAAGTCCTATAACTGTTCCAAAAATCCCAAAAACAATTAAACCTATTATTACAGCGTAGAAAAATCCGCCCCCAGAAGCAAAAAACAGGCAAAAAAGAGCAGAAAACAGCAGACTAAATTTAGTTACATCAAGGTAATAGCGCCACATATGGTTTTATTATTTCTTACCAATTTAGGTAAAATATCGCTCCAATTAAAGCTTATCATAGACCAGTCTTATACGCTTATTTTACTTTTTAAAGATAAATTAACCATTGATAGAATTAATCTGTTTAATTTGCCCTCTTAATTTTCATTACATGACAATATTTGTAGATATGGACGAGGTGCTGGCAGACACGTTTGGCGTCCACATAGATTTATATAATAAGAAGTACAACGCAAACCTTACTAAAGAAGAATGCGCAGGTAAAGAAGTATGGCAATGTGTGCCAGAAGATTGCCAGCCTTACATTCACAGTCATACCGCGCTAAAAGGTTTTTTTAGAGATCTTAAAGTGATGCCAGACAGTCAGGAAGTTTTGCGTGAACTCACTCGCGATAACGAGGTTTACATAGCTTCTGCAGCGATGCAGTTTAAAAACAGTCTTGAAGAAAAAGCAGACTGGCTTGATGAGCACTTCCCATTTCTGGAGTGGCCGTACAGAATACTTTGCGGGCACAAGTTTATCTTAAAGGGCGATGTGCTTATAGATGACCGTTCTTTTAACCTTGATACTTTTGAGGGCAGAAGCCTGCAATATACTTCCCCACATAACATCAATACTAATGGTTTTGAAAGAGTAAATAACTGGGAAGAAATAGGTAAATTATTGCTGTAATTCTTCCTGCAAAATTTTAAGCTTATGTCACTCCCCCAAACTTTTTCTTTAGGAAAAGATAAGCTAACTGCCGGTATTGCGCTGGGTATAGCTCGAGGCGAAATAAAAACCGAGATCACTCAACAAAGCTGGGATAAAATTCATGCCAGCGAAGCCATTGTTAAAGATATCGTTGACAAAGATGAGGCAGTTTATGGTATAAATACCGGTTTTGGGCCTTTATGTACAACGCGCATCTCCAGAGAAGAAACTCTCGCACTTCAGGAAAATATCATAAAAAGTCACAGCGTTGGTGTAGGCAAACCCATTGACGAAGAGATCGCTCTGCTGATGCTTGTGTTGAAAGCACAAGCTCTTGCGCAGGGCCATTCTGGTATTTCTGAAACGACTTTAAAACGTATACTCTGGTTTATAGATAATCAAGTAGCTCCTGTCGTTCCTGAGCAAGGCTCTGTGGGTGCAAGTGGTGATCTGGCTCCTCTGGCTCATTTATTTCTACCACTGTTAGGATTGGGAGAAGTTTATCATCAAGGCAAAAGATTAAAATCTAATGAACTTTTACATACATTTGGTCTAGAAGCGATTGAGCTGAGACCAAAAGAAGGCCTGGCTCTCATAAACGGTACTCAATTTATTGCAGCTCATGCTGTAAAAGTGGTTGATAAATTAAAAAATTGTCTCGATCAGGCAGATATTATTGGTGCGCTTATGCTTGAGGCCCTGCAGGGTTCTATTAAACCTTTCTATGCAGAATTGCATAAGCTGCGACCTTATAAAGGTAATCAGCACGTTGCTGCACGAATAAAATCTTTTCTGGAAGGTTCTCAAATTCTTTTAGCTCACCAGAATTGCGATCGCGTGCAGGATCCTTACTCTCTGCGATGTATGCCTCAGGTACATGGTGCTTCCCGCAATGCATGGTTGCACCTGAAAGAATTATTAGAAATCGAACTTAATGCTGTTACAGATAACCCGATAATCATAGATGAAAATCTCACCATAAGTGGTGGTAATTTTCATGGTCAACCTTTAGCTATGGCACTTGATTATGCTACGCTGGCGACTAGTGAACTGGGTAATATTTCAGACCGGCGTATTTATCTCGCTTTAGAAGGCAAATATGCAGGCGTACCTAAACTTCTTTTTGCAGAAACAGGAATTAACTCTGGTTATATGATCTTACAATACACCACAGCTGCTTTAGCAAGTGAAAACAAAGGTCTTTGTTTTCCTGCCAGTGCAGACAGTATTCCCACCTCTTTGGGGCAGGAAGATCATGTGAGTATGGGATCTATTAGTGGTAGAAAAGCTCTGCAGGTTATAGGAAATGTTGAAAATATTCTGGCTATAGAAATGCTAACTGCAGCGCAGGCGTTTGATTTTAGAAAAGGTTTACAATCAAGTGCATTTTTAGAACAGGTGCATCACAAAATACGAGAGCATGTCACTTTCGCTAACAAGGATCGCATTTTTTCTGAAGATATTGCAATGGCTCATAAGCTCGTTAAAAACAATGCAATAATAAATGTTTACCAGAATTGTATCAATACCGGAAAGCTTGAACAAGCTTCAGAGTGGGACGCAGAATTTGATATCTAGTTCTACTATAACTTTCAATTAAATTAGAAAGTTTTTCCTGAATGTAATTTACTTTTCGCTTTAAGCGGTACGAATAATTTTTGCACCTATAGCACGCAATCTCTCATCAATATTCTCGTAACCTCTGTCTATTTGCTCAATATTGTGAATAGTAGAGGTTCCTTTTGCACTAAGAGCAGCGATTAAAAGAGAAATACCGGCACGTATATCTGGTGAAGACATATTAGTTGCCTTTAAAGTTGACTTGAAGTCATGCCCAATAACGGTAGCACGATGAGGATCACATAAAATGATCTTTGCACCCATATCTATAAGCTTATCTGTAAAGAAAAGTCGGCTCTCAAACATTTTTTGATGTACAAGCACTTCGCCTTTTGCCTGTGTTGCCACAACCAGAATAATACTTAATAAATCTGGTGTAAAACCCGGCCAGGGAGCATCACTTATGGTCATAAAAGAGCCATCTATGAACTTCTCGATCTCATAACCTTCAGTATGAGCGGGTATGTAGATATCGTCACCTTTTCGCTCTAGCTTAATACCTAATTTTCTAAATGTATTTGGTATCACTCCCAGATCGTTCCAGCTTACATTTTTAATTGTGATCTCACTTTTAGTCATGGCTGCAAGACCAATCCATGATCCTATCTCGATCATATCAGGCAGAATAGTGTGTTCACAACCTCCTAATTCTTCAACGCCTTCTATTGTAAGCATATTAGAACCTACACCGCTTATCTTAGCGCCCATTTTATTGAGCATCTTGCAAAGCTGTTGTAGGTAAGGTTCACAGGCTGCATTATAAATGACCGTCTCCCCTTTTGCCATAACAGCAGCCATAACAATATTTGCTGTTCCTGTTACAGAGGCTTCATCAAGAAGCATGTAAGTTCCTGTTAAACCATCTGGAGCTTCTACGCCATAAAAACGCTCTTCTTTATTGTAGCGAAATTTAGCCCCCAGTTTTATCATTCCTTCAAAGTGCGTGTCTAAACGGCGTCTGCCTATTTTGTCACCACCGGGACGTGGTATGTATCCTTTACCAAAACGAGCCAGCAAAGGCCCAACTATCATTATAGAACCGCGTAAACCACTGCCCTCATTCTTAAACTGCTGGCTTTCCAGATATTCTAAGTTAAGTGCATCGCTTTTAAAACTGTATTTACCTTTACCCAGTTTTTGAATTTTCACACCCAGATTACCAAGAATTGTAATGAGTTTATTAACATCTACAATGTCTGGTATATTATTAATGATGACATTTTCTGGCGTAAGCAAAACCGCACATAAAATTTGAAGAGCTTCATTTTTTGCACCTTGAGGCTGGATGGAACCTTTAAGTTGATGTCCGCCCTCGATTTGGAATGTTCCCATAAATAAAAATCTGGTAAGCTAAGTTTTAGTAACGCTTTTTAGGGCGGTTTGTCTTTTTACGTGGATTATTAGAAGATTTACTAGTCTTTTTAGAGCGCATAAGTTGGTGTGTATCGCGCAGATCTTCTTCTTTTTTTGCAAGATTTATCTGGCCATTACTAAGCTCAAATAAATGTTTAAAGATCACATCATCTTCTACAGTATCTTTATTCCAATTAAGGAAACACTTCTTCATGTGATTTGCTATAGTAAACTCAAGTGCTTCTCTCATCTCGCCCTTGTCCCATTTTACAGCAACATCAATCATTCTCTTGATATTGTTGCCGTAGAAGCGATATTTAGGATGATTTTGAGGATATTCTAAAGGCGCAGGACGTTCTTCCAGTTCTTCTTTAGATGGTTTCCCGTAAGGAGAATCAACATCCAGATTAAAATCGCTCATTATAAAGAGCTGATCCCATAATTTGTGTTGAAAGTCTGGTACGTCACGTAAATGAGGCTGTAAATTACCCATCACGGCTATAATAGACCTGGCTACTTTGTTGCGTTCTTCTTTATCTTCTATGGCAATCGCCTGATTTACCATTTTTTGTAAATGACGCCCGTATTCAGGAATAATGAGCTTTTCACGCTCTGTGTTGTATTCTAATTGATCTATCAACTGTAAAAATTTAAGTGAAGTTTGCTTACCGTAGTAAACTGTTGCAAATTAATAAAAATTGTATAAAAGGCACTAAAATCGGCCTAAATAACCAAAAAATCAATAATTGCCGTACAAATTTAAATATTTTTAATTAAAGCGAAATAACACCTTCTACAAGTGCTACCTCTTTATATTTAGTGATTACCGCGTCTGGATTTTTCATTCTTACATTGATTGAAAGACTGGTATACTTACCATTACGCGATTCTTTAGTCTGTATAACAGCACCGGTATTATTAAAAATATCCTGTATGGCAAGTATTTTTTCTTTATCTGAAGGAACTATAAATTTAAATAGATATTCAGAAGGCCATATAGAGGTATCACTTAATTGTTCTTTTAATTTTTTATAAAATTCATCAGAATTTTTCTCTACACTCATAAGCTGTTTTTTCAGTTGCAAAGATACAGTATCCTCAGAATTTTTTAATCGTTTCACATTTGAGTATTTTTGCCGACTAATACTAGACATTTGGCAACACAACGCATTGTGCTCATAGGAGGTCCCGGCACGGGTAAAAGCACTTTATTAAACGCTATAGAAGAAAAAGGATTCATTTGTTTTGAAGAAGTCTCAAGACAAGTGACTAAAGCCGCGCAGGAAGAAGGTATAGAGCAGCTTTTTCTCACAGAGCCACTTCTTTTTAGTCAAAAATTACTTGAGCAACGTATTCTTCAATACCAGAAAGCAGAAGAATTACAAGAAGACTTTGTTTTTATAGACAGAGGGATTCCTGATGTTGTGGCTTACCTGGATTATGTAGGTCAAAATTACCCTGCAGAATTCATTCAGGCTTGTGAGCGCTACAAATATGACCAGATCTTTGTTTTGCCGCCATGGGAAGAAATACATGAGACAGACGGCGAGCGCTATGAGAGTTTTGAGCAGGCACAGGCAATTCAGGAAGTCTTGTTACACAATTACATAAAATATGGTTATGCACCTATAGAAGTGCCAAAGATGACCGTTGAGCAACGTGTTTCTTTTGTGCTTGATAAACTATCGTAAGCATGCAAAACCCCACAGAAATACTAGAAAAATACTGGGGTTACCAATCTTTTAGGCCTAATCAGGAAGAGATCATTAAAAGTGTTATAAATGGTAAAGACACTCTAGCCTTACTCCCTACCGGTGGTGGTAAATCTATATGCTACCAACTCCCGGCGGTTTTGCAGGCAGGAATTGCAATAGTTGTTTCTCCCCTGCTCTCGCTTATGAAAGATCAGGTCATGCAACTCACAAACCGCGGAATTAAAGCTTTGTATATTCCGGCAGGTATAAGCTATACAGATCTTGATAAATTGTTAGACAACTGCATCTATGGTAATTACAAATTGCTATATCTCTCACCAGAACGATTGCAGCAGGAGCTTGTACTGGAGCGCTTAAAACAAATGCCCGTCTCTTTATTAGCAATTGATGAAGCGCATTGTATCTCACAATGGGGACATGATTTTAGACCAGCTTACCGCAATATTATAAGCTTTCGCGAAAGCATTCCTGATATCACCTGCATTGCATTAACAGCCACAGCAACGGCTAAAGTGCAACAAGATATTGTAGAACAGCTTAAACTGAAGGAATATAAATTCTTTCAAACTTCTTTTGAGCGTAAGAATCTGGCATACCGTGTTCTTGCCGAAGAAGACAAACATTATCGTATTCTCGATATTTTAAAAAAGAATACGCGCTCTGCAATTATCTACGTACGCAGTAGAAAAACAGCTCAAACTTATGCTGATTTTTTACAATCCCGCGGTATAACTGCACATCATTATCACGGCGGTCTGGGCAATGATAAACGCAATGCAAATTTTCTAGACTGGGCTTCTAATAAAGTTCAGGTAATGGTGGCTACTAATGCTTTTGGTATGGGTATAGACAAGCCAGATGTGCAAACAGTAATTCACGTAGAGCTGCCAGAAAGTATAGAAAGTTATTTTCAGGAAGCTGGCAGAGCAGGTCGCGATGGCAATGCCGCATATAGCTTTGTTTTGTATAGTCCGGCAGATAAAGAGCGATTATATAATCAATTTATCAGGATATTACCTTCTGTTGATTACGTAAGGCAGGTTTATAAAAAGTTAAACAGCTACTTCCAGATCTCGTATGGTGAAGGTGAGCAGGAAGTTTTTCGCTTCAATTTTATGGATTTTTGCAGCACTTACAAGCTCAATACACTCATCACCTACAATGCCCTGCAATTGCTTGACAGAAATAGTGTGATAACGCTTGCGCAGGAATTTTTTAGAAAAGCGACCTTACAGCTTAAGATTTCTAACATTGCCCTTAGTTTTTACCTCATTAAAAATCCCGGAATAGACGAAGTAGTAAAAAATATTTTACGCACATATGGCGGCATTTTTGACCAAAAATTAGCGGTAGATCATACTGTTATCGCACAAAAGTCTAATGTAGGCGTTAGCCGTGTGCACGATATACTTTTGCAACTTGATAAAGATGATATCGCGATCTATGAACACATAAATTATGACACTTCTATAACCTTTTTGGTGCCCCGAGAAGATGAACGTGTTATCAATCCCATTGCAGCAGATATTAGAGCACAAAACAGCAGAAAGGAGGAGCAAGCTAATGCATTGCTCACTTATATTGATGAAAAATCTATTTGTCGCAGTATACAGCTGTTGGCCTATTTTGGTGAAAATAAATCTGAACCCTGTGGTATTTGTGATGTGTGTATGCGAGCTAAAAGAAAGACAGCTTCACGCGAAAAAAACGGCGAAATAGAGGCAAAAATCCTACTTTTACTGGCGGAAAACGCAATTTCTTCTCGAGCTCTGGCTCAAAAGATAAATACTACAGAAGAGAATAAACTATTAGAAGTTCTAAAGACTTTACTACAAAAAAGGTTGATCTACATAACCGCAGACAATCAATATAAAAAGGTATAATGAGAGATTTACGAATCATATTTATGGGTACACCAGATTTTGCAGTAGCAAGTCTGGATGCTTTGGTACAACAAAAATATCCTATTGCGGGAGTGATAACCGCACCAGATCGTCCTGCAGGCCGAGGTCAAAAATTAAGGATGAGCGCTGTAAAAGAGTATGCTGTCGCTCACGATCTTCCTGTTTTACAACCCGTAAACCTGAAAGATGAAGCATTTTTAAAAGAATTAAAGGCTCTCAACGGGAACTTACAAATTGTAGTTGCCTTTAGAATGTTGCCCGTTGCGGTCTGGAAAATGCCAGAATATGGTACATTTAACCTTCACGCTTCCCTCCTGCCAGATTACAGAGGAGCTGCTCCCATAAACTGGGCGCTTATAAATGGTGAGACCATAACCGGGGTAACTACATTTTTTATAGACGAAAAAATAGATACGGGTGCCATTATCCTGCAGGAGCAACTAGCGATAGAGCCCGGCGAAAATGCAGGAAGTTTACATAACAGATTGATGAATCTGGGTAGTGATCTTATTATAAAGACTGTAGAACATATTAAGACAGGTGAGGTAGAAACAAAACCACAGCCCAAAAAAGAACAAATTCACACAGCCTACAAACTTAATAAAGAGAACACTAAGATTGACTGGTCGCAACCTATTGAGAAAATACACAATCTTATAAGAGGCTTAAGTCCTTATCCTGTTGCCTGGAGTGAATTTGAAAATAATAGTAAAAAAGACACCTTAAAAATATATGCTGCCAGCATAGCAGGAGAAGATTTTACCGTCGCGCCCGAAGCAGAAATTGGTCACATTAAAGTGACTGATGGAAAATTAACCGTACAGGCCAAAGACGGAATTCTATTGATCGACGAAATACAACTTCCGGGAAAACGAAAAATGAAGGTAAAAGACCTCTTAAACGGATATTCATTTTCTGATGGCGCAAAAATGTTGTGAAGCCTTATAAATACTGATGTTATTGTAATGAGTAATAATAAATCATCCGTTATTAACAATAGGTCGAAGTTATTAACAATAATCAGGATTTCCTGCGCTATTCCTTGCATGAACGGATAATCCGTATAAATTTGTTGAACTATTAAACAAAAAGTTTAACCAACAATTTAATTTTTTAAAATTTATATTATGAACAAATCAGATTTAATTGATGCAATGGCAGAAGATGCAGGAATCACTAAAGCAGCTGCTAAAAAAGCATTAGAGTCTTTCTTAGGAAACGTAGAATCATCACTTAAAGGAGGTAATCGTGTATCTCTTGTAGGATTTGGTTCTTGGTCTGTATCTAAGAGAGCTGCTCGTGAAGGCAGAAACCCACAAACGGGTAAAACAATTAAAATTGCAGCCAAAAACGTTGTTAAGTTCAAAGCTGGTTCTGAGCTATCAGATTCTGTTAACTAATTGATATTAAAACACATTTAAAGCCCTCATTGAGGGCTTTATTTTTTTATAGTTTATTGTATTTTGTCGTTTAGAAAAAATAACTTAGTTTAGGAGTAATCATTAAAAAATCATGACTACAAAGAGACCCACAAAAGGAAAATTGCTCATTGCAGAGCCCTCCATCATAGGTGATGTCTCGTTTAACCGTTCTGTTGTTTTACTAGCAAATCATTCTACAGAAGGCTCTGTTGGCTTTATTTTAAATAAACCCCTTAGCTTTACTTTAGATGAACTTATCCCGGAGATCGCATCTACAATGCAAGTCTATAATGGTGGTCCTGTAGAGCAGGATAACCTATATTTCATACATAAAGTACCAGAGTTAATACCAGACAGCGTTGAGATTTCTGCAGGTATATATTGGGGTGGCGATTTTGACAGGGTGATAGACCTTATCGCAAGCGGCAGCATTTCTGAAAGTGAGATACGCTTCTTTTTAGGCTATTCTGGCTGGGATTCTCATCAATTAGATCAGGAACTTGATTCTAACTCATGGATCGTGGTAGAGAACATCTATGAAAAGGAAATCATTAATAAATGCCTGCCAGACCTTTGGAAAGAGAAAATGATAGAACTGGGCGGCGATTACCTAATCTGGTCTAATGCACCAGAAAACCCCAGTTATAACTAAGATAACCGGGCTTTAGCATTTAATTTACCTATAAGATCTTTTGCAACCGTATTGGTATAGACTTTCTTTCTATACTTAGTAACAGGTTGTATACCTATTATCGCGTTTGTGATGAATATCTCATCTGCTTTTTGCAATTCAAAAGGCGAGATGGCAACTTCTTCAAAAGTATAATTCTTGAGGTTTTGAATGATATCGATCAACTGTTTTCTTACAATCCCTCTTAAACATCCCTCTTCTAAAGGGGGAGTTTTTATATGATTGTCTTTTACAAGAAATATATTGCCCTGTAAAGCCTCTACGATCGTTTTATTGTTGTTGATGAGTATACAGTTGTCATAACCATTTTCTTTAGCAAAAATGCTTCCTGTGACGTGTATGAGCTTATTAGTTGTCTTGAGTGTCGAAAGCAGATCAGCATTTACATAGTGATCTTTATAGAGCTCTACCTCATAGTCTGCCTCGCTTAGTGTATAAAACGGAGTTGATAACGCTTTCGCGAAAGCGAAGAAACCTACCGTATTGTCTTCTGGTAAGTATTTACCACCTTCATTTCTAAATACAGTTATGCGCACACTTGCCGCCTTACTTTCAAGTTCACTTGACGCGAGCGTCTTTAATATCTCTTCCTGGAGGTTCTCAAGTGTAAAGTGCATGGGTATTTCCATACGCAGAATACGCATAGAAGACATTAGCCTGAAATAATGATCTTCCCAAAAATAAATCTTACCACCCTGGCAACGCACGGTCTCAAAAACGGCATCTCCATAAAGCAAAGCGCGGTTTTGAGGTGAAAAATGTGGTGCGTTTGTTAAGTTTCCGTTTAAATTGATCATAAAAAAAGTCCCTTTTTTGAGGAGGGACAAATATACTTTAACTATTGGTTTTTCTAGGTAGAGCCTATCACATGTTTTAATTCTGAGATTTGATTTTCCCAGAACATCTTCCCTTCATCAACCTCATCTTCTTCTGCAAAATCTGTTATAATGAGCGATACATCTTTTGTTATATCATCAACTACAATGCGTAACTCGAAATAGTAAGGTTCTTCATCTTCAACATCTTCCATCCATCTAAACTTAATGCGCTCTCCACTTTTTTTACCAAGTAGTTTTGCTTTTTCTTCGCTACCATTCCAAATGAATGTATAGTACTCTCCGCGTGAGTTTACGTTATCTGCAAACCACTCAGACATACCAGATGGCGTAGACATATATTGATATAAGAGCGACGGCGAGGCCTGCACCGGAAACTCTATTTCAAATTTTACCTTCTCTTCCATAAATTAAATTGTTTCGGCGCCAATATAAATATTAATTATAGACTTAGAAAGGAAGTCTAAATAAATTTATTTTATAAATAAGATGCTTGCGCTAACCGTAATTGTTATTATATTTGCACCCGCTTAAGAGAAATAGTTTTTTGTTAAGTTGAAATTTGGCGAGGTAGCTCAGCTGGTTAGAGCGTCGGATTCATAACCCGGAGGTCGGGGGATCGTGCCCCCCTCTCGCTACTTGATAATCAGGCAGTTACATTAATTTGTAGCTGTCTGACTCACTAAAGGTACAACATAGGTAAAACTTTAACATTTTTAACACTTGAAAATGGCCCTGTTCTACCAATCTCTATCATTTGAAATCAAATTTAATTACCTACTACTTTTCTGCTGAAATAGTTCAATTTCCTTTTTATACAAGCTAAAAGATCTTGTATTCTATTTACAATACTTATATTTTTTACTTGACTTCTTCCATTAAAAGACGTTTTCTAGCTCTTTGATGGGGTATGAATTAAAATTTTTGTAGACATTAATTGTTGATAAGTCCAATAAACCTTTAAAAGATCCATTAAATTTAAAGTCTTTTGTGAGTGAAGAATTTCAATTGATGTCAAAATATATGGTTTACTTTTATTCCATTTTGTGTATAAAAACACGCTTAGTATTAGCCTGTAAACTTACCCCCTACTTACTTTTATCAAAGGAATTCTATAAAAAATAAACAAAGCGCTTTGTTCATTATTCATTTTAAAAACGAATACCATGAACACGATTAAATTAGACGAAAGGCTTGCGCGAATTGAATCGCTTCTGCTCGCCCAGAAAAAAGTACTTACTATTGAAGAAGCTTGCGATTATACAGGTATGTCTCGCAGCTACCTTTACAAATTAACTTCTACAGGAGCGATACCACACTACAAACCCAGTGGCAAACTCATCTATTTCGATATTGATTTGCTAAATGAATGGCTTTTAAACAATCAACAAGATTCTCATTTTCAAATTGAAGATAAGAATCGTAGAACAACTTCAAATAAACGTTGATTAATTCAGTAAACACCCCATTTCCTTATGGGGTGTTCCTTTTTCATTTAAACATATCTTATTATGAAAGCCATACCATATATACGTGTAGGAACCTCTTATTACAAATCAGTTAAAGCACCTACTATTGCAGGTCACTTTAATGAATTCTTAATTCCCTGGAGTATTGAAACTATAAGACAGGATCATGGTAAAACCTATTTAAGTAAAATACTAAAGTATGATGGGTTTACCTGTATTCCCAGTCATACTGATTTTAAACCAGCATACTACCATTTTTATAATACCTACTCTCCGCTTAGCAAAAAACCAAAGGAAGGAACCATAAGTTACACTCAAAAATTTATCAAGCATATTTTTGGAGAGCATTATGAGTTAGGACTGGATTACCTGCAACTACTTTACTTGCGGCCAGTTCAGATACTGCCGATTTTATGTTTGGTATCCCGGGAACGTTCTACCGGTAAAAGCACCTTTTTAAAGTGGTTGAAAATCATTTTTGAAAACAATCTCACCTATCTGACCAATGACAGTTTTAGTAGTCAGTTCAATGCAGATTGGGCCAATAAACTGCTAATCTGTATTGATGAAGTCCTCTTTAATAAAGAAGAACTCACCGAACGCATCAAATACCTGAGCACCACAAATATCAATATGCTTGAAGCGAAAGGTAAAGATAAACGAGAGGTTGAGTTTTTCGGTAAGTTCATACTCTGTAGTAATAATGAGGATACCTTTATAAAGATAGATGGAAACGAGACCCGGTTTTGGATTCGAAAAATCCCCAGACTTGATCTAGAAGTAACCAATTATTTAGAACATCTTGAAGCAGAGGTTCCAGCCTTTCTTTACTTTTTGGAGCATCGTAAAATCTATTCGAAGCATACAACCAGAATGTGGTTTCATTCAAGTCAAATTAGGACAAAAGCATTAACCCGTTTAGTGCTCCATAATCGAAACCGGGTAGAAAAAGAACTTGCTGAAATCCTGTTATTAGCATTAGATCATTTTAACCTTACCGAAATTAATTTATGTCCTATTGATGCTTTGAACCTGTTGAGTAAAACTAGAATCAAAACAGAACTTACTCAATTGAGAAGGCTGCTCAAGAAGGATTGGAGGATCACCAATAAATCGAATACCCTTTGCTATCAAAAACTGCTGATGTGGCAAGACGGATCGCTACAGTTTACAGAGGCTAAAGGAAGATACTTTACCATCACTAAGGATTTTCTAATTGAAAATTTTGATGCACTGATGAATGATGAAGCTGAAGACTAGTATTTATAGCTCTTGAAGTACTCATCACTTATTCATCTTTAAATCATCAAAATAAAAAGTGATGCAGATGAAAAAAAAAAGAATGATGAGCTGATGCACTTTTGATGATTTAAGAAACCTAGAACCTATAAGGGATAGAAGCCCAAAACATCACTTCATCAAAAAATAACTCCAAAGTAAAGCCTGATGAAAAAAAAAGAAATATCGTGTGAAAGAGCCCGAAAAATCCCCATCGTAGAGGCGCTGGGATTTTTAGGACACTATCCCTCTCGCAATACGGAAAAGGAAGCTTGGTTTCTGAGTCCCCTGCGGTCAGAAACCCAAGCATCCTTTAAAGTATCTAAAAAATTAAACTGCTGGTACGATCACGGATTGGGTAAAGGCGGCAACTGTATCGATCTGGTTTGTGCCCTTTCAAAAGTATCCGTACGTGATGCATTAGTAATCTTAGCTCAAATCAAAACAGGGAATGACAACCTTTCAATGCAGCAGGAAACTAATTTCAAGGAATCTGGAATTGAAATCAAATACATTAAGCGCATTCAGCATCCAGCTTTATTACAGTATTTGAAGAAACGGAAAATCAGTCTGATTGCAGGGAAGAAATTTTGTAAAGAGGTTCATTATACGATTAATGATAGATATGGTTTCGCCATTGGGCTTAAAAACTATTCTGGAGGATGGGAACTCCGAAATAAATATTTTAAATCGTCCAGCTCTCCAAAAGATCTGACCTGGATCAAAAATGAGTCTCAGAATTTAATGGTTCTGGAAGGTATGTTTGATCTGTTATCGCTGATTACAATCTATCCAAATATAAAACGCGAAGCTGATTTTCTGATTTTAAACTCCATTGCTTTTGCAGATAAAGCACTCCCCTATTATGATCATTATGAAATTGTTGAACTGTATTTGGATAATGATGAAGCTGGAAGAGATACCACAGCTTTCTTCTTGAATTCAACTTCAACTTGTATCGATAAATCGGAGTTCTATAGAGCTGAAAAAGACTTAAATGCCTGGCTAATGAAAACGAATTAAAACTGCTTTCTGGAAAGCAGGGCAAGATGTGTGGCTGTGGCCACAATCTTGCTTTGCTCCCGATGGTTGCAAAGAAAAAAATATAAACGATGAAACGAGCACTTATCAAATTCAGATGCAGCGTTTATGAGAAAAAACTGCTGCAGATCAAAGCTAAAGCTGCAGGTTCTTCCTTAAGTGCATTTTGCAGAAATAGCTTAATGGAACAACAAATCACCGAGCGTATGAATGAAGACCATATCAACACCTATAAAATGCTGGTCAAGTATCACAACAACTTTAAACGCATTGGGAATATGTATAAAAAAGGAAATCCAAAGCTCAGTCAGGAAGTTATTCAGGTCGCTGAAGAAATCAAGAAGCATTTAAAAACCATACTCAAATGATTGGCAAAGGAAGTTCCATATCCAGCACCCTTGGCGCTTTGAGATATGGTAATAACAACGAGAAAGAAGCTGAGCAGGTTTATAGTGATCTAATCTTGGGAGAAACTGCAGAAGAAATCGCTGAAGAATTTAAAGCTGTTCAAGAACTCAATCAAAACTGTGAGCGCAATACTTTGAGCTTTATTCTAAGCCCAACGGTTCGTGATGGAGAAAATCTTAGCAACCGGGAACTTGGAGAACTTACCAAAACCTTTATTCAGCAAATGAAATTACAGGAGCGCCAGGCAGTGGCTTATGTGCATCGGGATAAAGAGCATACCCACGTGCATCTCTATGTCAATCGTATCGATCTAAATGGCAGGGCGTACAAGGACAGCTTTATTGGAAAGCAAAGTCAATTAGCAGCAGAGCGTACTGCCAGAGAGCTGGGGATTCAAACGGTTAAAGAAGTGCAGTATGAAAAGAGTCTGGAGCTAAGCAGGATCCGAAGTGAAATACAAAAAGCACATGAGCGTACCATGGGACAGGAAAATACTAAAGACCTACAGACCTATATCAACCGGATGCAGGAAAAACAGATTAGTGTAATCCCAGTGATCAACAAATCAAAGGAGCTGCAGGGCTTTCGGTTTGAATATAAGGGACAAAGCATAAAAGGTAGCGCCGTTCACCGCTCGATGTCTGCCAGTAATTTGCTGAAATCCATCAACCGTGGAAGAAGTGTTGTTTTATCGGGAACAAGCGTGCCCATTGTACCAAGTCTGGCTAAAGCTGTAGCCAAAAAGGTTCTAAAAATTGTAATCGATAAAGGTATTGGAATATGACCAAACTAGAACTACTATCAGAACTACTCGTTGAGGAGCTGCATTCCTTTAAGGAAGAAGTGGATCGCTTAGAGATCATTGAAAAAAGCCTTAAAAGCACAGCTATTAAAGCTGACAGTACTCAAATTGAAAAGTTAATCGAAGAGCATCTTAGAAAACTACAGCTTGATCAAACAGCTCAACAGGAAAATCAGGAAGAAATCTTAAAACGGATTAAGCACTCTCGAACGATTCCGAATTGGCTCATCATTCTTGCCCTTCTTCTTTTTCTTTCACAAGCATTTATTATTGTCTATCTGCTGCTACGCTATTAGGTAAAACAGGAATTAATTTTTTCTTTCAAAAAAACCTAATCGTTGTGAAGGCCTTTTTGAAAGGAAAAATAATGGGAAGGGGGCTTAGGTAAGGTTTAGCTGCTAGTTTTCAGTAGTTTCTTTTCATCAGCATTTTTAAAATAACGTTTACAAATTTTAAAAAGATTCAAACCGTATAAATGTTTTAATCTACTATTTTACATTAATACATTGTTATACTATGTATTTTATTATACATTTACCATATGAATATAATTTTTGTTGAAAAATGGAAATCTCAAGTCAAGAAAGGAACCTTGACTTTTATTGTCCTCAATGTTCTAAGGGATAAAGAATTTTATGGATATGAATTTATTGAAGAGGTAAAAAAATTAACCCAAATCGAAATTGCAGAAGGAACTTTCTATCCCCTTATGAACAGGTTAAAAAAGGAGGGTTTAGTGACTTCTAAATGGGTGGAGCAAGAATCTGGTATACCTAGAAAATATTTTACACTGACAGAAACCGGAAAGGAAACTCTTGAAACAATGCAAACCTATTGGGCAGATCTGGCTTCTTCAATTAAAAAAATATCTCAATGAAAATAAAAGAAATTCAATTTAAAGAAACTGCTTCTCAACGTATTTATAGAAGCTATATGAAGCGCATCGAAATAACTGTTTCATCTCTTTCTAAAAGTGATCAGCAAGATGTACTCTTGGAATTCAATAGCCATATATATGAGGGGCTTGCCAGAAAAACTAACAAACATGAAACCGATCATCTTCTCGACCTCTTAGAAAAACTTGGTGAGCCGGAGGAAGTCTTGAAACCTTTAATTGCAGATAAAAAACTAGAACAAGCTACGCGCACGTTCAACCCTGTCCATTTATTTAAAGCTATAGCACTTAATATAGGTAATGGTATTTCTTATGTGGTTTTCGGCATTCTCTATATCTGTCTATTTGGTTTTGTCATTCTTATTTACTTCAAACTAAAGAATCCAGATCAGGTAGGACTTTATTTCAAAGATGATTCATTCATGCTTCTGGGAAAACTCAACTCTGAGTATATGAAAAATCCAAATGTTACCGAAATTTTAGGGAATTGGTTTATCCCGGCCCTCGTTGGAATTACATTAATTGCTTACCTCCTTCTGACACTATTATTAAAGTTTAAAAGATCAATCAATAAACACTAATATGAAAAAATCAATCATCATATCAATCTTGCTTTTTATTACCTCAATTTGCATTGCTCAAGAACTTGATACCCAAAAATTAGACAGCCTTTTTGATTTGCTCGAAAGCCATAATAAATTTATGGGGAGTCTTGCGGTGTCTCAAAACGGAAAATCTTTATACCAGAAAACTATTGGATATGTAAATATCGAGGATTCCATTAAATCTAATAGTTCAACCAAATATCGAGTAGGCTCAATATCTAAAATGTTTACAGCTTCACTAATATTAAAAGCCGTGGAGGAGAACAAACTAGCGTTGGATGATACTCTAGATCAGTTCTATCCTGAGATCGTGAATGCTAATAAAATAACTATCAAAAATTTGCTGAGCCACAGCAGTGGTATTCACGATTTCACTCGAAATGAAGATTATTTGGATTGGAATCAAACACAACAATCAAAAGAAAATATGCTTGAAAGAATTGAGGGTTTTCAAAGTGATTTTGAACCCAATTCCAAAAGTGAGTACAGCAATTCTAATTTCCTATTGTTGACCTTTATTCTACAAGACCTCTATAAAACGCCATTCAGTAAACTTCTTGAAACAAAAATAATTCTTCCTCTGAATTTAAAAAACACAGCATATGGTCAAAAAATAAATACAAAAACTAATGAAGCCCTCTCCTATTCTTTTTTAGGAAAATGGAATAAAGAAACTGAAACAGATATGTCTATTCCACAAGGAGCGGGAGCTATTATTTCTACTCCTGAGGATTTGAATATTTTTATTACTGCTCTCTTTAATGGGGAAATTATTTCAAAAAATAGTTTAGAGCTCATGAAATCTATAGAGAATGGATACGGCCTAGGCCTATTTAAGTTTCCTTATAACGATAAATGGAGTTATGGACATACAGGAGGGATTGATGGTTTTCAATCGGTTACTAGTTTTTTTCCTGATGATCAACTCGCTATTAGTTTAACGGGAAATGGGATTAACTATAATAAAAATGATATCCTAATAGCCGTTTTAGGTAGTTTTTATGAGGGAAAATTTGATTTACCTGAGTTTACTTCAATTTCTCTAACAACAGAAGAATTAGAAAAATTTCTAGGAACCTACTCCAGTGAACAGATTCCTCCAAAAATAACTATTACTAAAGAAGATTTTACTCTGTTAGCTCAGGCTACTGGTCAATCAGCATTTTCGCTCGAGCCAACTTCAAAAAACACATTTGTTTTTAAACAAGCTGGGGTGAAAATAGAATTTAATTCCGCTGAAAATGAGATGTTATTAATACAAGGTGGAAAAGAGTTTTTATTTAAGAAAGAATAAATAGCATTTTAGTATCACTACTATTTGAATTTAACTATATAATCTGATTTTGAATTGCGATAATTTCGTTTTGAGAATCAAAATGATAAGTGCTATCGCACCGTTTTATATGCCTAATGGCTTTCAGTGCGTATCAGGCATCTCACTTTGCGGGGGTACAAGCACCCTTCTTTGAAATTATGAGCTTAAGGTTATCCTTTTCACTCCGCCCTTCTCTAAATGAGAAGGGAGCTTGACTCTAACAGTAGTCGTGTCCGCAGTTATATTTTTATAAGGAAGTTTAAACTTCCTTATATTAAGTAGATTAATATAAGTAAGCTCACGCCGTTGTATATGCCCGCTGGCATTTAGTGAGTGCCTTCCGACCCCACTTTATGGGTGTACAAGCACCCTCAGACCTTAAAATTTGTCATTAATCTATGAGCAGTTCAATACCTGCCTTCTTCGCTTTATATTTTATTTTCTTGGTTAATTCATAATAATTCCAGTTTCCAAGGACGAAAGGTTGTTCTTGTGCGGCCTCAATCTTGGCTTCCTGGTTCAGAAGAATTAAAGTTCCTGCTTGGTGTTTTACACAGAAGTCAATGAGTTTTCTGCTGTATACGTGCAAGCGCTGATTCACATAGTTGATTTCCTTTTCATTAAACTTATATACAGCTTTGAGTTTGCGTTTACGCCCGTGACCACCCCGGGAATAGGTAGATCCGTCCAATGCCCGTTTTCGTGCCGCCTGAATCGCCAGTCTGCGGTACAAAAATTCTTCTTTGGTTCCTATGGCCGTTCTGCTACTGCCAATCTTGACGGTAATGGGGTATTCTAAAGACAAAGAAGCTTCGGCTACTACCTGAGGTTTTAATGTGTGCTGTTCCTGTTCGATATCAAAAACCGCCAACCAAAAGATTTTTCCGTCTTTAAGTTTAATCTCTGATGTCCGCAATCGGGTTTCTCCTTTTAATACCCGGTGCAACAAACTTCGCTTATCGGAGAAGTCACCTCCCAAATAGGTACAAAAGGGAATTTGAAACAACCGAAAACAAAAGGCTTTTCGATCTTCATCATACTTAAATCCCCACATACAACGTGGATCAAAAGGAAAGCCGATATCGCGCCTGAAGTTTTTAAGGGAGCGTTCCCCACTCCAATACTTGGGTCTATCTTTATTAAACGAACTCTCTAAGTTCTTGTTTAAACTCGATAAAATATCCGTAGGAATTTGACCTTTAAAGCGATCAGAGACCACGCGATAGGTGCTGTTGATCCGGGAGCGGTTTAAGATTCCATTTTCGTGTTTTTTAACGTCAGCAAGTTTGTATTGGATATCTTCAGTTAAGTAAACGAACTCCTTAATCATTTCCTGACAATACAGGTGAGTTACGATAATGTTTGCCGCTTTAAAGCAGCAGTATTGCCAGTCGTAGAGTTTGGCCATAGCCTCTTTGCGTGCTTCATAATCCGGCAGGTCTATATTGAGTTGGATCTTTCGGGTAAGGCTGAGCGTTTTGGTTTTCATAATCAGGCAGATTGTAAATGCTGTTCGTTGTTTTCCTGCAGAAACTTATAGGCTGTGGTAAAGGCGCGATGTACTTCTTTTTGAGATAAGTTCAGCTCTGCAGCAATGGCGCCAAACGAATAGTGCTGTTCGCAGCGGAGTTCCAATACCCGAGCTTCTTGTTCCGTGATTTCAATGGAAGGCTTTGAATGCGCTAACGCTGGTTTATTGGTCTCAGGGAGGTATCCTTGATTAAGGATAGTTTTGATCTCTTCAATCGTCTTCTTAACTGTATTACTGGCTTCGGTAATGCTGATGCCCATATGCTCTGAAATCGTTTTGTACTTAAAGCCATGTTGAAAGCAGAGTTCAATAAGGCGCTTGCGCTGTGTTCCCAGAAGCGGTAATATATGGACAACTTTCTCGTAGTCTTCTTGCTTTTTTTGCTGATCTATAAGATGATTATCTACTGCAGCCGGATCATAACCCAGCATATATTCCTGATAGCTGGGGAATTTATCTAAGGAGTAAAAATCCCGGTCAAATTGATTTTTAGGACGGGCATAATACCATTTGCATTCGCTACTAATTACCGTATACAAGAAATTGACCAAATGCGTAGGCGACTCGATTTGCTCGCGTTTATCCCAAAGGATTAAAAAGGTATCCTGTACGAGGGTTTCTACCACAAAGGAATCTTTTATAAGACTCCTCCCCATCCAGTAGATACGCCTGTGATACCTGGCATAGATAGCTGTAAAGGCTGATGGACAGCCCTGTTTTAAAAGGTTAAAATGAGTAGTGTCATTAGAAGATTTCATAAAATGACTTTATAAGATTTACATTAGTTCCATAACTGGAGTGGTATCTTTGAACGGTTCTTGGTATTCGCTTTAACATGAAATAGGTTTATAATTTTACCACGCAAAAATTTTACGTTAAATTAGTGGCATCCGTAAACGGTAACCAACCAGAGTCCTTTGTAAAATACAAGGACGAACTTGTATTTTACCAGAAGATTAAACCACATAGAAAGAATCTATATCTTTAAGTTATGACAACAGAAACCAAACCCAATCATATAGGCCGGAAGATTGCCAGAATACGAGAGCTTCGAGGTATAAAGCAAGAGACGCTTGCAGAAGAACTTGGCATTAGCCAACAAAGTGTTTCTAACCTGGAACAAAGTGAAACAGTAGAGGAAATGAAGCTTGAAGAGGTTGCAAAAGTGCTTGGTGTGACTAAAGAGGCAATAGAAAATTTTTCTGAAGAGACTGTTCTGAATGTTATATCTAATACATTTAATAGTAACGACAGTTCTACGTTAAATGCCATTAATATTCAGCCTTCATTTAATCCTATTGATAAGATTGTAGAGCTCTATGAACGCTTGGTTCACGCCGAAAAAGATAAAGTGATGTATTTAGAAGAGTTGCTAAAGAAAAAATAAAGACTTAACCAAGCAGCTTAGCTTATTAAAGCTAATTCCTAAAAAGTTTGAGGTTTTTTTGTGCTTTTGTGGAAAACCGTAATAAAGTCAATGTGAAACAAAGTAACTTGTGAAAAATATATGATATACTGTTATTATGTAATTTATCGCTTTTAATCTATATTTCATTTTGATATAACCAGTTGTATGCCATTGCCGAAAAGCCAACCACAAATTAAGCACATTTGGCTTTTGCCACCACACAAGCCGAGCCTAAAAAAACCAAAAGAGCTTAATCTCCCCTCCCTCTGATTTATGATTTTTTTTCGAGTTGGATATAACTTTTGCTTAAAAATCTGTGATTTCATCTTTCAATTTCATGTTAGCACTGTCCAATAATTCATTTTCGTGCTTCATGATACTTAAAAGGTCATGCATAGCATTGAGGTTTTCTAATTGGACTGAAACGACTTCTTCTAAATCTGCTTAAGTATATTTTCGACTCATAATATAAGTTTTGAAAAGTATTCTTTAGACTTTCTAAACAAATCTTATAATCATCTATTAAACTACAAAACAATAATTTAGATATTCTGTATTTTTATTTAATAAAGCTATGTTTACGGATATAAATTCGAAAGTATTATGACTTCTTTAGGACTATTTCTTACCAAGAAATCAGTAAATAGGGCAATGGTTTCTAGACGAACTGGAATCAGTCAAGCTCGACTATCTCAATTGACCTCAAATGAATCAACCAAACTGCGAGCAGATGAATTGTATTTAATTGCCTTAGCTATTGACATTGATCCAGGTGAAATGTTTAAGGAGGTATTCAGTGATTTAAAATTGGAAAACTAGAAATTATGATTACAAATGATATAAGAAATAAAGTACAAAATCTATGGAGTCGATTATGGTCAGGTGGTTTTTCTAATCCCATAAGTGCCATTGAACAAATTTCATATTTGCTTTTTATGAAACGGTTGGAAAATTTTCATCCAACTACTCCTGAAGAATTAAAATGGAGTCATTACCATAAATGGAAAGGGGATAAACTTGTTCCTCATCTTAAAGAAAATGTATTCAACTATATAAAGAAGGACTTAGCAGAAAAAGGAGATCCTTTTGCTGATGCTATGGAAGATGCTTCATTTCGAATTAATGACCCAACCCTTTTAGAAGATGCAATTGGATTTATTGACGATATCTATAAAGAAATTGAACGACAAGAAGCAGAAGATAATCAGCATTTTCAAGATATTCAAGGTGATGTATATGAGCATTTACTGAAACAAACTAGTGAAGCTGGAAAAAATGGACAGTTCCGAACTCCTAGGCACATTATTCAAATGATGACCGAAATACTTGAACCAGACTTGGATGGTAAAATTTGTGATTTAGCCTCAGGATCGGGAGGATTTCTAGTTGGAGCATATCAATACATTATCACTAAATATTCTGTTGATGTTGAGGAAGATATAAATGGTTTACCAAAAGGAGTTGATGGAGAAAAACTCACCCAATCCCAAATCAAAAAACTGAAAGAAAAGACCTTTTACGGTTTTGATATCGACCAAACTATGGTTCGTATAGGGACTATGAATTTGATGATGCATGGTATCACTAATCCAAATATTGTTCATCTGGATACGTTATCTGAAAAATATGAAAATTACGAAGGAGAAAATCCATCTGAAAAGTATAAATACATTTTAGCTAATCCACCATTTACAGGTAAAATTAATAGTCTTACTATAAGCGAGAATCTTGACCGAGCTTATTCGCCTAAAAAGGATAAAGATGGAGACCGAATTGCACAAACTGTACAATCGGAATTATTGTTTTTAGAACGCATTATCTATATGCTTGAAGAAGGAGGGAAAGCAGCGGTTATTGTTCCTGAAGGCTTACTTTTTAACTCAGGTAGCGCACACAAAACAACAAGACAGCTCCTCATGACCGATTGCGATTTAGAGGGAGTAATTTCTTTACCAGAAGGAGTATTTATGCCATACACTGGAGTGAAAACTTCAATTCTCATTTTCAAAAAGCGAAAACTTCGTGGAAATGAACCGCAAAAGATAAATGTGTGGTTTTATGGAATGAAATCAGATGGCTATTCTTTAGATGTAAATAGGAGAAGATTAAAAGATGAACCATTACCAAATACTATTGAAGAATGGAGGCAGCGTAAACTAAAAAATCAGACTAATAGACAGTTAGATCATTTTTCGATTCCCTATTTAGAGATAGAAAAAAATGGATTTGAGTTAAACTTCAATCACTATCAAGATTTCATTTATGAACCTGAAAATTATCGAGAACCAAAGGAAATTTTGCAACAACTAAATGCCCTTGAATCTGAAATATTAAAAGGATTAGAAGAATTTAAGAGACATGAATTTTAAAAAAGTTAAAATAAAAGATCTCGTAAATCTAATAAATGGTTACTCTTTCAAATCCGAAGATTGGAGCTCTGAAGGAAAGAAAATCATTCGTATTCAGAATTTAAATAATTCTGAAGCAGAATACAACAGGACTACTAAGAATGTTCCAGAAAAATTCATTGTGAATAAAGGTGATATTCTTATTGCTTGGGCAGGATCGTTAGGGGTTTATGAATGGCATAATGAAGAAGCGGCTCTCCTTAATCAACATCTATTTAAAGTTGAATTCAAAACAAATGAAATAGATAAAATTTATTTCAAATATGTAATTTATCAATCTTTAAAAGAATTAGAAAAAAAAGCAAGAGGAGTAGGATTAAAACATTTAAATAAAGGGCAAATTAATGAATATGAGTTCAACCTACCTGACATTAATTCTCAAATTAAAGCTACTTCTATCCTTGGTAAAATTGAATCGTTAATTCTAACAAGACAAAGTACTAAGCTATTGAACGAGGAGTATCAAACTTCTCTTTTTTATACAATGTTTGGTGACTCCATTATTAATACATTTAATTGGCCACAAATTAAACTAAAAGAAGCGACATTTTTAATTTCTGACGGAACTCACAGAACTCCAAAATATATTGAAGACGGAGTTATCTTTCTTTCTGCGAAAAACATCAATAAAAATACAATTGATTGGCAAAATGTCAAATACATCCAAGAAACAGAATACGCTTCTCTTTTAACAAGAGGAAACCCTGAAAAAGGAGATATTCTTTTAACTAAAAGTGGATCGTTAGGAAGATCCGCAGTATTAGAAAAAGATATAAAATTTAGTTTCTACGAAAGTATTGCTTTGATTAAATGTAATAAGGACATATTAAATCCTTATTTCTTTGTTTCTCTTCTTAGATCCAACGCAATTCAATACATCCTTAACGATCGGAAAAAAGGTGTAGCTGTTAAACATTTACATCTTAAAGTGTTAAGGGATCTAGATATCATCTTACCTCCAATCGAAAGACAAAATCAATTTGAAATAATTTACAAACAAGTTCAAGTTTTGTCTGATAAAATTGATGATTCATTAAAGCTACTTAATGAACTATTAGAAGCTTTTGTTTACAATACTTTCAACCCAAAAAAGCCAAAAGAAAAAGATGAAATTGACACTTTAATCCATGATGATATTCAACTAGAGTTATTTTTAAATACCATAAATGCTTCTGACTTTGAAAATGATGAACAGTATGATATTGCCATAAAAAAGTTATATAGAATATTAGAAAGGACTTCATCCATAAATCTTTCGAATGAGGAAAATTTGAAAGGTATCATACAACGTATGGAAAGTGATACTATAATTCTAGAAACCAATAAGGAATATAAATACCGCTTAAAAGATGAAGCTATTAAAAATTAAACTAAATATTGATTTTAGTAGTTTAAGCGAAGGATTTTGTTTGGACTTTAGATTACCATTTGATGACAAAACGTCTACTAATGAGTCTTGGGCACAATTTCATCCCTTCTGTTTTGCAGGTTTAAATGGAAGCGGAAAATCCAATGTCCTTGAAGCTCTTTCAAATATATTTTACCACTTAGAGAGTTGTGCTAATGTAAATCAACCACAAAATTTCAAAGATCAATTCAATCCAAATCAAGGCAAACCAGACGCTTACGAATTAGAGTATTATATCAAGCCACAAATTGAAGATGCTGAATATCACATTGAAAACATGGTTTTGGTAAATATTACAAAAAAGGTTAACGGAGAGCCAGAAATGACTTGGAAACCTTATCCTTTCATTAATGAAGAATCGAGGAAGGTGGATATTGTTACTCCTAAAAATGCTAAAAGTATAGCTGCTGGAAAAGCATATCTACCTGATTTAATTATAGGATATTCTTCTGGTGAAAATGAAACTTTAAGTATACCATTTCTAAAAACTAGACTTCTTCATTTTGATGAATACAAAGAAGCTATTAGAAAAAATTTGAATTACAAAAACCCTGAAAGCAATCTGATTTACATAGATTATGAAATGAGTCAGGCAGTATTACTGTCTAATTATTTATTTCAGGACAAACACACTGTTCTTGAGCCATTGGAAACTGAATTGGGCATTTTGGATATCAAACGTTTCAGAATGAACTTAAACATTGGGCATTTACTAGAGAAACAAGGCATTTTAACACAATTTGAAGATACTATTAAAAAGTTTAAGAAATGTTCAAGTGCTCATTTCCAAAATGACAATAAATTGTTGCTCGATTTTTGGATTAATGAGGATACAAAAAAAGCTTTTCAGGAAAATTTTTCTGGTGGTATTTTCGAATTATTTCAAGCTTTTCAGGTTTTATATACCCTTAATTATCATTCTGTTGATTTTGGTACAAAGTCAGATGTATACGGTTCCAAAGGATATTATACTCAGGGCAAGATTCATTCACCTGGGCCAAGAGATAAGGTTTTTTATTTCTTAGATTATTACATTGAAAAACACATAAAAGGAACAAATGAAATAAAAGAGCTTCTGCTAAAACAACTATCAGATGGTGAACAGCAATTCATTCATTCCTTAGGTATTTGTTTAATGCTTAAAAACAAAAGCGCATTACTTCTATTAGATGAACCTGAAACACACTTTAACCCTGATTGGCGCTCAACATTCATTAGTACCCTTAAAAAAAGTCTAATTGCAGCAGAGAGTAATAATATGCAGAGTGATATTCTTATAACATCGCATTCTCCTTTCATTATTTCAGATTGCTTTCCAGATAAAGTTGTAATTTTTGAACGGAATAAAGCAGGAAAAATTAAAGCGATAAGTGCACATGATAAGCGATTTAACACTTTCGGTTCTTCGGTAAGTATAGTTTTGGAGGAAATATTTAAAAAGGATGAAACTATATCTGATTACTCTCTTCAAATTCTTAAAGAAATAGAGAATAGAACTTTCAATTCTCCTGAAGATATAGAGCAAGCCAAAAAAGATTCAATTATTTTAGGTGAATCAGTTGAGAAAGTACTCCTATTTAGGAAACTACTTTTAAAAGAAAAAGAACTTAAAGATAAAGGGAATGATTAGGGCATATAGTTATATAGTCACTGATCATCACAAGTTGCACGATTATGTAATGGAATTCTTTGATTCTATTGAATTCAGTACGGAAGATTATCATATTGGATTATATAATGATGAATTCTACAACAATTTAGTATCACGTCACCCAAGAATTCTTGAAGCTAAATTTAAAGCCATTTATGATGTCATAAAAGAATGGGATCAAGTAGACAGATCAACTTTATGTGAGAACATCAGGCAAAGTAACCAGATTGAAGCTATTTGTAAAGGAACGGTTAAAGCTACCCTCTTAGAAGATGTTCCTGATGAAATCAGAAATGATGTTGATGAATTATTCTATGCTTTGTATGAGAAAGTATTGAAAAAATCACCTCATTTTATAAAATTTTATGGTTCTGTAATTGAGCATTTTAGAGAATTAAAGAAATCCCCAAATGACTTTTTGAAATGCCCTGCATGTGGCATTAGGGATGTTGAAACTATATATGATGATGAACGTGATCAATATGATCACTATTTAGCGAAATCAATTTATCCATTTTCTTCGGTAAATTTTAAAAACCTTGTTCCAATCTGCCAGAAATGCAACTCGTTGGATGTTAAGAGTAGTATAGATATAATTTCAGAAACTACAGGGTTTGTATTTTATCCATATACAGAAAATCATAAAGGAATATCAATTTCTATATCTGTTAAGGAGGACAATATGGATATTAATAAGATAAAATATGGATTTGCTTATTCTAACCCTGATGGTAACCAAAAAGAAATAGAGTCTTGGAAATATATATTTAAAATAGAAAAACGACATAACAATTTTGTTAGAGGCCGAATAGGAAAATGGTATAAGGTGTACTGGAAATTTATCAATAATAAGAAACTCAATTTTTTAAATGAAGAGCAAAAAAGATTGACATGCTTTACTTGGATGGATGAAGATGAAACCGAAGATTTAAGTTTTGTCAGAAAACCTGCTTTGGAAGCATTTATTGACCAGAGTGCCTTAGGGCAAGCACAAGAACAAATAAAACTTTATGCGCTTTATAATAACAAATAAGGAAGGGGTATTTCACCCGCTTTGCACATTGTCATCCTCGTTCCTGCGGTACCAAAGAGCAAAACTAACGCACAATTTAAGCTAAATGAAAAGTGAAAACGGCATACAAAAATGGCTCCTATGAAAAGCTCTAGTCCAGTTATTTAAAGTTAATATTTATTTTTTCAACTACTTCATTGTTTTAATATTAAGCGCATTGAATTTTGGATGAGGCTCTGCATCATCCAGAATTCAATACTAATATTTTGGCGAATAAGGAAATCTTACAAACCAGTAAATCATCTATAATTATCAGTTGATATTTAATTACTTTAGAATCTCCTCAATATCTATTTCAATAACATATCTACTCAGATCATATACAAGCTGAAACGTGGTTTTACATTCATATTTTTTCTTTAGTTCTTTGAGCTTTTTTTCAATACTACTTACAGAGTCCGGCTTTTGACCGAAGTTTCGCAAAACCTTTTTTAACTCTTTAATGTTAGCACCTTGCGCCAAACCACTTATAATATAAGTTTCATAATCTGAAAGTTTAGACATATTCTTTTTTTTTAATTTCGAATATAAATTGCGAAAATGTATCTTACTGGAAGATTTTAAGTTAATCTTATTATCTGAATTGTAGCTAGCTCGCCATTGAATAAGCTTAGAAATTTACCACATTATCTAATGCATCATCTACATCATCCTGCATAAAATTGGACTGATACATAATCGTTGTTGTTACCGATGAATGACGGTATAATTTCTGTAACATTTGAATGGGGATTTTACTTCCTGAAATGTTACCAAAACTATGACGAGCTATGTGCATACTTAGGCTTTTAGTAATACCTAGATGCTCTGCTATCTTTTTCAAATGACGATTGCAGGTGCGGGTAACCGTCTTAATTCGTGTACGAAGTATTTTAGCATTTTTAGGATCCACAAAGCGTAACTCTTGAAATACAAAATCGTCCTCAGCCAGATTCTTATAGTATTCCAATATAGGTTTTGCCTTCTCAGGAATTTTAAGAGAAACTAACTTTTGGTTCTTCCCCATACGGTAGCGTAATCTATTATCTATAAAATCAGACCATTTTAATTGCAGTACATCCCCTACTCGTATTCCGGCAAAGTAAAAACTGATCAACCAAATATTCAATGCGTGTTGTTGGGATGGTGTTAAGCCTTGAGCATTTTCCAATTGTTTAACTTCCTTTACATTGAGACCTATTTTATCTGACTCTAGAAATTTAATGGTATAACCGCCTCTCCCAAATGGATAATGATTGCGTTCTGCCCACTTCTCGCCTATTGCTATATTATAGATCGTTCTTATAGCAATCATGTAATTTACAGTAGTCCTGTGGGCTAAACCAATCTCGTTTTTGAGATAGGCTTCAAAACGCTTTAAAAAATCTACTGTAATTTCATTGAAGTGTAACTTATCTGATTTGGCAAAAGCTTTAAATTTATCCATTCTACTTTTAACTACATCTCTCTGATGAAACTGTCCTCTTTCCTCCAATCTACGCAACTGAATTTTCACAGCACTGAAAAAATCAAAACGTTCTTTTTTGACAATATTCGTTTTTATGATAGAAACAGATTGATAATCTCGTTCTGATTCTGCAACCAGAAGTTTTTTATTTGCTTTGCTAAGTTTGGAGAAAATTAATTGATTAATAGCCAATGCATCAGGATGTGATTTTCTAACCAATCCTTTGGTCTCATTCCAATGATTTTTTTCAATATACTGACCTGTGAAAATATAAGAGGTTTTTCTATCTTTAGTAATTCTAATAGCAATTGGATACAATTGTCTTGAATTGGGCTTATTCCTTAAAACTGTCTGAATTGATGCCATAACTTCCATTTTAGACATTTAAATTACACAATTTTAGGTACAACATAGGTAAAACAAATTGTCATATTCCTTGATATCAAATGATATTATGTAAAATAGAATTTTATGTATTCAATTGATTTTAAGCAAATTAAATGCTTTTTGACAGACGATTTTTCATTTTCATAACCCGGAGGTCGGGGGATCGTGCCCCCCTCTCGCTACAATTATAAAAGCCAAGGCATTTGTCTTGGCTTTTTTTGATTCATATCTTTTCAAAAACCTGTATCACAGATATTTAACGGGATTATCAGTGTCTAAATACAGCGATTTTTAGCTTAAATCGGGCGATATTTACCTGTTTTATACCGCTTTTCTAAAGCAGATCATTGTTTATATACTCGATGCTTTGAGCCAGACTTTTATAAGCATCCATCTCAAAATTCTCCTGTTCTATAATTAAATGTTTAGCTCCAGATTTCTTCATTTCGCTGAAAATTGCTTTATAATCTATCGATCCGCTGCCAATTTCTGTGTTTAGATCTTCGTTTTTCTTACTCATATCTTTCACATGCCATAGAGGAAATCTACCGGGATACTTATTCATTAGCTCAATTGGGTCTCTCCCGGCACGCACAACCCAGTAAATATCCATTTCAAAAACTACATTTTTATTATCTGTATTTGCAAGAAAAGTTTCCAGACCATTTTGCCCGTCATAATCTGTAAATTCAAAATCATGATTGTGGTATCCCAATTTTAATCCTGCTTTTCTGCACATTTCACCAGCTTCGTTCAGTTTTTGAGATAGACGCTTATAGTCATCTATAGAATTACGCAAATTGCCGCCTATATAGGGGACGATCACGTACTTCTGCCCCAGCTCGTTTGCCACATCAAGGTTAAAAGCAAAATCGTCTTTTGTTCCGCCTTGAGCTAAAAATGGATCTACACCATAATGACCGCTGGGTGTTGTAAGACCGTTATCATCAAGAATTCTTTTAAATTCTTTTACAGACAATCCCCAGAATTTATTCTCTTGTGAATAGCCGTAGGTTTCTACTTCTTTAAAACCAAGATCTGCCACTTTTGATATTGTGCCTTTAACGTCGCTGCCTATCGTTTCTCTTAGAGAATACAACTGTAGACCTATAGCATGCTTTTTAGTTTCACTAAAAACTATACTTGGTAAAATTGTCGTTGCTGCGAGGGCTAATCCAGATTGTTTTATAAATGTTCTTCTATGTGTCATAGCTTTTAAAATAGATTGGTTGGTCAGTTGGTTTATTTTGACGTATTGTTATTCTTCTCAATACCTTTTCCCGTAGCAGCGTAATAAATACCACCATATAGATGATCTAAGAACCATTGATTCTCATAAACCTTCTCTATATGCCCCAAGGCTGTATAAAAAGCACGGCCACCATCAAACTCATGATACCATGATATTGGGTGCAAATCTCCCATGCCCTGGCTGTTTCTGTCTACCATTTTCCCGGTTTTTGGGTCTAAATCCCGATTTTGCCATGTTACAACCGGATTATACGAATTTTCATCTACAGCTACCAGATAATGCAGATTGTCAACATTTTCTTTACCAAAGTCGTACCACTCGTCTGTCCACAACAATGTATCAGGAAAATGTTCTAACCCGGGAAAATTGTGATCAAGTATTTTGAGTTTTGCAGTTTGTTGTTCGGGATGTATGTGAAACATTCTACCCACAAGTTTTGTATACCACTCCCAGTCGTATTCTGTATCTGAAGCTGCGTGTATACCTACATAACCTTTTCCTGATTCTATATATTTTTCAAAAGCTTTTTGCTCGTTTTCGTCAAAAATATCTGCTGTAGTGCTTAAAAATATAACTGCATCATAAGGTTTAAGGCCTTCTTCTGTAATCTTAATAGCGTCTTGTTGTCTGGTAACATCAAAATTGTGAGTTGCTGCTAATTCTTTTATGGCTACAATACCATTATCTATTGACTCATGATGCCAGCCAGCGGTTTCTGTAACAAGCAGTACTTTGAATTGCTTCTGTGCAAAAAGCCCATTAGAGAATAGCAGGCATATAATAGCAAGACAGGATAGTTTAGTAATTTTTTTAAAAGACATTTTTATAATTTATAAGATTATTAATAATTACAACGATAGTAAATGTACCTGAAATTTATTTTTTTCTGTATTAATTTCTAAAATGTTTAAAAGGTTGAGTTGCAGTTCTAACTCTGCAACCCAACCATAACTAAAAAGTCAACACTTAAAAACAATTCAAATTCAATTCATTATTTTGAGGAATTACTTACAAAAGCAATGTGCTTACTATCTGGCGACCAGGAATTCACATTAAAAGTTCCCTGCCCTCCATATAAATAAGCGATTACCTTTGGCGCCCCGCCAGAAACGGGCATCAACCTTAGCATTACTCTTTTGTAGGAAGGATGCCCATTTAATTCAATAGTGGGTTCAAATGATATAAAAGCTATCCATTTACCATCTGGAGAAATGTGAGGAAACCAGTTGTTATATTGATCAAAGGTCAACTGTTCTTTGTTGCTTCCGTCTGGTTTCATTCTCCACAATTGCATGGTACCACCTTTTTGAGAACCATTGTAATAAATATATTTGCCATCAGGAGAATACTCACAACCATCAACGTGCTCAAGCTTCTTATTATCTGTAAGTTTTTCTTCTTTACCACCTTTTATTGACTTTCTATAAATATCATAGATCTTACTTCCACCTCTTTGGGCAACATACACGACTTCCTTATTATTTGGCGCCCAGCCATGAAGATATGAAGGTGCATCTGTTGTCACAGCTTGCGGTTCACCCCCGGTAAGAGGTAAGACAAATACATTTGAGCCATTACCATCATTGTGACTTATACCTATCATTTTACCATTGAAAGAAATACAATGATCATTATTCAAATCGTCTGCAGACGCAGTATTGACTTTTGCAAGATCGCCACCATCTTTAGGTATCGTATACAAAGAGCCATCCATATTAAAAATCAGTTTATCTCCATCAGGCATCCAGTTAGGAGCTTCAAAACGACCATCTTTTGTATGTATCACTTTACGCTTACCGTCAAAAACATTCATTGTTTCCAGTCTGCAACCTATCCACCCTTCTGAGTTAGGATTATAATCTTCTGCAACCGGCTGATCAATTCTAACATTCCACACTTTTGCAGTTTCTACAACATCCTCATCATGAGAACCAATTACAATACCTGCTAAAACCTCCTCTGGCATAAAATCCAGCTCTTTAGAACTAATTTCTTCAAAAGGCTCGCCGGGATGCGCTGCTCTCACTATAAAAGTGTTACCCTTGCGTTCTAACTGAATGATCTGAAAAAATCGCTTAGAGGCCCAAACATCATCTTCGGGATTTTGCATATCTGCACCTCTTCGCTCTCGCCACTGGCCTGCAGTAAGGCCATCACCATGTAAAAAACCACCCACCATAACTGCATTGTCCTGCTCTGAAGCACGTGCCATCCAGCCAATTTTTCTATGAACCTCATTATCACCTACAAATTCAAAATTTGCTGTAACAATAAAATCCCCTTTTAGCTTATTGTACAGGTAATGATGCTCATCACGCTGACCCCAAATATTATAACCCGCACCTTTAATGGTGTAAGTCTGACTCTCTTCATCGTAAGTAGCAGAACCTGCCAGTTTAGGATTACCTATGTCTTTGTTGTAACTAAAATCACCTATAGGATTTTCCTGTGCAAGTGCCAGTTGTGTTAAACACAAACAGAAAATGATTAATTTAAATTTCATACTATTCATTATTTATTAATTTATTTAGATTGAGTTATCGTGCTAAGTGAAACTAGTAGCCTGGGTTTTGCTTATAAAGACCACGAGTGAAATCAATTTCTTTTTGTGGAATAGGAAAATATTCATCCCTCCCGGCAGTAAAATGCGCATTAGATAAGTAGTCATGCTTAGTCTTCTCAACTTCTAAATAAGCGTTGAGAACTTCTTCTGCATCACCCCATCTAACCAGATCAAAAAAGCGCCATCCTTCCATAGCAAATTCAAGTCTTCTCTCAAATTTTAATGCTTCAAGGGCGTATTCTTTACTGGGGAAAGAATCATATAAACCAATATTATAAACGTTACTTGCACCGGCTGCAAGAGGACGCTCTGTGCTTGATGCTGCTCTGGTACGCACTTCATTTATAAGAGGCAAAGCTTCATCCTGCCTTCCTAATTGTATTAAAGCCTCTGCCTTAAACAGCAAGACATCTGCATAGCGTATAAATCTGTAATTTACAGATGTTGCTATAAAAGGTCCCTGTTTGACCCAGCATGAACAATCTGGTGCTTGTTGTTCTTTCATGTTACCATAAAAACCATATACTCCCGGGTCTCTTGCCCAGCTTGTTTTATATAACAAATCACCTTGTTCTTCTACTGTATTTCTGTATTTAAATGGTCTGTCAGGAAAACCTACTGTATGATCAAATCTGGGATCTATGCTTCCATAATTATCTACATCTGTCATATCTGCATCATTAAAAGTCTCAAGTAATGGCAAACCTGAAGCATCGGTCTTAAATGCATTTACCATATTTTGACTAGCCTGGTGAAAACCACAGCAACCATAAAATGACGACCCTGTGGGCGAATTAAGAGCCGTAGCATAACTACCCCTCCCTACCTCTGTACCATCGTTAAGCGAAAACTGAACCGCCCAAATCGATTCAGGGCCATTCTCATAACCTGGCAGGAAATTATCTGCAAAATCAGCTTCCAGACTTCCTGTTACTGCATCTGCATAGTCAATAACCTCCTGTAAACGTGATGTATTGATATTTACAACCTGATTTTGCTCATCTTGTTCGTACGCCTGGTATAACCTTAGTTTAGCTAAATAACCAGCCGCCGCATTTTTATCTGCTCTTCCCACCTGCTCTTGTGTCTGTGGTAGATTATTGAAAGCAAACAAAAAGTCTTGTGCAATAGCATCCCACAACTCATCATTAGACATATCATTAGAGGTTTCTAATATCTGCTCATCGGTTAAATCTTCTGTTATGTATGGAATATGTTTAAACATTAATTTAAGCATGAAATGAGAATGTCCTCTTAGAAACCGAAGTTCTGCAATGCGTGTTGTTTTATCTGCATAATCTGCATCTGGCACTTCATTAATAACCCTTAAAGCAAAATTTGCTCTGGAAATAGCTTTATAATAGTTTTCCCAGGTTTTAGGTGCCATAAGATCTCCGGCATCAGGAATTGTAAGGTTATATTGCTCATACCTGTCAATTTCCCCTAAATCTGTGCGGCCGCCGCCGCCTTTATATGCATCATCTGCTCGTACACTTCCATAGACCCAAGGGTTAGTTATGGGTCCTGCAATATTATCATTACCTATTGCAGAATATGCTGCTATCACAAGTCCTTCTGCATTTTCTGCTGTCGCAACATTATCAGATGATAATACTCCAGAGGGTTCTACCTCAAGAAAGTCACTGTTGCAGGAGTTTATACTTATAGCGAATAACATTATTAGTATCGCTGCTTTTATATTCTTCATCGCTTTCATTTTTTAAAAATTTACATTTAATCCTACCGAAAATGTAGTGGGTACCGGTATTGAATTAATTTCAGTGCGTTCTGGGTCAGAACCTATATAACCATCAGGTGTGAACCACAATAAGTTCTCTCCTTGCAAGTAGACTCTTAGATTTGTCATGCCCGCCCACTTTTCAATCAAATCATTTGGTAATGAGTAACCTACCTGAATATTTCTTAATTTGAAATAAGAATTGTTTCTGTAGATGTAATCTGAATTCTCTGTAAGGTTATTTACAAGACTTAACGAAGGTATATCTGTATTTGTATTAGTAGGAGACCAGGCATTAAGAGTACCAGGTCCTGCATTCTCCCTACCAGGTACAAAATTGTTATACATTATGTAGGGGTCTACTCCTATTCTGCCTGTAACACCAGATCCAAATAAGGAGAAGTCAAAATCTTTATATGAAACATCTATTCGTACCCCATATTCCATTTTTGGTAATGTAGTACCAAGCCAGTCTCTATCATCAGAATTAATAACTCCATCATCGTTAATGTCTACAATACGTATTCCTCCTGGGCGTGCATTACCTACCTGAGCACCTCCCGTAGGGTGTTCATCTACCTCAGCCTGACTTTGAAATAATCCGTCAGTTTTATATCCAAAAATCGAGAATTGTGAATGACCTATAATAGAGTTCAAAGCAGTACCGGGGTAAGCCGTCATAGCCTCCTCTGGCAAATCTGTTATTTTATCTTTAAACGCACCAAAATTGGTAGATACCGAAAACGAAAGATCATCTGAGACATTCTTTGAGTAAGACAGGTTTAATTCCCACCCATTTGTACGAGTAGAAGCACCATTTAACCATTTCTCGCGGCCCTCACCTACGGCTGATGCTATAGGCGGTTGTATTAAAATACCATCTGTGTTTCTGGTAAAGTAATCAAATGAACCTGCTAATGAATTATCGAAGAAAGCAAAGTCTACACCAAGGTTTACCTCTTTGGTTTCTTCCCATTTAAGACTCGGGTTTGATGCTTGTATTGAAACAAAGCCCGCCGGTAGGTTACCACTATTATTTCCGTTAAGGTCATAAGCTGTACCTACATTGTACCACTCACTAAAAGAACCTTGTACATATCTATACTCTACAGGACCATATCGGGCTTCATAGAGTCCAAATCGGGCAAAATCACCTATAAACTGGTTACCTACAACTCCATAACCAGCACGAAGTTTAAGGTTAGTTATTTTGGGACTATTTCGTAAAAATTCTTCATTGCTAATTCGCCAACCCGCTGTAACCGCAGGAAAGATAGCATATCTGTTATCTGCACCAAATTTTGAAGAACCATCTCGTCGCAGTGTCACCGATGCAAGATATCTATCTGAATAACCGTAACTTATTTTTCCGAATTGAGAAAAAAGTGCATCACCAGACTCAGTTCCTGAATTTGTTCTTTGGCCGGTAGCAGCTGCCAGTACATAATAAGATTCACTTTCTACAGCAAAATCCTGAGCTGTAGCAGTAGTTGTCTTTAAATTATTCTCAATAGACTCAGTTCCTACCAAAACGTCAAAGCGGTGCTCACCCAGTTCTAATTTATAATTTAATGTATTTGAAAAAACTAAACTTGAGAAATTCTGATGGTTTAGCATCAAGCTGTTAACTGTTCTGGTAATAAAACCATTAGCCACAGTGGGTTCTATATCTTTAGCATCTGTACGATAATGATCAAGACCCAGACTTGTTCTAAATGTCAGGTTCTCCAGAATATCAACTTCACCAAAAATATTCCCAAAAATGGTTGTTCTTTTAGTGTTATCCCATCTGTTTATATACTGCATGTAAAGCGGGTTATTTCTGTCGGAATAACCAGAACCCAAAGGACCCGCATATTCACCAGTAGCAGTATAAACCGGAATGGTAGGCGCCAGATTTACTCCTAGACCTGGCGTAGGAGCATTACCCACATCTGTAGAAGCCAGTGTTTCTTTAGAAGTGTAGAATTGTGTATTAACACCTATTCTTACTCTGTCATTGAATAATTTGGCATTAGAATTTAGTTTAGCACTATATCTATCATAACCTGTATATTTTAGAATACCGGTATTCTCCAGATAACCCAGATTAATAAGTGCAAATACTTTATCATTTCCCCCGGAAACCGTAAGATCATTATTAACAACGTACCCGGTTTCATACAATTCATCCTGCCAATCTGTATCACCTGAAGGTACATTTGTATTTCCGCCAACATACTGATCAACGCTTACGCTATTTAATATGGGATTATTGAAATCTCCATTCCAGTCAAAATCATAGATTTCGCCATAACCAGAATTAGGATCAGAGTTATCATTTACTGATGCCTCCCACAGCACTTTGCCACGATCTGCCGCATTAAGCATGTTATAGCGCTGCTTCTTCTCTGTAAGTACTGAGAAATTAGTATTAAATGATACATTTAGTTTTTCGTCCCGTGTTGAATTTTTTGTTGTGACGATAATAACACCGTTTGATGCTCTTGAACCATATAAAGAGGAGGCAGAGGCATCTTTAAGCACTTGTACAGAAACTATTGTACTTGGATTGATACTTGAGAATACTTCCTGTCTCACAGTAGGAACACCATCAATTACATATAGCGGTTCATTATTTCCTAAAGTATTCACTCCACGAATAAGAATACGGTTACTACTCCCGGTAGGATCACCAGATTTTTCTACAAAAAGTCCCGGAACCCTTCCTTGCATAGCCTGAATAGGACTACCCGAACTCATACTTGCTTCTCGTATAGGCGCCATTTCTACCACACTTATAGCCCCAGTCAGGTCAACCTTTCGCTCTCGAGCATATCCTGTTACAATAACATCGCTAAGCTGCTGAGCATCTGCTACTAACACTACATTTATAGTAGATTGATTATTTACGTTTACTCGTTGAGTCGTAAAGCCAATGTAACTGAAAACAAGTGTCCCTTCTGCAGCAACATTTTGCAGTGTATAATTACCATCAAAATCTGTGATTGCCCCTTGCTGTGTGCCTTCTACCTGAATAGAAACCCCGGGAAGAGGAACCCCATCATCTGCAGAGGTTACAACACCACTTATATCTATAGTTTGCCCCCAGACAAAAACTGCCGGACAAAAAATATAGAACATTAATAATTTAAACTTCATAATTGTGATTGTTTAGTGTTAATTGATTTTAGTTAGGTCTCTTATTTATCTGCTTATATGGTATAAAGAATTTAACCCAAGACTAATTCTTAGAAAGAATTAATTAGAGCTGATACAAATAGATGGAAGAGAAATGAGTCGTAACGAAATGAAAGAATTCCGGTTGAAAGAGAGAAGTATTGTTCTTTGCATATAGTATTAGATTAATGAAAAACTAATATATATGTAATATTTTGGTATCTATTTTAAGAATACTGCAAAGACTTCTAAAAATGATAAACCTAAGTTAAAATTTATTAAATAACTGATTATCAGTTCTATAAATTTAATTCGCCATTCTACTCAAACGTTGTAATTATAAATTTGATACATGACTTTCAGTTTAGTTACATATTTAAGGTTCAAAAATTAAGCGCTGTTTCTAAAGCTGTTTGGGGTAATGCCATATTTGTTCTTGAAGGAGGTTGAAAAATATCCCGGAGAAGAATATCCTACATGATATGCAATCTCTGAAATAGATAATTGCGAATCTAAAAGATAGTTTTTTGCCTTTGTGAGGCGTTTATCATTTATGTACTCACTTATGCTAATTCCCAGGAGCGCCTTAACTTTTCTGTACAATTGAACTCTTGAAATTTTGAGTTCTTCTGCTAAATGTTCTACAGAGAATTGACTGTCTTCAATATGCTCATCTATCTTTTCATTTATACTGCGTAAAAATGTCTGCTCAATATTCCCAAAAGAATCTGATGTCTCGATCTTGTGAATATTGTTAGTGAAATAAAATCTGAGTTTCTCCCTGTTGTATAAGAGTGACTTGAGTGACTGTATTAATATGGAATAACTAAACGGCTTAGTTAAATAAAGATCTGCTCCCGCTTGTAAACCTTTAATGTAAGATTCCTTATCACTTAAGGCGGTGAGGATGACTGTAGGAATATGAGAAGTGCGTAAATCATTTTTAAGCTCTTCACATATTTCAAAACCATCTTTCTCTGGCAGATTTATATCACAAAGAATAATGTCTGGTATAACATCAAAAGCCTTTTCAAGAGCATCTGTACCATCTGATAGAAATATATTATACTGTTCGCTCAACTTTTTGCTCAGGAAACCAGAGAGTTCTTTATTATCTTCTATTATTAAAATGCTATAGTGATCATCATCATAAGCAGGATTAGGATTTACATAATAATTCGCTTCAAGCTCGCCTATAAGATCTTTTCTATTATTACTTAAAATATCAGGCTCCTGTATAATATCATCCTGACTAAAATGAGACTTGCCTTTGTAAAGTGTTATTTTAAATTCCGTTCCTTTAAGAGACTTAACAGTTATTTTTCCCTGATGCAGTTCTACTAATTCTTTCGTTAAGTGCAAACCAATACCAGAACTATTTTTCCTATTATTAGAACCTTTAAAAAATGCCTGAAAAACATTTTCCAGTTCTTGTTCTGGTATACCTATACCAGTATCTTTAAAGATAATGGTGGCGTAATCTTTGTCTTTGTGATCATCTATCTCAATCTCGATTTTACCATTATCCGGAGTGAATTTAAAGGCATTTGAGAGGATATTAAAATAAACTTTATCCATTAAATTTCTATCAAAATATAAATCAAGATCCTGATTGTTGCTTTTTAGATTGAAGGTAATACCTCTCTTTTTTGCCTCTCTTTTAAATTCATTATAAACGTTTGATGAAAAAGCGAAAATATTAGTTTTAGAAGCTTTCAAACCAAATTTACGATCTTCACTTTTTCTAAAGTCAAGTAGTTGATTTATAAGCTTTAATAGCCGGTTAGAATTGTTGTAGATAAGCTCAACTTCATTACCCAACTTAGAACCTTTCTCTTTTACAGTTTCACCTATTGATTCTATAGAACTTAGAATTAAAGTTATAGGTGTTTTTAATTCATGCGAAAGACCGGTGAAAAAATTAATTTTAGCTTCGTTGCTTTCTTTAACCTGATTAGCAATTTTTTCTATTTGATTTCTTTGAATGGTGATCTTCGTATTGGTTAACTGTAGCTGTCTGTTTTTCTTTCTGATCGCGGTTACTGAGAAAATAGCATAGACAATAAGAAATAATATGATAATAATAAACAGCAGTGATAGTTTAAGCAGAACATTTTGAGAAGCATACAGCTCTTCTTTTTGTACAATAGTATCAACCTGGTGTTCAATTTCGGTTTGTTGCTGATTGATCCTGTTGAGCTGATCTTTCATAATACCGGCATTAAACTTATCAATCACAGTAGTTGCAAGAAGACTGGTTTTAGGAACCTCTTCACCGTTTAATATTTTAAGAGCAAGTTTTATGACTTCAGACCCACCTGTAGGATAAAGTAATGTAGCATCCAGAATACCATCCTGTACCATTTGTATACCACCATCAGGGCCATTAAGACCATCTACCCCTATGAACTTGATCTCATGCTCTACTCCCAGTTCTTTAGCCACTTTCCATCCATCTCTTGCCATCTCATCATTAAAAAAATAAACATAATCTATATTGCCAGCACCCAGTGAATTAATGAGATCCTTAAACTTATCTTGCGCAAGTCCTCCTTTTCTGCCATTTAATGTACCTACAATATGCACACGCTCGTTGTTATCAACTACCTGATGAAACCCAAGACTTCTTTCTATTACGGGTGTTGAAGAGTCGCCACCTTTTACCTCAATTATGTTAACCTCATCTTTTGTAGAAGACAATATATACTTGCCAGCATTTCTGCCTACTTCAATATTATCTGCTCCCAGATAGGCCGTATAATTGGCAGAATTGATCTTTCTATCTAATAAAATTACAGGAATATCTGCTGCGACAGCTTTGTCTATGACATTAACAATTAAATTAGGCTCCAGGGGTGAAACTATTATTACATCCATCTCATCAAGAATCATTTTTTCAATGTCTCTTATCTGCTGTTGTGGATCGTCTTTACTGTCAGTAATAGTAAGTGCTACATTAGAATGTACTGAAGCTTCTACCCGCATTGAGTAATTCATATCTTTTCTCCAATCTGCGTTACTGGTACATTGAGAAAACCCTATTTTATAGATATTCTCTTCTTGAGAGGTACAAGAACTTAGCATTGCAATAGCTACAACGATTGAGAGGAATTTAAAAACTAACTGCATTTATTGATATATGTATGCGTATGAAAGAATAAGTATAAAAATTGGCCTTCTAGTGCCAAAAAGTAGCTAAATATACCCATTAATTAGTGAATTCATTCGAGAATTCATCAAATGAAAAACTGATTCCAAATAGGAGAACATGGCGATGGTTCAATCATGAGACCCACTACTGCTACTAATGTATGAAAAGAAGATATTTTAATTACAGACGGGTTTAGCTGGAGAGAACCACATGGCACGGGAAAAATGCCTGAGCATAGTTTAATTAATTGCAAAAGCATTAGAAAAAGGTTATTTCTGCTGCTTTTCGGCAGCAAGAAATGATATCAAATCGTCAAGTTCTTCGCTTGATAATGAACCCCCATAAGCAGGCATATTCTCTGCACCATTAGTAATCCTAATTATCATTTGATCTTTTGTAAGTCGTTTTTCCACCTTAGTGAGATCGGGTCCTCTAAGGCCTCCTTTTTTTCCTATTTTATGACAATAAATACATCCCATAGTATTAAAAAGTTCAACACCTTTTTTCACCTGGTTTTCATTTTCAGCGGGCAGAGCTATATAAGCAGAAACAGGTTCTGCATCAAATTTAGGAACCCATGGTGCTATCATGCCTATGTATGTTAATGAACCTAAAGTTACTATGACAAATATGATTCCTGCAATCGCCCAGGGTCGTTTTATAGGGTGACGCTCCCCACCTTTAGACAAAAAAGGAATAGAAAAGAGGATGATCCCACCTATTAATGGACCAAAAAATAGGAAATAGGGTTCTAATTTCCGGTTCATGGTGGCAAAAATCGCATACAGCCACTTAAAATACCAATCTGGTTTTGGTTCTACTTCTAAGATTGTGGGATCTGGTGGTTTAGTTAGTTTGGGTGCCCCCACAAGAAAGGCCAGAGCTATAAGAATTAAAAGTACAACTAGTGTAAAAACTACATCACGCCAGATGACATCAGGAAAAAAAGGAAGGCCTTTTTTCTTTAAAAGCTTATCATACCACTTCCTGTACGTAGCTGGGTTGACAAGTCTTCCCGGTTTGGGTGGTTCTGAGATTCCGTTTTTGAAAACGAGAAAAATATGATAGCCTATGATTCCAGATAGAAGACCGGGTAAAAGAAATACATGCATACTAAAAAAGCGATTTAGTGTCTGCCCTCCCATTGTCTTTCCTCCCAGAAAAAAATAGGCTACATAATCGCCTATTACAGGTATTCTCCCCATTTGTTCTGCTCCCAGAATTGCCGTCCAGACTCCATTACCGTCCCATCTCAGCAGCTGTCCTGTAAAAGCCATGGTAACCGTGATGCCCAGAAGAAAAACGCCACTTATCCAACTCATTTCCCTGGGATATTTATAGGCTGCATTGAGATATACCCTTGCCATATGTACTCCCAGCAACACTACCATGCCAGAAGCTCCCCAATTATGTAATCCCCGTATAAAACTTCCTAAAAAAGCTTCATTCTCTATATGCTGCAAAGATTCATATGCTGCATTTACTGAAGGTTGATACATAAACGAGAGAGCTATACCCGTAATTACCTGCACGGTAAAACAAAAAAGCACACCACTACCCCATATATAATTCCATTTAGTCCCCGGTGGTACTAAATGTGTTTTTAACGGCTTTACAATATCTGCAAATTTGCCTCTATCATTTAACCACTTTCCTATTCTTCTCAGTATCTTCATACTGTAATATTTGTAATTGGTATTGCTTGAGTCTCTAGCTCTACACTTCCATTTTTTATTCTTATAGGATATTTATATAACCCGCGGTTAGGTGGGCCTGCTGCTCGTGATCCATCCCTGTAAAACGCACCCCCATGGCACGGACAAAAGAATAATTGAGGTTTGTCTTCCCAACGTACGGGGCAACCTAAATGGGAGCAATTCACACTAAATGCTATAAACTCATTATCATTATCACGACGTACGTATGCGGCTGTTTTTGAAATATCACTGCTCCATTTATATAAAGTTGAATTCTTAAATGTTACTTTTTTAGTTTCACCTATTTTAAAATCATTAGCTTCTGCAACTCTTCTCCATCCTGGTTTTTTCTGCCGCAGAAATGGCTCCAGCATTGCCGTAATAAATGGTATGGCCAGAATAACTGTAACTATTCCCATAATACTATAGATAAGCTTGCTTAAAAAGCTTCTTCTACTCTGCTGCTCTTTTTTACCACTGTTACAATTACAACTCATCGCCTTTTTCCTTTTTTAGCTGCTCCCTGTGTAAATCTGTGATCCATCCGGCAAGAGCAATAATAAATACAACCACCCCTACAGCAGATACGATCACATTACTTACAAATCCCCAAACTATCAACATACAGCTTAGAGCCAAAAAAAATGGCCAGTAAGTAGGCTTAGGTAATTTCTCAGGCTGGGCTTTATATTTTCTCTCCATGGCGATTTCTTTCTTAGGTATTTGCAATTACAGCTTGCTGATTTTCGGCAGTAATAGCCCGTTTTTTCTCTATTACAGGAAGATTTTCAGGAATTTGATTCTTTCCTTCAAGCCATTGTATGGCTATATAACATGACATTGAAACATACAAGATACATCCCGGCACCCACATAATCATTCCTGCCAATTCCTGATCTTGTTGTAGTGAGATTGTTACAGGATGCGTAATACTAGCAAGACCATATGGCGAGATAGAAGCTGAAAATGCTACCCATAAACCCAAAATAGAACAACTCACACAAGATGTAAACAGGTATATTATTTGAGCTAAAGGATTAATTCGTTTGTTATTATTAAAAATGGGCATGAAAAATAAAATCCCGGAAATTAGCAGAAACAACAATACTGCTTCATCAGGAATTTGGGCAATCCATATATTGGAAGAAGAATCAACCCCGCATATCGACATACCGGTTACAACCGCCGCCTTTTTAGCATTGATAAAATGAGCAATCCACATGGCAAATGTGCCGGTGAACCAATAAAACAGCGTATATCTTGTGGTATTTATTGAGCCATTCTGGCTACTTAATTTTGTGCCGGAAATGGCATGCCAAATAAAAACAGGCGCAATCATTAATACAACAACTTGTTGAATCATCGCTGCACTCTGCAGCCCGTATTCATGAAGGCGCATTAGTGGTGAGCCTGTTACCAGGTAAATTAACCCAATGAAAAGCGCTACGAAAAATAATTTGATTCCATTCACTCGGGTGAAGTACCACATTGAACAAAAAACAATCAGAAGACTGATTAACCACGCCCCTGACCAATTATTAGCCGATAATAGAAAATCTTTAAATGTCATAAAAGTGGTTTTATATAAACGAAAAAGAAAACAAACAGCCACACTACATCCACAAAATGCCAATACACCTCAACCGCGGAAATCGCATTCTTAATTAGGTTCTTAAATTTTATAAATGAGAATGAGAAGAGTATACCTATCGCTATAATTCCTATAATTACATGTAGACTATGAAAGCCCGTAAGTGTAAAAAAACTTGACCCGAATATATCTTTATCAAGCGTGATCTGCTTTTTATAAAGCTCGATATATTCTATAATCTGCCCTACCATAAATACTGTAGAAAGTAAAAGTGTAATGGACATGCCTAATTTAAAATGAGTGGTTTTATTTTTAAGAAACGCTTTTTTACTCCACATGAGGCTACCACTACTCAATACCAAACAACAGGTTAAAACTGCTGCTCGCGGTACATTTAAGTTGGCTGTTACCGTATCTGTCGCGTGTGTAATATTGCGATAATAGACATAGGCGATGATCAGGGCAATGAAAAAGAAAGCCTCTGAACCGATTAAAAAAAACATTAATAATTTTCCTTTATCCCTCATCTTAATTAAGTCTTTTATCTTTATTATCAGGGTTTTTTAAATCCCACAGTGGCCTTCTGCTATGTACTTCAGGGAGCGTATCAAAATTCTTCAATGGCGGCGGTGATGCGGTTGCCCATTCCAGCGTCCAGCCGTCCCAGGGATCTGACGTTGCTGTAGGTTTGCTACGCATGGTTATGATTAGATTGTAGAGAAAAACTGCTACTCCTGCAAACATGAGAAAAGCACCCGCGGTTGATATCATATTTAAGCTTTCAAAATAAGGTAAGTCCAAATAAGTATATATACGTCGTGGCATACCTAATATTCCTAATATATGTTGCAGTAAAAAGGTCATATTAAAACCTGTTACAAAGAGCCACAAATGCCACTGCCCCAGCTTTTCTGAAAGATGACGCCCGCAAAATTTAGGAAACCAGTAATAAATACCCGCAAAAATGGAAAAGGCTGAACCACCCAGAAAAACATAATGAATATGAGCTACTACATAATAAGAATCTGTTAACTGCCAATCTATGGGTACAATGGCAAATGAAACTCCACTAAGCCCTCCTATTGTAAAATTAATTAGAAAAACCAGCGCGAAAGTCATAGCGACTGTAAGCTGTATTGATCCTTTATACATTGTCCCTATCCAGTTTATAACCTTTACACCGGTAGGTATGCCAATTAAAAAGCTGCTTGCGGCAAAAAAACCGTTTACAGTATTTGTCATGCCAACGGCAAACATATGGTGCGCCCACACGCCAAAGGAAAGAAGTGCGATCGCCACAGTAGATGCAGCTACAAAGACATAGCCGTATATCGGTTTTCGTGAAAACACTGGTATTACCTCTGAGATTATTCCAAAAGCAGGAAGTATTAAAATATATACTTCCGGATGACCAAAAGACCAAAAAAAATGTTGCCATAATATAGCAGAACCTCCGGAAGACGGTAAGAAAAACAAAGCATCGAGCTGCCTGTCTATGAGCAACATGACAAGACCTGCATTAAGAAGAGGAAAAGCGCCTAAAATGAGAAATGCATTAATAAAGGTCATCCATACAAACAGGGGCAACATGGTTAATTTAATGCCCGGCAACCTTAGGGTAAGTACAGTCACAACAAAATTAAGTGCCGCCCCAATGCTACCTATTCCTGTAAGCAAGAGACCCAGAATATAATAATCTATACCGGTGGTGGGCGAGTACGGCTTTTCACTTAAGGGGGCATAACTAAACCAACCGGCAGTGGGTGCTCCTCCTGCAAAAAAACTAAAATACAACAGCAAGCCACCAAAACATGTTACCCAAAAACTAAAAGCGTTCAACCGCGGAAATGCCATCTCATTAGCCCCAATCATCAACGGGATCAAATAAACACCCAGACCTATTAAACCCGGAGTGAGAACCAGAAAAATCATGGTTGTACCATGCATGGTGAAAATCTGGTTGTAAAAATCTGGAGATACAAAATCATTTTCTGGTACAGCGAGTTGCCATCGTATGATCATCGCTTCAAGTCCGCCAAGTATGAAAAAGAACAAAGACAACAGTAAATACATAATACCAATTTGCTTATGATCTACAGAAGATAACCACGATAGGCGGTCCTTATCATTTTTTATTGAAGGCAATGTTTTATCAGGCTCGGCTATGTTTACAAATAGACTCATCGTAAAGTTTTTATGTAATATACCAGAGCATTTACTTCTTTATCTGTCAAGGCTAAAAAGGGCATTTGGGTATTTGGTTTTACGGCAGGCGGATTTTTGATCCATGCGTATAGGTTTTCTGTTGTGTTCAATTCTATATTGCTTAAAAAATATTTTCGACTTGCAAAATGAGCGAGATTAGGACCAATAGCAGGCTCCTTATCATGAATGTTTACAGAATGACAGTTAATACAGGTTTTTTCTTGAAAAAGGCGTTTTCCGGTCTCAAAAAGTGGATTTTGGGTCGCTGGGGGAGGTTTTAGCTGGGATGACTTCCAGATTTTGAAATCATCTTCACTATCTGCAATTATATGAATACGCATAAGTGCATGCTGCGCACCACAAAACTCACTACAAGTGCCCCAGTATTCACCTTCATCAGCCTGAAGCCACATGTAATTGTCATATCCCGGCACAAGATCCATCTTACGGCCAAGTTTTGGAATCCACCAACTGTGTATCACATCGTCAGAATTAAATTGCATCAAAACCTTCTTATTAGCTGGGATGTGAATCTCGTTAGCGGTTATTATACTATCTGCCCTGTATTCTGCTTCCCACCACCACATATGTCCTGTAACTATAATATCGGGAATAGGATTATCTGGAATATTCTGAATTTGGTTCATTCCGTTTACCGTAAGTACAAAAAAGACTGAGGTTATTGTGAATGCAATTCCTATCATTAAAATCTCAAAGCGTTTGCTGCCATGATCCTGAGTGGGAGTTTCAGCATTAGGACGGCGCCTGTATTTCCACCCGTAGAAAATGGTGAAGAAAATGACAAGGCCTAAAATAATAGTTGCTACTATTAAAAAGTAGACAAATAGTTCCCTTATGATATGGATGTTGTTAGTTTCCCAATTCATCAAAATCATTTTTAAGCTTGTAAAACTACCCTCAGGTAATTCTACAAGCGTATTTGTAGGGTATGAATTTAAAATTACAAGAATTTAATTGTAAGAAAATTTCAACACTGATTATTTTCTCTTGTGTTAACACAGTTTAACAAACCCTTGCTTTACGACTGCTTTAAGAATTCATTGCCAGAAAACTTTCTGCTTTTTCAACCATTTTTTTATTCCCACAGAAAAAAGGAACGCGTTCATGAAGTTCGTTGGGTTGCAGTATCATAATTCTTACAGTACCATTGGTACATTTCCCACCGGCTTGTTCAGTTAAAAAAGCCATAGGATTACATTCATAAAGCAGGCGTAATTTACCTTTAGGTGAAGTGGTTCCTGTTGGGTAGAGATAAATACCACCCATAAGCATATTTCGATGAAAATCTGCTACTAAAGATCCTATATATCTGGAGGTGAATGGGCGCCCGTCACTTTCATCAAGCTCCTGCATCCATTTAATAAATTTCTTAACGCCATCAGGAAAATGAATATAATTCCCCTCATTGACTGAGTATATTTTACCTGTAGGCGGAAATTTCACATTGGGGTGTGATAGAAAAAAAGATCCAATTCCCGGATCAAAAGTGAAACCGTTTACCCCATTACCTGTAGTATAAACTAATATTGTAGAAGTACCATAGATTAAATATCCAGCGGCAACCTGGTTAATACCTGGCTGTAGAAAATCGTCTATAGTTATGGGAGAGCCCACTTTAGAAATCCGCCTGTAGATACTAAAAATCGTTCCTACAGTGATATTAACGTCTATATTAGAGGAGCCATCGAGCGGATCTATCAAGACGATATATTTAGCTTCTTTATGTATATCGTCATCAAATACCATAAAATCTTCCATCTCTTCTGAGGCAAGACCACAAATCTCTCCTCTACTTCGCAAGGTGCTAATAAATACATCATTTGCCATTACATCAAGCTTAGCCTGCTCCTCTCCCTGTATATTATCCTGCCCTGCTTTACCCAAAATTTCGGAAAGACCGGCTTTATTAATAGCTTGATTTACCATTTTTCCGGCTAAACGAATAGAACTTAAAAGAGCACTTAATTCTCCTTTGGCATATGGAAAATCCTTTTGATTTTCTATAATAAATTCACCTAATGTAATGTGTCTATGCATAAATTTTTGCTGTTTAGATTACTAGTATAACATTTTGATTATTTTATATTCCTAACATATTTCGACTTACTTTTTTCCATTAAATGATATTTTATCATAAATATCCTCATTTTTTCATAAATACCTCACTATTAAGACCATAATAAAACAGTGCGATTTATCGTCTCAGAACCGCGTTTTTCATAAGATTTTACTAGGAATTTTCATTTTCTCAAAAGGGTCATTGTATATTTTAGACATTAACATTTATACCTAGATTTAAATAGGTTAATAGCAAAAATAAAGCATCCTTTTTGTAAAAAAGTTGCATATGATTGTTATTAGTGCTGATAATTTTTTTAATATTACTATAGAAATTTGGTTTTTGTTAACGTTTAACCCGCCGTTTTAAACCAATGTATTTTCAATTCTTATCAAGTTAAATTAACCTAATCAAACAATTATGAATCAAAAATGCGATTACAAGTATTTAAAATCCAGAACAGGCCTCACCTTTCTTAAGGTAGGTCTTTTTTCTATGATTTGTTTAGCCACCCAGTTGGTTCGAGCAAGTCCTGAAATGGTTAAAGTAGCACATGAAGAGGGCGTGCTGCAGAACACCATTACAGGTACTGTTACAGACAATAATGGCGCACCTTTACCGGGAGCCAGTATTTTAGTAAAAGGAACCACGACAGGTACACAAACAGATTTTGATGGTAACTACTCAATTTCAGCAGAAAGCGGGGCAACATTAGTATTTAGTTACGTAGGTTTCGCCACTCAGGAAATCGTTGTAGGAGCTCAAAACTCAATCGATGTATCTATGGCCGAAGATGCAGCCGCTCTTGAAGAAGTTGTAGTTGTAGGTTATGGAACACAGAGAAAACAAGATTTAACCGGTGCTATATCTGTTGTTAAGACAGATGAGATGGTACAGCAACCATCTGGGCAGATAACCAACCAATTACAAGGTAGAGTTTCAGGGGTTACAATAACCGGTGGTGGACAACCGGGTGAAGCACCACAAATTAAAATACGTGGAGCTAACACATTTGGTAATAACAGTCCGCTGTATGTAGTAGATGGTATTCCTACAGATAACATTGCAGACATAAATCCTAATGACATAGAAAGTCTACAGGTATTAAAAGATGCTGCATCTGCTTCTATTTATGGAGCAAGAGCTGCAAATGGAGTTATTATTATCACAACCAAAAAAGGGAAAGGTAAAATGAGAGTTAATTATGATTCTTATTTTGGTATGCAAATGGTACAGAGCGGAAATCCGTGGGATATTCTATCCTCTCAGGAAACTGCAGATCTTACCTTTCTGGCACTTAGAAATACTAATCCGGGAGCAGCCATAAACCATAGTCAATATGGTAGCGGTCCTGATGCTGTTTTACCAAATTATATTGCGCCTGTAGGAGCAATGACAGTAGACGAGGCCTTATATAATGTAAATCCTGAATACACAAACACAGCAGATGTAAATAATTTCTATCGTATTGTAGAAGCTAATAAGCAAGGTACAAACTGGTTTCAGGAAATTTTTAGTCCAGCCAGCATAACCAGTCACAACCTATCTGTAAGTAATGGTAGTGACAGAGGTAGTTATTTTCTTTCATTAAATTATTTTAACCAACAAGGAACTATTGAAAATACGTATCTCAAACGTTATACTATACGTGCAAATGCTACTTACGATATCACCGATAAAATTAGAGTTGGTCAAAATATAAGTTTTGCAGTACGTGACAATCCTACAATTGATGCTTTAACAGAAGGCAGTGTAATTGGTATGGCTTATCGCGAATTACCTATTATTCCGGTTTATGATATTATGGGAAATTATGCAGGTTCTTTTGGTTCCGACTTAGGAAATGCTAAAAACCCGGTAGCTATTGCAGATAGGAGAAGAAATAACAGAGGAGTTTCTAGCAGATTTTTTGGAAATGTTTTTGCTGAAATAGATTTCGTCAAGAATTTTACATTTAGAACTAGTTTTGGTGGCCAGTATTATACTAACAGTTTCAATTCATTTGCTTATCCTGAATATGAAAACTCTGAAAACCTAACGGTTAATTCTTACACCGAAGCTGCAGCTACAAATTATAACTGGACATGGACGAATACGGTGCAGTATAAAAATACATTCAACGACAAACATAACTTAACGGTATTAGTAGGTACAGAAGCTTACCAGAACAGAGGTCGTGAAGTAGGTGGTACAACACAAAGTTATTTCTCTTTTGATCCAGATTATGTTACTCTTGATACAGGTTCTGGTACACAAACCAATTATAGCTTGAAATATGCAGATGCCTTATCATCTCTTATAGGTAGAGTAGACTATAATTTTAACGATAGATATCTGTTAAGTGCCACTATTAGACGTGACGGTTCATCTCGCTTTCTAAATGAACAATACGGCTGGTTCCCTGCGGTAAGTGTGGGATGGAATATAATGAACGAAAGCTTCATGCCTGAAATAGATTGGCTTAATGATCTTAAAATACGTGGTGGTTATGGTGTTAGAGGTAACCAGATCAACGTAGATCCGCCTAACGGTTTTACAACTTTTGGGGGTGATAACCTGAATTCTTATTACGACATCTCAGGTTCTAACAATACAATTGCAGAAGGTTTTAGACAGTCAAGAATAGGAAATCCCGATGCTAAATGGGAAAAGGATACCGATTCAAATTTTGGTCTGGACGCTACTTTATTTAATAATACACTTCAGTTAAGCGTAGATTATTATAGAAAAGACATCAAAGACCTTCTATATAATCCCAGTCTTCCTGCTACTGTAGGTACTGCAACAGTACCATTTCAAAATGTGGGTCAGATGAAAAACAGCGGTATTGATATAGACCTTTCCACTTATTTTAATTTGTCTGATGACTTACGTCTAAATACAACAGTTACTTTCACGAGTTATAGCAATGAGATCGTAAGTATTGCAGATGGTATTGACCATTTTGATGCTGAAGGACGTCGTTTTAACGGAAGTAACATCATTAGAAATGCAGAAGGTCATTCTTTAAGTCAGTTTTTTGGCTATCAAACAGAAGGATTTTGGGATTCTCAAAGCGAAATAGATCAGGCTAATGCTGCTGCAATTGCAGCAACAGGAGATAACAATTCAGTTTATCAATCTGATGTTGCTGTAGGTAGATTCCGCTATGCAGATATAAATGGGGATGATCAAATTACAGATGCAGATCGTACCTTCATAGGCGACCCTAACCCTGATTTTACATATGGACTAAATCTGGAATTGACCTATAAAAACTGGGATTTTAGCATGTTCTTATACGGTTCTCAGGGTAATGACATTTGGAATCAGGTAAAATGGTGGACAGACTTTTACAGTTCTTTTATAGGTGCTAAGAGTAGTACAGCCTTGTATGACTCATGGACGCCTACAAATATGAACGCCAGCGCGCCCATACAACAAACAACAGGTTCTTTTAGCCTTGCAGATGTACCTAACTCTTATTTCGTAGAAGATGGTTCTTATTTAAGAGCTAAACAAATGCAAATAGGATACTCTTTACCACCCAGCATGTTAGAAAAAGTTAATATATCAAAATTGAGAGTTTATGCTCAATTGGTAAATGCGTTTACAATTACTAATTATTCTGGTATTGATCCTGAGATCGCAGGTGGTGGTGCTGTAAACACTGGTATTGATGAAGGAGCATATCCTAACCAGAGACAACTACTTTTAGGATTAAATCTTTCCTTTTAATTAATGAAACAAAAAATAAAAGCAATGAACATAATAAAAAAAATAAGCAGTACTTATATCCCAATTGTGGCAACACTCTTGTTAAGTTCCTGCTCAGATAATTTTATAGAACAACCTGCTTTAGGTGAACTAAGTGATGATGTGGTAGCTACCAAAGATGGTGTGCAAAAACTCCTTTTGGGAGCTTATGGAGCCTTAGATGGGCAACAAGATGCAGATAATGCATTAGGTGGCGGTGGCCCCTGGGAAGCCGCTCCAGATGATTGGGTTTATGGTACGGTTGCCGGTGGAGAAGCCAGTAAAGGTAGCTTTGGTGGGGATCAACCTGCAATTGACCAGATCGTAAAATTCATTTCTAACCCTTCTAATGGTTTCTATAATACAAAATGGAAAGCTGTTTATGAAGGTATAGCGAGGTGTAATAATACATTAAGTATTCTGCAGAACGTGGAAGATCTTACTGATGCTGAACGTAATAATATTGCAGGCCAGGCACGTTTTTTAAGAGGTCATTATTATTTTGAACTCAAGAAAATGTTTAATATGGTGCCTTGGATTGATGAGAATACTGAAGATCCTAAGCAACCCAATAATGTTGATATTTGGCCAATGATCGAAGCAGATTTTCAGTTTGCTTACGAGAATCTTCCTGCAACACAAGGGGAATTTGGTAGAGCAAACAAATGGGCTGCCGGTGCTTATTTAGGTAAAACTTATCTATTTGAAAAGAAATTCACTGAGGCCAGAGATATACTTAATACCGTCATCACTTCAGGAGTAAACTCTGCAGGGACTAAATATGATTTAATTCCTATTTTCAAAGATAACTTTGACGCTGCAACAGAAAACAATGCTGAAACTGTTTTCGACATTCAGATGGTGGCAAATGATGGTACATCGACAATAACAAACTCTAATCAGGGAGGAAAATTAAATTTCCCATACAACAGTCCGTTTAGATGTTGTGGTTTCTATCAACCGTCACAGGATCTTATGAATTCATACAAAACAGATGAAACTACAGGTCTTCCATATTTGGAGAACTACAATGCCAATCCTGTTAAAAATGATATGGGTATAACGTCAACAGAACCTTTCACACCATATACTGGTTCTCTTGATCCCAGAGCAGACTGGACTATTGGCCGAAGAGGAATTCCTTATCATGATTGGGGAAATCACCCGGGTATGGCTTGGGTACGTGAGCAAACTTATGGTGGGCCATACGCTCCTAAAAAGAATATCTATTATCAGGCTACACAAGATATTTATGCAGACCAAAGCTCTTGGGCACCCGGTACTGCGATAAATGTGCATATCATTCGCTTTGCAGATGTTCTTTTAATGGCAGCAGAAGCAGAAGCGCAAGCAGGAAGTTTGCCCACTGCCATGCAATATGTGAACAGAGTGCGTGAAAGAGCAGCCAACCCTGCAGGATTCCTTAAAAAATATTTAGATGAATCTGATCCTATGGGTGGTTTTGATGAAAATCAAAATGCTGCAAATTATAATATTGAGCCTTATACTGCTGCTCAATTTGGTTCTCAGCAAGATGCATTAGAAGCTATCTATTTTGAACGAAAATTAGAACTTGCTATGGAAGGGCACAGATTCTTTGATCTTGTACGTTGGGGAATAGCAGAAGAAACCCTTAATTCATATTTTGAATATCAGGGTAATATAACAACAGACGTAAGAGGTGGTAGATTTATTCCCGGTAAAAGTGAATATTATCCTATACCTCAGGCGCAAATTGATTTGAGTATTGGTGCAGACGGTCAACCTACACTTACTCAAAATCCTGGATATTAAATATTAACCTAACCATTTTAAAACGAAAAGCTCTGGAGATATTCTTCAGAGCTTTTTTATTTTACCTGATTTTATAGTATTTCAGGCCGATTTTTGAGCCAAAAACCCAATTTTTATAAACTAAATTTGAGCTTTATAAGGTTTTACATCTGTATCTGTAAGGGTTTTAATGTAAGCAACTAAAGCTGCCTTTTCTTCATTAGTTAGATTGAGTTCATCAAAAGGTAATGTTTGAAATTCAAGATCAAATCCCAAACCTCCTCCTCCACCAGAATTGTAGAAATCTATTACTTCTTCCAGCGCACTGTAAATACTATTATGCATATAAGGCGCTGTCACTGCAGCATTGCGCACCGTGGGTGTTTTAAACATCCCGCGTTGTAATTCTTTTTCATATTTCCAGAAAAAGCCCAGATCGTCATCTAACTTTTTATTCTGCGCTGTTTCTGGTACGCCTATAACTTCTTTCTCACTATCTAAGAAAAACGGAGGAACCGTTCCATTAGTTAGTGGCATAAAATGACAAGTAGCACAAAGCGCTCTGCCCATAAAAAGATTAAAACCCTCCTTTTCCTGAGCAGTGAAAGTATCTTCCTCTCCTCTTATATTTTTATCAAATTTTGAATTGAATGCACTCAAGGTGGAAATGTAAGAAGATATCGCTTTGATGACATTGGTATTCTTAGCTGAAATTCCGCCATACGCTTCATCAAATAATTTAACGTAGGTGGTATCCTGAAGAATCGCATCAGAAAACTCATGAACACTAGAATTAAACTCCTGTTTATTAGTGAAAACCGATGAAATTTGATCTAAAATCGTTCCTGATCTTCCATCCCAAAAGAAGGCCTGCTGATAAACTGAATTGATTAAAGTAGGTGTATTGCGTTGCAAGGGTTCCCCAAGATTGTCAAGATTTAAAGCTAAATCGTTAGCATATGCTTGCTCTGGAATATGGCAGGTAGCGCAAGCCATTTTTCCATTTTTCGCAAGATTAGGATCAAAAAATAATTTTTTGCCAAGAGCGATCTGCTTCTCTGTGGGGTTTCGGTTTATTGCCGGAGTAAAAAATGCAACGTTGAATGAATCTTCTTCAAAAAAAGTAGGCGCGTCAAAATTAAAAGGCTTGTTGTTTACGCCCTCCCACAAATTGCTGGCCTTGCGAATGGACACCCAATCTCGAGTAACGGGATTTACATAATCACGAATAAAAGTATATCTGTCAAAGCTGTCAAAATCGGTGTTTTTAGCTATAAAATCGGTAGATTTTGCTATATTTTCGCGAAAGCTTTTATCTAAATCGGAATTGTTTTTCTTAATTACCTCAGCAATTGAAGCATTATAAACATCAAGAAGGTTTTGCAATGAAATTCCTGCTTCTTTTAACCCCAGATGGCTCACAGGCGTATCAAAACCAGAGATAGAGTGGCTAATTATGCGCAGTAATTGTTGATGCGTCGCAATAAAAAACCGTTGTGGGTCGAGGTCGTGCTTATCGATTCCTTTTCGCAATACATCCATTAACCCCCGCGTACTCTCAAGTTCACTCTTAAAAGTAGCGTCACTAACTTCACCTTCATAAATAGATTCTTCCATTTTTTGAAGTCCGGTAGGGCTTAGCACCCGCTGAGTATCATCTGTGAAAATGGGCAGCGCCGGGCCATTTGTTCTGTGACCAACTTCTGGATATAGATATGAAGCAAAAGGTTCTGCCTTTTTAAATTCCTGACGTGCTTTTATAAAGTAGGTCGTTGCCTTTTTATCTGAAACCGATATTTCTTTTAAAGAATCTAAATATGCTATTGACTTATTTATACTCTCAAAATAAATACTTTTTGCAGCCTCCCAGTTAGCAGAAATATCAACTGAATTATCCTGATAATTTTCACCATTTTTACAAGAGACCGAGAATAGTACAGAGATTAAAAAAAGATAGAAATAACCCTTATTCATTTTATGATTTTTTAATTAATAAGGAAAGACCTCCAGGTTGTGGAGGTCTTTCATGAAAAGAATTATTTTTCTAAATTATCTTGGTAAGCCTTGTAATAAAACGATTTGCCCGCCTTGTCTGTCTTCCTGATCATCTGGTAAACTATGACCGTCTCTGCCTCTAAATGTGTTGTTCTCCCAATAATGCGGTTGAAGATTTAGCATAAAAGTTCCCGGTACTCCTACTTTTTCAGAAACATCTGTAAGCGCCCCAAACTCACCACTGTAACCAGTGCTGCCATTGATTGCAAGGTCTTGTCTTATAACTAATTCAAGAACTACGCCTATGTTATTACCATCTAAATCTGACTGGTAGATATATGCAGCGTGATTTCTTGAGAATGAGTTAGGATCTTCCTGGAAGTATACAAAATTCTCTGTCACACATATATTATCTGGACTTTGTAGAGAGGCAAGATTACCATCCATATTGTTAGTATCTGTATTACCGCTTATCACCTGAGTTAACTTACCAGTAAGTGGTGAATCGTCATCAAGTTCTAGTTTGTAAACTGTACCCCAATCGTTATAAGTACCCTGACCCGGACCTCTTCCTGTTACAGCGAAATAAACATTTTTAGCATTGTCATCAGATCCTTTTTGATAATCTACATCTTCTACTCTCATAAAAGCACTAGCACCTGCAGCTACACAAGCATCTTCCATCTCGCTTACAGTCATAGCTGCCCCATTAGGTATTTCTACAAACTCAACGTCGTATGAAGTTTTAAAATCAAGACTGCTTTCATTATAAATAGTTCCATCTACAACATCTGCAACACCGCCCAGACCATCTGAAATTTGCTTCAGTTTTAAAACGTAGATTTTTCCATTTTCTAAATCGGCATCTCCGTTTTCAGAATAATATAAGATCACCTGACCTTGCGAACCGCTAGAATCATCATCACCTCCTATAATTACAGTTCTGCCTGCATAAGCTCCTTGGGGTAAAGGCACGGCGTTTTCCCAGGAGAATTCACCTAAAGCATCTAAACCAAAGTCTGCAGTTGGCGTAGGATCCATATAAGGATCAATTCCCTTTACATCATAATTAATAGATTCTGAAGCAGATAAGAAAAGATCCTGAGAACCACCGTGAATAGCAGCTTCCCACATAGTACCAGAACATTGACGTGCGATATCTGCAACACCAGAGTTAAGTAACCACTCACCTGTTAATGGTGTAAGATCTTTATCTAGCATAATACGAGATACAGCATATGTGTCTTCTGCATTTACTACATAAATGTAACCATCGCTGTTAGGATCTTTAAGAAGACCAGCACCATCCTGAGCGCCTACCAGTTTAAAATCATTGCTTAATGTGTCTGAAGAACTCAATAAAGAGTAAGCTTTCACATAATTAAATTGAGGCATCATTGCCACTAAAGGATCTAAGTTAGATTTGTTTGAAAAAAGTCCCGGTTCTGGTGTAAAATCAGAGCCATCTTCTCCATCTGCACCGTCCTGACCATCTACGCCATCAGTACCATCTGTACCATCAACGCCGTTTATTCCGTCCATTCCATCTTCTCCATCACAACTGGTAAAAACAGCGCCAATAGACGAAAAAAGAAAAATTTGCAATACAAGTTTTCGTAAAGTATTCATTTCTAATAATATTAAGTTTATAGTTAGTACCACAAATCTATCTCCCGCCTATTGAAAACTCGTTATGTGAATATGGCTGTTTGATTAAATTAAGTTCACCGTTATGTTATAAAGGTTAGGTCATCATTAATAATTAGATTCATTTTTAATAACAATGGTTTTAAACCAAAAAAGAGCCCAATAAAGGCTCTTTTTTTTAAATCTAATATGGCAATGTCGTTACGCTATTATCTGTGCAGCGTGGTCTTTTGTCTTCACTTTGTCTATTACTTTCTCAACCTTGCCGGTCTCATCTATAATAAAGGTAGTGCGGTGAATACCGTCGTACTCTTTACCCATAAATTTTTTGGGCCCCCAAACGCCAAAGGTGTCTATTACCGTTTTATCTTCATCTGCCAGTAATGGAAAAGGAAACTCATATTTCTCTCTAAAACTATTTTGCCTTTTTCGGGAATCTGCGCTCACGCCTAATAATTCATAACCCGCGTCCTGCAATTCTTTATAGTTATCGCGTAAGTTACATGCCTCTGCTGTGCAACCGGGTGTAGACGCCTTAGGATAGAAAAAAACCACCAGCTTCTTGCTTTTATAATCACTTAATGATATGTTATTTCCATCCTGATCTACAGCTGTAAAATCAGGAACCTGATCACCTTCTTTTAATGTATTCATTATATGTATTTTTGTTGTCCTTAAAAGTAAAGAAAATGACCAAGGCCGAGAAGGTTACATTTGTTATTGATACGTTAAAGCGCTTATATCCTCAAATACCTATTCCTTTAGATCATAAAGATCCTTACACGTTGCTTATCGCAGTTTTAATGAGTGCTCAAAGTACAGACGTAAAAGTAAACCAGATTACGCCTCTGCTGTTTGAGGTTGCAGATAATCCTTATGATATGGTAAAATTGTCTGTAGACGAAATAAGAAATATTATAAAACCTGTGGGTCTTTCGCCTATGAAGGCCAAAGGAATTCACGGTCTTTCTCAAATTATTATAGAAAAGTATAATGGGCAGATACCACAAACTATAGAGCAGCTGGAAGAACTACCGGCTGTGGGTCATAAAACGGCAAGTGTTGTGGTTTCTCAGGCTTTTAATATTCCGGCATTTCCTGTAGATACCCATATTCAAAGATTAATGTACAGATGGGGACTAAGCAATGGTAAGAATGTTGTGCAGACAGAAAAAGATGCAAAACGCTTATTTCCAGAATTTATATGGAACGAACTGCATTTGCAAATAATCTGGTACGGCAGGCAATACAGCCCGGCACGCGGGTGGAATCTAAACAAAGATATTATCACAGCCACAATAGGCCGTAAAAGTGTACTGAAAGAATATTATAAAAAAAGTCCGCTAAAATAAATTAGCGGACTTTTCAATAATTAATTGAGAAGGGCTTCAAACTTCCCATACTTATAATCCATAACACTTAAAGCCTTTGAATAATTCAGTAGAAAATCTATTGTTTCTTTTTTAGGTTTCATTTCATCACATTTCTGTGATTGTTTTTCAGAGTAAATGTGTGCCATTTATTACGTTTTTAAAGATAATATACTTCTAAACGCACCTTATGGCATTTTAGTTTACATTAATTTGTTAAAATTATGTTGTGCTTGTCAATTACCTTTCGCAAATTGATTAAGGCATATCTCATTCGGCCTAAAGCCGTATTAATACTTACCCCTGTATTATCTGCAATTTCTTTAAAACTCATCTCTTTATAGATGCGCATTACAAGAACTTCTTTTTGATCTTCTGGTAATTCTTCTATAAGTCTGCGCACATCACATTCTACCTGATCTCTTATGATTTGCTTTTCAGCATTAAGACCAGAATCACTTAAAACTGAAAAAATGCTAAACTCACCAGAGTTATCAAACTTAGGCATGCGATTGTTACGTCTAAAATGGTCAATTACCAGGTTATGAGCAATACGCATTACCCAAGGCAAAAATTTACCTTCTTCATTATAACCACCTCGTTTTAAAGTACGGATGACTTTAATAAAGGTATCCTGAAAAATATCTTCTGTGATATCTTTATCGTAAACTTTTGAGTAAATAAAACTGTAAATACGTTGCTGGTGCCTCGATATCAATTCTGAGAGAGCCTGCTCCTCACCCTGTATGTAGTTACTGACTAGGGTCGCATCAGGTATTAACACATCTTTCATAGTATCACTTTTGTAGGTTTTATGGCTATTGAGCCATGTTTTTTAAATCTAAAAGAGTAATACTATGCTATAGGCGTTGTGATTATGTTAACAATGGGGTAAATATAACAACTTTCATTCCAAATAAAAAAATGGTGTAAACAATTTTAACATTAACAGGACGTTAGGCAAATTCTAAGTTGCGTATCATTCATATAAATTATCTTTGCAGCAGTTTTAATATCTGCTATGAATATAGACGTATCTACCGCAAGTCCCAAAGAGAATATTATTATAAAAGGGGCAAAACTTCATAACCTTAAAAATATAAATACGCTTATACCTCGTAATAAGCTAGTAGTCATTACAGGTCTTTCAGGATCTGGTAAATCAAGTCTTGCATTTGATACTTTATATGCAGAAGGACAACGCCGTTATGTAGAAAGCTTATCTTCTTATGCCAGACAATTTTTAGGCAGATTAAACAAACCTAAAGTTGATTATATAAAAGGTATTGCACCGGCAATTGCCATAGAGCAAAAAGTAAACTCGACTAACCCGCGTTCTACCGTTGGTACATCTACAGAAATATATGATTATTTAAAGTTGCTTTTCGCCAGAATTGGCAAAACATATTCTCCGGTTTCTGGTAACGAAGTAAAAAAAGATACGGTCACAGATGTTGTTAACTACGTAAAATCGTTTGAAGACCGTGAAAAACTGCTCCTTTTGGCACCAATATCGGTTGAAAAAGGCCGAAAAATAGAAGAGAAAATAAACATTCTTTTGCAGCAGGGTTACGCCCGTATCAAGGTCAATAATGATGTGTTACGCATAGATGAAGCAACAAATCTTAAAGACAGTGACACGCTTTACCTGGTTGTAGATCGTATTGTAAAAAGCGATGATGAAGATTTTTATAATAGGCTGGCAGATGCTGTGCAAACCGCTTTCTTTGAAGGTAAAGGCGAAGCCATTATTGAAAAAATGGAAACCGGCGAGCAACGTGTCTTTAGCAATAGTTTTGAGCTTGACGGAATAACTTTTATGGAGCCAAATGTGCACCTTTTCAGTTTTAACAATCCATATGGTGCCTGCCCTACTTGTGAAGGTTATGGCGATGTGATTGGGATTGATGAAGATCTCGTCATTCAGAACACGGCGCTTTCAGTTTACGACAATGCTGTTTTCCCATGGCGTGGCGAGAGCATGAGCTATTATCGGGATCAACTGGTGAACAACGCGTATAAATTTGATTTTCCTATTCACAAACCTTATTTCGAACTTACAGATAAGCAAAAGGAGGTTTTATGGGGTGGAAACCAGTTTTTTGAAGGTATAAACCAGTTTTTTGAGTTCCTTGAATCTAAGTCTTATAAAATTCAGAACCGGGTTATGCTTTCGCGTTACCGCGGAAAAACAAAATGTAAAACCTGTAACGGCAAACGCCTGCGCCAGGAAGCTAATTATGTAAAAGTAGGCGACACTACAATTACAGATCTGGTTACGCTTCCGCTGAATAAAGTAGCAGATTTCTTCTCAAATCTTCAACTCTCAGATTATGACCAGCAGGTTGCAAAACGTTTGCTCATGGAAATTACCAGCAGACTTGAGTTTCTCTCTAAAGTGGGTCTTGATTACCTTACTTTAAACCGAAAATCAAATACACTTTCCGGTGGTGAATCTCAGCGTATAAATCTTGCAACTTCGTTGGGAAGCAGCCTTGTGGGTTCTATGTATATTCTTGATGAGCCTAGCATTGGCCTGCATCCCAAAGACACTGCAAAACTCATTGATGTGCTTCTTGATCTGCGCGATCTGGGTAACACCGTTATTGTTGTAGAACACGACGAAGACATCATGAAAGCCGCAGACGAGATCATAGATATTGGTCCTGAAGCGGGAACTCTGGGTGGCGAAGTAGTAGCTGTAGGAAACTATGAACAGATTTTAAAAAGTGACAGCCTTACGGCGAAATATCTTAATGGCACAGAACAAATCAAAGTACCTGAAAAGCGTCGTGACTATAAATATTATGTAGACATCCTTGGCGCTCGTGAGAATAATCTTAAGAATATTGACGTGCGTTTTCCTTTGGGAATGTTCGTCGCAGTAACCGGAGTTTCAGGAAGTGGTAAAAGTACGCTGGTTAAGAAATTGCTTTATCCCGCCATGCTCAAAGAAACCGGAGGTTATGGGGAGAAAATCGGCCAATTTACAGGTATTGAAGGGAAATATGACCCGATAAAAAGTGTAGAATTTGTGAACCAAAATCCTATTGGTCGCTCTTCCCGTTCTAATCCTGTGACTTATATAAAAGCTTATGATGATATCAGATCGCTTTTCGCAGATCAAAAACTGAGTAAAATTCGCAATTTCAAGACCAAACATTTCTCATTCAACGTAGATGGCGGCCGCTGTGAAACTTGCAAAGGTGAAGGCGAAGTTACCATAGAAATGCAATTCATGGCAGATGTTCATCTGGAGTGTGAGACCTGTAACGGTAAGCGTTTTAAAAAGGAAGTGCTTGAAGTTACTTTTGAAGAAAAGAACATTGATGACGTCTTAAATATGACAATTGATGATGCAATCGCTTTCTTCCATAAACACAAACAAGACAAGATCACGCGTAAATTAAAACCGCTACAAGACGTTGGTCTGGGCTATGTAACTTTAGGACAAAGCTCCTCTACCCTATCTGGCGGCGAGGCGCAGCGTATTAAGTTGGCCTCCTTTCTTGTGAAAGGTACGACAAAAGATAAGGCGCTTTTTATTTTTGACGAACCTACAACAGGACTTCATTTTCACGATATTAAAAAACTACTGGCTTCTTTTGAAGCTTTAATTGAGAAAGGTCATTCTATAATTGTTGTAGAGCATAATCTGGATCTTATAAAATGCGCAGATCATATTATTGATCTTGGTCTTAATGGTGGTGAGACAGGCGGTAATTTAATCGCCGCAGGAACTCCTGAAGAAGTAGCTAAAAACGAAAAATCGTACACCGGAAACTATCTAAAAGAGAAATTTTAGAGCAATTTCGTTCTGAAAATGAAAAAATATTTAGTCTATTTTTCGACCAAAATAACCGATTTTTAGTCTTAAAAACCAGATTTTTAAATTGTAAAATCCAGATTCATCTTAAACTGATAAATCTGGATTTTTATTTTTTGGCACACGCTTTGGAATCTCATTAATACAAACCAGGATAATTTTTTTCAAAAATGGTTATCCGTAAAATTTGTAGTTATGAAAACAAAAGTACTTTATTTAGCAGCCTTGTTTCTTATAGGAGCAGCTGCGCAGGCAAAAACCACTCCTACAGTTCAAAAATCGGTTAATATTGAGGTAAAATCGCATTCTCCTTTTGCTCCAGTAGCGGTTATCGAAAACGGAATCGAATTTCTTATTTACCCTAACGGAACAGTAGATTTTAATATGCCGCGCTCTTCTGTAAATATAGGGCGCAGATCTGTAAAAGAGATACACAGCAATAAATCTGTAGTCATCAATAAAAGAGAAATTTACAGACCGGGTTATGTAAGATATGACCGTGCAGGACGTCTAATACAAGTAGGAAATGTTCCTTTATTTTACAAACAAAACGGAAAGATCGCTCGGGTAGGTAATTCTAATATAAAATACAAAAAAGGCAGAATTGTTCGCATTGGTAATATCAAGATGAACAATAAAATATACAAAGGTGATCACAACGGTCATCATGTAAATATGAAGAAGAAAAGTAAATCATACGTAGAGTACGGTGAGAGAAAACGTAAAAGAGATTAAATCCTGTTGATGGATTAAATTGTTTGATTAGTTTGATTTTTTAGTTGGTTAGTTAGTTGAAAATCCCTTACAGCATGTTCTGTAAGGGATTTTTTAATGCACAATTGTTAGGTAATATCTCATTGCATATTTTGTAATTTTGACCCTATGCAGATACAAGACACAATCACAGCATTAGCAACTCCAGGCGGCGCAGGTGCTATTGCGGTAATACGAGTTTCAGGCCCAGAATCTATCGCGATAGTAGATTCTGTTTTCAAAGCTAAAAGCAATAAGAAACTCATCGGGCAGCCCAGCCACACCTTGCATTTGGGCAATATTGTAGATGGTGCGCGCATTATTGATGAATCTCTTATATCAATTTTTAAAGGAACACGCTCTTACACCGGCGAGCCCACGGTAGAAATCTCATGCCACGGCAGTCATTATATACAGCAGGAAATTTTACAATTGCTTTTGCGAAAAGGATGCCGTGCGGCGAAAGCTGGCGAATTTACCTTACGTGCATTCATCAATGGCAAAATGGACCTCAGCCAGGCGGAAGCTGTTGCAGATCTTATCGCGAGTGATAACGAAGCTTCACACCAACTCGCCATGCAGCAAATGCGAGGAGGTTTTAGCAATGAAATAGCCGTTTTAAGGCAGGAATTACTCGATTTTGCTTCCCTTATAGAACTCGAGCTAGATTTTGCCGAAGAAGATGTAGAGTTCGCTAATCGCGATCAGTTTCAGGAATTGATCACAAAAATCACAAAAGTACTTAAACGTCTCATCGATTCTTTCGCCACCGGCAATGTGCTCAAAAACGGTATTCCTGTTGCCATTGTTGGCGAGCCAAACGTAGGTAAATCTACCTTGCTTAATGCTTTGCTTAACGAAGAACGCGCAATTGTGAGTGATATCGCAGGAACAACACGAGATACGATTGAAGACGAGATATCTATTGATGGTATTGGTTTTCGGTTTATAGACACAGCCGGTATACGCGAAACCGTTGATGTAATTGAAGGATTGGGAATAAAAAAAACTTTCGAAAAAATAAGTCAGGCGCAGGTGGTAGTCTATCTGTTAAATGCCGCCCCCTCATTCTCCGGCAGATCCATAAAAGGGAATGCACTACAAGAATTTCAATTAGAAATTGAAAAGATCAAAAACAGATTTCCGGCAAAACCTTTGCTTATTGTAGCCAATAAAGTTGACCAACTAAGCCCAGAGCAACGTGATCAGTTACAAGAAGATCTGGAAGCCATTTCGAGCAGTAACGAGAAATCACACACATTGCTAATTTCAGCCAAATCAAAAATCGGGGTGGAAGAATTGCAAAATGCTTTGCTCGATTTTGTAAATACTGGCGCGCTACACAATAACGAAACAATCGTAACAAATTCGCGTCATTATGATGCTTTACTCAAAGCGCTACAGGAAATAGAAAAAGTACAAGAAGGAATCAACATCGGCCTTTCTTCAGATTTAATGGCAATCGACATAAGAGAAGCACTATACTTCTTTGGAGAGATCACAGGGCAAGTCACCAATGATGAATTGCTGGGGAATATCTTTGCAAATTTTTGTATTGGAAAATAAACAGAAGATTTTATTTGATTTCAATTAATATCATTTAATATCAAACTTCTTTATTCAAAGGGCTTTTCAGCCCTTTTTTTATTTTTCAATTTTTCTTTAATAAGACTATTATTACTCCTTTTATGTATCTTATATGTACCCCGATGTTAAAATTAAAACTTTGAGGTGCATAATATGTATCTCGAAGAATGATTTTTTTATCTTTATGAAAATTAGTTGGTTATGAAAATAAAACTTCGAAAGAAAAAATTAGCTTCGGGAAAGTATAGCCTCTACCTTGATTATTATAAAGGCAGTGCGTTAGATGAGAATGGAAAGCAAATTCATAATAGAGAGTTCGAATATCTTAAGGAGTATTTGCATATTAATCCAAAAAATGCTTCAGAAAAAAAAGAAAATGAAGAAACTCTATTAAGGGCAGAGCAAATACTATCTATTCGTCGTGCCGAATATGCTCAGGGAAAATATGGAATCAAAGACAGATCCAAGGGTAAACTATTATTTCTCACCTATTATGATAAGGTGAAAGAAGAGCGCTACGAGAGTAAAGGTAATTATGACAATTGGGATGCAGCTCAAAATCACCTTGAGAACTACTGTAAAAACAAGAATGTTACATTTGAGGATTTAGATGAAGAATTTGTACTAGGCTTTAAGAAATACCTAAACAAAAAAGCTAAGACTAAATCGAATACCCTATTATCCCAAAATTCTAAATACTCCTATTACAATAAATTCAAGGCTGCTTTACGCCAAGCCTTTGACGATGGCTATACCAGTCGTAATTACGCCACTACTGTAAAAGGTTTTGCTATGGGCGAGACCACTCGTGAATATCTCACGTATGAAGAATTGCAAAACTTAGTAAAAGCTTACTGCAAACATCAAATACTGAAAAATGCTTTTATATTTAGTTGTCTTACCGGATTGCGCTGGAGTGATATAAATAAACTTACCTGGGATGAAGTACGGGATGAAGAAGACGGCTCCAGACTGGTATTCAAGCAGAAAAAAACTGCCGCGCAAGAATACCAATACTTATCGGAACAGGCACGGAATATTCTAGGTAGCCGAAAGCTTGGAAGCACACGCGTATTTCAAGGTTTGAAATATGGCGCTCACTTTAACGCAGAAATACTCCGTTGGTGCATGCGTGCCGGAATCACCAAACACATTACTTTTCATAGTGCCAGACATACCCATGCTGTACTTTTACTGGAGCACGGAGCAGATATTTATACCGTTTCTAAAATTCTTGGACACAAAGAAATTCGCACCACTCAGATCTATGCTAAAATTGTAGACAACAAGAAAAAAGAAGCGGCCTATTTGATCCCAAAATTGGAAATCTAAAACTTTACCTGTTAATAACTTACGGTAAAGTCGCTCTCACGCGTTTATTTTAGCAGTATTTGTTATGCTCATGAACATGTAAAAATTCTATTTGTAATCATTTGATATGATCTGAAATCAAATGGTATAGAGGCTTGTTTTCTAATTATTTGTGAATAAATACTGCTTTAAAAACAACACTTTAATTAATCATAGCTCTACTTTTAATTTTAGAATTCTAACAAACACAAACAAAGCGCTTTGTTCTCTATTCACTTTAAAATCGAATACGATGAACACTATTGATTTAGACGAAAGGCTGGAGCGAATCGAATCGCTTTTACTAGCTCAGAAAAAAGTACTCACCCTTGATGAAGCCTGTGACTATACAGGTATTTCGCGGAGCTATTTATATAAACTAACTTCAACAGGAAATATCCCACATAGCAAGCCAGGAGGAAAACTTATTTACTTCGATATAGACCTGCTCAATAAATGGCTCCTGAAGAATCAGCGCAAATCTCCTTCGCAGATAAAACAAGAAGCACTAAACTATACCCTAAAGAAACGCTAGGGTCCTTTAAACCCTGATTTTATCCGAATCAGGGTTTCTCTTCACTATTAATACTATCATTTATGAAAGCTATACCCTATAAAAAGGTCGGCACCACCTATTATAAGTTGGTCGCCGCTCCTACTATTGCCGGACATTTTAATGAGTTTCTTGTTCATTGGAATATTGAGACCATCAAACAAGATCACGGAAAAGCCTATCTGAACAAAATACCTAAGTATGATGGGTTTACCTGTATTCCGAATCACATCAATTTTAAACAGGAGTACAAAGGATTTTATAACATCTATTCCCCACTTAGTAAGCTACCCCATGAGGGGGCTTTTGATACTACTACTAAATTTTTAAATCACATATTTGGTAATCAACTACAACTGGGATTGGATTATTTACAGCTTCTTTATACAAAACCAGTTCAGGTTCTCCCTATTCTCTGCCTGGTTTCCAAAGAACGTTCTACCGGTAAAAGCACCTTTCTAAAATGGCTTAAAAGTATATTTGAGAATAACCTCACTTATCTGACCAACGACAGTTTCAGTAGTCAGTTTAATTCCGATTGGGCAAATAAACTGCTCATCTGTATTGATGAAGTACTCTTCAATAAAGAAGAGCTCACCGAACGTATCAAATACCTGAGTACCACAAATATCAATAAGCTGGAAGCTAAAGGAAAAGATAAGCGCGAAGTAGAATTCTTTGGCAAATTTATTCTCTGCAGTAACAATGAAGATAACTTTATAAAGATAGATGCTAATGAAACCCGCTTTTGGGTGTTGAAAGTACCATCAATCAAAAAGGAGCATACCAACTTTTTAGAGCAGCTTATTGCTGAAATCCCGGCTTTCTTATTCTTCCTGTCACACCGAAAGCTAAGTACCACTCACAAAACACGTATGTGGTTTACCCCTGGGCAGATAAAAACTGCTGCGCTTTCCAGACTCGTAAAAAACAATAGAAACCGGGTAGAAAAAGAATTGGCCAGTATCCTTATGGGTGTCTTTGAAAAGTTTGATTTAGAGAAAGTAGATTTTTGTCCGTTAGATGCTTTAAATGCACTGAATAAAACTCGAATCAAAACAGATCTTACACAACTGCGTAAATTATTGAAGGTAGAATGGAAATTGACCAATCAACCCAACTCCAATCAATATCGAAAGTTCGTAATCTGGGCTGATGGTTCTATCAATTTGATAGAGGCTAAAGGCCGCTTCTTTACCGTGAAAAAGGAATTTCTGGACCAAAATTTTGATGAGACGATGACAGATGATGACAATCCCACTGTTTACAAGGGTTGAAGCTGTCATCATTTTATCATCAAACTGTCATCAAAAAAATAAATGATGACAAAAACGAAGCTTAAAAAAGCAAAAATGATGAAACGATGAATTTTTGATGACAGGTTAAGACTACTGTTTATAAGGCTTAACAGGATTTGTCATCAAATCATCATTTTTTTTCTAAAAATAGAACGCAGATGAAAAAAAAAGAAATATCGTGTGAAAGAGCCCGAAAAATCCCCATCGTAGAGGCGCTGGGATTTTTAGGACACTATCCCTCTCGCAATACGGAAAAGGAAGCTTGGTTTCTGAGTCCCCTGCGGTCAGAAACCCAAGCATCCTTTAAAGTATCTAAAAAATTAAACTGCTGGTACGATCACGGATTGGGTAAAGGCGGCAACTGTATCGATCTGGTTTGTGCCCTTTCAAAAGTATCCGTGCGTGATGCATTAGTAATCTTAGCTCAAATCAAAACAGGGAATGACAACCTTTCAATGCAGCAGGAAACTAATTTCAAGGAATCTGGAATTGAAATCAAATACATTAAGCGCATTCAGCATCCAGCTTTATTACAGTATTTGAAGAAACGGAAAATCAGTCTGATTGCAGGGAAGAAATTTTGTAAAGAGGTTCATTATACGATTAATGATAGATATGGTTTCGCCATTGGGCTTAAAAACTATTCTGGAGGATGGGAACTCCGAAATAAATATTTTAAATCGTCCAGCTCTCCAAAAGATCTGACCTGGATCAAAAATGAGTCTCAGAATTTAATGGTTCTGGAAGGTATGTTTGATCTGTTATCGCTGATTACAATCTATCCAAATATAAAACGCGAAGCTGATTTTCTGATTTTAAACTCCATTGCTTTTGCAGATAAAGCACTCCCCTATTATGATCATTATGAAATTGTTGAACTGTATTTGGATAATGATGAAGCTGGAAGAGATACCACAGCTTTCTTCTTGAATTCAACTTCAACTTGTATCGATAAATCGGAGTTCTATAGAGCTGAAAAAGACTTAAATGCCTGGCTAATGAAAACGAATTAAAACTGCTTTCTGGAAAGCAGGGCAAGATGTGTGGCTGTGGCCACAATCTTGCTTTGCTCCCGATGGTTGCAAAGAAAAAATACAAACGATGAAACGAGCACTTATCAAATTCAGATGCAGCGTTTATGAGAAAAAATTGCTGCAGATCAAAGCTAAAGCTGCGGGTTCTTCCTTAAGTGCATTTTGCAGAAATAGCTTAATGGAACAACAAATCACCGAGCGTATGAATGAAGAGCATATGGATACCTATAAAATGCTAGTGAAGTATCACAACAATTTTAAACGGATTGGGAATATGTATAAAAAAGGAAACCCAAAGCTCAGTCAGGAAGTTATTCAGGTCGCTGAAGAAATCAAGAAACATTTAAAAACTATACTCAAATGATTGGCAAAGGAAGTTCCATATCTAGTACCCTTGGCGCTTTAAGATATGGCAATAATCAGGAGAAAGAGGCTGAGCAGGTTTATAGTGATCTAATCGTTGGAGAAACTGCAGAAAAAATCGCTCAGGAATTTAAAGCCGTACAAGAGCTCAATCAAAACTGTGAGCGCAACACCTTGAGCTTTATTTTAAGCCCAACGGTTCGTGATGGAGAAAATCTTAGCAACTGGGAACTTGGAGAACTTACCAAAACCTTTATACAACAAATGAAATTACAGGAGCGCCAGGCAGTGGCTTATGTGCATAGGGATAAAGAGCACACCCACGTGCATCTCTATGTCAATCGTATCGATCTAAATGGTAGGGCATATAACGACAGCTTTATTGGAAAGCAAAGTCAATTAGCAGCGGAGCGCACTGCCAGAGAACTGGGGATTCAAACGGTTAAAGACGTGCAGTATGAAAAGAGTCTGGAGCTGGGTAGGGTTCGAACTGAAATACAAAAAGCACATCATAATGCCATTAGTCAGGATAGAACAATAGATCTGCAGACCTATATCAACAGGATGTGGGAACAGCAGATTAATGTAATTCCGGTAATCAATAAATCCAAACAGCTTCAGGGTTTTCGCTTTGAGTACCAAGGACAAAGTATAAAGGGTAGTGACGTTCACCGTTCGATGTCTGCAAGTAATTTGCTGAAATCAATCAACCGTGCAAAAAGTGTCGCTATATCCGGAAGAAGCGTGCCTATTGCTCCAAGCCTGGCCAAAGCAGTGGCTAAGAAGATCCTAAAAATTGTAATCGATAAAGGTATTGGAATATGACCAAACTGGAACTAATATCAGAACTGCTCGTTGAGGAGCTACACTCCTTTAAGGAAGAAGTAAACCGCTTAGAGATGATTGAAAAAAGCCTTAAAAGCACAGCTATTAAAGCTGACAGTACTCAGATTGAAAAGTTAATCGAAGAGCATCTTAGAAAACTACACATTGATCAAACAGCTCAACATGAAAATCGAAAAGAACTATTGAACAGGATTAAGCACTCTCGAACGATTCCGAATTGGCTGATAGTATTAGTCCTACTTCTTTTTCTTTCACAAGTATTTGCTATTGTTTACCTGCTGCTACGCTAATAGGTGATAAAGGAATTGATTTTTTCTTTCAAAAAAACCTGTCTGTTTTGAAGGCCTTTTTGAAAGAAAAAATAATGGGAAGGGGGCTTAGGTAAAATGATAATTTGGTTTTCCATAAATAGAACATTCAGGGCCATTCAACTGTTTGTTCTAAAGTCTTTATTTTTCACGGAAAAACACGCGCATACCAATAAAATCGATAATTTTATCACGAAAAAGTGATGTGTAATTGTATAAATGAACTCACATCGTTGCATATGCCTGTGACATTTTGTGAGTATCTGAGACCTCACCTCACTTCTGTAAATGCACCCTCTGCAATTAATGGGTATTTAGAAAATCATCAATAGACAAAAAATGCAGTACCTCTTTGTTAGCATAGAACAAATACGCTGAGCTAATTATTATGTTTTATAAAAAAAACGTAGAAGTGGATTAACTTAACTTCTTCAAATCTGACGGTTTGTAAATCTTAGGTTAAGCTTCTTACTAAAACCATTTACTATTTAAATTTTAGTTAAAACTAACTTAATCCAATTGGATGATATAAGCCGTTCTTTTGTCTTGAAAAAGATATCTAACTCCTTAAAGACAATTTTATAAGACACATTTTATGAATTAGCCCAAAAATTTAAAGCCCGTTTCTGATGCAACAGAAACGGGTCATTAAAATTAAAACTACAGTACAAATCCATAGTTCTATTCCGATGAAAAACAAATTACTCCAATTTTTTGAATTGCATACCCTCGTGCCCAAATTTTTGGTCACTTTTACTTTATTACTTTACTCCTCGAGCTTCTTAAACGCCGCTAGTATTCCATTAAGCTCAGGCTCTGAACAACAAAAACTAACAGGAAAGGTTCTTGATAATACGGGAATGCCCTTGCCGGGTGCTTCCATAATGGAAGTAAACACAACCAACGGTGCCTCTTCTGATTTTGACGGTAACTTCGAGCTTAACGTATCTCAATTGCCTGCGGTTATCAAAATATCATATATAGGATTTACAACTCAGGAAATCACCATTGAATCCTTAGCTCCACTTCAAATCCAATTGCAGGCAGATAACAATGCACTAGATGAAGTAGTGGTTGTAGGTTACGGGGAAACCAGTCGTGAAAAACTTTCTACGGCTGTCAGCACGGTCAATACCCAAAACCTGGAGCAACGACCAGTAGCTGATGTTACCTCAAGCCTTCAAGGTCTCAGCCCCGGACTCAACGTTACTCAAAGTACAGGTAAAATAGGAGCAGAACCTCGAATTAATATCAGGGGTTTTACTTCTATTAATGGAGGAACACCGCTGATTCTTATTGATGGTATAGAAGGAAGCTTGAGCAATCTCAATCCTAATGATGTTGAATCCATCAGTGTATTAAAAGATGCCGGAGCAGCAGCAATCTATGGCGCTCGAGGGTCATTTGGTGTCGTCTTAGTGACCACTAAAAATGCTGATAAAGGTAATGTTCAAGTGAATCTGGGAGTGACCACAGCAATCAATTCCCCTACAATGAACACAGATTTCCTTACTGATCCTTTTAAAGCGGTATCTATAGTTGATGAAGCTTTTAGAAACAACAGTGGTGCTTCTTATACAGGCTATACCGAAGAGGATATGCAGGCTCTTTATGAAGTTTCTCAAGATCCTTCCTTGGCACGAGTTATTATAGACCAACGTAACGGCCGAGATCAATATGTTCATTATGGATATACAGACTGGTGGAATACCTTTTTTAGAAAGACCTATCCCACCCAAATTTATAACGCTTCCATTTCCGGAGGTTCCGAAAAAATAAAAGCCTATTTCTCGTATCGTAATTTTCAATCCAAAGGGATCCTGAAAGTTCAAGATGACAGTTACGATAAATACAATTTGCGTGGTAAAATAGATATTAAAGCAACTGACTGGTTATCGTTCTCGAACAATATGCAGTACAACAGCTCTGAAGACTTGGAGCATAGTGGTAGTCAATATGGTAACTACAGTAATCTTTGGGGAAGTTTAATATGGGTACACGCACTCCCTTCTTATGTTCCTGTTAATCCTGATGGGGGTGCTTTATGGCGTACCGAACTGAATAACTATACGATTGGTGATGGTGTTTATGCCGGATTACTACAAGGTACCACAAAACAACAAACCAATAATAATGAGTTTAGTAACATAGCTTCCGTTGAACTTAAGCCTATACAAGGAGTGACCCTGAATGGTAACTACGCGATAAGACGTAATGAGTATAGTAGATTTCAACGTTCCACCCGTATCCCCTACTCTATTTACCCTGAACAGTTGGATCTCATGGGTAATGATTACCTCAATGAGTATCGCACCGAAAGCAAGTATGATGCACTGAACATCTATGGGGAATATAAGGGCTATTTCGAAGATCATACTCTTAAAGCCACCATCGGTTTCAACCAAGAAACTTTTATCACTAAAAGTATCAATGCCAGTAAACAAAATTTGATTTCTAATGACTTGAATTCTTTAGGCCTGGCCACTTCAAATCCTACTGCCTCAGGTAGTGCTTCAGAATGGGCACTGCAAGGTCTATTTTACAGATTATCGTATGACTATAAAGATAAATATGTAGCTGAGTTGAATGGTAGATATGATGCCACTTCACGCTTTCCATCTGCATACCGTTGGGGATTTTTTCCGTCTTTTTCCGGTGCGTGGCTAGTTAATAAAGAGCAATTCTTTGAGGATGCTACCGGCGAAACCTTTGACCTCTTAAAATTCCGTGCCTCATACGGGTCTTTAGGGAATCAAAATATTAATAATTATGCCTATTTCCCGACCTTACCTAATGGATTGTATGACTATGTACTCAATGGAAGTCGTTTAAATTATATCGAATCTCCAGCCTTAAATCCAAGTGAAATTACTTGGGAAAAAGTAAGCACGCTTGATTTTGGAGTTGATGTAGGTTTATTAAACAATCACTTATCTGCTTCTTTCGACTGGTTTCAAAGAGATACCGAAGGTATGCTTTCTCCAGGAGCGACACTTCCCAGTGTTTTAGGAACAGCATCTCCTCTAGAGAATGCAGCTGACTTAAGAACAAAAGGTTTTGAATTGTCTGTAAGTTACAATGACTACTTTGAATTTGCTCAAGATACGTTCAGTTGGTCAGTTACAGCGAACCTATCGAATTCTAAAACCAAGATAACTGACTTTGATAATCCCAACCGCAGTCTTGTAGACTTTTATAAAGGGATGACCATTGGTGAACTTTGGGGATATCGCATCGATGGCCTTTTTCAAACCGAAGAAGAGATTGCCAATCACGCAGATCAGAGTTTTGTATCGAATCGAATTACTTCCGGAGGTGGACTGCAACCAGGTGATGTAAAATATCGAGACCTTGATGGTGATGGATATATAGGAGAAGGTGAAAATACGGTAGACAACCCCGGTGACCGGGAAATAATCGGAAATTCTGCACCGCAATATTTATACAGCTTTTTAGCAAATGCTGACTGGAAAGGATTTGATTTTTCTGTGTTCTTTCAAGGTGTAGGTAAACAAGACTGGTATCCCAATTCTGACTCTCGTATGTTTTGGGGTCCTTACAACAGACCCTACAATTCTTTTATTAGAAAAGATATGGTAGCCGATATGTGGAGCCCTGAAAACACCGATGCCTATTATCCTCGAAATTATGGATATATAGCCCTGGGTGGTTCTTTAGAGAAAGTAAATGATCGCTATTTACAGAGCGTAGCCTACTTGAGACTGAAAAACCTAACCCTAGGATATACCCTTCCTGATGGAATCATATCCAAAACATCAGCCACCAAACTGCGCATTTACTTTAGTGGAGAAAACCTCCTGACTTTCTCTAAGCTAACAGATTATATCGATCCGGAAGCAGCAAGTGCTTCTGTTAATTTAAACAGTCCATCTACCTCTGCAAATCGAGGAACCGCACAAACCAACCCATTTTCAGAAACCTATTCCTTAGGATTATCTCTTAAATTTTAAAAAACATCCTTATGAAATTCAAACATATACTTGCCGGTTTGCTTGTTGCAACCAGCTTCAGTTCGTGCAGTGATGATTTTTTAGACAAGCAACCGCTATCTGAAATTACTGCAGAAACATTTTTCAATACCGCTAGTGACCTTCAACTGTATACAAACGGGTTTTACCGAATGTGGCCCAGTACTTCGATTTATAACGGAGAATCTAGTACCGATAATATTATACAAACTGAATTGAGTGAAGAAATGCGAGGGGCTAGACTTGTACCTACTACCGGAGGTGGTTGGAACTGGGAGTATCTGCGCGATATTAATTTTTTCCTTCAAGAATATGAAAAATCTGATGATGAAGCGGCAAAAGCCCATTACGGGGGTGTGGCTCGTTTTTTTAGAGCGCGCTTTTATTTTGATAAGTTTCAGCGCTTTGGAGCTTTACCTTGGTATGATACCCCTATTGCTCCAGACGATACTGAAGCCCTTACAAAACCTAGAGATTCAAGACAGTATGTTGTAGATAAAATGCTTGAAGATTTAGACTGGGCAATCGAAAACCTCAATGTAGAGCAGAATACCTATGAGGTAACCAAATACACCGCATTGGCTTTAAAATCAAGGATTGGGCTTTATGAGGGTACATATGAAAAATACCGGGGTATTGATGGTTATGAAAAATACCTCGAAGCTTCTGTAGCTGCATCAGAAGAATTGATCGAGAATTCTCCTTATCAGATTTACAGCACGGGCAATCCTGAACAGGATTATCTAGAGCTTTTTAATTCACATGATGCTAATGAAACCGAAGTGATCTTAGCACGTGCCTATTCTGAAGATCTTAATATTGGTCATAATGTGAATTACTACACCACGACAAGTTCTTACGGTCGTCCAGGTATGCCGAAAGACCTTGTAAATAGTTATCTCAATGCTGATGGAACACGTTTTACAGACGCAGTAGGATATAATCAACTATCATTTACTGAAGAAGTACAAAATCGAGATCCTCGTTTAGCACAGACGATTCGCACTCCGGGATACATGCGTAAAGGGCAAAGTATTGAGTTGGCTCCTAATCTCGGCGCTACAGTAACCGGATATCAAATTATAAAGTATGTGACCGAGCCTGTGTATGACACCAATGGTCAGTCTATAACCGACCTCCCGATATATCGTTTTGGTGAAGTGCTTCTAAATTATGCAGAAGCAAAAGCCGAACTAGGTACACTTACACAAGAAGATATAAATAAGTCCATCAATTCATTAAGACAACGGGTTGGAATGCCTGATTTAATGTTGGATACTGCTAATTCAACACCTGATTCATTCATGGCTGCTCAATATCCCGGTGTGACCGGTGCAAACGCTGGTGTTATTTTAGAAATAAGACGCGAGCGCCGTATTGAATTGTATATGGAAAACTTTAGATGGGATGATGTGGTACGCTGGAAAGCCGGTCAAACACTAACGCAACCTATTCGAGGTTTATATTTTTCCGGCCCTGGTGAGTACGACCTTACCGGAGACGGTAGTATCAATGTAGTGCTTTATGAAGGAGACCGTCCAGCAAATCCAGTTAGCGGCGTTCAATATTATAAATTGGGTTCAGATTTTACCTTAGATGAAAATGGGTTGATTGACCCACATCCTGATTTCAATGGCAGAACCTTCGATGAAAATAAGGATTATCTATATCCTATACCTCGTATAGAATTACAACTCAATCCTAATCTTGAACAAAACCCCGGTTGGAAATAATGAAAAAAATAATTTTTATGGTATTTGCACTGCTGACGATCAGCAGTGCAAATTCTCAGGAAAACAAAAAGGAACTGATTATATGCTCATTCAATGTGCGGTATAACAGTGCAGACGATGGAATCAATGTATGGGAAAACCGTAAGGATTGGCTTACCCACAGTATCCGATTCTATCAAGCAGATCTTATTGGCACACAAGAAGTCACGCATACCCAGCTTTTAGATATGCAACAGCTTCTTCCTAATTATGCATATGTAGGCATTGGTCGGGAAGGCGATACCGAAGGAGAATACTCTGCTATTTTTTATAAAAAAGATCGTTTTGAAGTTGTGGATAGTAATACCTTTTGGCTTTCTGAAACTCCAAACGTAGTCGCTTCTAAAGGTTGGGACGCAGCTTTGCCTCGTATTGTAACCTGGGCCTTATTTAAGGATAAACAATCAGGAATTACATTCTATCATTTCAATACACATTTTGATCATCGTGGTAAACAAGCTCGAATTGAAAGTGCAGCGCTACTTTCTGAAAAAATAGAAGAAATCGCAGGTGTATCAGCAGTTTTATTAACCGGCGATTTTAATAGTTCGCCGAATAGTGAAGCTATTGATACGCTATTGAAAAATGGATTGAAGGATCCGTATCTTAGCCTTGATTCTGATCAGGTATATGGTCCTGAATACAGCGCTAATGGATGGGACGCAGAAGGCAGAACCTCAGAAAATCGGATAGATTACGTTTTTTATAAAGGCGCGGTGCAACCCTTGACTTTACAAATTTTAGATGGCCAACGCGGACAACGCTTTATATCAGATCATTTTCCCGTAATCGCTAAAGTTGAACTTTCAGTTAACTAGTTGTTTAGAATTATGCACGAACATAAAACCGTGAATCAACCATTGACAAAAGGGATTATCATGATGATGATCCTTTTTTTATCAGGTTATCAAATGTTTTCACAAGACACCTTAACCTCTAATTCCGAGGATGCTTCAAATGAGCTGAAGGTCTTAAGCTATAATATTCATCACGCAAACCCACCTATTCGTAAGGATAGTATAGATCTGTCCGCAATCATTCAAGTAATTAAAGATAGCGATGCAGATCTGGTTGCCTTACAAGAAGTAGATTCCAATACTGATCGTTCTGGATTAGGAAACCAGGCACAACAGATTGGTGATGCCTTAGGTATGCAGGTGTTTTTTGGTAAAGCCATAGATTTTCAAAACGGAGCATACGGCGTTGCAATTCTATCTCGTTTCCCTATCTTAAAATCTAAGGTTTATAAACTCCCTTCAAAGCCTGAAACACAAGGAGAGCCTCGAGTTTTAGCTATGTCTTTAATACAATTACCTGATGATCGTTCCATCTGGTTTGCAAGTACACATTTAGATTCTCAAAAGGAGGATACGAACCGTTTGTTACAAATAGAGGAACTATTGAACATTACAAATAATATAAACCTACCTGTGCTAGTGGCCGGGGATTTTAATGCTGTTGAAAACAGTGCAGTAATTGCATCTTTGGATAACCTATTTACGAGAACCTGCACCTCTTGTCCACCCACAATACCGGTACAAAATCCCACAAAGGCTATTGATTATATAGCTTTTAAACCGAAGTCTTTTTTTAAGATTAAAAGCCATATCGTTATCGATGAAAAATATGCCTCAGATCATCTACCTGTATTAAGCATTCTTCAATGGTAAAATGTAATAAACCATGCTTTGGATGTCTAACTCATGCCATTGTATATATCTTAGTATCACTTAGTGAGTGCATATGCCTTACCGTAGGTGTGTACAAGCACCCTCCGCCCCTAAGGCAATTAAAAGTTTATTGCTTTATTTAGTTCATCAGCACTGATTCTTGATTGATTTAATAAGTAAGCCCACGCCGTTGTACATGCCTCGTGGCATTTAGTGAGTATCTGAGATCTCACTTTACGGGTGTACAAGCACCCTCAGACCCTAAGGGTCATTTATGAGTTTACCCATCAATCGACGAGCAGTTCAACACCTGCTTTCTCGGCCTTGTATTCTATTTTTTTGGTCAATTCGTAATAGTTCCAGTTTCTAAGGACGAATGGTTGTTCTTGTGCTGCATCGATCTTGGCTTCCTGGTTCAGAAGAATCAGCGTTCCTGCCTGGTGTTTTAAACAAAAGTCTATGAGTTTTCTGCTGTACACGTGCAAGCGCTGATTCACATAATTGATTTCCTTTTCCCGAAACTTATCTACAGCTTTGAGTTTGCGTTTACGACCGTGACCACCTCTAGAATGTACAGATCCTATTAAAGCGCGTTTACGTGCTGCCTGAATAGCTAGTCTACGGTATAAAAACTCTTCTTTTGTTCCTATGGTCATTCGATTGCTACCAATCTTGACGGTAATGGGATATTCTAAAGACAAAGAAGCTTCGGCTACTACCTGAGGTTTTAAAGAGTGCTGTTCTTGTTCGACATCAAAAACTGCCAACCAAAAGATCTTCCCGTCTTTGAGCTTGATTTCTGAGGTGCGCAATCGGGTTTCTCCTTTTAGTACCCGGTGCAATAAACTGCGCTTATCTGAGAAGTCTCGCCCTAAATAAGTACAAAAGGGAATTTGAAACAACCGGAAACAAAAGGCACCTCGATCTTCGTCATATTTAAATCCCCACATACAACGTGGAGCAAAGGGAAAGCCAATGTCCCGTCTGAAATTTTTAAGAGAGCGCTCCCCGCTCCAATACTTTGGTCTATCTTTATTAAAAGAGCTTTCCAAATTCTTGTTTAAACTGGATAAAATATCGGTAGGAATTTGACCTTTAAACCTATCCGATATCACCCGATAGGTGCTGTTGATTCGGGAGCGGTTTAAGATACCGTTTTCGTGCTTCTTGACATCGGCAAGCTTGTATTGTATGTCTTCCGTAAAGTAAAAAAATTCCTTTATCATTTCTTGGCAATACAGGTGAGTTACGATGATGTTTGCGGCTTTAAAGCAGCAGTATTGCCAGTCGTAGAGTTTGGCCATAGCCTCTTTGCGTGCTTCATAATCCGGCAGGTCTATAATGAGCTGAATCTTTCGGGTAAGGCTTAGGGTTTTCGTTTTCATAATCAGGCGGATTTTAAATGCTGTTCATGGTTTTCCTGCAGAAACTGATAGGCTGTGGTAAAAGCGCGGTGCACTTCTTTTTGAGATAAGTTCAGCTCGGCAGCAATGGCTGCAAATGAGTATTGCTGTTCACAGCGTAATTCAAATATCCGGGCTTCCTGTTTAGTTATTTCAACCAGAGGTTTCGATTGCTCTTCTTCTGTTTCATCTGTTTTCAGGATGTAACCCTGATTGAGGATAGTTTTGATCTCGGCAATAGTTTTTTCCATGGTATTACGTGCCTCCGTGATGCTAATGCCTAGCTGCTCTGAAAGGGTTTTGTATTTAAAGCCGTATTGAAAGCAGAGTTCAATAAGGCGTTTACGTTGGGTGCCCAAAAGCGGTAGTATACTGACTACCTGATCATAATCCTTCTGTTTTTTTTCTTGATCTAAAAGGTGATGATCGATAGCTGTGGGATCAAAACCCAGTATATATTCCTGATAATTGGCAAAATTATCTAAGGAGTGACAATTCCTGTCGAACTTATTTTTGGGACGGGCATAATACCACTTGCATTCATTGGTTATCACAGCGTACAGGAAATTGACCAAATGCTGAGGTGACTCTATCAATTCGCGTTTTTCCCATAGGATAAGAAAGGTGTCCTGTACTAAAGTCTCCACCACAAAAGCGTCTTTAATTAAACTCCTGCCCATCCAGAAGATCTGCCGATGATATTGTGTATAAATGGTTTTAAAGACGCTTGGGCAACCTTGTTTGAACAATTCAAAATGTGTTTCACTTTTTGAGCACATACTTAATCCCGTTATTAATATAGATTGGCCATTAAGGTTTAATAGGATAATGGCACCCCTTGACTAGAATTGCTTATAATTTTCTAGCATTTCACCAAATATAGTAAAAATAACATAATAATGGTACATGTACCTTTGTTAAGTGATTCATTATTTTACTTCTTGTACCTTGTAAGAAGGAACTGTGCTAAGTAAAGTAGAAGCTTATATTATTGATAAGGTTAAAGAAAAAAGGAAGGAGAGAAACCTATCTCAAATTGCTCTATCCCAGAAGTTGGGAATGAGCGATAGTTTTATTTCTCATGTAGAATCTACTTCCCGAAGAGCAAAATATAATCTTAATCATCTTAATGCTATTGCTCAAATACTCCAATGTTCTCCAAAAGACTTTTGGCCGGACAAACCTATAATGAATTAAAATATACGTTTTAAGTGTTTTTATAGCGTTTATTATAACGTAAAGCTTCAGTCCTTATACTCCCACCATACTCTATCTAGGCTTTATCCACGGGTGAATCTAGAGACGGATCTTTACCCGAATGAATGTATCTTATAATTTCTTAAAACAATATTTGAAGAAATGCCAATAAAGGATTTGAGAAAGGAAATTGTATTGGGTTGGATGACCCAGATAGTTCAATGACTATGGATCAAATTATTGAATCTAAAATAGGAACCGCAATTTAAAATTCTTGCGTAATAACAAAAAATAACGTCAAATAACACCATCAAATCTGAAAAGCATGATTGATAATTCTATTCAGCATTATCGATATCTTTTAAAGCAGCTGCAAAAACGATTTTGTTATTCTAATTTCTTTAAGCAATGCCGATTCTATATAGATTAATATTTCTTAAAAAATTTAACTAACTTTCCATTTCGGATCTTCCCCTACAACGATCTATTATTTACCTAATAAATTTACCATCTATTATAAATGGCAAAAGCAGACATTGATTTTGAAAAAGAACTCTGGGATGCGGCGAACGAATTGCGCGGCGCGGTATCTGAGAATAACTATAAAAACTACATCCTTCCACTTGTCTTTGTAAAGCACCTAAGCGAACGCTATGAGGTGGTGCGCGAAGAACTGAAGCAGGAGCTCAGGGATCCAAAGTCCGATTATTACACTACAGATAAGGAGGAGATCAACTACGTCCTGGAAGACCGGGATGAATACCGTTCCCGCAACACCTTTAAAATTCCGGAAACGGCTTCCTGGCAATATTTGAAGGATAATGCCGAGCAGGATGATATCAAGGTGAAGGTAGATGATGCCTTTGATGTCATCCAGGAACTTTTGACGGGCTATAATCCGCAGTTGGTAAATATTTTGCCGCGAATTTTTGTGCGGAGTGAACTATCTCCCAAACAAACCGGCGGAATCATCAACCTCCTCTCCCACCCTAAATTTTCTGAAAAGGAAAATCCCGAAAGCGATATCCTGGGCCGTATCTATGAATATTACATCGGCCGCTTTGCAATGGCTGAAGGTTCGGGTGCGGGGCAGTTCTTTACGCCGGGAAGTATTGTAAGGCTGCTGGTGGAGTTACTGGAGCCTTACAAAGGCCGCATCTTTGACCCCGCTTGTGGGAGCGGTGGTATGTTTGTGCAGAGTTTAAAGTTCATCAAAGAACACGGCGGAAATAAAAAAGACATCGCGATCTATGGGCAGGAAATGACCGCACAGACATTGCGTTTGTGCCTTATGAACCTGATGCTGCGGGACCTTTCTTTTGATATTAAACTGGGAAATTCCTTGCTTGATGATAAATTTCCCAACCTGAAAGCGGATTATATTATTGCCAATCCGCCATTTAATGTGAGCAACTGGCATCCTGAAGATCTGCCCGATGGCGATCCCCGATTATTTGGACCCAAAGAAGAATTCACTACAGATGGCAGCGCCAATTATATGTGGATGCAAACCTTCTGGCACCATTTAAGCGACACCGGGACTGCCGGAATTGTAATGGCCAACGGCGCGATGACCTCCAACAACAAGGGAGAGAAAAACGTGCGGCAGCATATGGTAGACAATTCTATGATAGATGCCATTGTTCGCCTGCCCGACAAGCTGTTCCTCACCACCGGAATCCCCGCCTGCCTTTTCATCCTTAGCAAAAACCGCGACGGAAAAGACGGCACCCATCGCGAGCGCAATAATGAGATCCTGTTCCTGGACGCCTCCAAAATGGGCACAATGGCCACCAGAAAACTGCGGGTATTGAGTGATGATGATATAAATAAGATAGCCGAAACCTATCACAAATGGCGAAATGTCGAGGATGTCAGCTCGAGCGCAGTCGAGAGCTACTCTGATGTGGAAGGCTTTTGCAAAGCAGCTACCATAGCCGATGTCCAAAAGCAGGTTTACAAACTTACCCCTGGTATCTATGTAGGCACAGAAGCCGAAGAAGATGACGGGATCCCTTTTAAAGAAAAAATGGAGGGCCTCAAGGCGCAATTGATGGAGCAGTTTGAAAAAGGGGAGGAATTAAAGGAAAAAATTAAAGCTAATTTTTTTGAGAAAATATAAGATATGGATTATTCAAAGAATTATATTAATTGGATAGCAGGTTTAACAAAAGATCAGTTTGATATATTTATAAAAGCGTTTATAAAGAATTTTTGGAAAGTTGATGCTGTTGTAATTACCGACGGGAAAGGTGATGGGGGCATTGATGTAAAAATTTTCGAAGATAAAAAGGAAAGGAAAATTCCCTTACAAATAACTATCGACAAAAATGTATACGTCAAACTTGAAAAGGATTTGGTGAAAATTTCAAGCCTAACTGAAAAACACGGCTATTCTAACACTTTTTATTTCTACTACTCTAGAGGTGCATCAGAAGGCAAAGTAATTGAATTAGTTGATAAAGCAAGAGAAGATTACTCCTTAGAATTAAAAGTTTTTGACAATAAGGCTATAGCTAGTTATTTAGATAGACCAGATTATTTCCTTTCTAGAGAAACACTGCGTAATTTTTTAGGAGGTTTTGTACAAGACGAGGACTCTTACTTTGACGAAAATCAAAAATTATATTTTGATTACTTATCCTATGCTGATGATTCGAAGGAATTAAAAGAAAGATTTATTACTTCATTTATTTTAAATGAATTATACAAGAGTAATGATGTTAGCATTTCAATCCAAGATCTTATAAATAGAATAAATGATGAATTTGAAATCAATGTATCAAAGCAATATTGTGACAGGTTGATACAAAACCTATTTAGCACGCAAAAGATTGAAAAAGTTAACAATGACAACTATAAGCTATCTGAAAATGAAAGTAAAAATATTAAAATAATACGTGAAAATTCAGAACTGCTAGAACGAGATTTTTCTTCAAAACTTCAAATAATAATAAACGACAGTGCTTCCGTTATCGAAATTAGAAAATTAATTGATAGGTTAAAAGCTATATTTATTAGTCAAAATAAAATTGATTTGAATGAAATATCCAATGGTTATGATGAAGAGGATTCAATTAAAGAAATTAGAGATTTTTATGATTATGTAAATGATAGTTTTGATGATAAAAATTTAAGTAAGCTATTTATTGAACAAGTTTTTGATTTGTGTACAAAAAACAATTTTCTTGCAAAAATTTCAGCAGGAAAGTTGTATAAAGATTTAATAAACAACCCTGAATTTAGTGCATATGCTAGAAGAAATAAAAAGGAAGTATTTTTAGATACACCCATCCTTATCTATCTTCTTTTAGTAATGAAAGAGCCTGATTATAATTATGATAATTATAAATTTAAAATTGCAAAAGAACTTTTTGAATTAATAGTTGTAAAGGAGAAATCTGCATGTTATAATACTACACAATTATATATTACAGAATTAGCAGACCATTTTCAGAGTGCCATAAGACTTCTTCCAATTCAAGAATTAGGTTTATTTGAATCTTTAGGTGGTTCAAATAATGAAATACTTAATCTATATATGGCACTTAAAGAAGAGGGATTAACTGATATGTCTTTTCGAAAATATTTAGAATCTTTTGGATTGTCAATCAATAGGGTTGAGAATGATGAAAGTAAAGAATATTTAAAACAGATCTTTTATAAAATTTTTAAAGATAACCATATACAGATTGATGATGTGCCTCCATATAATAGAGATTATAAAACTCGAAAAGATTATGAGAGAATAGAAAAAACTTTGGGGGATGTTTATTCTCGATCCGATGTGGAAAGAAGACCTCGTTCTCTACTATTCGATTCTCTTTTCTTTTTTCATATCAATAATTTAGATGAGATAATTGATCCAACAGTTTTAACTTGGGACAAAACATTTCAGGAATTTCGGAAGGAGTTTCATCCAAAAAATCCAAATTTCAGCTATTGGCATTTATTTACCCCTGGAAAGTTTATTGATCATATGTCCTTATTAAAATTTAAGATTAATAGTAAAGCAATTACTAATGAAGTTCTATCAATGATTGAATCTGAATATGAAGTTGTTAAAGGCGTAAGAAAACTTTCCGATACTTTAACTTCAATTATTGATTTAAAGTCAGCAAGAGGAATTAGTTTATCAAAAGGATTGGCGGATATTAGAGACACATATATTTACCAAATTAACAGAGAGCATGATGAAAAGATTATTTCAAATGAGAATTTGCCGGTTGATGATGTGTTGACAAATTTAATTGGTTATTATTCGGATGAAAAGGGTAAATATAATTTTAATGATTTTATTGATTCTTTGAAAATTGATAGTGTAATTGATGAGCTATTAAAGTTGATGAGTTATGAGAATAGTTACCATTTAGAATATGGTAGACTTTCTAATGATTATAAAGCTAAGTATGATGAAATTATTAAAAAAACTAAATCTGAATAATGCCAGAAAACTGGAAAACCTATAAACTTTCAGAAGTTTTTGAAATAATTGGTGGAGGAACTCCAAAAACAAAAATTAAAGAATATTGGGATGGTAATATATCGTGGTTATCTGTAGTTGATTTCAATAATGATCAGAGAACGGTTTTCTCTACAGAGAAATCTATTACTGAACTCGGGCTTCAAAAAAGTAGTACAAAAATTCTGTCAAAAGGTCAACTAATTATCTCCGCCAGAGGAACAGTAGGACAAATAGCCCAATTGGGAAGAGATATGGCTTTTAATCAATCTTGTTATGGTCTTTCTGGCAAAGAGAAATTATTAATCAATGACTTCGGTTATTACTTATTAAAATCCTCTATAACTAACATCCAAGCGAATTCTCACGGTTCTGTTTTTGATACCATTACAAGAAATACCTTTGAGAATATTGAAGCCCATATTCCAGAAATAGAAGAACAAAGATCCATAACCTCCATCCTTTCTGCCTTAGACGATAAGATCGAGCTCAACCTCCAGATGAACAAAACCCTGGAGGAAATGGCAATGGCTTTATACAAGCATTGGTTTGTGGATTTTGGACCATTTCAGGATGGGGAGTTTGTAGCTTCTGAATTGGGGGAAATTCCGAAGGGATGGGAAGTGAAAAGTATAGGTGATTTGGCTAATATTTTAAATTCTAAGAGAGTCCCGTTAAGCACCAGAGAAAGAAGTACAAGAAAAGGACCATTTCCATACTATGGCGCATCTGGAATTATTGATAATATTGATGATTACAAATTTGATGGGGAATATGTTATTGTTTCCGAGGATGGAGAAAATTTACGTTCTCGTAAAACACCAATAGCATTTCGTGCGGTTGGTCAATTTTGGGTAAATAATCACGCTCATATTCTAAAAGGTAAAAAAAATGGAATTAATGAAATGATTGTTTGTCATTTTGCTCAATTAGATTTGAACCCTTTTATAACTGGTGCTGTTCAACCTAAATTAAACAAGCAAAACTTACTATTAATAAAAATACCTGTACCTCGTATTGAAGCAATAATGGATGAGGTTTTGGAACAGTTTTATTCTATATCAAGGATAATTATATCAAATAATTTTGAAAACCAAACCCTCACTCAACTCCGCGACACCTTACTGCCAAAACTCATCAGCGGGGAAGTCCGCGTAAAAGACGCGGAGAAAACCTTAACAGAAGTCTTATGACACAAATGATCGAGATCACGGTGCAAAAGGCTGCCATAGAGTGCCTCAAGGAGTTGGGGTACACCTATAAAGAAGGGAATTCCCTGCAGCGGGACCTTAAGAAGGTGGTGCTGGAGGAGGATCTTCGGGAATTTTTAGTCAGCTCCTATCCCGCCGTTCCGGCAACCGCCATTAACGAAGCCCTTTCAGCTTTTACGCAGCACGAGGGAATGGATCTCGATCACCGCAACCGCGATTTTCATCTTAAAATGACCCAGGGGGTTTCCATTACCTGGAAAGATGCTTCGGGCAAAGAACAGGCCCGGCACCTCTACCCTATCAATTACAGGGAACCAGAGAAAAATACCTTTGTGTGTGCAGATGAAGTAAAGATCATTGGCAAGAACAGCCGGCGTACAGATCTGCTCATCTTCATCAACGGACTTCCCCTTATTGTTTTTGAATTCAAGAATATGTTTGATCCCGAGGTGGGGGTGGAAAACGCGCACCGGCAAATTGGACATTACTTTCGGGATATTCCGCAGCTGTTCGATTACAATGTCATCACGGTAATTTCAGATGGGCTGGAAACCCTACACGGGATGTACAACTCCTCCCTAAAGTGGTTTGCTCCGTGGAAAAGCGTTCACGGGGATGACCTTCAGCAGAAACAGGAACTTCAGCTGGAGACCTTGCTGAAGGGATTATTTCCGAAGAAAACCTTATTAAATTACCTGCAAAACTTCATTTTCCACGAAGACCACAACGGGAAAATAATCAAGAAAGGCGCAAAATATCACCAGTACTGGGGCATCAAAAAAGCGGTGGACTCTGCGGTAGAAAACATAAAACCCAACGGTGACGGTCGCCTGGGAGTGATTTGGCACACGCAGGGATCGGGCAAAAGTATTTCGATGGCCATCCTTACCGGGATCCTGAGGCAAATGCCCGAAATGAAAAATCCCACCATCCTCATCCAGGTAGACCGCAATGACCTGGACCAGCAACTCTATGAGAATTTTGTGCTGTGCAAAGACCTGGTGGGCCACGTACAACACGCCAATACCACAGATGAGCTGCGGGCCCTGCTAAGCACCGATGGCGGCGGGGTGATCTTTACCACCATTGAGAAATTTCGGTTAAAAGAACTGGCTTCGGGAAAAGAGCTCTCCCATCCTGTACTCTCTGAACGTTACAACCTTATCGTGATGGCAGATGAAGCCCACCGCACCCAGTACGGGTTCCATAGCGGTGGCTTCGCGCAGAACATAAGACGCGCCTTGCCCAATGCCTCCTTTATGGGCTTCACTGGAACTCCCGTAGATGGCAAAGATGCCGATACCCAGCAGGTATTTGGCCCTACAATTCACACCTACGATATCAAACAGGCCGTGGAAGATGGGGCTACGGTGCCCATTTATTACGAGCCAAAAATGGTACCGCTCAACATCAAAGCCAAATATGACAGGGAGCTGGATGAAATGGAAGAAGATGAGGACGAGGAGAACAATGCGGTTTGGGCCGCTATAGAAGATGCCGCCGGGTCTGCTGAACGGGTGGAAAGGGTTGCCAAAGACATCCTCACCCATTTTAAGGCCAGGACCGAAAGCTTGGAAGGCAAAGCGATGATTGTTTGTATGAGCCGCAAGAACTGCGTAAAAATGTACAATGCCCTGACGGCATTGGAAGGCTGCCCTGAAATAGCCGTGATTATGACCGGAAACATTAGCAAGGATCCCCCGGAATGGAATCCGCACATACGCACCAAAGATGCGATGGAAGCCATAAAAAAGCGTTTCCGAACGCCTGAGGATCCGCTGCAAATTGTGATCGTTCGCGATATGTGGCTCACGGGATTTGATGCCCCCTGCGCCCATACGATGTATGTGGATAAGATCATGAAAGGCCATAACTTGATGCAGGCCATTGCAAGGGTAAACCGGGTTTTTAAAGATAAACCCAACGGACTTGTAGTAGATTTTATAGGCATCTCCGGCTTCCTTGCTGAAGCCACTAAAAAATACACGGCCGGAGGAGGGGAAGGAAAACCGACTTTGGATCTGGAGGTCGCGGTAAAAGTTTGCCTGGAGCAATTTGAGAAGGTGATAGATCTCATAGGTGATTTTTCTGCGGAAAGGATCAATGCTATGAGCGATATGGACAAGATGAAATGGTCTAGCGGAGTAGTGAATAGCCTTTTAAAATCTGATGCCATTACCGACGCCTTTTTGCTCGAAGAGCGCAAGCTGGCGGAACTGGTGGCAATGACCAGTTCAGATCCGCGGGTTTGGGAGATACAGGAAGAACTGGCGATCATTCAAAAGATCAGGCAACTCATCAGAAAGATCAAATTCCCTCCCGGTCCGCGCAGGGAAAAGAACGAAAAGATAAAGGACTTGATCAGTAAATCCCTGGAATCGCAGGAAATTGTGGACCTGGCAAAAATGTACAACCTGGATAAGATCGATATTTCCATAGTAGACGATAAGTTCCAGGCCATAGTAAAGAAAAAAGGAGACGAGAATATTAAAGTAGAATTACTGCGCAGGATCATCAACGATGAGATACGGGTGCGAATGCCCAAGAACATCCGGCGGATGCGCAAGCTGAAAGACGAGCTGGAAAAAGTGCTGAGCAATTACCACCGGAATTCTTTAGATTCTATTGCCGCCATCAAGCACCTGCTGGATATCGCGAATGAATTTCAGCAGGATGACATAAGGACCAAACAACTCGGTTTAACCGAAGATGAACTGGCTTTTTACGACATGTTATCTGCCAACGAAAAGCTCCTCAATCAGGCCGGCCCTATCCAGGACCTGGTGCATACAGTGGTAGCTTCCGTCAAGAAAAACCTCCAACTCGACTGGACCAAAAAGGAAGACGCCCGCGCCGCAATTCGGCTGGCAGTAAAAAAGGAATTACGGGGCAAAGTGCCATTTTCTGAACTGGATACTTTACTGAAGGAAGTAATTGAACAGGCAGAGGGGCAGTATAGGGACTGGCCGTTGGAGGCTTAAGGATTCGACTATGGTTTAAGCGCTGGTAACTACAAAGTAACAGTCTCTTTAACTAAGGGTAAAACTACTGGAAAATTTAAAATATTTTGCGACATACAAGGAGCTATGACCTTCTGTTTTAACTGGTGGTAATTTTTGTATTCAACAACCTCAGGGCAAGCCCACGAGGTATGAATTGGAAAATTCTTTTTCTATTCGAGGCAAGCCTCGGGGGAATTAAACCCTCTGGAGGGATTCAAAATCTTTAACTTAGATAAAATTATCACTAGACGCGCAATTGAGGCTATGAAAAATGATCCAAAGTACCTGAAATTATTGTCCAATCAATTTCCCAACGCCGCCCAGGTAGGGAAAGAGATTATTCTGCTGGAAGCACTTTTGTCTCTTCCCAAAAGTTCAGAGCTCTTTATAAGCGATATTCACGGGGAACACGAGCCATTCAAGCACATGTTAAGAAATGGTTCGGGGCTGATCCGGGAAAAGATAGTGGAACTTTTTGGGAATGAATTGAATGAAACGGATCTTCGGAGTCTGGCGGCATTGATCTATTATCCCTCAGAGAAACTGGACAAGATAAAAAAGGAAAGTGAAGACCTGGATTATTTCTATAAAATTTTAGTAAAAAGGCTCGTGCGGGTTGCTAATGATTTTACCTCTATTTATACGAAAAGAAAGATCGACCGGCTCTTGTCCCGGGATTATGGATTAATTATTGCTGAACTACTGCAGTGCGAAATTGCCGGTGAAGCTAAAAGTAAGTATCACAAGAAACTTTTAGATACCGTAATTGAAATTGGAGAATGTGATAAACTTATCATGGCCCTTTCTGAATTTATACAGCGCCTTGCAATTTCCAAAATACATGTGATCGGCGATATATTCGACCGGGGGCCCGGTGCCGAGGAAGTGATGGACAGCCTCATCGAATATCATTCCGTAGACATACAGTGGGGGAACCACGATATGGTATGGATGGGAGCAGCTTCCGGCTCACTTGCCTGTATGGCCAATGTGATAAGACTTTCCCTTAGGTATGGAAATACAAGCACCCTTGAGAAAGGCTACGGAATAAATCTTATTCACCTTGCCTCTTTCGCCTTGGAACATTATAAAGAAGATAAAAGTCTGATCTTTAATCCTAAAATTAAACCCGAGGATTTGCTGAATGAAAGCGAACAGTGGCTCAACAGGATCATGCACAAGGCGATTAGCATCATACAATTTAAACTTGAGGAACAACTTATAGACCGACGACCAGAGTTTAAGATGACCCACAGAAAAATGCTGGAACATATGGATCTCTCCCAGGGCAGCATACGTTTAGATGGTAAAGAATACGCACTTAAAGACACCTGGTTTCCCACTATTGATCCAAAAAACCCCACAAAACTCTCTAAAGAAGAGGAAGACCTGGTCATAAAACTTTCAGAATCCTTTCAACAAAGCGGTCGGCTTCAAAATCACGTAAAGTTTTTATTTGAAAAAGGATCTATGTACCACATTGTTAATGGTTGCCTGCTGTTTCATGGTTCTATTCCAATAGATGAAAACGGGGATCTTGCATATGTAGAGATGCTGGGGAAAAAACTGAAAGGAAAGGCTTATATGGATTTTCTCGAGAAACTTACCCGGGAAGCCTTTTCGGGAATTAAGGACACTGCAGAAAATGAGCTGGCGGTAGACATGATGTGGTACCTTTGGGCCGGGCCGGATTCTCCCCTTTTCGGAAAAGACAAAATGACCACCTTTGAAAGATACTTTATTAAGGACATTACAGTTCATAAGGAAACGAAAAGCCAGTACTACCGCTATAGGGATGTTCCTGAAACCTCCTTGAAAATCATGCAGGACTTTGGAATGGATCCTGAAAAATCTATTATTATCAACGGTCATGTACCGGTAGAAGTGAAAAAAGGAGAAAGCCCTATTAAAGCAGACGGCAAGCTCATTGTGATTGACGGCGGATTTGCAAAAGCCTATCAAGAACAAACTGGAATAGCCGGCTACACACTCATTTTTGATGATAAAGGTAAAAGAATCATAGCACACCTGCCCTTTGAATCTAAAGTAAAAGCCATTGAAGAGGAAATAGACATAGAGTCCAGTATAACCCTTTATTCTTACTCTGATAAGCCATTGAAAGTTTCTGACATTAAAGACGGAGATCAAGTAGAAGATTTTATTGAAGATCTCAAGGAGCTACTACATTCTTATAGATCAGGAATATTAACAGAAAGGTTTCAGCTATCATAATAGTGGCCTATGGGTTACTCAGCCTAGGAAGACAATTATTTCTCTCTATTGCTTTTAAAAAATCTACGATCTTTATCGAACACTATTTCCTTCCTATTTCAGCTATTCATTTCTGCTAACACCACCCAAAAAATCCCAAAAACCCTCACTAAAGTGTGGATCATAGTATATTTTGTATATAATGTTACTAAAAAAAATCAAAATACTCATTAAAGTATGGATTTTAATGTATTTTTGAGTCAGGAAATTAATATAAAACCAAAATCCTCATTATATTGTGGATTTTAACATCTAAAAATGGAAGCAATTGTAAACATCGGAAAGTTAATTCAACAGCGACGGGAGCACATGCGCATCACCCAGGAACAATTAGCTGAGATGGCCGATATTGGGATTGTTACTTTGTATAAGATCGAGACCGGACAGGCCAATCCCACATTACAATCGATACAAAAAATAACCGATGTATTAGGTCTGGAGATCACCCTCCAGGTTAAGAAAATATAGCTTAAATGAGACAAGCCGCTATTTTATACAAAGGGACCGAAGCTGGGGTGCTCCAGCAGCATGATGACAGTAGTTTTACCTTCCGTTATTTAGACTGCTGGCTGGCTGATGTGGACAATGTTTCTATTAGTCTGACCTTACCCCGGTCCCAACAGGAATACCATTCCCAGTATTTATTTCCGTTTTTTTATAATATGATTCCGGAAGGGACGAATCGACAAAAAGTTTGCCAGGCAGAACGCTTGGATACTGATGACTATTTTGGCATCCTTATGGCGACGGCCCGCTATGATACCATTGGGGCCATCACGGTTAAAAAACTTAAGGCCTCGATATGATACCAAAGCTTACGCATTGTCCCGGTACCCTGGCCCCAGGTTTTGATACCTATAGCCGAACCAGCCTTAAACGGGTATTTGATGGACGCAAGGTATCCCACATCCTTCCCTATGAAGCTCCAAATTCGGGTGCTCCTACGGATAAGTTATTTGAAGAAAATCAAAAGCGGATTTCCATATCAGGCGTCCAGGAAAAATTTTCAATAGTACTGGAAAAGAATAAGCTACGTCTGATCAAAAAAGGAGAACGGGGCACTCATATTCTAAAACCAATTCCTAATTCCGGGAAAAAAAGGGACCAGATGCCGGCCAATGAGCATTTGACCATGCAGATCGCTCGGCAGGTATACGGGATCGAGACCGCAGAGAATGCGCTGATCTTTTTTAAAAAAGGAAACCCGGCCTACATCACCAAACGATTTGATGTACAGTTAGGTGGTAGTAAAAAGGCCAAAGAGGATTTTGCTTCACTGGCCGGTAAAACCCCACAGACCCATGGGGACCATTATAAATATGAAGGGAATTACCTGGAATTATTTGAACTGATGAAGAAATACCTTCCCGCCTACCGCGTGGAAACACCCAAATTATTTAAAATTCTCTTATTCAACTATTTATTTTCTAACGGTGATGCCCACCTGAAGAATTTTGCTATTATAGAAACACCTATGGGAGATCATCGCTTAAGTCCTGCTTATGACCTCCTCAATACACGTATTCATATTGAGGATAGTGATTTTGCTTTGGACGGTCTACTACCGGCCCAGCTAGCCCAAACCCATGTCGCCGGACAGTTTAAAGTCCTGTCCGAACAGGTAGGCCTTTCCTCGAAGCAGTTTAATACGATCATAGCTTCCATGCTCAAAGGTTCCGATCAGGTAAATACGCTTACTATGGCTTCCTTTTTAGACGAGAAAACAAAAAGAAACTATTTGCAGGCCTACCAGACCCGAATCAACAACCTCGGGGCAAGCCCACGAGGTATGAATTGAAAAATTCATTTTCTATTCGAGGCAAGCCTCGGGGAATTAAACCCTCTGGAGGGATTAAAAAAACTGACCAAAGAGTAATTATACCCCATAGTTGAAATTCTGGAAATAGATGAATGAGTATCATTAAAGATTCAAATAAGTAAAAATTATTTCTTTAACGGGTGAGCTATATTTCCCTAAGTAATAAATGATGCCAAATTGGGGAAATTTTTATTTTCTGATTTATATAATTTTCTGAGCTTTGATCTCCAGTTTATTCGCGCTAAAGCCCAGCTTTTGCTGCCTTCTACTACGTCGATACGGTCATGAGAATGGAATACTTTACCTGGTTCTTTTCTATTTCTATCGAATGCTAAAAGGAGATCTAAGTTATCGATTGGACTTTCCTCATCGTCCAGGTCGAATAAACATTTATATTTTGGTTTATTATAGATTTCACTTTTTTGTTTAAAATTATCAAAGAGCTCAACTATATCAATATCATCGGTGATATAATCCAGATCATAGATATCCTTTTTAGCAAACCGGTTGGAGGCACTCATCAGTTTTAAAAGGCCAACGTCCTTGCTAGAAAGCAAACGAATACTATCCTGAGTTTCTACATCAAATAAATATTGGATGTTTTGCAAGATTTCCACTTTTATTATTAAATCATCTGTGGGAATAAAGGCGCGAAGAAAAATAAATTGTTCGCTTAAATCCTCATTCATAGGAATTAAGGTAGCATGATCACCATATTTAGAGGTTATTTCTTCGATAATCTTTTCAAAACCAATCTTACCTATAACTTCATTTGATATTAAATCTATATCAATAGATTTTCTATGATTATAGCGTAATGCCAAATTGGTACCACCGGCTAATACAAATTCTGAAAGGGAAGGAAGAGCTTGTAATTCTTTTAACAGTGAAATTAATTTAGGGTCAACTGCCCCCATCTTAGTGCTTAAATCTAGAAAATTCCTCAATATGATATCTATTGGATACCATATGACATACTCTATTACTAATACGTTCCTTAGTGTTTTTAAGATATTTGAGGATTTGCTTTTGAGAATAAAGATTTTCTAATTTTAGAATATCTTTCTGAAACGTTTGTTCAGTAGTAGCAAATAGTGCCCTCGGAATAATAATATCCTTATCTTGTTGAAGATCAAGTTTACTATAATCCATATCCCAAAATAGGTGTTTTGGAAAAATATCTACTATATTTTTAGTTCGTCTCACAATGCAATATTAAAAAATAAATCTCTACTATTGTTCTAAGATTATATTAAATATAAGTATAATTAAACAAAACCCTTCCCATAATTGGCTATATGATAAAAATGGTTCTATCTCTGATTTACTAGGTCAATATGCTTATTTACTCAATTCTCTAAATCTTCCCACCTACACCTTTAAACTTTTCTAAGAAAATGGAGAAATTACTAGTGAGCTCACCAAAGATTAAATATTTGATAATATTTTATGATTTATTTTGAGATGTTGGAAACGGGTTTGTACCTATATTACACCTCAATCTTCAGGAAGGCCTATAAACAAAGCAACCGAATATATTGTATTGGAAAGTAAATAATAAAACACAAAGAGATATTGAAAGCCTTAAGAATACAGAACTCAAATGATCAAACCGGGAGAGGTAATCATAATGTTCACCTCTGGTTTTAAGATATTAGAATTGAACTGCTCAAAAAAAAAATCTCAACATTACTGGAATTCAAGCGGCTTCTTTTTAAAAGTTAGACTTCATTATATCAATACGATAGATTAAATGAAAAATCTGACCTCTCCATATTCTAGATGTTCATTTAACACATAATTCAGAAATTTATGTATTCCATTATCTAATTTAGAAGATACCATACTTCCTTAATTAGAACAACCACAAGCTATGAAATATGCTATTTGTTATGTAAGCACTGCTTCTCAAGAACTTCAAAATTCTGATCTTAAAGATGTAATGAATAAAACACTACACTATAATCTCAAAGAAGGTTTGAAGGGTATATTGCTCTATTCCGAAGGTAATTTTTTACAGGTATTGGAGGGAGACAAAAAAATATTACTGCCCTTATACACCAAAATTGAATGTGATACAAGACATAAAGATATTATACAAATAGTGGGAAAAGAAATCGCCCATGGGGCTTATGATAGTTATGAAACTCGTACACTATCAGATGATAAATATTACGATACTCCAGAATTACTAAAAGAATACATGACTCCTATACAGGGCATGGATTACCCGATTCAGGAAACCATAAAAATATGCTTAAAGCATTTCTCAAAACAAGGTCCTTTCTATAATACCATTTTACTATGCCTTTTGGCATTTTATATTTCGTACACTAAGCTATAATAATTTTTATATTCTTAATGATTATAAAAGTGAATCGTGAACTATTAATTATAGTTAAAATAACTTATATGGTACATTTTACTATTTATAGAGATAATCACATTAATTTATAAATATGAACTTTAGCCTATAAACAAATTAATCAAAGGGACCTATAAATAAGCAAAGCTTCAATATTAGCCTACCTTATCTAAATGATCAAAAGGGAAATTTAAAGTTTCCCTTTTTTAGTTTATGTAAAAACTATTACTCAATTTCTTAAGTATTAATACGGCCAAACTATCAAATTTCATTCTTTATACTCTACAATTTTTAAAACCTATATGAAAATAATGCTGGACCTTTTAGAAAAACAGTTACAAAATTTATACAATTCTGAATTATTGATTTTAGATGCTCTAGCAGAAATGCTCGATTATGTAACAGATACTAAATTAAAAGAGCATATAAAAAATTTCGCTATAGAAACGCAAGAACAGAAAGTCAGGCTGGAAGATATTGGAGAGCTCTTGCATTTAAAAATTGCGATAAAGGATGGAAATATTATACGAGGTCTGCTTATGGACACTCATGAATTATATTCTGATTTTTCGAAAGGTTTCTTGATGGATGTAGGAATTATATCTAAAATCTTACAAATAACGCATTTTCAAATTTCTGGATACGAAACTGCTTTACTTTATATCAAAAACTTAGATATTAGTGAAGTTCAAGAAAAATTAGAAAAAACTTTGGAAGAGGCATACGAAGGAGATGAAAATTATCAAAATTATGCGAAAACATTGTTACTCACTAAAAACAATAAGCCCTAACAAAAGGTATGTGAAGTTCTAACCCTTTCAACAAAAATATTCTAGCCAATTATCTCATCAGGAATATGTAGTACGTGCCTGTAATATTGCATTACTAGTTTTCTGCTCCTTACAATAGCATCTTTTGGCATAAGCGCTTTAAATGCAACTGCTCCGGATATCAAGTTTATAAGCCACAAAATTCTATGCTTGATCTTGATTTTCAATATTTCTTCATCTTTAACCTTTAAAATTTCAATTACGATAGTTTTTGTTTCTAAAGCGTTAATCTTAGATATTATTCTGATATATTTTTAATTACTTTAAATTATATCACATGAATAATAACGCCTCTGTAGCACAAAAAAATTCATCTACTACTACCACCCATAAATTAACTGCTCAATATGATATTATCGTATTTTCTCATCTACGCTGGAATTTTGTATATCAGCGTCCTCAGCATATTTTGAGCAGGTTATCTCAAGATTATAATATAATCGTTATAGAAGAACCAATAGCTATAGGTGGTAATGGCAATTATGAATTAGAGAATATATCTTCCAGCCTTACCCTTGTTCGACCTAAAGTTGAAAGTATAGCCCATATACAACATGTTTTAAAAGAATTAAATCTACAGAGTATTGATATTGTCTGGTTTTATTCAGCTGCCTTTGTAGAGTTGACACCCTATATAAATGCTAATACCATGATCTACGATTGTATGGATGAACTGTCTCAGTTTAAAGGGGCTTCCCAGCAGTTGAGAGTTCAAGAAGAATTTCTTATTAAAAAGGCAGATTTGGTATTTACCGGAGGAAAATCTCTCTATGAAGCAAAATCGAAGCTTTCACCCAATGTTTACTGCTTTCCAAGTTCAGTTGATGTTGCACATTTTAAACAATCAAGTACCTATTCTAAAATTCCCTTAGATCTAGCTGCAATTCCTAAACCCATAGTTGGCTATATAGGCGTTATAGATGAGCGTATAAATTTAAATTTGATTCATGAAACAGCTTTAGCATTACCTAAGATTTCATTTATTATGATAGGCCCTCTGGCAAAAATAGATGAAGGTGACCTTCCAAGAGCACATAACATTCATTATTTAGGAATGAAAAGTTATGATGATTTACCATTTTATTTAAAGCATATTGATATTTCAATGATGCCGTTTGCCTTAAATGAAGCTACTGAATTTATAAGTCCAACTAAAACATTGGAATATATGGCAGCGGGTAAGCCTATTATTTCTACACCCATAAAAGACGTTACAAGAGATTACTCCCAGGTAATTGAAATCGTTACTAATGCTTATGAATTTTCACAAGCTATTATTAAAATATCAAGCAGTGAAATAAAAATAGATAAGTCAGCCTATGAATCTATTCTAAAGCAAACATCCTGGGACGCCACCACACAAAAAATGTTACAAATAATGAAGGAACGAGTAGAATGAGCCATAAAATATTAATTATAGGAGCTGGTATATCTGGGGCTGTTTTAGCTGAAAGATATGCAGCTAATGGTAAAAAGGTTTTAATTATAGAGAAAAGAGATCATATAGCAGGTAATTGTTATGATTTTATAGACGATAATGGCATTTTAGTCTCAAAATATGGAGCTCACCTATTCCATACCAATGAAAAGGAAGTATGGCAGTATGTAAATAGATTTGCTCAGTGGTATGCTTGGGAGCATACTGTGCTTGCAAAAGTAGAAGATCAATTAGTCCCAATACCTGTCAATAGAGACACAGTTAACACATTGTTCAATCTGCAACTAAAGAATAGTGAAGAGATGGAACAATGGCTGGAAGAAAACCGTGTAAAGATAGAATATCCTAAAAATGGTAAAGAAGCCGTGTTAAACAAGGTTGGAAATACGCTTTATGAAAAAATGTTTAGACATTACACGAAGAAACAATGGGATAAGTATCCGGAAGAACTTGACGCCTCTGTTCTAGACAGAATTCCGGTTAGAACAAATACAGACAATCGGTATTTTAGTGACACATATCAAGCCCTGCCGAAGGGTGGATATACTAAAATGTTTGAAAATATTTTGAAGCATCCTAATATAACTATACGGCTGGAAACTGATTACTTTGATATTAAACAACAACTTCCATCTTTTGAAAAAATATTTTATACCGGTCCCATAGACCGCTTTTTTGAGTTTAAGCACAGCCTTGTAGAAAAACTGGAGTACCGTTCAATCAATTTTGTTTCCGAAACGATAAACAAAGAATTTTTTCAGGAAAATTCAGTTATAAATTATCCCGGTATGGAGGTAGATTATACCAGAATTATAGAATATAAACACTTTGGTAATCAATTAAGCAAGAAAACTACAATTGTAAAAGAATATACTACAGATGAAGGAGAACCATATTATCCTGTCTTAAATACTAAGAACCAGGAAATCTATAAAAAATATAAAGAGGAAGCCGCAAAACACCCCAACATACATTTTGTGGGGAGACTTGCCAATTATAAATATTTCAATATGGATCAGGCCTTTAAAAATGCTTTAGATCTTTTTAAAACACTCCAGAAAAAAAATGTCCCGCAACATGCAGAATAATTTGACATTAAAAAGTTTTTTTATGGGTGGGTTTGAATGTGCAGATCATATAAACAGATCAGGGGTCCGTATTAATCTTCAAAAAGAAACATTACACCATATCAAAGTTTTTGAGGATTACAAAGCTTTAAAAAATATCGGAATAAATGTGGTGCGGGAAGGTGTTTGCTGGAGTTCTGTTGAAGTCGCCCCTTATAAGTTTGATTTTACAGAAGTAAAAAGCTTTTTAAAAGCGGCTTCATGTTTAGATATACAAATTATATGGGATCTTTGCCATTTCGGATATCCGGATGGTTTGTTTCCCACACACCCTCAATTTATTGACCGTTTTGTAGCTTTTTGTGAACAGTTTACTATATTCTACTATGAAAACTCCCAACAAGCTCTTTGGCTTGTTCCATTTAATGAAATAAGCTTTTTATCATGGCATTCTGGAGATATGCGAGGTACAGTGCCATTTGCTGTAAATTCAGGATGGGATATTAAATACCACTTATGTAGAGCAGCAATTTTAGGAATTAAAGCTATTAGAGCTATTTTAACTGATACAGTCATACTTGCCATAGAACCTCTTGTAAAAGTGCATCCGGCTTATGACAATGTTGAGCTTACAGAAGTGGCTAAGATTAATAATTTTCAGTTCCAGGCAATGGATATAATAATGGGAAGAGAATGCCCGGAACTTGGAGGAAACGAATCTCTATTAGATATGCTCGGGTTTAACTATTATTATAATAATCAATGGAAACAAAATAATGAAATTCTACCCTGGCCTGATTTAAATGGAAGTTTAACCCCCCTTTCTGAACTATTATTAACTGCACAAAAACGTTATAATTTACCCATTCTTCTTGCTGAAACCGGACATTTTGGATCATTAAGAGTATTGTGGCTTAAAGAAGTTGTGACAGAGTGTTTAAAAGCAATTAATTTAGGTGTTGATCTGAGGGGCATGTGTATTTATCCTGTAATAGACCGTCCTGATTGGGATGATTTAACAAGCTTTTCAAATTGTGGACTATGGGATATGGATTGTAACGGTAATCGCATAGCTTTTGTTCCATATATACAAGAACTCTTAAAAGGTCAAATTTTATTTAAAAAAACATTTAGCTCAAATTGATGTTATTGCAGTTTTAAGACTATTTATCTTTCATTTAACGCTTTCAACATAATACTCTGATTATCTTCAGGAAAATTAAATTCTTATAATTAAGAATCCATTAATTTCAAATGAGGCAGTTAATTCTAAAAATACCAGAAGGTCATAAGTCAGAAATAAACGAAGCTATAGAAGAATGCAAGGGCAAGGTGACTATTCATTTTAATTCGAATAAAAAAGATAATTTCATCACTCATTTTCCAAACGATAAAGTGAATGATTTTATTAGTAAGATAGATGAAATAGAAGATATAGAGATCTCGCTAAATCCCCGTGGCATAATTCCTTTTTATCCACCTGCATCAGAAACACCGGAACAGGTAGCCGATGTAAGACCTAAAAGCGCCCTTGAAATTTATCTGGCAGGCATACAAAGCGTAGGTTCGTATTTCGGGCTGATCGGTTATTCCATTGCCGCAGGTATCATTGTATGGATTGGTCTTTATACCACCACAGTTTACCTGCTTGTTGCTGCCATGTTGGTTGCTCCTTTTGCAGGACCTGCGATGAATTCTGCACTGGCAACGGCTTCCGGAAACAAAAATCTTTTAAAAAATAGCCTAAACCGCTATTTCCTGGCAATCACTACCGGGATCATTATTAGTTTTTTGCTCTCCGTTATTTTTTCTTTACAAATCATGACTCCACTCATGATAGAAGTAAGTCATGTATCAAAAGTGGCTATTATGCTTCCTTTAATTTCCGGATTTGCAGGAGGCATAAATATATGCCAGTCAGAAAGGGACAGCCTGGTTTCAGGTGCCGCCGTAGGAATACTTGTAGCCGCCTCTCTCGCCCCACCGGTAGGATTATTAGGATGCGGACTGTATTTATGGAATTGGGATGTGATATTGAGCAGTGTTTTTAGAATAATTCTACAACTGGTAGGGATACATCTTTCCGCTACTTTGGTTTTTAGATATTACGGTAAGGTGAACACAAAAGGGGTTCGATTTTATGGTGGAAATAAAAAAATCACTACAAGTTCTAATATTGCCGCTGTGGTACTCTTTATAGGATTAGGTATTTGGCAATTTGCAGATCCGCCATTTCTTAGAAAAGCCAGTATGAATACAGAACTTACCGAAGATGTTCAGCAACATTTAATGCAAATGGATGAAATATATCCTATAGAGGAAACCGTTAATTTCACAGGAGAAAAAATTGATAACCTGCCCGTAGTTAGATACTCGGCTACAGTTATTAAAAAAGATGCTTCCATTAGCGACAATTTCCTGAAAGAAAAAATCATAAAATATCTCAAGGAAAAAATCGTCAAGTATGATGATGAACTCTACGAGGTATATGAAATCAAAATTCTTTCGGAATAAAAAGTTAGACGAGCAGAGCGAGCGATGGTTTTAGTTTTCTTTCTTTATTACTACCCCTGGGCATGCAAGAAATTTAAGTATAAATAGCAAGCCGATTTTGTGTTATATTATCCCTTCTTCCTCGAAAACTGAGAGCAAAAAACAATACTGATTTCCCCGTGGAAGATCAGTATTGACTTTAAAGCGAAACCATAAAAAATAATAAGTCAAGCTTAATATTTTTATTCACTCATTTTTTCAGCTCTTTCTTTAATATCCTTTACCTGCGTAGGATAGGGATTCTCTTTTAGTGTCTTAGCGAGATGAACCATATTATGCACCATAAGCAGCATCATATTATTTGTAAATTCATGCTTGTCTCCTTCTGCCTCAATATAGCTGGGTCCTGGTCCCGCCTTACCCACATAATAACAAAAAGCGTTAACAGGGATAGTAAATCCATGTTCTGAAAGATCGAATACAATACTGGATATTGCCTTTTTAGCTCCATCTTCATTTCCATCTACCATAACACCACCTACTTTATTATAGGTGGGATACTGGCCGTTCTCATCATTTCCTTCCTGCACAATACCATCAAAGCGTTCATTAACCATTTTAGCCACAGAACCGCGGTCGCCTCTCCAGAGGGGAGTTGCTATAATCAGCATATCGGCTGCTTTTACTTTTTTCAGAATTTTGGGCCAACCGTCACCGTTGCCTTCATCTGAAGTATTACCAAAACTTACCTTATGATCTACTACCCTAATGCTTTCAGTTTCAACATCAAGTTCTTTAAATATCTTTTCAGCATTTTTTATAAAGGCTTCCGTATTAGAAGTTTCAGGTGATTTTTTCAAAGTGCAATTCAGAAAAAGTGCTTTCAATTTCATAGTTATAATTTTTTCAGATTTATAATAACTGAACTTATAAAAATGCTCCTTGTATTCCAGTTAAGAACGGGTTAAATATCAACACCTTCTGTTATCTGTAAAATAAAAGACCAGTTGATGTTTTATAGGCGATTAGCTCCTGTCTAAACAAAAAGAATTACCACATGCAGATGCTAGTAAAGCTCAAAAAACTATTCTTTCATCCTGTTTTTTGACTTCTGTAGCAGACGGTAGGTCATTGCTGAAGAAATACCAAAAATGAGATGCGCAGTAAATAATTGCTTCAGATGCTTTTCCAGATGCGTGTGGGGAGGATTTGAATGAACGTGTAGTAAGATAGCCCAGGCAGCCATACCAAGCAGGCCGCTGGGAGCTCCCAATAGGAAACCGTTTACCGCTCCTGGTTTAAGAGAAGATTTTTTCCATAATTGATCATACGCTACATTAAAGAGACCACCTATGGTATAATGTATTATCCATCCGGCAATATTTGAGGATTGTGGAGTGATTTTCTGAGGGATGGTTCTCCTTACCAGCTTACCCAGCAATACCGGTTCTTCAAACTGTTCACGATGCTTTTTTGCTTTCCAGTAGCTATAGACGGTCATTAAACTGGTTCCTACTATACTTGACAAAAATATTCTTAACATAGACTAAGATTTTTGTAGTTGGTTGTTTTTTTCTTCGGCTTCTTCTGTCTTTTTAGTTAGAACCGAATTTGTAATATCAGATTCACTCTCATATCCTTTACGTAAATTAGAACCTGAACTTACAGGATTTGGCAAAAGTCTATTTGCTAATTCAAATAAACTTATATTAAGCCCAGGTGCTATGCCTCCAATAGCCATGGCAATTTTTGTTGGTAAGCCTAGCGCAAGGGTTTTACTGCCGTATTGCATAGCTTCTATAATTTTAGCTGCAGCCTTTTCTGCACTCATCGAAAGACCGGGCAGGGAATCTGATATTTTAAACCAGGCGTATTCTTTTTCATGCTGAGCTTTAACATCAATATTCCTGGGGCTACCTGTTCTCATAAGACCAGGATAAACCGAAGTAACCCGTATGCCGGAGCGGGAAAGTTCTGCAGTCATTCCTTCGGAAAAGCCTGCCAAGGCATATTTACCTACGGTATAAGGAAGCAAATGGGGAAAGCTAACTTTAGCATTAATTGAAGTAATATTAACGATGCGACCCACTCTGGCGGTTTTCATGCCTGGTAAAACTTCCTGAACAAGATTAAATGCTCCCCAAAAAAATACATCTAAAGCCTTTTGATAATCCTCTTGCTGCATATTTTCCATAGGTCCCACCTGTATAATCCCGGCATTATTGATAAGAACTTCCACCTCTCCCCATTGCTGGCGAATTTGATATATCATTTCCTGCACTTCATTTTTCTTAGTTACATCACATTGAATGCAGAGAAAATCTGAAGATAATTCGGCCAACTGTCGCGAAGCTTCATCAAGTTCACTTGTATCGCGACCACAAATTGCTACCCGCGCACCTGCTTCTGCTAGCTGTCGTGCCATAACCAAACCCAATCCTCTGGTTCCCCCTGTCACCAAAACCACCCGGCCGCCTAGTTCAAAATATCTTTTTTGTTTGCGCAACATCCCTAAGGTAATTAAACCACCTAATACTGCTCCACCTAAAACATAGCCTCTTACTTTCATGTCTTTACCTTCTTTATATATTCCCCGACTTCATATAAATTAAAGTTAGAATAGGATCTTACTAAAATTTATTAAAATCAGATTAAAAATTTCCTAAGAAATTGTTTGTTAAGCATTTAAAAACAGTACTATTTCAACAGCAAGAAATATTGCGTAAAATGCACCACACCTCAAATCTTCCCTTATTACCAATGGAAAAGATTACTGGTATCACAAACTAACAACTCGATTATTTAAATTTTGGTAATTAGAGTTAAATCAAAAGCATCTCTCAAAAAACTTCTATCTTTCTGCAAACGTTATATCTCAATGACCACAGCAGAAAAATTCCTCTTACTCGTAACAATTTTTTGGTTTAGCCACAATCAATTTATTTATGGTCAGGAAATTCCGCATATAGAGAAAGTAGGTGATAAATATCAATTAATTGTAAATAATAAACCGTTTCTAATTCTGGGTGGCGAACTGGGAAATTCTACCGGCTCAACTATTGAATCTATGCAGTCTGTGTGGCAACGGCTGGAAGATCTTCACCTCAATACGGTTTTAATTCCTGTTTATTGGGAGTTGCTTGAACCGCAAGAGGGAAAATTTGATTTTCAGTTAGTTGATGATTTAATAAATGAAGTCAGAGCGCATAATCTTAAAATTGTATTTCTTTGGTTTGGGGCCTGGAAAAACAGCATGTCCAGTCACGTTCCAGCCTGGGTTAAATTAGATCAAAAGAGATTTCCCCGTGCAAAAAGTGCATCAGGTGAAAGTCAGGAGATATTGACACCTTTTTCAGAAAATAATTTAGCTGCAGATTTAAAAGCATATCAGCAGTTGATGCAGCACATACAAGAAATCGATTCTCAACAGCAAACAGTTATAATGATGCAGCCGGAAAATGAGATCGGGATGCTGCCTTCTGCAAGAGATCATAGTAAGCTGGCTAACACCAAATTCAATGAAGAAGTACCGGCAGAATTGATTGATTATCTGGTTAAAAACAGGAAAAATCTCAATCCCGAATTTTCTAAAATTTGGAAGGAAAATGGTTTTAAAACCAAAGGAAATTGGGAAACAATATTTGGTCAGCGTTTACAAACTGACGAAATTTTCATGGCATATTATTTCGCTGGTTATACTAACAAAATTACTAAAGCCGGAAAGAAAGAATACAATATTCCGGCGTACGTCAATGCAGCACTTAATCGGTCTGGTGCTAAACCAGGCGAATACCCAAGTGCCGGCCCGCTGCCACATATTCTTGACATCTGGAAATCGGCTTCACAAGACGTTGACTTCTACGCACCAGATTTTTATTTCCCCAACATAAGATACTGGTGTGATCTTTTCACCCGTCAGGATAATCCACTATTTATACCAGAACATCGCTTTGACAATACGGTAGCAGCTAAAGCTTTATTTACCATTGGGCATTATGAATCTCTGGGGTTTTCGCAATTTTCTATAGAGCAAATACCCGGTAAAGATCTTACTCCAAAAGAGCAAAAATTAGCCGAAACTTATGCGATAATTAACCAAATAAAGCCGATTTTAGATAAAGCCCGAGGTCAGAATAAAATTGAAGGAATCTTACTTGATAAAGAGGTAAAACAGACAACTTTTACACTTGGCGATTATGAACTTACTGCACGCCATACTTATAATTTAGGCTGGGAACCCAACTCAAATGCAGAAGATTGGGAACCTGCAGGCGCTATAATCATTCAAACCGGCGATAACGAATTCTATTATGCAGGATTTGGAGTTTCATTCACCTTTAAGAATTTGAACAATCCAAATGCCCGTGTGGGAATTTTAAAAGCGGAACGTGGCAATTTCAATAATGAGAAATGGAATATCTTTCAGCACCTAAATGGAGATCAAACACATCAGGGGAGACACATCAGATCTTTTATTGATGATGTCACTATACAGCGGTTTACACTTTATGAATATGAGTAATTATATACTCAAATTCCCTGCATATTGCTTCAGAGTAATTTCAGATAATTTTGCCTGAAATTTTGCATTGCTGAAACGTACGATCGCATTTATGTAATTAAGCTGCGCGGTTCTAAATTCAATAGTTGGTATCGTACCTATTCTAAACTTATCCATCGTGATCTCGAGGTTTTCTTTGGCTATAGCCTCATTTCTCTGCTCGAGTTCTATTAGACTTATATTAGTTAAATAAGTTTGATATGCAGTACCCAATTGCGCATGTAAATTATCCAGTTGTTGCTCTATAGCCAGATTTGAGTTCTCTATCTGTATACTAGCTATCTTCTCGTTGCGCCGTTGAAAGAAACCATTAAACAAATTTAAGCTGGCGCTGAAACCGTAGTTCCACCCCTGTGCGTTGGCGTTTGTAGTAAAACCCAAACTAGATTCAGATTCACTAAAATTATAACCGGTAGTCGCCACTATCGTAGGATATCTGCCCCCTTTTATCTGCTTTTTCTCTAATTCTGCAACCCGTTTATTTATGAGTTGCGCCTGGAGCTGAGGATTTTGCTCTTCTGCTAATTCTATCAAATTAGGCAGAAATAATTCATCGTCTACCTCAATCTCTTCCACTACTTTAAAATCTATATTTATATCGCGTGCGAGTAATTGATTAAGTGAAATTTTAGTATTTGCAAATGTCTCTTTTTGTCTGAATAAAGTTGTTTGATCTGTATTGAGATCAACCTGTGCATTTAGCACTTCCAGCTTTGATGCTTTCCCTATTGTAAATCTGTTTTGTGCAAGATTTAAACGTTGTTCTGAAATTACCATCGTACTATCAAGCGCAGAAAGTTGCTGCTGTTGCTGCACAAGATCATAATAAGTTACCATCACATCGCTCACTCGGGCAAGTACTGTAAGTTGTAACTGGGTCTCCCCTAGTTTTTCTAATTCCTTTAGTTGGTCATACCGCGCAAACATGCGAAAGCCATCAAAAACGGTCCAATCTAGACCTACACCGTAGTTCAGGCTGTTGTTTTTTGCATTATCGAGATTGATGACCTCGCCACTCGATCGCGTTTGTTCACTATTTTGAATACTGTTAGAATTTGCAATCGTAGCATCTACAAAAGGCAGCATACCGGCATTCCCAATAGTAGCCGAGGTTTGGTCGATTTTTAGGTCATTTGAGGCGATTTTTATATCGTAGTTGTTCTCAAGCGCAATATTTACAGCTTCTTCTACCGTAAGTAGTTCTTGTGCAGAGGTGACCAGACTTAAAAGAAAAAAGATTGAAAATTTGAAAAAAGTGGATTTCCTGTTCATTATTAAGCGATTTCCAGATTATCAAATTCAGGGCGATGTTTCTTCTCCCGTGACCACATATAATACACTGCAGGTATTATAAAAAGAGTTAGCAATAGCGAAAATAAAGTACCTCCTATAATCACAACTCCCATCCCAATTCTACTGGTAGAAGCAGCTCCCAAAGCCACGGCGATAGGCAACGCTCCCAGAGCGATCGTTAGACTGGTCATAAGAATAGGACGTAATCTTGATTCTGAAGCGCGCATGATGGCTTCACCTTTAGGCACACCTTGTTCCCGTAACTGATTGGCAAATTCTACAATTAGAATTCCGTTTTTGGTTACAAGACCAATTAGCATAACGGTACCTATCTGACTAAAAATATTCCAGGATTGACCAAAGAGCCACAGCGAAAATAAAGCTCCTGCAACTGCCATTGGCACGGTGAGAATAATAATAAAGGGATCAATAAAACTTTCAAACTGTGCTGCGAGAATTAAGAAAATAAGTAATAGTGCCAAACCAAAAGCAAACATGGTATTTGAACTACTTTCAACAAAATCGCGCGATTCTCCGCCAAGGTCTGTTGTGAAGTTTTCGCCCAGAACTTTCGCTTTAATTCGCTCCATAGCGTCTATACCATCACTTATACTTTTCCCGGGTGCAAGTCCTGCAGAAACTGTTGCAGACATGTACCTGTTATTGTGATACAATTGCGGGGGACTACTTTGCTCCTGTGTGGTAACAAGATTATCAAGCTGAATTAAAAGACCGTCTTTATTTTTCACAAACATAGAAGTAAGGTCAATAGGTTCGTCACGATCTTTTTTGTCAAACTGACCAATCACTTCATACTGTTTCCCATTCATCATAAAGTAGCCAAATCTTTGCCCGCTTAGCGAAAGTTGTAATGTCTGCGCCACATCGAGTACAGAAACACCAAGACTTTGCGCTTTTTCCCGATCTATATTTACATAAATTTCCGGCTTGTTGAATTTCAGGTTTACGTCTGTACCGGCAAATGTGGGATCATTTTCTGCTTCGGCCATAAACTCAGGTATTTTCTCTTCCAGCTTTTCAAAATTAGGAGCCTGAATTATATACTGAATTGGGAAACCGCCTCTTCGGTTAACCGAAATTGTAGGTGTTTGCGAAACATGAGACTTTGCATTTACATAAGAACTCGTCCACCTTGTTAGATCATTAGCGATATCTTCTTGCGAGCGATCGCGATCTCCCGGTTCATCCAGCCAGATTACAGCTCGCCCGCTATTAACCGAGGATGAACCAAAACCGGGTGACGTTATAATAAGACTTACCTGTTTCTCTGGTACAGAATCGTTGATGAGAACGGTAAGCTCATTCATAAATCGATCCATATATTCATAAGATGAACCTTCTGGTGCAGTAACATTTATGCGTACAAGGCTTCGGTCATCATAGGGAGCTGTTTCCTTTTTCAGCAGACTATAGAAAAGAGCAATACTTCCTAAACATAATAAAAGAATGGGAAAGCTAATCCACTTTCTTTTCATAAAACTGCCTAAAGAATCCGCGTAAGCATTATTCAATCGTACAAAGTATTTTTCGGTGAAATTGTAGAATCGTGATCTCTTTTGTTTACCAGATTTAATAAGATAAGCGTTAAGCATAGGCGTTAGCGTTAGCGAAACAAAAGCTGAAATAAGAACCGCCGCCCCAATTACAACACCAAATTCTCTAAACAGCCTGCCCACAAAACCTTCTAAAAAGATCACCGGCAGAAAAACCGCCGCTAAAGTGATAGAAATCGATATTACAGCAAAGAAAATCTCGTTAGAACCTTTAATTGCCGCTTCAATTGGCGACATGCCCTGCTCTACTTTCTTATAAATATTTTCGGTCACAACAATACCATCATCAACTACAAGTCCCGTGGCAAGCACTATCGCCAGAAGTGTAAGTACATTTATTGAGAAACCACAAAGCCACATCACAAAAAAGGTGGCAATAAGTGAAACAGGAATATCAATTAGTGGGCGCAAAGCCATAGACCAGTCTCTAAAGAAAAGGAAGATCACGAGAATCACTAATACAATAGAAATAAGAATAGTCTCCCCAACTTCTGTTACTGCCTTTTTAACAAAAACGGTGTCATCTTTTGCGATATTAAGACTAAAATCACTGGGCAGATCCTTTTTAAGTTGGTCATATTGCTTGTAAAAAGCATCAGCGATATCAAGATAGTTTGTTCCCGGCTGCGGAATTACAGCAAGAGCCACCATCTGCTTACCAGAATCGCTTAACTTGGTTTCCATATTTTCCGCCTCGAGCGTGGCTTTACCTATATCACTAAAACGCACAACTTTTTCATCATCTGCACGAATTATGATATCATTAAACTCTTCTTCTGTAGAAAGGTTACCAATAGTCTTAACTGTAAGTTCTGTATTTGCACCTGTTAATTTACCAGAAGGCAGCTCAACATTTTGAGCAGAAAGCGCAGTACGCACCTCTGAAACTGTGAAACCGTACGAAGCCAGTTTAACAGGGTCAATCCAAAGTCGCATCGCGTATTTACGCTGCCCCCAGATCTGTACACTACTTACACCCGGTATTGTTTGCAAGCGCTGTGCAATTACATTCTCTGCATAATCAGACAGTTCTAAAATATTCTTATTGCTACTCTGCAATGTCATAGACATGATAGACTGCGAGTCTGCATCTGCTTTAGAAACAACCGGCGGGGCATCAATATCTTGTGGTAAACTACGCACGGCCTGTGAAACTTTATCCCGCACATCGTTAGCAGCTTCTTCAAGGTTCTTGTCTAAGTTGAACTCAATATTTATATTGCTCGAACCCTGATTACTTGAAGATGATATATTCCTGATACCGTCAATAGAATTAATCGCTTTTTCCAGCGGTTCTGTGATCTGTGATTCTATAATATCTGCATTTGCACCAGAATAATTAGTACTTACAGAAATTTGCGCAGGATCTATAGATGGGAACTCCCGTACTCCCAGATACGTATAGCCTATTATCCCGAAGAGAATAATCACCACATTCATTACAATTGTAAGAACAGGCCGTTTTATACTTATTGTTGATAAACTCATTTTAATTCCTGTTTATTCTGTCTGTAAGGGATCAATATTGATTGGCAAACCTTCTCTTAAGGTCATAACCCCAGAAGTAAGTATCGTATCTCCAGCCCGCAGACCAGAAAGTATTCTTATTGATTTATCTGTTCTGGCTCCAGTTTCTACAACAACTTCTTTAGCTTTCCCACCTTCTGAAACAAATATCTTTTTACCATTCTGTATCGGGATCAATGATTCTGTAGGTACAAGAAGCGCATCATTAACTTTAGCCAGCGGCATAAGAACATTAGCAAACGTTCCCGGGTAAAGATCACCTTCTGCATTATCTGCTATCGCTCTTAATTTTAATGTACGCGTAGCGACTTCTACTTCAGGCTCAATTGCATAAATAGTCGCAGAATGTGTTTTGTTAGAATTAGATGTGGTAAAACTTAGCGTGTCGTTTACTTGTATTTGCGAAGCATACTTTTCAGGAATCGAAAAAGTGATCTTTAATTGGTTTGTATTTACCAGTTTCGCTATAAGCGTAGCCGGGGTAACGTAAGTTCCCTGCGAAATGTAACGCAGACCTATAGAACCGGAAAAAGGAGCTCTTACAGTTGCTTTATCAAGTTGTGCAGCAATAAGTTGAGATTCTGCTGAAGCAGATTGCAGGTCAGCCTCGGCTATGTCATATTCTTCCTGACTTATTGCTTGTTTTTCTAAAAGCAATTTGGCGCGGCGTTCATTCTCAGAAGCGAGTTTTTGTGCGGTTTTTACTTTAGCCAGTTGTGCTTTTAATTCAAGGTCATTAACCCTAAGCAAAACCTGGCCTCTGTTAACCTTTCTTCCTTCATCAAAATTGATACTCTCTACAATACCAGAAACTTCACTTCTTATCTCGATTTGCTCGTTAGCTTCTAAAGAACCGGAAAGCGAGAGATTATCTGAAAATTCCTGATGTTTAAGCACCATTCCCGCTACTGTAACCGCCTGCTGCGGACCTTTTTGATTACCCATGACCTCAGCCGCTTTATTGTCTTTGATGCGGTACCCGATCAAAGCAATTAATCCTATCGCCAAGAGCGCATATACAAAATACTTAATTTTCATGAGTGGAGCAGACTACGCAGGTTATACCTGAAATTAACGATTTAAAATTACTCTTTACCATATTAAAAATTTGATCTAATTTGTGTTTTTAACATTTCTATTTTTACTGTAATTATAGTTTAGGTTCAAGCCATAAAAATCCCATCGCAAAAATGAAAAAAACGTAGAACCACAGCGGGTTTATCGCTTGTTTACTCTGGCCTTGCAAATCCATGTTTTTTCGTTTGCTAACATAGGTTTTATTTGCATGTATGGTCTGTCTGGCAAACATAGCATGCCATTTAACAGAATTGGTTACAAAAAGGTGCGCGACCTGTGTAGAATCCTGCTGCATAACTAAGCTGTTCCATCCGGTTTTTTGAGGATACATCGTACCACGCCATAAACTGCTTACATCTACATCTTGCCGCAACGCAATATCATAACCATTACGTATGTACACGCGTGGCTCACTTATTTTAGTGCGTAGTCTAAAATTAAAAGGCTGGTTTTGTACCCCAAAATAGGATACTTCCCATTCTGTGGAAGACTGCTTTTTTTTACCAACAGCTGTTATCGTCTCACTCCACAACTTTTTATATTGCTCTTCGTGGCCTTCTAAAACCAATTGATATGTATTACTCAAAACCGTCGTTGCAATTCTGCCTAATCCATGTTGTTTATATGCCGAAATAATCTCATTTCCAGATTTCTGTATTGGCTCAAGGCCAAATTGACTCGTGATCTGAAAAGGATATTTGTTCATCGTTAACCGCTTTGCCAGATCAAGATTCACTATCTCATTGCCATCGTGACCAAAAGCAAAATCTGAAAAATCGCCCTGAAACCGGTAAAAATCGGTGTCTGGCTGTATAAAAACGCCCAGTCCCTGCCCAGTTATTGCTTCCTCTAAACCTGATTTTTGACTTTTAGGAAGGCTTTTTAGCGAATTTGCATCAATAATAAGCAGATCAAAATCTTCAAGATTCTTTTCGCTTAAAGCACTTATATTTTTGCTTGCGGTATTGTAATTCTCAAAAACGAATTTACCTTTTGTAACCTGGCTTCTTACGGTGACTTCATTTTGAGCTTCCGCTAAAAAGTTCTTTAAATATTTAGTCTCAAAAGTGGGAAAACCATTTACAATTAAAATTCTTAGTTTTTCCTTTTCATTCACCTGCACAGGAAGTGGATCTGTGGTTTGCACTTTTCCTAAAGAATCCTTTTCTACAATTGAATAGAGAAAGTTCCCTTTCGCCTTGAGCTGACTTTTTAATCGTAAAATTTGAGAATCACCCTGTATTAAATTAACCGAATCTAAATCTGCCCCGCCCGGGCCCTGAAGTATAATTTTATTACCATTTCCCGGCTGCTCATAAAATGCGTTCACAATCAGCTCATCGCCTACTCTATTTTGCTGTTTGTACTGAAGCTTTGTTATTCCATTTAGATTTTTACCTCCTAAATAATTGGCAGAAACAGAATCTAGTTGCCAAAGATCAAAAGGTTTCAGTCCGTTACCCAAAACATACATCGTGCTCAAAGAATCGAGCGCATTGTGTAATGATTTACCCGCAGTGTAATTTAAGATCGCAGCTCTTTTATGCAGTTTTTTGAGGCTGTCTAAGGTTTTGGGTTTGTAATTCTCAGTAAGGATAATTCCCGTCCCCAACTGTGCAATTTGTGTGGTTTGTGGCTTTAAAGCGATCAATGCCAAAGAAATTATAGCCAGAAAAATAGCGGTGATTTTAAGCCAAAATCGGTTGTTTTGAGGCGATTTTCGTTCTTTCCATATAAAAATCAGCAACAGCAAAACCGCCCCGCCCAAGACCGGCCAGAGATATGATGTATTTGCAAAAGACAAATTCTTAATCATTTTGCTGAAGTTCTTTTAGCATTAATTGATCGAGTTCGTCATATTTTGCAGACGTTTTAACCGGCTCTGCACTTTCTTTAGGCAGCGCGATTATGAGTCCTTTTTGAACGATTTTTAGTGTTTTAAGAGTGGTTTTTTCTAGTTCTGCCAGCCATTTCAGGTTTTGCAACGTAGTGAGATATTCTCCCGGATTTTCTATTGCCAGGGTTGATAATTCAGTTCCTGCTTTCGCGAAAAGCTCCTGATCTGCTTTTGTTACTTGTTTATCACTATTCAGTATTTGTTCTATGCGCAAGATCGATTTCCGCATAAATTGAAAATTATCCTGCTCATCATTCTCATCACTTTTTTTAAAACTAACCACTTCATCTAAAGTGCCGGTAAGGCGTTTATCTTCTTTTATAGGCGGTGGATCAAAACCAATGCGGTGCACATAAATGCGCGCGCTGTTTTTTATCTGCTCCAGAAGATCGAGTGCGCGATATTGATAAGGCAACGACTTTTGAGGATCGTACATACGCAAATGCAATTCTGCATCCCACATTTCATTTAAAGCCTGTCGCAGTTTGCTCTGTATAGATTGCGTGAATTTAGGCGCGTCTCCCTCGGGTTCTTCAGATTTTTCTACCAGATTATTCTCATTACTGCTGTCATGATTGTGCTTGTAACCTTCTAGCGGGTCATCGGTTTCTACTGTTTCTTCGTCATGATGAACCTCCTCTTCTGCCGTTCCTCCTTCGTTTTCATCACCTGTAAATTGGCCGTATTTTAAACGCAATGCTTTTTGATCAAAACCAAGATCATTACTGCGCGAGTTAAACTCATCAACAGCAATTTTAGATTTGTCTTTAATAAGTTTTTCGGTATCAATTATTATTTGTCGCTGACTGCGAAAATAAACCGGCATCAAGTCTACACCCAGCGTGCCTTCTACTCCCTCGTCATATGTCACCGTATCGCGAATGACTGCAAAAAAGGTTTCGCTACGCGAAATATTAGGTTGTGGTTGTTTAAAATCGGTCGCCTGAACGTAAAAATAGAGCTCGTCACCGGGTTCCATTTTTAGGTCATTTAAGTCGATTTTCTTGCTTAAAAGGAGGTTTTTACTTCCACTTTTCACTTGATTATCAAAAGTCAATTTTTCTTCTCTAAACTTAACAGACTCCCCGGTGCCTTTGCTTACCGTTGCAATAATTGAAGCATCTGCAATCCCAAAGTCGTCACTAATCTGAGTTGTAAATGAAAAATGTTTTGGTTCGTCATAATTGAAAGCTGTGTATTGTTCTAAATCTGCAATCTCAATAATGGGCTCCTGATCCTGCAAAACTTCTATCGAGTAGAGTTCTGAAACGTAACTTTTCCCGTGAAGATCTGTGAACCTGAAGTTGTAAAAACCTGAGCTATTGAGCACGGAAGAATATCGATAGGCTTCCTCTTTTAATTGCATTGAATAGCTTTTACCACCGTTCTCGTAAAAAACACTATCAACCTCAGCATCAAAGTTTATTTGCCAGTATAAACGCGAACCATCAAGAGCTTTCACATCCATTTTTGAGGTTGAAAAAGCAGGTTTTTTCGTGTAAACGGGATAAGAAATTGTGACTTTTTGACTTTCTAAAATCGGCGGATTTACTTTGCTTTTTGTTGAATCAACAGCTTTAAAAACGACCTTTTCACTTTTTTCAATATGATTATTATCAGGATCAAAAGAAACAGAAATCCCAAACTGATAGCACAACAATGAGAAAATGAGGAAAATGCCAGCTACAATCGCAGCTCGCCCTAAACTATGGTCGGGTTGCAATTGCTTGATCTTTGCAGGCAACTGTTGTGAAACGCGATGCCGCTGTAACTGCGCTAAAGGCGATAAAACCGTTTCATGGGCAATCAATAAGCTACTGCTGTACTCAACAGAATTTATGTGATCATCTATGTAACTGCTCACATGTGGCAGATTAATCTTCCAGGGTTGCAGGATTATAAATGCTATAACTGTAATTATTATAAAAACGGAAACTGCTATAAAAAGACTATGAAAAAGCACAAAAACAAGAATTGCCGGACCTAAGCCATAAAGCAGACTTTCTGCGCTGAGCATCATTTGCCAGCGTTTTTTAAACCTGATCAATATGTCTTTTCCCGTCTGGCTCATTGTTTTCGGTATTTTGCCAGAATGCGTTCTGCTATTAATAAAATAAAAAGGAGCAACCACAGCCAGGGCGAAAAATCGATTAGGTTTGCTGTATTTTTGTTCGCTTTCGCGGAAGCTTTAACCGGAGAAAGTGCGCCGTGCGCCACTACTCGTTTATCCAGTTTTGAGATCGTTTTTTCCAGATCCGGATGCAGATTGAGAAAAGGAAGCAATTGCTCAGCCAAATGTTTATCGATAACATTTTCAGCGTTTAGGTTCTGGGTGAGGTGAAATTCATTAGAAACCAAAGTGGCTTCAATTAATGAATTAGTAAGACTATCCGGTTTATAGATCAACCGATTATTACCGCCAGAAACCGGTTTTTTGCTCAGCCAGACCAGGTTTTCGGCTCCTGCCAGATTGAGACTATCTACATTCTGAGTTATGTCTAGATTAATGGGGCGATCTAAATAATTACCAATCGCATTAAAAGCAGCAGCCATATATTTCATCTGGTCGCTCAATTCATCATCGTAAAAAATGGTTACATCAACAGTTTTAAGCGTATCTAAACGAACACGTTGTTCTACGTTATTCTGAGTAAAAATTAGGCTGTCGCCGGAAATAGAAACTCGGTTTTCATTTACAGGAATAGTTTCTTTGTCAAAAGCCAGACTTTTGCTATTTGCCTTGAGATACACTAACTGAATGTTGTACTCCTTGCTCTTAGCTTCTATGAGCTTATCGGTTTCTGCTTCGTCTTCTATGGTGATCCAGTTGATGTTTGAAGCGATTGTAGGACGCATACCTTTTATTCCGTTTAAATACGCATTTGTAAAAATCCCGATACTGTCTGCCGGAAAATCTTCTAAATCTGCAGCTAATTGCCAATAATTAGGAATGGAAGTTTTGTAATTTTCGCCTTGAGCATGTTTAGGGAAATCTTTTGTAAAAACATGCACAGAACCTTCTGGCAATGTGTCAAGAACATGGGTTAGCTTTTCATTTTTCAATAAACCAGATTCAACAAAATAACTGATTGATGTATTTTCAGTTTTTCCCTTTACAAATGGCTGGGCAAGAATAATGACAAGGGTTGCAATCGCAAGTACGCGAAGCAATAGCAATAGCAATTCATTGATCTTAATATTGCTGCTCTGGCTTGAATCTGATTCTGAAAATAACTCAATGCTTCCCACTTGAATGGTTTTGCCTTCCTTTCTACTCCACAAATGAATAGCTATAGGAATTGCGAGACCAAGTAGCGCCCAGAGATATGAGGGATTGAGTAGCGTCATACTAGAGTAAACGACTTCGGTTTTTTAAAAACACCTGTAATGCTTCGCCCAGAGGTTGATCAATATTGAATAGTTCATACCCGATATTTGAGGCTAAAAGGCTGTTTTTTATACTTTCTAAGCGGATTTTCAGGTTGTTTAAATAGGTTTCTTTTGCATTTTTAGTGTCAACTTTTATTGTTGCTCCTGTTTCCAGATCTTCAAATGTCACCGCCCCTGAATAATTAAATCGCAGTTCATTTGTTCCCATCACATGCAAAACCATAACCTCATTGCGTGCAGTCTTTAATGACTTTATTGTTTTTGTGAGTTCGTCATTATGTTCATACATATCAGTCACAAAAAAGATGAGTTCTTTGTGACTTCTATCATGTAGTTTTTTAGCATCTCTGGGATCCTGCGGCCATTTGCCAACATTGGTAATTGTTATCAATTCATGTAAAAACCGGTTATAATGCTGCTTCTGGATTGTAGGATATAAACTGTGCAAATGCTTGTCATTTAGAGCGAAAAGCCCCACAGCATCGCCTTGTTCTTTTGCCAGATATGCCAATGAAGCAATCAGAATACGCACATAATCCATTTTTGAAAGTGCTCCTTCTTTGTGCAGCATTGATTTGCTGGAGTCAAGAATAAATTTTACCGCCACGTGCGTCTCAACCTCAGCTTGTTTTATATTATATCTGCCTGAGCGTGCAAGCATTTTCCAGTCTAAAAGTCTTAGATCGTCGCCCGGCTCATAACCGCGGTACTGACTAAATTCCATACCAGAACCTATGCGTCTACTATTGTGCAGCCCGGAAATGTGACCTTCTACAGTCATTTTCGCTATAAGCGCTAAACCGGAAACAGTATTGATAATTTCAGGTTTGAATAATTGGCGGTAGTCCTGCTTCACTAGAATTTATTTAGCAGTGGTGAGTGATTTTATGAGTTCGTGCGTTACTTTATCTGCTGTAATCCCTTCGGCTTCTGCTCTAAAGTTTACGATAATCCTGTGGCGCAAAACAGGTAAAGCAACCGTTTTAATGTCTGCAAGCGTTACCGCCAACCTGCCCTGCGATAATGCTCTGGCTTTTGCAGTAAGAATAAGCGCCTGCCCCGCTCTGGGTCCTGCTCCCCAACTCACCCATTCTTTCACATAAGAATTTGTTGTGGTCTCTGGCCTCGTTGCGCGTACTATTTTGCTAACTAAAGTGATCAGGTCATCACTTATGGGAACTTCTCTAACCAATTCTTGCAGCCTTAAGATCTCCTCGCCAGTTATTACCGGCTTGATCACAGCTTTTTTACCACCTGTTGTACTTTTTAAAATGCTGGTTTCTTCTAATTCTGTGGGATAACCTATTTTAATGTAGAACAGAAAACGATCCTGCTGCGCTTCCGGTAACGGAAAAGTTCCTGATTGCTCAATCGGGTTTTGAGTAGCCAAAATAAAAAACGGGCGATCTAGCGAGTAAGTCTTTCCTGAATAGGTGACTTCAAATTCCTGCATCGCTTCTAACAATGCTGCCTGGGTTTTAGGCGGCGTACGATTTATTTCATCTGCAAGAATAATATTGGCAAAAATGGGTCCTTTATTAAATTCGAAAAACTTCTTGCCCGTAGTATGATCTTCTTCAAGAATTTCGGTACCAATTATATCTGAAGGCATTAGATCTGGCGTAAACTGAATCCTTTTAAAGTTTAAATGAATTGCCTGCGCCATTGTGCGTATCATAAGGGTTTTGGCAAGACCGGGAACTCCTTCAAGCAAAGCATGACCACCCGCAAGAAAAGTTATGAGCAGTTGCTCTACAGTCTCTTCCTGACCTATAATAACCTTTCCGATTTCAGCCTTTAAATCGGCGATTTTACCTGTTAAAAGACTGATTTCCTGATCTAGGGTTGCTAAATTTTCATTCATATGCTATTTATTTATGATGTAAGGGCGTACATCACGATGTTGACACCAAAGCGGGTGTTATCTATTTTGTACCAGCGTTTATTTCTAAAATCGTAATCCCACTCGCAACCATAATCTTTATTGCTGTATAAAACGCCTATGCGACCGTTGATCTCAATAGCTTTTAAATATTCATGAACGAGATCGTCGCCCCAACCGTTCAACTCCTGCGACGTTGTGGGCGGGCCATCTTCAAATTCAAAAAAGACATTGTAGAGGTCGTGATCGTTCGGGATTTTTTTTAGTTCGCCAACTCCAAAAATCTCTTCCATCTGCCGCTCAAATGATTTAGCAAATAGACCGTCTATATCGTGGTTGCAGTCATCTGCGAAAACAAAGCCGCCATTTCTTATATATTTCTCAAAATTCTCCTTTTCCTTTTTAGTAAACTGCACCAGCTTGTGTCCCGAGATATAACAAAACGGGCATTTAAAAATATCATCACTACTAAGGGTTACGATATTTTCCTGTTTATCTACAGCCAGTGTAGTGTATTCTACCAGAGAATTCAAAAGATTTGATGGCATGCGCTGATCAACATCCCAATCTCCTGATTCATATTGTAAGCGTGTAAAAAAGAATTCGTTATTCAAGATAAAATGTATTGATCACCCATTTTTTTTGATTAAAAAATCGGCAATTTTCATTAAAAAACTGGCTGAAATAAATCGAAAACCACTGAAAGTATTAATAGAATATTGATAAAAAATCTATTAATTCTGTTTGTAAGCTCTAAGACCTTAATGCAGCTAAGCGGTTAGATCAACCAGTTTCAAAATTCTATTTTACTATACAGCATCAGATAAGCTAGTGAATGTAAAGTCTCTCACTTTCATGTATGGAATAAGATTTCCATTAACACGAACCTGCTCACCCAAAGTTTCCAGATTGTTGAGCATGATGATAGGACTCTCATTAAATCTGAAATTCTTAACCGGATATTTTAATTTTCCGTTCTCTATATAGAAAGTTCCATCACGAGTAAGACCTGTAAACAGTAATGTTTGCGGATCTACAGAGCGAATGTACCAGAAACGGGTAACCAGGATTCCTTTTTTAGTGTCTTTAATAAGATCTTCTAGCGAGGCGCTGCCACCTTCCATAATAAAATTACGAGGTGACGGGACAGCTTCTACACCTTGTTTTTCTGCCCAATAGCGGCTATAACCTAAATTTTTAACTACGCCATTTTCTATCCACTTCATCTTTTTAAGCGGTATCCCTTCCCCGTTCCATGTTGAAGTAGGAACATCTGGATGCAACGGATCTGACCAAATATTTACGCGCTCATCAACGATTTTGTCGCCCAGTTTTGTACCGCCATCTTTAGACATAAAACTACGCCCCTCATCTGCAGTACGCGCATCAAAGGCTCTTGCCATATTACCTAATAATTGTGCAGACGCAGCCGGCTCAAGAATTACTGTATAACGCCCCGGTTCTATAGCTTTTGCTTCTTTAGAAAGTAACGCTTTCTCAATTGCTGTGTTTGCCGCTTCTGCCGGATCAAATTTTGTGATATCATTAAAATCACGAGTTACCCATCCAGAACCTGTACCATCGTTAGTACGCATGGTAACTGTAAAATCTACATCTGTTGATTTATTGTAAGCGAAAAGTCCGTTAGAATTTAACATTGCGCTAAAACCTGCAGAATCATCAAGAAAACCTGCTGCCGTAACATCTTTTTGCTCTGCAGGCTCGATACTTTTAAGTGCTACTTCAGCTCTAAATTCTGGTGTTACATTTGCTGTAGCTTCAACAAAAGTTATAGCCTCATCATATTCCTGCGCTTCCAGCGGAGCCATAAACTCTGGGTTTTCCGGCGAAAGCTGAGCTAATTCTTCTGCTCTTTTAACCACTTTCTCGAGTGAAGCATCGTCAAATTCATCTACTGTAGCGGTACCAGATTTTTTTCCGAAACTGGATTGCACAACCAGCGATTGATTAGAACGATGACCGGCGGTAGAAACCGTATTACGCGCATAGCGTATGTTACCACTCTCATTACCACTCATATTTATTACACAGGCATCTGCGCTGGAAAAGCTTAACGCTTTTTCCATAATTTGCCTGGCTTCTTCTTTAGTATATATTGCCATTTTGAATTGTATATTTTATGAAATAAGAATTAAACGTTGCGACCTGTGTTGATTACATTTACATCATTAAAACGTGAAGTTGAGCACCCGTGTGAAACGGCGCTTACCTGAGAAGGCTGTCCTTTACCGTCAAAGAAAGAGCCAAACATCCTGTAATCATTCTTATCGCAGATCTTAGCACAAGAATTCCAGAATTCCTGCGTGTTAGATTGATAAGCAACATCGTTAAGCATGCCTACTATCTCACCATTTTTGATCTCATAAAAAACAGTACCGCCAAACTGGAAGTTATAACGTTGTTGATCTATAGAATAAGATCCTCTGCCGGCAATGTAAATTCCCTTCTCAACATCTTTAATCATGTCGTTTACAGAATATTCTTCTTTACCGGGTTCTAAAGACACATTTGGCATACGCTGAAACTGCACGTCATTCCAACTTTGGGCATAACAGCAACCGTTAGATTCAGTTTCGCCAAGCATATGAACCTGATCGCGAATGGCTTCATAGTTAACTAAAACACCATTGCGTATAAGATCCCATTTTTTCGTTTTAACGCCTTCATCGTCATAACCTACCGCTCCCAGAGAGCCCGGTTGTGTTTTATCTGCAACAATATTTACAAGGTCACTACCGTATTTAAAGTCACCAGATTTCCATTTATCTAAGGTGGCAAAACTCGTACCCGCATAATTAGCTTCATAACCTAACACGCGATCAAGTTCTAATGGGTGACCTACAGACTCGTGAATAGTTAACCCTAAATGATTAGGCTCAAGAACCATATCGTATTTACCTGGCTGTACAGATTTTGCAGTAAGCATTTCTTTGGCCTGCTTAGCCGCAATAGTCGCATCTTCTACAATATCGTAGCTATGTTTGTACAGTTTTAGTCCGCCAGGGCCATCAAGTTTTTCAGATTCAAGACCGTCCATATACTCATAACCCATCCCCATAGGAGCGCTTAACGCGTCGCGGGTCTTAAATTTACCTGCAGCCCTGTCTACAGCTGTAACGCTGAAAGTAGGCCAGATACGATGCACATCCTGATCTATATAAGAACCTTCTGTTGAGGCGAAATATTTTTGCTCATTAACCATAAACAAAGCCGAATTGACAAAATTGGCTCCATTCTCCATTGCTGCAGCGTTAGCACTTAGCAATAGGTCTACTTTTTCTGAAACGGGAACTTCTCTAAAATCCTTTTTCAGCGGCGTCTTCCAGGAGACCTCACCGTAAGCTTCTACAGGAGCAAGCTGTACGGGATCTCTCTGTATTTTTGAATTTGCCTTAGCAATTGCTACAGCCTGTGCGGTAGCTTTTTTAATACCTTCTTCTGTAACATCGTTTGTAGAAGCAAAGCCCCAAGTCCCGTTTGCGATCACACGTATACCAGTGCCAAAAGATTCAGTATTTACAACGTTTTGCACTTTATCTTCTCGTGTGAACAGATATTGATTAAGGTATCTCCCTATACGAGCATCTGCATAAGACGCACCCAGAGATTTAGCAGTATTTAATGCAATATCTGCCATTTTCTTTTTGAGAGCGATATCCATACCGGGATCCAGAAGTGCCTCTACAGGGATAGAATTTCCCATTACAGAGGCGGGTAAAAAGAGAGCACCGGCTCCCAAACCGGTAAGTTGAACGAAATTTCTTCTTTTCATGAAGTTCTTGTTTGGTGGTTTATTTGTTACTAGTCTATAGCCTTTATTCTATCTAAGACTATTAAAAACATTAAGAGTTTAATACGTAATCTAATTTTTATTAGAATTAATTCACGCTTAAACGGTTTAATCACTCATAATTCTCAGCATATCAGTAATTATCTTAAATATTTCTGAAAATACTAAATTCTCTAATTATAACTCTTCAAATTGTTTTAGTTATTTACGCAATCGTTATAAAAATGCGCTCTGGCAACATGTATCAAATATTTTTAAATGTTTTCGATACATTTTATCTATTTTAAAAATGATTTTTTTACTTTCATAGTTCAATTAAGACACTATCCTGAATTTTATTTTGCATAAGACTAATCACTCTACAATAAGTTATTTCGACTATATCGTTTTAGATAATCACGCAAGTTTAAAAATATGCACAGAAGAGAAGCAATAAAAAGCCTGGCACTTGCCTCTATTGCAGCAATGGTAATGACCCGTTGCGATCTAGGTGAAGAAGAGGTTACAGATTTCCTTTCAAAAGGGAAACTCAATTTAGACGATAAGCATAAAGACTATCTGGCTCAAATTAGTGAGACGTTTTTACCACTACAGAGTAAAGTTGATAAAATTACTCCGCCAGAAGATTTTATCATGACTATGGTAAATGACTGCTCAAGTGAGGAAGATATTGCAAAGTTTGCACGAGGTTTTAATGATTATAAAAATCTGATGAACGAAAGCAAGCTGGAGATAGAAACTGAAAAACCTGAAGCGGTTATAAATGTAGTTCAGGGAGTTTTAGATAAACAAGAGCCTGAAGAGTCACAAGAAAATCTTATTTATTTCATCAACACAGTGAGAGGGCAATCCCTGCGTAATTTAACTACATCAGCATTTTATATGCAGGGGTATATGGATTATGAACTAATACCTTCAGAATATATAGCTTGTTACGATATTTCAACAATAAAAGCATGAACAAGACAAATTTTGATGCCATTATAATAGGCGCCGGTATGAGTGGCGGCTGGGTGGCAAAAGAACTCTGTGAGCAGGGTTTAAAAACATTACTGCTAGAGCGAGGCCGCAATGTTACACATATAAAGGATTATCCTACCACAAACATGCAGCCATGGGAATTTAAGCACAGAGGCGAAATGCCCTATGAGGTGCAGGAAGAAAATCCTATTGTCTCGCGCTGCTATGCCTTTAAAGAAGACAACGCGCACTTTATGGTAAAAGATAAAGAGCATCCTTATGTGCAGGATAAGCCTTTTGACTGGATACGTGGTTATCAAGTGGGTGGTAAATCTTTACTTTGGGCACGCCAAACGCAACGCTGGAGTGATTACGATTTTGAAGGACCTGCACGAGATGGTTTTGCAGTAGACTGGCCCATACGTCATAATGATCTGGCTGAATGGTATAGCAAGGTTGAAATATTTGCCGGTATAACCGGAAATAAAGATGGTCTGGACAATTTACCTGATGGCGAATTCCTGCCGGCGTGGGACCTTAATTGTGTTCAGGATTACTTTAAAGATTTTGTCAATACTAATTATGATGACAGAAAAGTGATATTTGGGCGTTGTGCACACCTTTCTGAAGCTAAAGATATTCATCATCAACAGGGCCGTTCTCAATGTATGAAAAGAACAGAATGTGAGCGTGGTTGCCCGTTTGGTGGTTATTATAGTTCAGTTTCATCTACTATACCATGGGCGCAGAAAACCGGGAATCTTACACTACAACCAGATTCTGTTGTTCAATCTGTTCTTTATGATGAAGAAAGTGGTAAAGCTTCTGGTGTGCGTGTTATTGATGCACACACCAAAGAAGTAACAGATTATAACGCAAAAATTATTTTCTTAAACGCCGGCTCTGTAAACACGGTAAGTGTTTTGCTTAATTCAAAATCAGATCGTTTTCCTAATGGTTTAGGTAATGACAGCGGAGTTTTAGGGAAGTATGTAGCTTTTCACAATTATCGCGGTAAGATAAATGCAGTTCATAACGGTCATAAAGATCAGGCTATGAAAGGCAGAATACCTACAACCGCCTACATGCCTCGTTTTCAAAATGTGTATAAACAGGAAACCGACTTCTTAAGAGGATATGCTGCCACTTTTTATGCAGGCAGATCGCGTAACCCTGAAATAGGTTCAGAACTTGGTGAGCCACTTACCCATCAATTGCTTGATGAAAAACCAGATTATGGCCCCTGGTATGTGGGAGCAGGTTTTATGGGCGCTACCATCCCTAAAGAATCAAGTTACATCAAGCTTGACGAGACAGAAACAGATGAATGGGGAATGCCACTTATTCATTTCTCTGTAGATTATGACGACAATGACGAGAAAATGCTCGCTCACTTCTTTAAGACATTTACAGAAATGTTTGAAAAAGCAGGTTTCGAAAACATTCAAACGCATGATACAAAGCAAGCTCCAGGTCTCGATATTCACGAAATGGGCGGTGCGCGTATGGGTAAAGACCCCAATACTTCTATAGTTAATGAATGGAATCAAATGCATCACTGTAAAAATGTATTTATAACAGACGGTGCATGTATGACCTCAACCTCAACACAAAACCCTTCTCTTACCTATATGGCACTTTCTGCCAGGGCAGCAAATTATGCTGCAGAAGCTTTGAGAAAAGGAGAAATATAAATTAAACTAATATAGCTTTCTGCGAAAAACCGCCTATTTGGGCGGTTTTTCGTATATAAATGACCGATTTTTAATTTGGCTTAAAGCCAAATTATCTATTATTAGCTTTTCTTCAATTAAAAATTGCTAATGGTATTCTCCTATCAGTAAGCAGCAATTTTCTGCTTACTGTCTTTAAAAAATCGGTGAAATACGGTTAAAAATCGGTACTTCTGCGGCAATAATCGGTTACCAGTCAAAAATTTAACTATTAAAATATCGACAAAATACATGTTAATTCGATTTAAAACACTTATTTTGTACCAAATTGTAGGAATACTCCATTAACACGTTAAGAAAAGTCAAAATAAAAACGTGTTTATGTTTTAGACCTCAGCCCAATTTAAACCTACTTAAAAACATGTCTAAAGTGTTTGTCTTACAAGATGAATATTGCAATCTGCTTTCTAAAGATCAGGAGATTTTTTTCTGGCTTAATGAAGATGTTTTAAATGGCACATGGTATTATAATTTTGATTCAGCTGATTTTTGGGTAAGCAACTCATTTTGGAAAACATTGCAGCTTCCCATTCCTTCAGATCAGGTGAAAGAGCATATACGATCTTATTTTAAGGGCGACCTTAAACAAGATATCTGCGAAGTGCTTGATGCGCATGCCGCTAAATCGCATATAGACTTCAATACCACTTTACTTTTTACAAACGCAGATAATAAGGAAATTACCTTTAAAGTAAGTGGGAAGCTTATTTATAATGATGCAACTGCGCAAAGTGCTATATTAAAATTCACTTTAGATAAAGAAACAGATACTAATCGTGATCTCGAGAAATTAGAAAGATACAATGATATCTTTCACGAGACTAATGAGATAGCGCGCGTAGGCGGCTGGGAGATAGATCTAATTAAAGGCCAACTTATCTGGACTAAAGTAACAAGAGACATTCATGAAGTAAGTGAAGACTATGTACCTCAACTTGATCAGGGTCTGCAATTTTACAAAGAAGGCTGGAGCCGCGACAGGATAACAACCTTGTTTAATGCGGCTGTAGAAAAGAATCTCCCTTTTGATGAAGAACTAAAACTTGTTACGGCAAAAGGTAATGAGATCTGGGTACGTGCTTTAGGCAAGCCAGAGTTTAAAAATGGAGAATGTGTACGGGTTTATGGAGCTTTTCAGGATATTGATGCACAAAAAAAGTATGAGATAGAACTTCGTACCACTAAAGACAGGTTTAAAAAGATATTTACTAATTCGTCAATAGGTATTTTATTAGTTAATACAGACAACAAACTGTTGATGGCTAATTCGGCCAGTTTAAAGATATTCGGTTTTAAAGAAAGAGACAGAGAAAAGGTTCTCAAACTAACTTTTAGAGATGTTATTCATCCCGAAGATCTGCCTCAGGCCGCTCTCTACAGGCAACAATTGCTTACCGGTGAAATTACAAGCTACAAACTCGAGAGTAGATTTAAAAAAGTTACCGGTGAGATCATTTGGTGTACAGTTAATACCTCAATCATATACGGTCATTCTAAGGAAGATGATCTTATAATAACCCAGTTTGAAGACATTACGAGCCGCAAAGAACTAGAAAGCAAATCACTTGAGAATTCTAAAAAGTTCATGAACGCTTTTGAATATTCTCCTAATGGGATGGGCGTTGTAACCCCAGATGGAAAGTGGCTCATGGTTAATCAAAACCTGTCTAAAATGATAGGTTATAGCAAGGATGAATTGCTAGAATTAAATTTTAAAGACATTACTCATCCTGAAGATCTCAATAACGATATTGAGTTTCTCAAAGAGATAATTTCTAAAGAAAGAGAATCTTACAGCATAGAAAAGCGCTACATCCATAAAAATGGAAATATAATTCATGGTTTTTTAACGGTTTCTGCTCTTGCAGATGAACACGGCAGACCTACTTCCTTAATAGGCCAGGTGGTCGATATGACTAAGAGCAAAAAAGCTCAACGCGCTTTAGAGCACAGCCTTAATGACCTGCAAAGTCTCATGAATGCCACAACCCAGGTTTCAATTATAGAAACAGATCTAAAAGGTAATGTGCGCAAATTTAACCGCGGTGCAGAAAATTTATTAGGTTACACGGCAGAAGAGGCTATAGGTTCATTACATGTAAGTAAACTTCACGATGTGACTGAAGTGAAAGCAAGAAGTGAAGAATTATCGCTTGAATATGACAAAAAAGTGTCTGGTTTTGATGTTTTTACCAGCAAAGCCAAAAAAGGCAATTTTGAATCAAGAGAATGGACCTTTATAAGAAAAGACGGATCTAGATTTCCGGTTCAGCTTGTTGTAACATCAATAAGCAATCACAAGGGTAAAATTACAGGCTATTTAGGAGTAGCGACAGATATTACGCAGCTCAAAAAAATGGAAGCTTCTCTTGTAAGCGCTAAATTAAAAGCAGAATCTGCAAGCAAGTCAAAATCTGAATTTCTGGCAAATATGAGCCACGAGATTAGAACTCCCCTCAATGGAGTAATTGGTTTTACAGATCTTTTGATGAAAACTGACTTAACCCCAAGTCAGGAAAAATATATGCAGACCGTCAATAACTCTGCTAATACGCTTTTAGATCTTTTAAATGATATCCTCGATTTCTCAAAAATAGAAGCCGGTAAACTTGAAATAAACGAAGAGAAGATCGACCTGCAGGATCTTTGTAGTCAAACTATAGATATAATAAGACATCAGGCACATGCAAAAGGTCTTGAAGTCCTTCTAAATATTCCAGTACAAAATAATCGTTTCATATATGCCGACTCGGTACGTCTTAGACAGATATTGACGAACCTGCTTGGCAATGCTGTAAAATTTACAGAAAAAGGCGAGGTAGAACTCAACATACAAACAATAGCCTGTGATATTGAGAATGCAGAAATGGTATATCGCTTTTCTATTCGTGATACAGGTATTGGCATTGCACCTCACAACCTGAAGAAAATATTTCATGCCTTTGATCAGGAAGATGGCTCTACCACTCGTAAATACGGCGGGACAGGTCTGGGAGTTACCATTAGCAACAAGCTGCTTGAGCTTATGGGAAGTAAACTAGAGGTAGAAAGTACAATGGGCGAAGGAAGCGTCTTTTCTTTCGAAGTAAAATTCAGGTCAGAAACTCCTAAGAGTACAGCCTCATCTATTAAAAAAAATATTAAAAATGTGCTTGTTGTAGATGATAACGAAAACAACAGGATAATCTTACAAGAAATGCTGGCAGGAGATAAAATTAAATCTACGCTTATAAATAACGGTATCGAGGCTTTAGATATGCTTGGTAAAGATCAAGAATATGATCTTGCGATTATAGATTACCATATGCCTTATTTAAATGGTATAGATCTAATTAAACATATGAGGGAAAAACTAAATATCGCGAGCGAAGACCTTCCTATAATGCTGCTTCACAGTTCTGGAGACGATGAGAAAGTGGTACAAGCATGCAAAGAACTTGATGTGCATTACAATACCGTAAAACCTATACAAATCAATAAACTATATGAGATGATTAATAATCTCGAAAGTAAAAACAATAGTAGTGAAAACGGAATAGGTGTCTTACCAGAAGTTGATCTGTCTGCTTTAACCTACACTATTTTAGTAGCTGAAGATAATCCTGTAAACAAGTTTCTTACAAAAACGATCATTAATAAAATACTTCCGCTTGCCAATATTATTGATGCAGATGATGGTAGCGAAGCAGTAGAAGTTTATAAAAGCACACCTATAGACTTAATTCTTATGGATGTGCAAATGCCGGTATTAAGCGGTTTTGAAGCAAGCCAGGAAATTAGAGCTATTGAGAAAAAAGGTGATCGTATACCTATTATTGCTTTAACAGCACGCACACTTATAGGAGAGAGAGAGCGCTGTATGTCATACGGTATGGATGACTATATAACAAAGCCTGTTGTCTTAGAGACCTTGCAACAAGTAATTATTGAACATCTTGTAATGAATACTCAAGAAAAATCTGCTCTAAACTCATGAAAATCGGTTTAAAACATACAAAAAACCCTCTTAAAATCGCTTTTATTGAAAGCGATGAGCAGCATAAAACTGATTTTCTTGATCTGTCCAGAATTAATGGTTGGGCAGTTACTACATACAGTCATACAATAGAATTAATACAGAATATAAAATTAGATCAGCCAGATGCGATAGTTATAGAAGAAGATGCATCTCCTTTAAATGCTTATCAAACTTATGAGTATCTAACTATCGAAGTAAAATTAGAGGTGCCTATTCTGGTTTCTTTTAAAAGTGAGGATAAAAAAGAGCGGTATAAGCAAAACAATTTGTACTTTATTGAAAAGAAATTTACACATAAAGTTGTAGAACAGATCAATGAATTATTTATTCCCACAGAAACTGGTACTCATAAGAAGTACTCATTAGATTATTTAAATGCAATTTCTGATGGTAATTTAGAATTTGTAGCAGAATCCCTGCAAATATTCACCAGCTCTGTAGAGCGAAAATTAGCAGAGATCGATCAATTATTGGCTACAGCAGATTATAAAACAATTGGTGAAATAGCTCATAATATAAAGCCGTCTTTTGAGATGATAGAAAGCGAGACAGGTAAAAATATATGCAACCTCCTTGTTTATGAATCAGAGGCTAATGACGTTCCTCAATTGGTAGAAAATTTAAAAAATGAATTTGCTGCTCTACAAAAGGAAATCTCCAGAGATTTTCCCAAACTGATTGAAACATGAAGAAGATTTTAGTAATTGAAGACAACCCTATGGTTGTTAAATCATTAGAATTTAAACTTAAAAAAGATGGGTATGAAGTGATTATAGCAGAAGACGGTCGAGATGCCATGAGCAAATTATCAAGCGATAAGTTTGATCTTATTCTTACAGATCTTATGCTACCGTTTATATCAGGAAATCAACTTATAGAATTTATTAAAGAAAAATCGCCAGATATCCCGATAATCGTTCTTTCTACCTCAACTCAAGAAGATATTATTACAGATGCATTTAATATGGGAGTAGATGATTTTATTACTAAACCATTTAGCCCTAACGAACTTTCCTTACGTGTAAAGCGCACGCTAGGTAAAAGATAAAAGATAGATTAAAGCTTATTGACCCCAAGTCAACGTAAACAATTACAACATGAACTTCTACCATAGATTCTTTGATGAATGGCCATGGCTATTACGAGTTAATTTCGTGTTTAGCATGTTCTTTTTGACAACAGCAATTCTGTTAGTGAGCTTCATTTTGTTTCTGCGCATCAATAAGAACAGGAAGTCAAAAAGAAAAGCAGAACTTGAAAATGCTTTATTAGATTTTATAAATCAGTATTTATTTGATGAAGATTTTGACAAATCAGGAGAAGTAATAAAATTTAAATCTGCTTACCTAAAGACCAAATTTGACCTTAAGATCACTATAAAACAAATATTAATTTTTGACGAGAATCTTAAAGGAGAATCTTCGGCACTTATTAAAGAACTTTTCTTAGATCTGGGTCTTTTCGATTTCGTTCTTAACGACCTAAAAACGGGCAACTGGCATCAAAAAGCGAGAGCCCTGTTTGTTTTTTCTCAACTCTCAATAGCAATACCCAATCATTTTATAGAACCCTTGCTTAACGCATCAAGAGATGAATTGCGACAACAAGCTTTGCTTTATTCTTTAAAATTAGCAGCTAATAATCCGCTGTATTTTTTAGGGAAAATTAAAAAGCCGCTCACGATGTGGCAGCAGATCTATATAGAAAATGGCCTTAAATATTCATATCAGGGTACGATGCCAGATTTTTCGGTTTGGCTAGACCACAGTTTAGACAGCGTTGTTATTTTTTGTATCAAGATGATAGCCGAGTATAATCAGTTTGAGAATATTCCTCTTCTGATGCCTTTTCTTAAAAACCCTAACGAAGAAGTGCGTCTAGAAACTATTAAAAGTCTTTGTAAAATGGAACATGGGGAGCTATTAACCCACATAACCACCTCCTTCAGCGCAGAAACTCAGCTTATCAAAAAAGAAATGCTTGAGACAATACAAAGCATAGGTTCTTATGATAATCTGGAAGCACTAATCCCTGCAATGAGTAAAGCAAAGTGGAATATTAAGATTGAGTTTCACAAGGCTTCATGTCATTTTAAACCTGAATTAAAATATACAGTCTTTAGCAAAAAAGTAGGTGGTATTGAAGAAGCTCCCACTACTCCAACAATCGCTCACGGTTTTTAAGTAAAACAAAAAGATATAACCATGGATATTAATTTTTACCATATTACAGAAATTGCCAGTTGGGTTTTTCTTGCCTATGGATTGATTATATGTTCTGGTTATGTATTCTCTGCCATATTTTCCCTCATCGAATTAAGAGATTATAAAAGGCGACACAATTTTCAGGATGAGATCGCATTGTTGCAGTCTTCTAATCTGCCTATGATCTCTGTCTTGGCGCCGGCTTATAATGAAGAAGCTAATGTTATTGAGAATGTGCGCTCGCTGCTAACTTTAAACTATCCTTCATACGAGATCGTCATAATAAACGATGGTAGTAAAGACAACACATTGCAGCGACTTATTGATACTTTTGATCTCGTTCCTGATGAACTTCTATATCCCAATTACATACCTACTAAAGAAGTTAGGAATATCTATGTATCAAAAAACAAAGCTTATAAAAGCATCAAGGTTATAGACAAAGAAAACGGCGGGAAGGCAGATGCTTTAAACACCGGGATAAATATTTGCAGCCATGAGATGATCTGCTGTATAGATGTAGACTGTATTTTAGAAAGAGACGCTTTACTTAAACTTATAAAACCGTTTCTCAATAACGAGAAAAAGGTAATCGCTTCCGGCGGAATTATACGTGTTGCTAACTCATGCATAATAGAAGATGGCAGAATTATAGAAGTAAAACTGCCTAACACTTTTCTCGCCAGAGCGCAGATTCTAGAATATTTCAGAGCTTTTTTAATGGGTAGAATGGCGTGGTCACGCGTTGATGGTCTTTTACTTATCTCAGGAGCCTTTGGCATGTTTGATAAAAAAACGGTTATAGAAGCCGGCGGTTACAATCCCAATACTGTAGGAGAAGATATGGAGTTGCTCGTGCGCATGCGTCGCATGATGCGCGAGAAAAATATTGATTACACCGTAGGCTTTGTACCAGACCCTTTGTGCTGGACAGAAGTACCACAATCCTGGAATATCTTACAAAGGCAACGCAACCGCTGGACACGAGGAACAGTAGAGACACTCTGGGCTCACAGAAAAATGATCTTTAATCCTAAGTATAAAATACTTGGGTTATTAAGTACGCCGTACTGGCTGTTTTTTGAGTGGTTAGCACCGATAATTGAGTTCGTAGGACTGATTTTTTTCGTCTTCCTTTTAATATTCGGGCAGGTTGACTGGGTTGTTTTCTCCATATTTTTTACGGTCGTTTATAGTTTTGCTATCCTATTTTCGGTAACGGCATTGTTTTTTGAAGAATTTTCTTTTCAGCAGTATACGAAGCCGGCTTACATGTTTCAGCTTATTAGAACAGCTCTTTTAGAGCCTCTTCTCTATCATCCCTTTGTGATGTGGGCAGCAATTATGGGAAATATCGATCTTATTCGCGGCAAAAAATCATGGGGACAAATGGTGCGTACCGGCTTAACAAATCCCGAAAAGAAAGTTGCTTAAAAGAAAACCTGACTTAATTTTGAATAAATCTATTACCCAATGACACTTACAATACTCAAGCGCAGACAAATACGATCATCAGCGCTTGTAATTTTCGGCATTCTTATTTTTACGACTTTTTCTTCTGCCTACGCACAAGATAATCTGGGCACAGATGAGCTGTATACAAAGGCACGCAAAACCGCTTTTGATGATGACAATTATCCTGAAGCAATTAGACTTACTAAAATGGCACTGGCTAAAAGCCCAGACTATTTAGAAGTGAGCGTATTTCTGGGGAGGCTGTACACATTTACAGACAGTCTGCAGCAGGCGCGCATGATTTTTAATGAGGTTTTGCAAAAGGAAGCGGGTCATCAGGAAGCATCTTTGGCCTACGGAAATCTTGAGTATTGGAATGATAATTCGCCACGAGCTCTTGAAATCGTAAACAACGGAATCGCGATACATCCCAAAGCTGAAAATCTATTATTGCTTAAAGCGAAAATTTTAAAAGATCTGGAAGAATACACAGCCGCGAGTGAAACGATAAATAAGCTCCTAAAAATAAATCCTAAACTCACAGCGGCAAGAGAATTGAACCAAACAATTCAGGTTATGTCTGCTAAAAATACAATTAGCGCTGCTTACGATTATGTATATTTTGATAAACGTTTTGATGATGCCTGGCATCTGGGAAGTATAAGTTACGGCCGCCAGACAAAATTAGGTTCTGTAACGGCGCGCTTCAACTACGCAAATAGGTTTAAAACCGATGGAACTCAATTTGAGATCGATATGTATCCTCGTATTTCAGATTTGTTTTATACCTATGTAAGCGGCGGTATTTCTAATAAAGATGGCATTTTTCCACATTATCGGGCTGGTTTTTCGCTTTATGCTAATTTACCGGCAGCATTTGAGGCAGATGCAGGCTTCAGGATGCTCGCTTTTGATGATCAAACATGGATCTATACAATAGGTGTAGGTAAATATTATAAGAATTACTGGTTTAATCTGCGTACATATCTTACTCCGTCAGACAGTTCAGTTTCACAATCCTATTCTTTAAACATACGTTACTATTTAGGTGGTGCAGATGATTACATCAGTTTTAAAATAGGTACCGGTATCTCACCAGATGATAGTACAGATAATGTTTTGTACAGCTCTGCAAACACATACAAATTAAAATCACATAACGTTGCTTTAGGTTACAGCGCGATATTTAATGATACTAATGTTATCTCAGTTCAACTGTCGCTCGACAATCAGGAATATGCAAAAAGTACACGCGGCAATCAAATATCTTTTGGTTTAGGCTATTCTAAAAGATTCTAACAAATGGTAAAGAAGATATTTTTTGCAATTATTATCTTCATTGTTATTATTCCACTTGGCATGTGGGCTGCGTGGTTTTTTACGCCCAATCAAAAATTAGTAGTTGCAGTTATAGATAAATCTGTAATTACGCAGAACCGCGAAAAACACCTCTCACTAAACTGGGTTTTAAACAACAACAGAATTACTAAAACCTCACATCAGGCCTATAACGCAAAAGCGGATTATTTTGGTTTTTTCCCCGAAGATGATGAAAATTACAAGATTAAAGGGCTTGAGCGTTTTACGCACACGCAATTAAAAAAATTGAGCAAAGATGCAGATGCTGTTTATTTTACAGACACGTATGGTGTTTACAGCAGCGACTGGTATAAAAAGGGAGATGGCGCGGGAAAGCCGGGATTGTTATATGGTGGCTTAAGCCAAAACGACGTCGATTTTCTAAAGCTGATGAAGAAGGAAAAGAAGTTAATTCTTGCCGAATTCAATACCATAGGCTCCCCAACTTTAAGCGAAAACAGACATGAATTTGAAAAATTGTTTGGTCTTAAATGGACAGGCTGGACGGGACGATATTTTGATAATCTGGATAAAGACAGAAACAGCGATATCCCGCAATGGATGGTTACCAGTTATGAATCCACAAACGGTACAAAGTGGAATTTTAAAAAATCAGGAATCATCTTTGTGGGAAAAGAACAACAGGTTATCGTTCTCGAGGAAGGGACTGATCTAAATCGCTCAATGCCTTTTATAAAAAGCACAAAAAATGCCCGGAAAAATCTTTCGCTGCCAGCGGAAATAAAATATCCATTTTGGTTTGATGTGATGCAACCAGATTTAGCGATAAACACGATTGCCGCATCCTTTGATATTGACGTGAATGCTAAAGGCAAAGCTTTATTAGCGCAACACAACATTCCGTTTAGTTTTCCTGCCGTAACCAGTCACACCGGTTCTGACTACGATTTTTACTACTTTTCAGGCGATTTTAGTGATAATCCGGTAAATTTTAAAAGCTCTTATTTTAAAGGGATTTCCGCTTTTAAAAGTCTTTTTTACGACGACCGCCAACCGCTGGAACGAGCAAGTTTTTTCTGGAAATTCTACCGCCCAATGCTAGGCAGTATTCTTAAAAATCAGAAGGCTAAATTGTAGTTATTTCTGGCTGGTATACTTGGTGTAAATAGAGTCTGGAATAATTTTAAAGCCGTTTGTGATCTTGTTATTTTTCAGCTTAAACGCATTAAAAGCGCTAATTAATTGCTCTTTTTTGGCTTTATCATCTATTGGGGTTTCATTCATATTTTCATCTAACCTAAAGAGATTATTTCCGTTAAGGTGATACTCACCCATTACAAAATCTATCATGCTGGTTTTTGTCTGCATAAGGGGGATTTTATGCCTGTTTTGGAAGGTTTTTGTAGTATCAAGCCCCTGCCCCATCCAGCTCTCAAATTCTGGTGTTTTAATCTTATAGTTGGTTTTTAAATAATTGATAAGACTGGGTGCGATATCAAAATGACTGGAAACCGATGCCATTACTTTTGTGCGTTTTAATAAAGGCGAGTAAATAATTAGCGGAACATGATAACGATCTATTTTTGTACTCAGCGGAATTTCAGGAATACGGTGATCTCCCGTTATTACGAAAATAGTATTCTCAAAGTCAGACCTGTTATGATATTTCTTAAAGAAATCTTTTAGCGCATCATCTGCATATAAAATGGTGCTGTACTGCTTTTTATAATTTTCGCGCTCAGCTTTTTCTGCCGTATTCAGATCCATTTCGCTTAAGCGTTTTTCAAAATAATCGTTGTATTTGTTTTCCTCCTTAATTAAAAACGGACTATGGGTAGCAACCGTGAGAATCACACTTAGCGCAGGTTTATCACTTTTATCTGAATTTCTCTTTTCAAAATAGTAATCAAAAACTTCTTTATCACCGTAACCCCAGGTAAAGCCGTTATGCTCAGGCAATTTTTGATATGTGGCAGGAAAAGTCGCTTCATCATTGATCTCAGCAACATTATTTTTTTGAAGATACAGCTTCATATTATCAAAGCCAGAATCGCCGCCGTAGTAGAAAGATGTCTTATAGCCAATATTTTCAAGCACATTAAAAAGTGATAATTGGTCAGGCATATTTTCTCCCATAGCCAGGTAACCATTTTTGCTAAAAGGCAACGAACTCATTAAAGACGGCAACACAGCAAACGTACGGCCGCCGTCGCTTAAGAAGTTTTTCCAGTACAAACTCTTTGTAGAAAGTGAATCGAGAAATGGGGTGAAACTGCCCAAATAAGCATCTTTGTTGGAGAAAGCCCTGCCTAAACCTTCAACCAGAATGATAACAATATTGGGAGCTTTTTCTTTAGGTTGAAAAAATGGTGAGAGCACATCTGTCGTATCTGCTCTGTGCAAGAAAGGATAATCACGATCTACATATTCAAAACTTTCGCCTTCATTGATATCTGCCAGATAACTGTCTGCGTAAATATCAACCTCATATTCTGGTTTGAATAAGTAATCATCTACAGAGCCGTAAAATATTTGAGATTTATTGGTAACGATATTAGATGCAAAATCAGAATCGAGATCAAAATTATTAGCGCTTTTAACACTGCCAAAACTGAGCAGAACCAAAGAAACCATCGGCAAAAAAATCGCCAAATATTGGTTCATTTTTAGCCTTTTTGGTATAAAAATCAAGGCTAATATTAAAGGCGCAATCACCAGAAGAAATACAAAAACTGAAAGAAAGCTCACACTTCCTGAAGCTCCCACAGTTTGTGAAATATCTGTGTATGAATACCCAAAAAGGTCAGCTCCCAGCGTTACTAAAGCCTCATTAAAATAATTGATTAGGAGTAGATTAATACAAAAAAAGAGAATCAAAAATACCGAAGCGCTAATCTGCGCGATCCTTTTGGAAAACAAAGAAACGAGTAAAAATACCAACGTAAAAGGAAGCAGACATTTTAACCACAATTGCAGATCTATAAACCAACTTATCGCAAGTAATTTAAAACTACCCTGTGGTAAAGCATGGCTGTAAGCATAAACAGACAACTCAATTATCCGGTAAAAAAGCATGAAAATCAGCCAGATTATAGTAAAAATCGCAGCAGATTTTAAGGCGAAAAGCACCTTCTCTAAAATACTATTTTTCTCAGGAGTAGAATCTTGATCCATCATTGATTTAGGAAAATGATCAGGACAAGATAAAGGTTGTTAGCGATTTAAAAAAATAAGATTATTCCTGTTAGCAAATTGTTTATTTACAAGCTTCAAATTATTATTTAGCTAAATATTTAGGTAGCCGTTAATTTTATGTAAACACAAAATTTATTTCTTCTTTATTGTTCTAATTTTAAAATACCAACTTTTAAATTTTATGTAATTAACCACTACTTCAAATGATTAAAAACTACACGCTTAAATTATTACAATTACTTCCTGTTGCTTTTGTTTTTTCGCTCGTTTTACAAGCCGAAAATTCGCTCGCTCAAACGCAGGAACCACCAGCGCTTTCTGCAATAAAAGAAGCTGATTTAAAAAAAGACCTGTTTGAAATGGCAAGCGACTCGATGCGCGGGCGCCGTGCAGGAACTTTAGATGAATTTCGCGCTGCGGCCTGGGTCGCTCAACAAGCTCAGGAAGCCGGCCTTGAACCGGCTGGTGATGATGGAACTTACTTTCAATTCTTTAATTTAAAAAGGACTACAGTTTCAACAGAAAGTGAAATTTCCCTTAACGGAAAAAAACTTGAAATGTGGAAAGAAGCCTGGGTAACTGCACCAACTGAAGCTTCTGTAAAATCGGCTGTAACCTGGCAAAAATCGCTCGCAGACACCACAAAATCCCTTTCGGGGAAAGTAATCGCGATGGATTTAATCCCGCCGTCCCCCCTTCCAGCAGAAGGGATGAGCCTTTGGGTTTACCGATATGCTTTATCTGCAATACGCCAGCAAGCCGGCCAACTCATAAAACAAGGGGCTGCTGCAGTTATTCTGGTAGCAGATTCTACTGCACAGTCGCAAATAGGATTCTTTGGTCACGGTTTTGAAGAAGGTCGTTACCAGATAGAAGGTATGAATCCACCAGATACTAAAGCTGCTCCCGTAGTTTTAGTCGGCTCTAAATTTAAAGATGAGCTAATGAGTGAAAATACGGAAATTTCGCTACAGCTGGGTGTGAATATTTTTGATTATCCTTCAGAAAATGTAATCGCAAAAGTTCCCGGTACAGATCCTGAACTTAAAAACGAATATGTACTTTTTAGCAGTCATCATGATCATGACGGTGTAGGTGTTCCTGATAAAGATGGCGATTCTATATGGAATGGTGCAGATGACAATGCTACGGTTTCTGTTGCTTTGCTGGCAATAGGAAGAGCATGGAAAGCTAACCCCGGTAAACGCAGCGCTCTTTTTGTATGGCACGGCGCAGAAGAACGTGGTCTTTTAGGTTCGCGCTATTTTGTAAGACATCCTGTGGTAAAAAAAGAAGCAATAGTCGCTGTTCTTAATGGTGACATGATAGGCAGAAATGACCCTGATTCTGCAGCTTTGCTGGGTTCTATAGAACCGCATCGCAATTCGCAGCAACTTGTAGATATGGCGATGAGCGCAAATGATGAACTTACCCATTTTAAGGTAGATACTTCATGGGATGCAGAAGAACATCCTGAGCACTGGTACTTCCGCAGCGATCATTTACCGTATGCGCAATGGGGAATTCCGTCACTTATGTTCACTACTTTGTTGCATCCTGATTATCACACTCCGCGCGATGAACCCGAAGGCATAGATATAACCAAGCTTACTAAAATGACAAAGTGGATGTACGGTACAGGCTGGAAAGTTTCAGAAAGTACAGCTGCGCCTGCTTTAGAAGAATAGATTTTATCAATTGCTTAACAACTTTATACAGGTTTGGGTTTATAGATTTCACTAACTTGAACCTGCTTAAAAAGGCAATAAAAAGATTCATATGATGAATCGTAAAAAAATTCTATCAACCTTTGGCTTGGCCGGATTATTTTTGGCTTTGCCAAAGGTTGCTAACGCGAAACAAATGGAAATCAAACAGTTTCATTTTAAAGACGACGGTAAGATACCCAATAGTAAATATCCCCTTTTAGTCTATAAAAACGCCTTTTCTGAACGAAATTCCGCCGGCGCGAAATGGCTGGAAGACACCTTTGCGTCTAATAACTGGACGAATTCCTGGAGAAATGGTATCTATGACTTTCACCACTACCATAGCACTTCACATGAAGTTCTCGGGGTTTATTCCGGCGAAGCTTTAGTTCATTTAGGTGGAGAGCAAGGCGAAAAAGTAAACATAGAAGCAGGAGATATTGTCATTATTCCGGCAGGTGTTGGTCATAAAAATTTGGGCAGTACTGATTTAGGAATTGTGGGCGCTTATCCTGATGGTAGAAGCTGGGATATCAATAAAGGTCTAGCAGGAGAAAGACCAGCTGCAGATAAAAACATAGCGGCTCTGCCAATCCCGGAAGCCGATCCTCTTTCTGGTAAGGAAATGTCAGAGTCATGGACCAACGCATAAATCAAGAATCATCACTAACTAACTATAATAAAACATGACCAAATATCTATTTTCGACTAAAAATTTTATTTATCTCACCTGTTTGTCCTTAGCGACATTAACAGCTTGTAAGAACGATGCAACAGATAAATCTGAAACTTCAGATGAAAAATCTAACCTTGCAATAAGTTCTAACAATGCAGATCTTACAGTACCTGAAGGGTTTGGTGTGATTAAAGTCGCAGATTCTTTAGGTGCAGCAAGACATATAGCTGTAACAAAAGAGGGCGGAATTTATGTAAAATTAAACCAACCTAAAGACAGTAAGGGAATTGTTTATCTTCAGGATACTAATGGTGATGGTGTGGCAGATTCAACCAGCACCTTTGCTAATTATGGCGGTACTGGTATTTATTTAACTGACGGTAATCTGTATGCAACTTCAGACCAGGAGATTTTTCGCTATAAGCTTGATGCTGATCAAAAAGTAACTAATCCTGAAAGTCCGGACACAATTGTAACTGGTCTTATCAATCGCAGACAGCATGCGTCTAAATCAATTACGCTTGATGGTGCTGGCAATATTTATGTAAACATTGGCGCATATTCTAATGCGTGCCAGGTACAAAGCAGAACGCCTGGTTCACCGGGAATGCAGCCCTGCCCTATTTTAGATTCTGCCGGCGGGATCTGGAGATTTAATGCAGACCGATTAAAACAAACTTATGGCGATGGTACACGCTATGCTACCGGACTTAGAAATGTGGTAGGTCTTGACTGGAACACACAAAATGACAAGCTTTTTGTGATGCAGCATGGTCGTGACCAATTGCACACTCTTTTCCCTGATCTTTACGATGAAAAAACTTCTGCCGTTCTTCCTGCAGAAACAATGTATATGTTGAATGAAGGAGACGATGCCGGCTGGCCTTATATTTATTATGATCAACAAAAAGAAGAGAAAATAGTTGCTCCGGAATATGGTGGCGATGGTGAGAAAACAGGCGGTGAGAATGCAAATGACCCCGTTGCTGCATTTCCTGGTCATATGGCACCTAATGCTTTATTGTTTTACACGGGAGATATGTTTCCTGAACGATATAAGAATGGGGCTTTTATAGCATTTCACGGATCATGGAATCGGGCACCTGAACCACAAGAAGGTTATATGGTAGCATTTGTTCCATTTGAAAACGGAAAACCAAGTGGTGAATATGAGGTTTTTGCTAACGGTTTTGCCGGTATGGAAAGAGTAGAATCTCCCGGTGACGCAGCTCACAGACCAACTGGTTTAGCGCAAGGTCCTGATGGTTCTCTTTATGTTTCTGATGATACGGGCGGAACAATTTATCGTATAGTTTATAATCAAAAATAAACTTGCGATCATGAAAATTAGAATAGTAGCGCTGCCAATTCTAGGCTTAGCTTTTTTAATGCTTATTGGTTGCAATGGCGAAAAAAAGAAAAACACAGTAACTGAATCTGATGTAGAAATTCAGGAAACTACTTCTTCTGCTCAAACTACTGCAAAGGAATCACAAAAGGAAATACCAGCCTTTATGGAAGCAGGTAAAACTGTTTACACACAAAACTGTTTGGTTTGTCATCAATCAACAGGTAGTGGCGTTCCAGGCTTAAATCCGCCGTTAAAAGACACAAAATACGTTCTGGGTGAAAAAAATCAGCTAATAAGTATTGTATTAGATGGCTCTAATGAAGGACTGGTTGTGAAAGGCTCGACTTTCGCGAATGCGATGCCTCCTTTTGCTTCTCTAAGCAATGAGGATATCGCTAATGTGACATCATACATCCGTAATAGTTTTGGCAATAAAGCTGAACCAATTACGCCTGAAGAAGTTGAAACTGTACGCACGCAAACCAAGTAGAATTTTAAAATGAAAATAAAAAATGGAATATAGAAAACTAGGAAACACAGATCTAAATGTTTCAGCAATAACCTTTGGTGCCTGGGCTGCCGGAGGATGGATGTGGGGCGGCACAGAACGTAAAGATGCTATACGTGCAATACAAGCAGCTTATGATGAAGGTGTAACTTCTATAGATACAGCTCCTGTCTACGGCATGGGTACAAGTGAAGAAATAGTTGGCGAAGCTATAAAAAATTACTCCCGCGATAAAGTGCAAATACTAACAAAATTTGGAATGCGTTGGGATGTTCAAAAAGGCGATTTTTCCTTTCACAGCAAAGATAACAGCGGTAAAGAAATCGATTTGTACAGATACGCCGGTAAAGAAAGTGTTATTAAAGAAGTTGAGGACAGTTTAAAACGTTTGGGCACAGATTATATTGATCTGTATCAAATACATTGGCCAGATACTACAACTCCTATTCAGGAAACTTTTGAAGCTGTTGCGAAACTAATTGAGCAGGGAAAAGTGCGTTATGCAGGAGTTTGCAACTACAATGTAGAGCAAATGAAAGAAGCTGAAAAATACGTGAATTTAGCATCAAATCAAATTCCATTCAGTATGGTAAATAGAGCTGTAGAAGATGAAGTTGTTCCTTATTGCATTGAGAATAACAAATCAATATTAGCTTACAGCCCAATGGAGCGTGGTCTTCTTACAGGAAAAATAAAGCCTGGCCACGAATTTGCAGAAGGTGATCACCGTGCCAGCAATAAATATTTTACTGACGAAAGTATTAAAAAGACTAATGGCTTTCTTGACAAAATAAAACCTATAGCTAATGAGAAAAATGTGAGTCTGGCTCAGCTTGTTCTAAAGTGGACGATTGAACGTCCCGGAATAACAATAGCATTAGCAGGTGCCCGTGATGAAAGCCAGTCTGTGCCAAATGCAAAGGCAGCAGATATTAATTTATCTGGAGATGAAATTGAATTTATTAATAAAGAATTGGAAAAAATTAGCTAATTCGTTCAGTAATGACTTTTTTCAGAATCGCGTCAACGCAGTTAATACCGTCGATCGCGGCAGAAATAATTCCACCGGCATAACCGGCGCCTTCACCACAAGGGCATAGACCTTTAATGTGAATGTGCTCCAGCGAAACTGGATCACGTGGAATAGAAACAGGAGAGGATGTTCTACTTTCAGGTGCATGTAAAACTGCATCGTTAGTATAATATCCTTTCATTTTTTTACCAAAGGCAATAAAAGCTTTGCGCAAGCGTTTCGCAATAAGCGGTGGCAGAACTTCATTTAAATCTACAGAAACAATCCCTGGCTGATATGAAGTTTTCGGGAAATCGTTAGAAACGCGTTTTTCCACAAAATCAATCATGCGTTGTGCCGGTACACGCTGCGTTTTACCCGCAGCTTCCCAACAAGCTCGTTCTACTTCTTTCTGAAAATCGAGACAAACAAAGGGATTATCGGGTGAAAAGTTAGGTAAATCGGCTGGTTCTATACTCACCACAATTCCCGAATTAGAATACGGATTGTTGCGTTTGCTTGGGCTCCATCCGTTTGTGACGACCTCTTCCTGATTAGTTGCGCATGGAGCGATAATGCCACCCGGGCACATACAAAAAGAATAAACTCCTAAGCCATCTACCTGTTCCACCAGACTGTAAGAAGCCGGCGGTAAATATGGATTGTCATTATCACCATAATATTGAATGGAATCAATTAAGCTCTGCTGATGCTCTATACGCACACCCAAGGCGAAAGCTTTGGCCTCTATTTTAATTCCTTTTTTGTGAAGCAGATAAAAAATATCCCTTGCTGAATGACCTGTGGCCAAAATCACCTCATCAAAAGAAAGCCAATTTTCATCATTTATTTGAATCGCTTTTATTTGATTATTTTCAATTTGAAGATCTGTGAATTTTGAATCAAAATGCACTTCTCCACCCGCTTCGATAATAGCTTCACGCATAGCGGTTATTATCTTAGGTAACTTATTTGTACCAATATGTGGATGTGCATCGACGAGAATATCTGGATCTGCACCAAAATGTACAAACCACTCCATTGCCTTTAATACATTACCTCGTTTTTTAGATCGCGTATAGAGTTTGCCATCAGAATAAGTTCCTGCTCCGCCCTCGCCAAAACAATAATTAGATTCCGGGTTTACAGTTTGTTCTTTATTGATTTTTGCCAGATCACGTCTTCGCGAACGCACATCTTTTCCTCTTTCGAAAATAATTGGTTTTAATCCGCCTTCTATTGCGCGTAAGGCAGCATATAATCCTGCTGGACCCGCTCCTATAATCGCGATTTCTTTCGCAGAAGCGACGTTTTTGGGCACAAAAGGGGAGATTTTTACCCGATTTTCACCGATTTTCCACAACTCTACCTGTAGCATAAGCTTAACCGGTTCATTGCGTGCATCTATAGAACGCTTTCTTATACGCCAGTCCTGAATCTGAGACTTTCTAAATTTGGATTTTTCAAGTGCAAGTTCAAAAATGTAATTATGATCTTCCTGTTGCTGCGGTAAAATAGAAATCTGAACAAGCCTACTCATTACAAAAGTGGATTTTTGGGTGAGGAAAGTAATCTTTAATTCTGACCTTTTTTCTTCCGCTTGAGCTGCATGGGTTTCCTGTAAGCTTTAAACTTTTCAACCCTCTTTGAAATAAATAAACTTATCAAATAGCAGGTTATTAAGCCAATAGCAATAGCCACATAATCAGTTACAATACCATCAAGTGCAATACAAATAATAATCGCCAGCACACTGAAAGCATTTACAAAAAGAGAAATCTGGTGATGCTTTAAACCCAGCCTTAATAGCAGGGAATGAATGTGGAGTTTATCTGGTGAAAAAGGAGAACGCTTTTGCATTAACCTAATTATCATAATACGGGAAGTATCAAAAATGGGATAGATAAAGAGAACCATCGCAAGGCTTACAGAATTATCTATTTTGAAATCTGCATAAGAGGGTAAACCTTCATTTACTTTTAAAAAAGTGACCAGCATTACCGCACAAAAGAAACCTATGAATAGAGATCCTGTATCACCCATAAATATTTTAGCGGGATGCCAGTTAAAACATAAAAAGCTAATAATTCCCCCCGACATGGCCGCGCACAGTAAAGCAATGTTAGTAAAGCCTGTAATGTAGAACCATACACCCAGAAAAAGTGTGCATAGTAATGCTATTGATCCTGCCAAGCCATCTATACCGTCTACCAGATTAAAAGAGTTTGTGAGCCCCACTATTACAAACACAGTCATTGCAAAACTCAGCCATTCTGGAAATATGATATCAAAACCAAGACTATAAAATGAAGTAATGTAAATTTCGCCTAATCCTACAACCACCCCAGTCGCAACAATTTGTATTAAGAACTTTATAGTAGAAGACAATTCTACCATATCATCTCTAATACCTGTTATTGCTAACACTACAAGAGCGAAAAACATGTACTTGTACTCACCAAAGAACTCCATGGGAGTCCAGATAAATGCAGAAAGCATAAAACCTACAAATACGGCTACGCCCCCCATAGTGGGAATATTGCCAACATGTAATCTTCTTCCGCCAGGAACGTCAACAACCTTCCTACCTAGAATAATTCTAATTATCTCAGGGAGTGTAATTAAGCCAATTACTAACGCTGTAAAAAAAGCAAAAAATATAAGTATGAGTGGTGTCAATATAATAGCTTATTTAGTAAAAAAGATGGCAAATATAGAAATTATATCCAATATTAATTATCTTGAGATTCTGTATGATCCCTTATAGTATTATCATCATCATGACACGATAGCTTATAATAAAATTAAAGCTGCTGGTCTGCATAAAAACAACTTTTTTACGCTATGATACCATAGTATATTATAGAGTGTTTTTATCAGTTTAAATCAAATATAATTTTTAACCAGTTTTTTAGACTATATTTCATTTTAATTGCCTCATCTACTTTTTGATAATCGGATTGTAAGAATTCATCAGGTATGCGGATATCTTTTCTATCAACTACACAAATATTAGAACTATTATAAAAATCATAATCTACGACTTCTTTATTGGTAGTGATTAATTTTTTATCTGCTCCTAACATTTCTATAGTTCTCATTGTAAGACCAGACTGGTCAGGATGTTCAATATCAATAACTATATCTGATTCATCTAAAATTTTAGAAATCTCATTATTATTTAAAGGCTTAAAATTTATATCAGTTCGCTCAATAACTCTAAAATTTTTATCGGTTATTTGCTTAAGTTTAAACAGTATTCTATCAGGACAATAAAAAAACTGATATGTTTTAAATCCTTTTTTTCTTATCTGATTTGAAATTTCTGTTACAACTGGATAACGATCACTGTGAACAGTACCAAAGAAACACGTTTTATAAGGCTTATCCTCTTTAAAATTCCCTTTGCCACATTGATTTTCAAATTCTTCTATAAAAAATAAAGGTAGGAATTCAATTTTAGAATCAATAGCTCTATCCCTAGCGTCAAATGTGAAAAACCTGTCTACTAAAGGAAGCATAAAATTAGACTTTTTCTTGTTCTTTACAGAATCCCACATATATGTCAAAAACTCTGCCTGGGGATTTTTGTTTTTGAAATTCTTAAAAATAGAATGGGTAATTGTTTCTGGATTTACAAGAAAGATGTAATCAAATTTTATATTTTCAGTTTCTTTTATAATTCTATCGTAGTGATTCTTAATTCTCTGTCCAATTAAGAATTTAAAATTGAGACGTATAAAAACTTTACTAAAAAAAGAATTTGAAGGTCTCTCATCATGCCATATCACATAACCTCCTAAATCTTCTAATGCTTTTTTTATTTTTTTTTCATAACCAAAAAATTGAGGGGAAAGAAATAAGATATTTTGTCCTTTGAGGCTTTTCATAATTATTTTAACAAACCTTTTTCTTTCATTTCATTAATCGATTTATCATAGGAATCGCTCTTTACTTCCTGACTATTTACCCAATTAACAAAATTATTAATGCCCGTTTCAAAGTCAACTTTTGGATAAAATCCTAAATCATTTTTAATCTTTGCAAGATCAGCATAATTATCTTTAATATCACCTAATCTAAAATTTCCAGTGACTGATATATTGACATCTGAAGCATATGCATTTTTAAGAGTTGTTGCCACTTTTAAAACATTTGTACGTTCGCCTGAGCCGACATTGTATATTTGATAATCAGCGGCATCATTTTCAAGTCCCAAAATGGTTGCATCCACTACATCATCAATATAGACAAAATCTCTACTTTCTAAACCATCTTCAAAAACATTGATATTATTACCATTTTTAATACGTGTAGAGAAAATCGACAATATCCCTGTATAAGGATTAGACAATGATTGTCCTGGACCATAAACATTTTGATATCTAAATGCCACCGCTGGAATATTTAAAGATTTACCTATGACCAAAAACATTTGTTCTTGAACTTGTTTAGTAATACCATATATTGAAGAAGGATGAATTTTGCTTGCCTCGTCTGTTGGCATCAATTCTACTTCTTTGCTGCAATATGGACATTTGACCTCAAAGTCTCCATGAAGCATATTCTCTTCATTTCTTTCAGTAGGGTAGATTATACCATGTTTTTGGCATTTATATTTGCCCTCACCATAAATGGAACGTGAGGAAGCCACTATAATTTTTTTTATATTATGGGTATCATTGGCTAAAATATCTAACATTAGAGAAGTACCTTGTATATTAACATCAGTATATTTCCCTATTTCATACATCGATTGCCCTGTTCCCGTTTCAGCTGCATAATGAATAACAGCATCTATTCCTCTTAATGCTCTTTTCCAATCTTCTTTTTTAGTAACACTACCATGAATAAAGTTTACTTTGTTCTTTATGGACATGTATAAAGCAGAAGATTCCGGATCTTCTCCATGTATTTGCGGAGATAGGTTATCTAGAACTGTTATCTCATAACCTTTATTGATTAATTTCAGTGATAAATTTGAACCTATAAAGCCTGCGCCTCCTGTAATAAGTATTTTTTTCATTTATGTTTTATCTTAAAAAATCTCCTTTGTTATTTGTTTTTTCCCACTGTTGATTTTCAGGATTATATCTTTTAACTATTTTAGCTGGTGCCCCTACAATCACACAATAATCAGGAAATTGCCCTCTTACCACTGCATTTGCGCCTATAATGCATTGTTTGCCTAAAATTGTTCCTGCCTGAATGGTCACCCCATAACCAATGAAGCAATTAGAACCTACTTGGGTTTCTGAAAATTTCATGGGCTGATCCATAATATGGACATCAACCTGATTGAAAGTATGTTCCGTATTAGTAATAAAAACATTGGCTGAAATAGTGGTATTTTCTCCTATGGTTAACTCTCCATCAGAAATAGCATGAAAATTTTGACCAATTGAAACATTGTTCTGAATATTGATCGAACCCATATCATTTAAAATTTCAAATCTGAAGTGGGGAAAAATTCGTACCCGTTTACCTAAGAAAACACGTTTAGCTCTAACTATAAATAGTGGATGACCTATATAACTCATGTTGCCAATTTTACCAAATATGAGTTTATAGCAAATTGCTCTTAAAGCCCAAAAATATCTTTTATCGAGAATAATATTCATCCATTAATTCATTTGCTACCATTTTACTTCCTTTAAGATTCTCATCCCTAAAATGACCATCGATTAAATAATTATAAAAAAAATAATAAAGAAATTCATCGACCTTCTGCTTATCTGGCCTCCAATTTCTTGAAAGCTCTAAAGCCGCACTTAAATTAGAGTGTGGTTTAATGCAAAGTTCAGGACGGTCATAATAAGCATTGCCGAGAACAACCACAGGTTTGTATAACGCAATGGCTTCAACCCCTACGGTAGAATTATTAACTATTACGACATCTGCCATTTGTAGTTGAACGTTTAAAGCCGTTTCATTATCAATAGGAATGTTATGAGCTTTTATAAAATTATAGAGGTTATCTTCATACCTTCCTTTAAACAAAGGATGCTCTCTTATGACTAACTTTGAATTCGCTGGTAGCGCCTTATAAACTCCATTAACTATATCATGATGATTACTATAATCTGGGCTATGATAAACCATATTAACATCAACAGGTACTTGAAGAATTAAAAGAAAAAAAGTTATTTCACTACTCTTGGTTTCGGCTTCAATTCTAATGTCCTCATAAACAATACTTTTTGAAGTACTATTGGGAGCTACAAATATATCAGAAGGCATAAATCCTACTGAACTCAATAATGTTTGCAGTATAAAGTCACTTCCTCTATAAATAGGGGATCTCTTGTATTTTTGTGACCGTTCTCTTTGTAAAAATTGCAGAATTAAACCTGCCAGATTTAGCTCTGCATTTACAGCTATCTCTTTTTTTCTAATCGTTGCATTTGTATTAACACCCTCAGTATCTAAAATGGTAGTACCAAATGGACCCTGTTCAAAATAATAAATTTTGATACCCAGCCTTACTGCTAAAATGTTTAAAATTTCTATCACCATTCGGGAATCCCCACTCAGTATTAGCACATCGGGTTTATTATGTTCTAATTTTTTTTCCCAATAATCTATCGCCGCAATTGCCTGCAACAGTAAAGCAGGTTTATATCTCGTGCCATTACATATTATATGATAGTTGATAACCCCTTCTAAATCAATACCTTTGTAAATTTTAGATGAATCCAGTTTTTTTTTATAACCCTCTCTTGATAATAACCCCCTTATATAAATTATCATTGAACACCAAGAAGCCTCATGACCCCGGATCCAAAAATATAAAGCACCACTAAAATAAAGGCTATGGTATCTAAACTCAATAGTAGATGTTTCACGCTTAAATTCTTTTTTAACACCTAAAAAAAAACGTGCAAAATCATCATAATATCCTATAGCTAAAACCTTCATTTTATAATTCTTTGAAAAAATTCAGTCTGAATTTATAAGGCAACAAGTTTCTTTCTTCCCCAAGTAAATATAGAACACTACCTGTTAAAATTAGACTCAAAATTACAACTGAGCAATAAACTAATATTTTAGACTCCTTTGCAAATATTCTAAGTAAATAAGAAAAGAGAATCACATTACCAAAAAATAAATAATATTCAATTCTTGAAAATAATGTTGTTGATAGCATAAGAATTGAAACTAAAGATGAAAAAAACGTCAAGTTTACAAAAAACAAATCATTTTTATCATTAATAATTTTTTCTTTATTACAGAATAGCAAAAAGAAAATACCAATAAGCAAAAGTATAAATAGATGACTCCCCAAATTCATAGGTTCAAAAAATCTTAAATATCTTTCGCTTAAGTAACCTGACGAAATACCGCTTATACTTAAAGCTAGCAAAAATAGATTTTGAATCCTATTAATCGCATATATAAGTAATGTAAGAAGAAAAAGTGTCATATAGATTCTCTTTCTATACTCCTTCATTAAAACAAAATATAAAGGGATTGTCAAAACAATAGAAATGTGAAAAAAAGCTCCAAATAAAATGGTAAGCAAAAATAGTTTAAGGCTTCTTTTTATTATAAAAGGTATAGACATTAGAAAAAATCCTACTGCAAATCCTTGCCTCACAATGCCGCTTAAAATACCAGAATAGATATTGATCAAAAGTAAAAGAACAAGTATTGAGATTACATAATTCTTGGAGTATTTAGAAATTAGCCAAATAAATACTCCTATAAGAAAAAATGTTTGTATAAAAATAACAATCTGAAAATTAAATCCCAGATCTCTTGATATTGAATTTAAAAGTAAGTAACCTTTTTCCAGGCCCACATATCCCTCTCCAACTGATTTAAGATTATGAATTTTATTAAAAATAATTTCATACGTATTATAGTCTCTACCAGCATCGAATCGGATACCATAAAAAATTATAAGAATAACACCACTTATGAATAAATGAAAATTTCTAATATATTTATTATCCAATCCATGGATATTAAGGGCGATTACTAAAAGATAAACGAATAAATAGTAGGACATTTTTAATACATCTCTTAACGCATAAAATTCTAAAAATCAATGTGCTTTAATTACGTTACATAATTTTTCTCTTAAATCCTTATCAAAAATCCAAAGTAAGCAAAAATAAAAAAGGTAGCCTAGGCAAAGTGGTATTGTAACTTGATACAATTTCGGAAGGTTAGCTAAAAAGGTCTTTACTTGTTCCATTATAAATATTGCTATTAAAAAATAAATAACTATATAAAAAAACTGATATTGAAAAATATTAAGTTGGTGCCTTTTATATAATATAAAACTACCTAAAATTTTTGTTACCAATAAAGAAAAGATAGTTGCTATTGAGGCTCCAAGAATACCGTATTGGGGTATAAGCAAATAATTTAATACGGCATTCATTATTATACTAAGTAATAGTATACGAACAGAAATTTTTACACTACCCACCATATTAAGTATCTCTACAGGACTCCCTAAAAAAACGAGCAACGCGTACCCTGAAGATAATATCATTAACGAAAAATCACCCTTCAAATATTCAGCTCCAAAAACACTAAGTATGAATTCTGGGAAAATTATGAATGGTATTAATACGCCCAAGGATAGAATTACGGCCAGTTTTAAATTAGCCTTGTACTTCCTTAAAACATTATTATCCTTTAACATCATTTTTATTACCGGCTCAGAAGATTTGACCAGAGCGGTATATGGAAAAAGTATTACCAAAGTCAGCAAAATGCAAACATCATATATTGCCACACTTTCATTGGTCGAAAGATTGCCCAACATCATAACATCCAGTCTACTTAGAACTACAAAAATAATGGAGCTAAGACCAAGTTGAAAACTATACGTAAATCTTTTAAAAAAATTAAAAAACTTCACATTAAAAACCTTTAATAAAAAAGGAAGTTTATATAGAAGAATAGCTATTAGTGCCAGCTGTGATAAAATCATAGCCCATGCTAGGGATTCAAAAGTGTGGCTAAAAATGGCAAACACAACAAAAAAAAGAGCTCGAAGTGCTCGCTGGGTAAAATTAGTTAAAGTAAAGCTGGAATTAATAGAGCCTATTGCACGGAGTCCTGCAATTCCTACATTAAAAAAACCCCAGAGCGGAATCATTAAAAGAGTCAAATGATAATTTTCCAGTTCTATATTTCCACTAAAGACTGTATCTGTAATAAATTGACCGAGAATATATAGTATAAAGGTTCCTGCAGATAATGTAAATAAAGAATAAAAACATTCTTCTATTATAAGTTTTTGTTTTTCTCCAGCCTCCAGTTCTTGACTATAATAAACAACTCCATTATCTCTACCAAAAACAAAAAATACAACAATTAACGAGACAAAAGAAAAGGCAAGCCTAAACTCACCATAGATCTCTGTATCAAATGTTCTTGTTATATAAACTGTGATGATGAACATCAAAAGAGTACCCAACACATTGGTAAACACTCCAGTCATTACATTATTAAAACGCTCTAGTCTCACAGGAAACTATTGTGTAAAATAAGTAAGAGCCTTATTATAATCTTCAACAGTGTCTATTCCTAAAGATTCCTTTAGTGATTTCACCATTTTAATCTTATATCCATTTTCAATAACTCTCAGCTGTTCCAATTTCTCTAGCTGTTCTAAAGGCGTTTGAGGCCAAGAAGCAAATTCTTTCAAAAATCTACTTTTATAACCATATATACCCAAATGCCTATAATATGGTGACGCCGAGATTTTCTTTTTATTGAAAATCTCCTCCCTATTATCCCTATCTAGTGGTATAACGCTTCTCGAAAAGTACATTGCATAATTATTTTTGTCAACTACTACCTTCACAACATTAGGATTTAGCAATTCTGAAACCGTACATATTTTATGCATAGCACTTACCATATTAGTATTTTTATCAAATGCCGCAAGAATATCTTCAATTAGCAAAGGTGATATAAATGGCTCATCTCCTTGTACGTTTACAATGATATCTGCTTTGATTCTTGAATTGACCTCAGCGATTCTGTCTGTTCCTGATTGGTGATTTATGTCGGTCATAAAAACATCTGACGTAAATTTTTTACAGTGCTCAAGAACTTTAAGAGAATCAACGGCAATTATTACACCTTTTATTCCTTTGACTTTTCTGCACTGCTCATAAACCCTCTGTATAACACTTTTACCCTGTAAATCCAATAAGATTTTATTAGGTAACCTAGAAGAGTTCAATCGTGCTGGAATAATAATATAATTATTCATTATTTTAAATATTAATATCATGTAATCGGACAATTCCTAGTAGGCCCTTGTTGGAGCCAACTAGCAGGGAAGTTATTTCCTTTTCTAACATCAAAAACTTAGCTTTTTCAAGTTTCATCTCTCTATTTACAAAAACAGGATTGATTGTCATTATATCAGTTGGCCTTAAATCAAAAAAATCCTTTTTGTAATGCTCAATAGCTCTTCTAAGATCGCCATCTGTTATTATCCCCTCAACATTATCTAGAGTTCCTACTATACACAATCCAGAGAGTCCGCTATTGATTGTATAAATACATGTTGCCATATCCGTATTCGAAAGTATAATAGGTATTTCTGTACTGCGCATATAATCCTCTACCTTTGAAAGGAGTCGTTTTCCTAAATTTCCACCAGGATGGTATTCTGCAAAATGTTCTTCTTTAAAACCTCTTCCTTCCATTAAAGCTATTGTAAGAGCATCACCCAATGCTAGAGTAAGTGTAGTAGATGTAGTAGGTGCTAATTTAAGGGGGCACGCTTCGGTTAATGGGCCTATATTGAGATGATAGGTTGAATTTTTTGCCAAAGTTGATTCCGGATTACTCGTTATGGATATAATAGATATTTTTTTATCTATAAAAAAGGGTAACATTTTTAATATCTCATCGGTTTCGCCACTATTTGTAATAGCAAGAATGATGTCATTCTTAGAAATCACGCCTAAATCACCATGAAAAGCCTCTGAGGGGTGAAGAAAAAAACTTGGAGTACCAGTACTGGCAAGAGAAGCAGCAATTTTATTCCCTATATGTCCGCTTTTACCTACACCCGTTACAATTATCTTACCTTTGGTATTTAAAATTATATCAACAACTTTAGTAAAACTATAGTCTATATTATTTCTTAAATTTAAAAGCGCTCTCCCTTCCAAATCTATTACCTCCTGAGCTATTTTAATAAAATTCACAATATTAAAAATTTTGGATTGTACTATTAAAACCTAACGTTGTTTATTCTCTTCCGAATTTACTTCTTATTAAGATTTGAAAATTCAACTCTTTAAAAGATACTTTACTATAATCAATTTTTATTTAAAATACACCCTAAATATTTGTGTCTATTTTATTTAAAAAGTAATGTAATCAACTATCATTTTTATGTGTTTCCGAAACTTCTCAGATAAACGTTTTTAAAATAGAGAAAGAAAACTATAATACACCCTGTAAAAATACCTAAAACAATTCCTAAAATTAAAATTGACCCTTTATTAGGGCTGTCCTTTTTTAGAGGTACAGAAACGGGTTCTATAATAGTAAAAACTGGTGTATCTTCTTTAACTTTAATTGATTGAGCTTCTAATTGTTTAGCTAAATCTGAAAAGACACTATATTCTAAATCATATTCAGATTCTAATTCTTCCAATTTCCTCTTTGCTAAAGAAGTCTCTAAATATCTATTACGATCTCTAAAAGCCGCAAGCCTATCACGAATAGAATTAAAAGATTTTTCTTTTTCTTTATACCGCTCTTTAATAAAATCTAATTGTTCTATCGCTTTTTGACTTCTAAAGTCTGATACATATTCCTGTAATAATTTCTGCACATGTTGTGCAAGTTGAGCTGCAGGCAAGGCTTCAGGCATCTTGCAGGAAATAGTTATTTCTCTACTATCTTCGTCTATACTTATCAATACTCTTTTCCTCAATATCCCTTTAAGATATTCCTCCTCACTCGAAAGAACGACTATATTCCCCTCGTTATTACCCCCTATAAATATTTCCTTTTGATCTTGATCATTAAAAATAGATGTCACCTTGTTAATAATGGATTTATCTTTTTTCTTTATGAAATAATTTGCAAAAGAAAGGGGCTCCTTAAAATCTTTAAAACTTAAGCTATCTTTAATTATTGTTCTTTCAAAAGGAATACTCTTTACTATTTTAGGGTATAAAGTTATAGGAACCTCATTATCAGGAGCAGAATTACTGAGATTAATTCCCGCAATAGCCGCAAGACCAGAAAGATTACTACCAAGACCTCTAGAGCTAGTCGTTTGAGGAATCATAATAGTAGATGATTTATATTCCGGCTTGGATATAAGTATCACTAAAATAGATAGGATAATACCAATAGTAACTGACCAGCCTATTATTCTTCTACCACTTAAAAAAATATGAAGAATAAAAAAGAGGTCTATCCCATCCTGTTTAGCCTCTATTAGACTTGATGTATTCTCTTTATCCATTAATTTGTAAATCGATCTATAATTAAACCAATTGTTCCTAATCCTGTAGTAATGGCAATCATTTCCTGAATAGAAAGCCCTCCATTTCTTTCAGGTTTTGGAGGTACTAATATTACTGCACCAGGCTCTAAGTTTGGATAATCCTTAAAAAATACCCAATTACGTGTAGCCTTCACATCACCGTTGGTATATATAACATACACTTTACTCTTTTTTGCATCAGTTGTGAAACCTCCGGAATTTATAATATAATCTTTCAAAGTTAAATTCTTATCATATCGAATTAGAGAGGGCGATAAAACTTCTCCTCTCACTTCGATTGTTTGTCTTTCAGATGGTATTGTGAGAATATCACCTTCCTGAAGAATAATATCGTATTTTGAATACTTTCCCCCATCAACTAGAATTTGTTTCAAATTTAAACCTATTCGAAAATCAGATTCTTCTTCTTGAACATCTACAATAGAATCTTGCTCTCCTATATTTTTTAGTAGTTCTTGTTGCTGATCCACATCTTTAGTATTTTTCTTTCTTACAAGAGTGGCTCCCTCAATATATGCATAGGGAGATAGTCCACCGGCATATTCTAATAGATCAGACACGCGATCATTTTTACTTGTAATAGTATAATTTCCCGGGTAACTCACTTCTCCTTCAACCTCCACTTCTTTCTGGGGAGAATATCCTTTTAAATATCTTACTGAAACATGATCAAAAGGCTTCAAACTAAACCCGACACCTGTTTCTATATCTAAATTATTAGTACTTGACCACTGAAAACGCTTGCTTAGAGTCTCAAAATTTCCATCTTCAAGACGTCTGGAAATGTCAATCACCCTCACATCTGCTCCCTCTTTAAACCCCCCTGCAATTGCAATGAGATCTTCAACCTTCAAACTATCAATATATTCAATTGTTTGAGGGTTATTTACCGCACCATTTATAGTTAAGGTCATTCTTTCACGTAGCGCATTTTTGTCGAAAACATATACACTATCCTCACGCATAAGAGGTATGTCAAACTTTTTATCTAATAGATCATTTATTGAGAATGACTTTGCCTCTCTTCTGTAACCATTCTTGATTCTATAGAGTATTCCACGTTCCATTAGAGCCTCTTCTTTTACACCTAGAGCATTTTCAAATAGTGTATAGAGGGAGGTGGAGTCTTTTAGTTCATATGCACCTGGTCTATAAACTGCCCCAGAAATACTTATCTTATTCTCATAACGATCTACTATTTCTTCTATAATTATCTCATCACCATCCTTTAAACTAATCGAATTTTCGCCTATCACTATTTCTTTTACAGACCGCTGTTTGCCTGTAATTCTATTAATAACAATTCTGTCTTTATAGGCTGCAGATGTAAATCCTCCAAAGAACTCTTTTAAATCCTTAAAAGTTTCATTCTCTTTAATTTCATAAACTCCGGGACGCTTTGCGGCCCCTTCTACAGTAATTTTTTGCACATAAGGTCCTACAATTATAACATCCTGATCTTTTAGATATTCATTTCCTGAATTGTTTCCATTCAAAAGAAATTTGTAAATATCGAAATTAGAAATTTGCCTGCCATTTCTTATCAATTTTATATTTCTAAATGTTCCATTCTCGCTGGGTCCACCAGATGCATACAATGCATTTAAAACAGTAGAAAGAGCAGAAAGTGAATACGTCCCTGGAGTAGCAACCTCTCCTATTATATTTACCTGTACCCTGCGAATATTTGTAAGAGAAACATCAGTGTATATTTTGTAGGGACTCTCATTTGAAGAGTTAATTCCTGAATATATTCTACCTAAACTATTTTTTATCTTTTCTTTTGCCTGCTCTATTGTTAGTCCGCTTAAGTATATAGGACCTACGCTTTCAACGCGTATAGCTCCATCAGCAGCTATAGTTTTTTCAAAAGTATTTTCAGTTGCACCCCATATATTAATAATGAGACTATCTCCTGGCCCTAATACGTAGTTAGCGGGAGTTGCCAGATTCAATGTTGGTTCGAATGAAACGTTAGTATTACTAAAAAAATCATATCCAAAAATTTTACTTTCTTTTTTAGGTATAGAATCATTCAAACCTGTATGGCCAAATAATTGTTCAGACTCTCCCAGCTTAACCGTGCTATTTTTTAAGGTCTTGCCTCGAGATACTTGGTTTTCTGCGGGAAGAGCTATAATGCGCCTTCGAAGCTTAGCGATTTGCACTTGTGACATGCCACGTCCCGCGGCTAATACTTCTAATTCATCAAGTGTATATCCCTCATCTTTTGCTCTCTCCCAATAAGTTCTAATTTGAGCATCTGAAAGATCATCAACATTCAGTTCTGTTATTTGATCATTAATATTCTGTGAATTGACATTTTGAACACATGTAAGACTAATAAATATTATGAATAATATAAATCGATACTTCATTCGATAATTAATTTGTTTTAAAATTGAAAAATGACATTAACAATCCACTTTTTTAATTTTGCAAAATAAAGGTTTTTACATGGTTTAATAAAGAAAAAGATGATGTCATTACTAATCAAATATATTAAATGAGGTTTTAGTGAAAATATTGTACTTATATTGGTCATTAGAATAAATAAACATAAGATAAAGAAGAACCAAATAAGTTACTAACTCTATTACTATAATCATATCCTAACGAAACTTTAAATTCTCCGAAACGGGAAGGGTAAGAAAATTGACAAAAACTATAGACAGCATTTTCTTTTAATTCAAAGGATTGATCATAAGTACCAAAATTTTCAGCAAAACTTATTTTTAATAAATAATTCAATTTTCCCACTTCACCCCCTAAACCAAAGTGATGTATAATACTCCTATTCGTTAAAAGTGAGTAATCATCGGTATTGGCTTTTATAAAGGGTGTTCCAATCGAATTGCCAAAATATGTCCACCCTGACTTATAAATTCCGTTATAGAAATAAAAATCACCCCCACTAATTGAACCTCCTCCATATAACTTCGGTCGACCGCTTTGAGAGACTGTTTGCTGGTACTCATACAAGATTTTAGAAAATAAGGATTTGCGAAATGATTTATAATATACTCCCCAAACCCCATCAGGAAAATTTCTGAGCTCACGCCCAGAACGATCTTCAAAAATAGATTGATAATAAAACCTCAAGGCATATTCTTCCCTATTTATCCTATAATCAATATGGTATGATCCTAAATGATTTCCTAATGCATTTCTTTGATCTGTTGAAATAGAACTCCCTCCCCCACTATATCCTATAAAAATCCGCAAAAAATCCTTAAAATCGGTTGGTTGAGGACCAAAATCGGGCGAATTACCACCCCACTGTGCATAATGATCTAAACCTATTGATAGCACATCATTGCTATTTAAGGTAAGATCAAAGGCTATATTTTTATGATGAATTCGGGTATTATTCACATATCGTGGGTCATTCATTTGATAGTGATCTAATTTCCATTCAATATTTAACCAATCAAAGATCTTTATAGGGCGATTACTCTCTAATTGTAAACCCGGAAGAGCCCTACTGTTGCCACTCCATAAAATATCTCCACCTACGCCAGATAAACCATCAAGTAATAACTTCCTATGTTTTAAACCAAAGGTCGCTTTGAGCCAGGAATAATCATATTCAATATAAAGTTCATCAAGTACTAAATTGTTATAATGTCCTTCCTCATAGTATACACCCGCTCCTACATATAGACTACTTTTTTCGTTTAACTCTAAAAAATAGTCCATCGCAACTTTAGAAATCGCATCAGTTTCTTCAGATATTTGTCCCTTTTGATTTGCATGAAACCAGAAAGGATTTTTTTTCTCTGAAGATAAAATTCCTATTCCCTCAATCTCTCCACTCAATTGAGCCTGAGAGCAGTAAGAAATGAGACATAAAATAATTAAAAATAACACCCTGACTAAATTCATATCCCATTTAAAATACCTGCTCCTTGCTTGATATAAGGTTATAGCTTTCACTGTTCTTTCAATTATGTACATTTGAAAAAAACTATAAAAAGATGTTATCTATTTTTAATCCCAAAACTTTCTTAGTAGACATTTTCAATGACTTTACTGATATACACAATCATATTCTACCCGGTATTGACGATGGATCGAAAACCCCTGATGAGTCACTTGTGATGATTAAACGCATGATAGAGTTAGGAATAACTCAATTCATTTGCACGCCACATACAATGAATGATTATTATCCTAACACGCCCTCTACTATAAATAGTGCGAAGGCAATATTAAAGAAAAAACTTGATGAGGCAAATTTAGCTTCTATAAGAATTGATGCTTCCTCTGAATATATGATGGACAGTACTTTTTTAGAACTACTAAGAAAAGGGACTATTTTACCTTTGAAAGACAAGTTTATATTAGTAGAAATGTCATTTTTTCACTCTCCCATAAATTTGGAAGAAATAATTTTTGAAATAACTAGTAAAGGCTTTATTCCTGTGCTTGCCCATCCAGAACGATATGGCTATTTGCATCATAAACCCGATTACTACAAAACCTTAATTGGCAAAGGTTGTAAAATGCAATTAAATACACTTTCCCTTACCCCTCACTATGGCAAGTATGTAAAAAAAATGGCAGAAAAACTGTTGAACGAACATCTATTTGATTATATAGCTACTGATACACATCATCTGGGCCATATAGAAAAATTATCAGGGATTAAAATTAAAACTAAATTGCTAAATAAAATTGAAAGCATAGTCGAACACACTAAAAACACTTTTAACCAATCATAAATCAAATATAAGAAGCGAATTTTTAGCCAAATTTACCGATTTTAACCCCTAAAAAACCGTTTATTTTTAATCACATTGCTTTTATTAGAGTAAATTTTAAATGTTATTAAACCATTACTCCCGTTCTTTTATTATTTTTTTTTTCATAACAATTTAGCATAAAATCAAGGTATGACTCATTTATTTTGGGCCAGGAATATAATTCCCTTATTTTACAAGAATTAGCTGCTATCATTCCCGAATGCTCTAATTTCACAGTGGTTTCGAGAACCTGACTTACCTCCTCTAAAGAAGAAAAATAAAATGCGTCGCTTTCTAAAATTGCTTTATTAAAAATATTATCATTAGCACAAATCATTGCTCCTGATGCCATTGCTTCTAATAGTGAGGGGTTAGTACCACCAACAGTATGCCCATGGAAATAGATATTAGAAAAATATCTAATGTTATTTAAAATATTAATATCATAAACTCCGCCTATAAATTTAATATTCTCGAAATTTTTAAATTTCTTTTTTAAATAACTACCATAAGTAGTTTCATGCTTCCCAATGACCAGAAAGTCTCGTTTTATATTGGCATGAACAACACCATCAAGTATTATTTCTATACTATTTTCTGGCTCTAAACGGGCTACTAGCATATCATAAGCATAAGGCTTTAAACTGTATTCATTTAAAACCTCTCTCTTCGGGTTAGTGAAAAGATTTGCACCATAAGGAATGTACTCAGAATTAACAGAATATTTCTCGTTTATATAATCCTGGATACCAATAGAATCTGAAATAAGATAATCGCTAGATTGTACTGCAAGTTTTTCTGCTAGTTTTAAAAATACCTGAACTGGTTTACTAAACTTCGACCGTTTCCATTCTAACCCGTCCATATTAGTTAGCACAACCGCATCCTTTGGCAATAAAAACCCCCAAATAGAGCTACTGGTATAACCTAATTGTAAAATTATTTGAAAATCTTTGTGCCTAACATCCTGAATACAATTTAGATCATAGACAAATTGACCTACTGTACCTATTTTATCCTCCGGATCAAAACAATGCACAATATTTACCCCCTGATATACATTTTCCTGATAAGGATGTTCATGAGAATTATAAACAGTCACATTATGACCTTTATTTGCTAAATAAACAGATAGATATTCTGCGAATTGTTCAAAACCTCCATAATGATTGGGGATACCTCGTGTACCAATAATTGCTATTTTCATAATTTAGCTACTAATGGTTTGGGCAAGTATTTCTGAAGTTTTCTTCCAGTCATATTTCTTCTGAATTGTACTGGCAACCGAAGATAAGCTATCCTGATTATTTCCAGACTCAATTTCTTCTAAAATAGATTTCACGCTATTATTAAAGGTGTTCTTTTCACGAGGATCTATGTGGTATTTTTCAAAAAAACTAAATTCTTTCATTGCTGTAAGATTTGAACAAATAGTTGGGGTTTTTAATATTGCCGACTCTAAAGGTGGAATGCCAAATCCTTCACATAAAGAAGGAAAAAAGGCCACCAATGCGGCATTGTAAAATGATTTTAGGTCTTTAAAATCTATGCTTGTAAGATGATAAATCTTGTTATTCGATTTTTTAACAAGGCTATTATATTTTTCAGTAAACTCTTTGTTTTCAATAGCCATCTTCCCTATAAAAACAATATTAATATCTTGTTTCCACAGCTCCAGTTCTTCATACATGTTTAAAATCGCATTATGATTTTTACGAGGTTCTATTCTACTTACGTAAACGAAAAAATTCTGGATTCCGTACTTTTCTTTGATATACTGTCTAGAAATCATCTTACTCTCAACGGTTTGAAAATCAACATCAACCGCATTTGGCAAAACTGTTATTATCTTATCTTTTAAGTTAAAATTTTTCTTAATACTATCTGCTGCATAATTAGAAACACTTGTTAATACCTCCGCTTTCTTAGCCGCATGCTTGAAAAGAAGTAAATTTTTGTAATAATAGCTTTTAGGGAAATACTCAGGATAATCTAAAAATAATACATCATGAATGGTTACTATGTATTTACATTTCTTATTTAAAAATAGAGGTAAATAGTAGTTAAAATGAGCATAATCTATATCCAACGCTTTTATTATTCTCGGAATCTCATAACCTAATCTTAAAAACTTATTCGCATATTTTAACTGAACGTATTGTATATTAGGTAGACCATTAAACTCATTTTTTAAATTTTCAATATTTGTTGCTGCTAAAAAAACAGTAATATTATATCTATTAGTATCCAGATTACTATAAATACCTTTTAAAAAAGTTCTAGTGCCCTGATACATGCCATCAAAAACATGTGCATCAACTAATAGGCGTAAATCCTTCTTTTCCTTTATAGTAATCTTTTGCTCCATGAATCATTGCTTTTGCACTATTTAACTCTCCTTTTCTAACCTTATCCAGAATCCGTAGACCTATATAAAGTAATAATGATGGCATATATGTCTTTAAATATTTTTTGTAAAAAATTAGTCCATTTCTAATAAAATAATAATTGGCTAAATATCCTCTACCTGTAGAAGTACCTACCTTATCATAAACTACAGCTTCTTTACAAACCTCTAATTTAACATTTTGTAGCTTAGCGTTAAAACACCAGTCTGTTTCTTCCCAATACAAAAAATAATTGTCTGGCATGATCCCAATCATTCTTATCGTTTTAAGATTGGTAAGAAGAGCTCCACCGTAAATATAATCTATGTCTCCAGAGTCTTTCAAATTCTCAATAATACCAAAAGGCTTTTTCAATCTAAAAGATCCTGAAAATCCTGCTTCTTCTGGTGTGTCATACGATTTAATAGTACAAGAACTAATAAAAAAGTCTTCCTTGAAATCACTCAACTTTTGTAGGGCATGCGATTCGATAAAAGTATCTGGATTAAGTAAAAAAACTTTCGTTAAATCATCAAGTTTAGATTCTAAAAGAATTTTTAATGCCACATTATTACCGCCTGCAAAACCTAAATTTTTTCCTGTTTGAATAAAAAGAATAGGATTATCGATAATAGTAGTGGCTTTATTAACAACTGCTTTTTCATCAATATCATTCAAATTAGGTAGTTTATCCTCTATTGAAAAATAACTATAAGGCAAACCTGAACTTCTAATTTTTAATTTATTCTTAAAAAAAGGATGAGAAATATCTGGCCGTATGTTTCCATGAAAATATTCCAGAATTTTACTTTCAGAATTATTTGGAGAATTATTATCAAGCAGAATGATTTGAAAATCTTGAAATTCACTATTCAATAGTGCTTCAATACATTCAATTGTGTCTTTCCAGCTGTTATAATTTAGAATAATAATATAAAGAGGGGTCAAAATATTATAATTTAGGGGTTTATGCAGTATTGAAAACGGCTGCAATATACTTTAATTTTTATTGCTAATTATCTTCTATATTTTCTTCCTCATAAAAATCTTTAATATTCTCTTTAGCACTTATGAAATATCCCAGCGAAAAGATCACAGGCGCCAATGTCGATTTATTCAACCAGCCAGAAATAATAAAGGTTGTTAAAATCAATGTTAGTGCTAGCCCTGGGATGATGTTTTTACACAAAATATAGTTTTCATCGTAGTCAAATTTATCACGAAAATTTGTAATACCCATCTTGATAAAAAAGATGAGGTATGCAATCAACCCAATCAAACCCGTTTTTAAGATCAAAGTAATAAATCCATTATGGAAGAAAGGTATCTCGGTAAAATACTCATCACCAAGTTTTATTTCAATACCAATGGGAGTAGTTCTTCCAAATCCCTGACCAACAAACCATTCTAAAAAGCTGCCCTTACTTATTTGCTGCCATCCCATAAAAGCTTCAAATCCTCTCCAATTATTATTTATTTCACCTAAATCATCATAGTTCGAAATTGTAACTTCATCTAATGAATATAGTAGTTTCCCTATAAAACTAGAATGATCAGCAACCTCAATGTTTACAAGGAAAAAAGTAAATACGGAAAAAATCAATACAAGCATTAAAAATTTTAAAACAAAAAATTTCTCAAACTTTAATTGACCGCTTCCAGTAATCATTAATATAAAAAAGATTAACAAGAAGGTACGGGACACGGCTATAATACAAGTAAGAGTCAATATGCTAATAAAAAATCCTGTCAAAAATTTAGAGAAAATTTGCTCTTTTCTAATAATTTTTAATAGTAAAATGACTAATGCAATTATTACTAGGTAGCTTGCCACTCCCTCTTCTTCATGAAGAGCATTTACAGATTTAGCAGCTGACCAATTATGATTTAATAAATATGCTATTCCAAGAAAAACTCCAAGTACTACAAATGTTTTAAGTAATTTATCAATTGAGATATAATAAGCGCTAACATAACCGAAACTAAAAATAATTATAGGATTGAAAAAATAATAGAAATCCTTAAAAATATAAACAGGTTCATTTTCATAAGATTTTATAAAACCAAGAATTATAAATAATATAGGTAAAAATAGAATCTCCAAATGGTGTTTCATAAATCCTCTTCCCCAAATAGAAAATAAAACTGCAATAAATGCTAAGACAAAAGTAGCTTCTGTTGTAAAATAATAGTTTACTAGCGCAAATAAACAAATTAAAGCATATAATATTTTGTTGATAGATATCATGGATTACCTGTATTCTTCATTCTATTAGAGTTTAATGTAATGATAGTGGATAGTGGATACCGAATATTCCTGTTCGGAAATAAATATTTTCATTCTCTCTATCTATATTTTAGCGAAAGAAGACTATTCCATTTCTTAAAAATTTCTTCTGGTTTATAACATTGACCCGCTTTAAAAGCGTTTTCTTGTAATAATTTTAAATTCCCATTGTTACTATATAAATTATTCAAAACAATTTCTGCATTCTTCACATAATTTATTTCGTTAAATAGGTAACCTGAATGTTTATCTTTAATTATTTCTATAGGCCCAGAGTGATTAGTGGCTAATGGTATTACACCTCTTGCCATTCCTTCTATAAGCACCATTCCAAAAAATTCTTCCCAATCACCCATTTTCAGTGATGGTATAAGTAAGACATCATTCATATCGTAAATATCTCTTAAAAGGGGATTAGTAAGATACCCATAGTATTTACAATTAGACCTATTCTTAATAAAAGAACGAACGTCTGCTTCCATTTCACCAGTTCCCACAAATCCAAAATTAAATTTCGCTGGATCTAAATTTTTAATTATTTCAAATATTAATGTTATCCCTTTTATTTGCCACAATCTTCCGACAAATAAACAATTGATGACTTTATGATTTTTATTGTTTAACTTATTCGATTCATATATCTTTTCAATAGAGTGGTTGACAATAGATATTTTCTTGGGATTATAATATTTAGTTATTTCATCTGCGGTTTTTCGAGAAACACAAAATACTCCAATAGCATTATTAATAAAATTTCTCCAAACATCTTTTGAATATTTCATTTCTGACAGGAACCTCTTCGCATAATTAGTATAATCCCATGAAGTTTGCGAGGTATGATAATAATATTTGTGCTTTTTGAAAAAAGAATAGTACAACATTAATCTCCAATCATAAGGCGCAATACCAATAATCACAACTTTATTTGAGGTAAACATCAAGTTTATTAAAAAAGCAATATTTATAAATTGTTTTTTTAATAATTCAAAATCCATTTTAAGAATAGATTTTGCCGACTTTCTGAAAATAGAAAACTCTCTGAATTTTACATTTATTCCCTCATATTGCTTAGATCCCCAGATCAGTGCCCGATAATGACTTTCAGCACCCCGCTCATGTAGTACATATATTATCATTCTCTTATCGCTTCTAAATACGCCATAGGTTTTTTTGATCTATTACGATATTTTAAAATTTTTAAAAATTGAAACTGGGCCTTTAGGCTCCCAATAGCAAATGCGATTTTCGAAATATGCTCATTTCCTTTATCAGGAAAAAATATATATTTAAAAATTTTATAAAACTGAATTAAGTATTGAACTACAATACTTCTGTTGATATCGACCAAAGTAGCTAATTGATTGACATACACTTGATGCACCTGATTGTTGTGATCTAGCTCTCTTTGAACTCGCTTTTCCCTATTGTGAACATATGAGGCCGATGTTACGATTCCTATTTTCATCTTGTTATACTTTACTCTTCTACTATAATCGTTTTCCACACCAAAATGTTGGAATGCAGGTGAAAAACCTCCTACTTTTTCTATACATTCCCTGGAAATCAACCATGCGGCAGAATTAACAAACTTACATTTTCTTATACTCTCATCTATAGGATAACTATTGTCATAATATTTCGCAAATTGAAAATCAAATTCTCCATCTACTCTCAATTGAAGAGGTGCAAAAACTCCAAAGCTAGGGTGTTTTAGGGATTCTAAAATTAAATTATTTATAGTAGTTGGTTTTACCCAGGCATCTTGATCCAGTAAAAATATATAATCTGCACACTCATTCAAAGCTATAGTAAAACCTCGATTATTAGCATTACCATAACCTAGGTTTTCTTTAGAAACCTTGACCTTTAAATCTGGGAAATTCTTATGAATTAAAGCTACTGTATTATCACATGAATTATTATCAAATATCAGAATTTCATGATGCTTAATATCAGAATTAGTAAGACTACTAATGCATTTAATAATAGTTTCCGCTCCATTATATGTCACAACAATTGAATAAACCTTTTGGCTTTGTAAAACCTTTTGCATGGTTGTCTTTCTTCTTAAATTTAATTAAAATGGTCTTGTAGAAACTCCTATTCTGCTCTGAGCAACATAAACCTTTGTCACGTTTTCAGCTATCCAGACGAATCCTGTTGAACCAGCAGCTCCTAAAACTCCATAGAATTGAATAAAAACAAAGTTCAAAAGAATGTTAAGTAATAGAAAACCCAAACATATTCGGCCATGAATTTTTTCATGACCGGTCATATTTAAAAGAGATGTAATACTTCCTGTTGCAATATTAAAAAATTGACCTATGCTCAAAATAATTAACACCCAATAACCTTCTCTAAATTCCTCACCCCATAGTGAAAGTATATACCCTCCAAAAAAAATATAGATAAGCAGAGGGAATATTGCAATAAATGCCAACCCCTGTGTTACTTTTTTTAACATAATTCTTAATTCTACTAATTCGCCATCAGCATAAAGAGAAGCTATCTTCGGTGCTACTGCCGAATTAGTAACCTGTAAAAAGAATCCAGTAATCAAAGCTACTTTAGCACTAACAGTATATAATCCTACTGCGGTTACATTAGAAAAAACTCCTAACATTACAGAATCGACGGTGCTACTTATAACCCCTGTTGCTGTAACCAATAACATTGGAAGAGCTGTCTTTAACAATTGCCCTCCAACGAATTCAAGATTAAAAGACTGTTTATAAAGTGAATTCCAGTATAAACCAATACACACAGTAACAACAACTACCCCTACCGCATAAGCTATAGATGCTATTATCACATCGATTACTATATTACTTAACCAACATACTCCTAAAACAATTAATGTTACTAAAACACTAAGAGCTTGATCAACAAGATTACTCTGCCATATTTTTCTATAACCTACGAGTCCTGCAGAAAATAATCTAGAAAACACTTGAGGCAAAATTACAGCTAAGGCAATTGTAAGGGGAATCGTTAATAACTCATTTTTAAAAATGTTAATTGAAATCCATGGAGCTGAAAGTATTAAAGGAACTGTAAGGATGATACTAAATACTCCTGCTAGTATATAGGAAGATTTCATTACCCTCCCAACTCGTTGGTGTAAATTATTATTTCGTGCAATGGCAACTTCTTTAATAATAACATTTGGAAGACCTAAAAGAAATAATACGAGTAATAATTGAACGAGCTGGTTAGAAAGATTTATAATTCCAAGACCGTCGGGACCTAAAATCCTTCCCAAAATTACGCTTAACACAAAACCCAATCCCATTGAAACAACTTTGACTAGTGTTGAGGTAGATGATTTTAAAAGAACCTCTCTTGTGTTACCATCTAGCTTTGCAATACCAGCAGAAATTATTTTAAGCATACAGCTTTAAAAAATTAAATATTAAGAATAATCGGCATACTCGTACTTTTTTAAGTACCACTCAATAGTTTTCTTTATACCACTTTCAAAATTTTCAGCAGCTTTCCAATTTAGATTATTTTCAATTTTCGTCGCATCAATAGCATAACGTCTATCGTGACCTGCCCTATCTTCTACATAGGTAATTTGCTCAACAAAACTTCCATCTTTTTTAGGTGCTAACTCGTCAAGTAAAGAACAAATGGTATGTGCTATATAATTGTTATTTCTTTCATTTCTCCCACCTATATTATACGTTTCTCCTGCTAAACCATTAAAATAAGCAAGATCAATCCCTTTACAGTGATCTAAAACATATAACCAGTCCCTTATATTTTTTCCATCACCATAAATAGGTATAGCTTCGCCTTGAAGTGCCTTACGTATAACTGTAGGAATTAATTTTTCGTCGTGTTGCTTAGGACCGTAATTATTAGAGCAATTGGTTATAATTGTATTTAACCCATATGTATGATGATAGCTACGCACTATCATATCTGAACTAGCTTTACTAGCGCTGTAAGGTGAATTAGGAGCATACGAGGTTTCTTCTGTAAACAGACCTGTTTCTCCTAAAGTACCATAAACTTCATCTGTAGAAATGTGTAAAAATCTATTTTTTTCAAAACCTTCTTTATACTTAAAAGGCTTTTCCATCCAGAATTTATACGCTACATCAATTAAAGTAAAAGTACCGTTAACATTAGTTTCTATGAAAACTCCAGGATTCTTTATAGAATTATCAACATGTGATTCAGCTGCAAAGTGTATAACTCCAGCAATATTATACTTTTCAAAAATATTCTCTATAAGAGATCTGTCACGAATATCACCTTTAACAAAGGTGTACCTGTCGTTATCACTAATTTCCTTTAGATTATCCAAATCTCCGGCGTATGTCAATAAATCGAGATTTATAAGGCCAAAATCGGGATTTTTATCTAAAAAATAAGGCACAAAGTTAGACCCTATAAATCCAGCGCCCCCTGTAATAAGTACGTTTTTCATTTGTTTACTTTTGTATGATTTTTAAGCAGTCTTCAAGGCTATCTTTCCAATAAGGTATCTCGATATTAAATTTAGATTTTAGACTGTTCTTATCCATTAAAGAATAAAATGGCCTTTTTGCGGGTGTAGGATATTCTGTAGTTGGTACGGGATTTACTTTGCAATTTTTATTACCAAGACTGATAATGGTTTTTGCAAAATCATACCAAGAACACACACCCTCATTTGTATAATGGTATATTTCTACTTTTTCATTTTGAATATCTAATGTCTTGTCTAGAATAAATTTAGCTAAATCTCTTGCATAAGTTGGGGCGCCTACCTGGTCTGCTATTACTTTTATTTCCTCACGTTCATCAGCTAATTTTAGCATCGTTTTTACGAAATTCCCGCCAAAAGAGGAATACACCCAAGAAGTTCTTATTATAAGCGAAGAGGGTGGATTTATTTCAAGTATTTTCTGTTCCCCATCTAATTTTGTTTTTCCATACATGTTAACAGGTGATGAAGGATGATCTACTTTGTAAGGCTCATATCCTTTACCATCAAAAATGTAATCTGTAGAAATGTGAATCAGCCCTATTTTATTAACCTGTGCTATTTCTGCTAAATAACCAACTGCTATGTTATTGATCTTGTCAGCAAGATTCTTGTCAGATTCTGCTTTATCTACAGCAGTATAAGCAGCGCAGTTTATAATAGCCTGTATTTTATTTTCTTCTATATATTGGGCTAAACTTTCTTTTTTTGTTATATCAAGCTCAGGTGCATCTGTAAAGAAAAAGTTGTACTGAGTAAAATCTGTAGCAAGATACTGTATCTCAGACCCCAATTGTCCGTTCGCTCCGGTAACAAGAATGTTTTTCTTACTCATATAAATTATCCTTAAAATCAAAAACTTTTGCATCCTTCAATAAAGGCTGCTTTGAATCTTTCTCTGAAAGCTTTAGATCTCCATCCGGAAGTTTCCAGTCGATATTTAATATCTCGTCATTAAAAAACAAGCCGCTGTCATGAGATGGAGCATAATAATTATCGCATTTATATGAAAAAGTAGCTTCCTCTGATAAAACTACAAAGCCATGAGCAAAACCCTTAGGAACGAAAAGCTGTTTTTTATTTTCTGCACTTAATTCTACTCCTACACTTTTACCAAAAGTGGGCGAGCCCTTTCTTAGGTCAACGGCGACATCAAGTACTTTACCTTCAGTCACTCTAACAAGTTTAGATTGGGTATAAGGAGGGGTTTGAAAATGAAGTCCCCTAAGCACCCCATAAGTTGATCTCGACTCATTATCCTGACAAAAATCCACTTTATAGCCTATAAATTCTTCAAATTGATCTCTTCGAAAAGATTCAAAGAAATAGCCTCGATGATCTCCAAAAACTTTTGGATTACAGATAACAACATCTGTAATTTCTGTTCTTTCAAAATCCATATTATTTCTTTTGAGCTCTATTTATAAGGTACTGCCCATATTCATTCTTTTTAAGCTCCTCTCCTAGAACTAAGAGTTGATCTTTTGTAATATAACCTTTATCAAAAGCAATTTCCTCTAGACAAGCCACTCTTAAACCCTGTCTCTTTTCTATAGTATGAATAAAATTAGAAGCTTCTAACATAGATTCATGTGTACCAGTATCGAACCATGCATAACCTCTACCCATAAGTTCAACATTAAGATTTCCCTCTTTTAGGTACATTTCATTCACAGTTGTTATCTCCAACTCACCACGCTCACTTGGCTTTACCTCTTGGGCTATTTTCACCACACTATTAGGATAAAAATACAGTCCTATAACGGCATAGTTGCTTTTGGGATCTTTTGGCTTTTCTTCTATATTTAACACTTGGCCTTCCTTATTAAAATCTACAACACCATATCTTTCTGGATCGTTAACATAATAGCCAAAAATAGTTGCCTTATTCTCATCCCTCACATTCTTAACAGATTTTTCTAACAACTCACTAAAACCATGACCGTAGAAAATATTGTCTCCTAATACCAGACATACATCATCATCACCTATAAAATCTTTACCCAGAATAAAAGCTTGTGCCAACCCATCTGGGCTTGGTTGTATTTTGTAGGAAAATTTCATTCCAATTTCTTTTCCATCGCCTAATAATTTTTCAAAATTAGGCAGGTCATGCGGCGTAGAAATAATTAGAACTTCCTTTATCCCCGAAAGCATCAGGACTGATAAAGGGTAATAAATCATTGGTTTATTGTAGATATTGAGAAGCTGTTTTGATGTACCTTTAGTAATAGGATATAGACGTGTGCCTGATCCTCCAGCTAAAATAATTCCTTTCATATTTGAGGGGTTATAGTTTTTAAATTTAGAAGAAATACTAGGGTTAATTAAAAGCGTTTTTTCATTCTTTCAAACCAGCTTTCATCAACACCATAGCTATACCCGTATTTTGTTCCGTATCCAAAGTTGGCATAGTTTACATCATTAACTACGAAAGCAATATTTTTCAGTTTGCCATCAACTCTTAACTCTTTAGGATATTGTAATAATTTCTTCTCTGTGTATTCTGCTCTTGACACGTAGATGGTTAAATCTGCATACTGGCTTATTAGTAATGTGTCTGTCACCAACATAGTTGGCGCAGTATCAACAATTATTATATCATAGACGCTCTTTTGAGATTCTAATAATTCCTCATATCTATCGCTCATTAGCAGTTCTGCAGGATTAGGAGGAATTCTACCTGATAACATTAAATCTATCTTGTGACCTTTTATTTCAAGCTTATTTATAATTGCAGATGGCACAATAGTCTCATCATGTAAATATTCAGAAAGACCGATTCCGGCATCTTTGCTTCCTAAATATCTGTGAAGCTGTGGATTTCTTAAATCTGCCCCTATCAATAATACTTTTTTACCCGTACTAGTTAATGTAAGTCCCAAATTGAATGAAGTAAAGGTTTTACCTTCACCCTTTATTGTTGATGTAACATATATAACTTGTTTACTTCCTTCCTTAGTTTTAGTAAAATAACTTAAATTAGTTCGTAGAATCCTAAAAGATTCTGCAAGCATCGATCTATCATTTGTTTCTATAAGATCGCTTTCTTTACTATTAATTTGAGGTATTTCTCCCAAAATGGGAATACCTGGTAAAGCATTCTCAATATCGCTCCTGTTATGAATTTTTGTATCTAATAAGTTGCGCGTATAAACAAATAGAAATGGAATAAGCAATCCAGCAACCAATGAGCCTAAATAAACAATTTTAGGTTTAGGAGAAACCGGTTTTAAACTACTATATGCTCTATCAACAATCTTGGCTTTTGGCGTTGTGACAGCAAGAGAAATTGCAGTTTCCTCTCTTTTCTGTAGAAGATAGAGATATAAAGCCTCCTTAATACTTTGCTGTCTTTCGATGCCACGAAACTGCTTTTCAACTCCTGGAATCTGTGAAATACGTGAACCAATTCTCCCTGACTGAGAGCTTAGATCCTGACTTGTAACACGCAAAGTAGAGCGTGCTGTATTTAAACTCTGCAGAACATTAGAACGAAGTTCTGCTATTTGATTTGTTAGTGATATTACAACTGGGTTCTTTTCAGTAGAACTGCGTAATAATCTATTGCGCTCCATGATCAATTCATTATAATTTTGAATCGACTGAGCCATAGCATCATCTTCTGTAATACCAAGATTAGAAGGCAAAAGCTCCTTATTAGAGCCATCTTCCAAATAATCTATCATATTATTAGTTAGCTCAAGTTTAGTAGAGACATCGAGGCTTCTCTTTTCATATTCACTTGCATTCTCTAAAAATAGCTGCCCCTCAGTTTGGATATCGGTAAGTCGATTTTCCTGTTTGAAATTAACTTTGTTACTTTCAACAGAATCCAGCTCCTGAGTAATAATATCAAGCCTTTTATCAATAAATTCAGCTGTATTTTTAGAGACAAGATTTTGATCATCAATTGCATCGTCATTATAAGCACTAATTAACCTATCAATTATTGCTTCTGATTTATTTCTTATAGGTGAGACAAGACTGAGTGAAATCACGCTACTATTTTTGGTTGTGGCTTGAACAGCTAAATTTTCCTGGAGATCAAGAACGACCACGTCATCATAGCTAAGTGTAACTTTAAAATCATTCCCTTGTTCGATAAAATAAGGTAATGATGCCTCAGGAACTAAAGTAATAGTTATATTGTTTAGTTGTACCTTTTTACCGTAAGAATATCTTTTCTTTGACTTATTAGCTTCTAGTAAATCAAACTCGGTTAAAGAAACAGGTGTTATAAGTAATTCCTTTATATTTTTAAGCTCCTCTTCTCCTTGCAACATCTTTACTGTAAAGGGTCTATCAATAAAGACTTCCTTTGAAACTATATCTCCTTCAAAAAAATAGCGTATGTTTAAGTCTAAATCTTTAACGACTTGAGTTAAAAGCTTTTTTGACTTTAGTATTTCAACTTCGTTCTCTAAGTCTGATGAACTTAACCCTCCTCCTGTTAGACCTAAGTCTTCAAATGCAGCTAATTCAGACAAAGAACTATTTTGTTCATCCTTAATCAAAATTGTTGCCTGAGTTCTATAATTCTCACTTGTGTATTTTAAATAGAGAAAGGCTAATGAGAGAATGAGCAATACTGATATAAGGAACCAAGGCCAATATCTTAAGTATAGATTAAGTTGATCTTTTAGATTGATTTCCTCATTAGGAGTCAAAGATTTACCGGTAGTACTCATATCCTATCTAGTTAAAATTGCTATTACTGAAATTACAATACCCGCTATAGAAACGAAAATACTAGAATTTCTATTAAAACCAGAACTTTGTACTTGTGCTGTATTTGGTGAAACTATAACAACATCATTTTGCTGTAAATAGTAATATGGTGAGTTCATCACATCTGCAGAAGTAAAATCAAGTTTGCCGTAGCTTTTATCCCCATTTTCTTCCCGCACCACAATCACATCTTTTCTTTTGCCAAAAATTGTCATATCTCCCGCGTAACCTAATGCTTCTAAAACTGTTATTCTTTCGTCATTAACGGTAAAAGTTCCTGGATTGTTCACTTCGCCCATAACCGTTATTGTGTAATTCAGAATTCTTAAATTTATTATTGGATTTATGATATATTCTGATAAAATATTGTGCAGCTCATTAATTGCCTCTTGTCGCGTTAACCCACCTAATTCTATTGTCCCTACAACAGGAAACTCAATTTCCCCACTTTTATCTACTAAATAAGTTTGTATTTGCTGCGTGTTCCTTATTGTTCCATCCACCGTAGGGCTACTTACTAATGGTGGATTGAAAGGAATTACCGTTTCAGGGTTTAGCGCAGAAACTGTTATGGTTAAAAGATCATCAGGACGAATTATAGTTTGATAATTATTAGTTTCAATTCCCTGATTTAATCGTTCTACATCTTGAAAATAAAGGACATTTCGCTTAGAAACACAGGATACAAAACCTATAGAAATTACAACAACCGCAAACAGAAATTTGAAGATTTTTTTCAATTTTTTATACATAAAATAAATTACTCTCGTAAATATTAACCTTAGCAATGATAAGATAATATCTTATATACTCAAACATTTGAATACTCTTCTCGTTGAAAGACAAATTTTTGAGTTATAGATGATATTATAATCATAAATTATCTATCAAGAATGGCCCATTGAGAATTTTGACTACGATAATCTGGCAGGATTTTCTTTAATAAAATGACGGTTTCTCTTTCATTTGAGTCTCGCGCATGCTCGATACACTTGGCTATTAAATCCAAATCTATACACACATTCTTCTTTTTATTAATGCGTTTTACCATTTTTACTTTTGAATCAATAATTTCTTCCTGCTCTTCAAATAGTTTCTCATACAGCCTTTCCCCATTTGTTAGTTCTCCTATTTTTATTCTATCACCTAAATTAGCACCTTCTTCATGTGCGATTTTAAGTGCAAGATCCCGTATTTTCAAACGCTCATAGTCTGTGGTAAAAAATACATTTCCTCCCAGTTCATTATGCATTACATCATAAGTTACAGATAAAACAGTTTTCATCTGAACAAACATTCTCTCTACTAATGGGTCTGAAAGAATCAAAGCATCTCCATTCCTTACGTTTTCACGAAAAATTGGAACTACAGAACCTTTTGAATTATACACATTGCATAACCGTAGTACATAAAATTGAGTTATGCGATCTGTTGACTGACTCAAAATGTATTTCTCTGCTATTTTTTTTGTCGCTCCCATGACACTAATAGGGTTAACAGCTTTATCAGTAGAATAAAAGATAGCTTTTTCTACAGAATGCTTTATGCACAAATCAACAACTACTTGTGTTCCTCTTATATTACTTATAACCGCAGGACAAGGATTATCCTCAACTAAGCTAACGTGTTTATAAGCCGCTGCATGAAATACAATATTTATAGTATTCTTTTCAAAAATTTTAATCATCGCAGATTCATCCGCGACATTGGCTATAATTGTATTTATTTTAATTTTTGGAAAAAGTTGATTTAATTTTAAAGCAAGAAGAAACAATGGGCTTTCGGCTATGTCAACTAATACAAGTAGCGAAGGTACTTTTTCAGCGAGGTATAAGGACAAGGCTTCTCCTATACTACCAGCTGCCCCAGTGATAAGTATTGATTTATTTGCTATTAAATTTGGTTTCTCTTTCAAATATCAGTTTTTGAAGTAGCCTTTTATAACAGATGCGATACGCTCTTTTTCTTTCATTGAAAGACTCGAGCCCGATGGCAGGCAAAGTCCGTTTAAATATAGCATTTCAGCAATGCCATTACCGTAATAATTGTATTTGGAATAAAATGATTGTTGGTGTAATGGTTTCCAAAGCATTCTGCATTCAATGTTTTCGGCTTCTAGGCATTTACGCAAATCATCTTTATTTATTTTATTTTCACCCTTTGGGTCAAATAAGATAGTTGTCAACCAAAAGTTACTGTAAAAATTTAAAATCGGCTCTTTAAGCATAAAAACCTCCTCTATGGTATCAAAAACCTCCCTATAAAACCAATTGTTTGCCCTGCGTATATTTACTTTTTTCTCAACACCTTTTAGTTGAGCTATTCCCATGGCCGCAGATAGACCAGACATCCCATAATTATATCCCAACATATCATGATTATAATCAAAATTGCTAGTTTTTGCCTGGTTTGCTAAATGGCGTGCATTTTTTTCTAATTTTTTATTCTTTATTACTAAAGCACCTCCTGTTCCCGTGGTAATAATTTTATTTCCATTAAATGAAAAGGTTGCAAAATCGCCAAAAGAACCGCATTTCCTATCTTTATATTTACTTCCTAAAGCCTCTGCAGCATCTTCAATAAGTGGAATGTTATATTTTTTTGATATTTCAGAAAGCTCGTCAATTTTACAAGGCATGCCATAAGAATGAACCACAATTATAGCAGCAGGTATCTTCCCGTCATTTTCAATCTCCTTTTTAATAGCATTTTCTAAAGTTTCAGGACACATATTCCATGTTTCCATCTCACTATCAATAAAAATAGGATTGGCGCCTATATACAGAATAGGATTTGCAGTAGCTACAAAAGACATAGTTTGACACATGACGCTGTCTCCTCGTGTCACACCAGCTAATAATAAGGCTAAATGTATTGCTGAAGTACCCGAGTTTAAGGCTACAACCGGTGAATCAACTTCTAAATATCTTTTTAAATCCTCTTCAAAAGCAGTTGTAGCAGGCCCTCCAGTAGTTACCCAATTAGAATCTATAAGATCATTTAAAGACTGCTTCTCATCATCTTCAATATGCGGAGGCGAAAGCCATATTTTAGAATTGTCTTTCATTAACGTAATGATGACGTTGATTTAATATGCCTTCTCTTCCCCTCTTATTGCATTTACGACAGTATAGTATATTATTTTTAAATCGAGTTGAACAGACCATTTTTCAAGATAGAATATATCAAGTCGCACTCTATTAATAATATCTGAATCGTCTAATATTTCACCTCTATATCCTCTTATTTGGGCTAAACCGGTAATACCCGGTTTTACAAAGTGCCGTACTAAATATTTATCTACTGAGTTCTCATACTTTCTCGTGTGAGCCTCCATATGTGGGCGTGGCCCCACTACACTCATGTCCCCAAAGAAAACATTGTAAAATTGCGGCAACTCATCGATACTAGTCTTACGTAAAATCTTTCCGATTCTGGTTATTCTATTATCGTCCTTAGAACTCATTTTACTATTAGCCTCATCGTTACTTGTCATCGATCTGAATTTATAGCACCAAAAAGGTTCTTTATTGAAGCCATGCCTCTTCTGCCTAAAAAAAAGAGGCCCTCTAGATTCAATATTCATTATAATGAAAATCAATGGTGTTAACCAAGATAGCAAAAAGACAATAACAAAAGATGAGAAAACCAGATCAAATGCACGCTTTGCATATTTTCCATACCCTGTGTCTAGGGGCATTTTTCGCAAATTGAATACAGGAACAGTACCATATAATTCAACATTCATAGCACGGGTATAAATCTCCTTATTATCTGGTATGATTTTTAGTTTCTTCAGATTATTATCTGCAAAATGTATAAGCTCCTGTAACTCCTCATAAGTTAGCCTTGATACCATACAATACACCTCGTCTATATCATTTTCTAAAATATAAGAGAATGAATTTGATATAGGTCCTAAATAGGTTTTGCTTTTAGATTGCACGTTATCAAAATATCCCATATAGCGATATCCAAACTCTGATCTATCAAAAATCGAACGTATTTTCTTTAATTTTCTATCTCGCCCAACAACAATAACATTAGCACTGTTACCTCCTTCGCTTCTGTAAAATTTTATAAAAGAATAAAAAAGCCATCTATATGCAGTAAGACCCACGTATAGAATAAAAATCACATAAAGTTGATAGATAGGATTATAATCTATTTGTTTAAAACCTAACCATGCAAAATATCCTAGTCCATAGATGAAAAATTGCTGAACAGGCTTATGCAGGTTTGTATAAAACGTCTCTTTTCTCGCCGTAGGATAAAAGTTAAAAAGAACAGCTATTAAAACCCAACTTAGATTATAATAAATAATAGAAGAAAACTCCAGGTAAGTTTCTGGAGTTAAGAGATATAAGGTCGTATTTATAATAGCCAGATGTGCTAATATCGAAAGAGGAATTATTAAAGCAGATCTTTTCATATTACCTTATAACAAAATTTAAAAGTAGAATATATACTATTTTAAGTGAGTCAAAAAATATGTCAATAATTGACGTGATTATTGTTTTAAATTAACCACTATTCATTCAAAAATAACATTCAATTATCCCGATTTATGAACTAAAAAACGGCTTTTATGATACTAAAAACCAATTATTAAGTAGATTTTCTCGATTATACAACATTTCTTTTTTAGTGCTATAATCGATTACAGTTTTACCCGCATACATACAAATTGCTTGCCCGGCAGCTGTGTCCCATTCCATAGTAGGTGCAAATCGAGGATAACAATCAGCTATACCTTCAGCAACCATACAAAGTTTAAGGGAACTACCTTTTGATATTGTCTGCAACCCAGGATAATCCTTTTTTAAATTCTCGATAAAATCTTCAGTTTCCGGAGAAAGGTGAGATTTACTTGCAACGACCTGATACGCTCTTTCCTTTTTCTCAAGAGGCAGTTTTAAGCTTTGATCAAACCGATTTTCAAAGTCACTAAAGCTAGTTATATTCTCCAACTTGAAACAACCCAGGTTTTTTTCAGCAAAATATAAATCCTTTAGAACAGGAACGTAAATCACACCTAGAACAGGAACATTATTTGCAACAAGCGCTATATTAACTGTAAATTCTCCATTTCTTTTAATGAACTCTTTGGTGCCGTCTATAGGATCTACAATCCATAAAGTTTCCCAATCCTTTCTCTCCTCAAAAGCAATATCTCTTCCTTCTTCAGATAAAATAGGAAAAGATGTTTGCTTTAAAAAAGAGACTATTTTTAAATGCGAGGCTTTATCTGCACTTGTAAGCGGTGATTTATCCTCTTTGAAGGCGACTTCAAAATTATCTTCATTATAGATTTTTAGAATCTCCTCTCCCGCTTCAACAGCTGCCTGAATGGCTATTTTTAAATTACCTGATATATCCATAATTAAATAATCATGCCTGCAGCAACAGTTTCATTAGTACTTTCATCAATTAGGATAAGGCTTCCTGTACCTCTATTCTGATTATATTCATCAACCAATAAAGGCTTTGTAGTTCTAATTTTCACTCTTATAATATCATTCATCTCTACATCAGACACATCTTCTTGACGATGTAAAGTATTAATATCTACTTTATATAAAATCTCCTTAATTATCGCACGTGCATCAACCGTTGTATGTTTTACGGTATACTTTGCTCTGGGTTGAAATTTCTCATTATTAAGCCAACATAACATGACTTCGATATCCTGCTTTTGCTCAGGTTGATTATGCTCTCTCACAATCATATCGCCTCTGCTTACATCAATATCATCTTCAAGATTGATAGTAACGGATTGAGGAGGAAATGCTTCATCAAGAGTTTCTTCGCCAAGAACTATAGATTGAATTTTTGATTTGTAACCAGAAGGTAGAACCATAACTTCATCTCCTTTTTTAAATATCCCGCTTACAATTCTACCTGCATAGCCTCTATAATCATGATGTTCATCACTAAATGGACGTATTACTGTTTGAACCGGGAATCTGCAGTCAACCATATTATAATCGCTGCTTATATGTATAGTTTCTAAAGTCCCCAGTAAAGTATCACCCTTATACCAGTCCATATTTTCAGACTTATTAACTACATTATCACCATTCAAGGCGGAAATAGGTATAAACCTGATGTCGTTAATTTGCAGTTTAGAAGCAAAACTTTTGTAATCTTCTACGATTTTATCATATTCTTCTTCACTATAGTTAATGAGATCCATCTTATTAACACACACCACAACATGCTGTAACTGAAGTAAAGAAGCTATAAATGAATGCCTTTTTGTTTGCTCAATCACACCTTTTCTCGCATCGACAAGAATTAAGGCTAAATTTGCAGTTGATGCCCCAGTGATCATATTTCGAGTATACTGAATATGCCCAGGGGTATCTGCTACAATAAATTTTCTTTTAGGAGTAGAAAAATATCTATAAGCAACATCAATGGTAATCCCTTGTTCTCTTTCATCCTTAAGTCCATCAGTTAGATGAGCAAGTTCGAGGTGTGAGATGCCTTTTTTCTCCGAGATTTTTTGAAGGTTTTCTATTTGGTCAGTATATATAGATTTTGAATCATAAAGCAATCTGCCTATTAAGGTAGATTTCCCATCATCTACACTTCCCGCCGTTGTAAATCTTAATATCTGCTTTTCTTCGTTTTTAAGTATATTACTCATTTTACTTATTAGATATTTATTATACTAAAAATAACCTTCTTTCTTTCTGTCTTCCATTGAAGTTTCTGATCGTTTATCATCAGACCGATTTCCTCGCTCCGTTTGACGCGCGACTGCTACTTCTTCAAGAATAAGATCAAGTGTATCTGCATTTGATTCATCACCACCAGTAATAGTTATATCACCCAGGGTACGAAAACGAATTCTCTTTGTTACTACTTCTTCTTTAGGACGAAGGGTGGTGAATTCAGAGAAAGGTATCCATGAATTATTCCTCCAAATAACCTCTCGATCATGTGCAAAATACAACATAGGTAACTCAAGTGCATTTGCTGTAATATATTGCCATACATCTAATTCTGTCCAGTTACTAATAGGAAAAACTCTAAAGTTCTCGCCCATATTATACCGACCGTTCATTAAATTCCACAGCTCAGGTCTTTGGTTTTTAGGATTCCATTGACCAAATTCGTCACGATGTGAAAAGAATCGCTCTTTAGCTCTTGCTTTTTCTTCATCTCGTCTACCGCCGCCAATACAAGCATCAAATTGATTTTCTTCTATTGCTTCAAGCAGGGAAGTTGTCTGTAATTTATTTCTATTGGCATCCATACCCGTCTCTTCTCTTACGGTGCCTCGCTTTATAGATTCTTCAACAGAACCCACAACCAATTTCACTCCCAATTTTTTCATCAATTGATCTCTAAAAGCGATAGTTTCAGGAAAATTGTGCCCTGTATCAACATGTAAAAAAGTAAAAGGTATTGGCGCTGGATAAAAAGCTTTCTTCGCTAAATGCGTTACTAATATAGAATCTTTACCCCCAGAAAATAAAATTGCTGGATTTTGAAATTGAGCAGCAGTTTCTCTTAATATATAAATTGCTTCAGCTTCTAACTCTTCTAAGTGAGATAATGCGTATTTTCTCATAACTTAATAAATTACTTTATTTTTAATTTCTTTCCATATTTCCTGAACACATTCTTCAATAGACTGCTCAGCTGTAAAAATTTCTACATCAGGGTTTTCGGGCTTTTCAAACGGAGCCGATATCCCCGTGAAATTTTGTATTTGTCCATTTCTAGCTTTAGCATACAGCCCTTTAACATCTCTTTGTTCACATACTTCGAGAGGACAGTTTACGTATACTTCTATATACTTTTCTCCCAAAATTTCTCTTGATCGCTGTCTATCCTCTTCTAAAGGAGTAATAAAAGCAGTTAATGTAATAATTCCTGCATCAGTAAATAATTTACCAACTTCTGCAATTCTCCTTAAATTCTCTGACCGATCATGAGCTTCAAAGCCCAGATCTTTATTAATACCCATTCTGATATTATCGCCATCGAGAGTATAAGTATTTAATCCTTTATTAAAAAGAAAATATTCTAGAGCATCAGAAACTGTAGATTTCCCACTGCCAGAGAGACCAACGAACCAAATCACAATAGATTTATGCTGCGCACGTTCAGCCCTGGTTGACTGTGTGATTTTATAATCCTGTTTTCTTAAATTACTTCCCAAATTAATTTATTTTATATTTTATCATTATGTACCCAATTACCCCAATTACATACAATACAGTTAATGGAGCACCAACCTTAAAGAAATCTTTGAATCTATAGTCACCCGGAGCCAAGATAATTAAATTAGTTTGATAACCTATTGGTGTCATAAACGCAGCCGATGCTCCAAACGCCACAACCAAATACAATGCTTCACCTGGTATACCTGTTGTTAGACTAATTGAATAAGCCAATGGAAATGCTATAGAAACGGCTGCTACATTGGTTATAAATGATGTCAACAATATCGTAAAAAGCATTAATCCCAAAATAATCACCAGCATTCCATAAGGCTGAAGCATAAACAACAACTTTCCTGAAATAAAGTCAGCGAGCCCCGACGAAATAAAAACTTCCCCTATAATTATAGAAGCGCACAAAACTACAAACAAGTCAACTCTGAAACCACTCTTTATGGAGTTAATTGAGGTATAACCCAAACTTAGAAGTAATATAAGGGTCAAAAATAAAAAGAGAAATAAATCAATTCTTTCGAAAAACATTGTCAATCCCAAAAGGCTCAATCCACAAAGAAATTTAACTTTATTATTTGACTGCTTACCTTTAGTTTTTAAATTAGAAAGAATATAAAAATCTGCTCGTATAGATTCTGAAAGATTAGAGTGGGGTACAACAATTAGAAGATCTCCACTTCTCAATTTAATTTCCCCAATTCTTCCGCTCAAATCCTCACCATTTCTATGAACGGCAAGTATAGTGGCACTGTATTTAGCACGAAAATCAGTATCTTTTATTCGTTTCCCATCTAACCAAGAGTTAGTAGGAATTGACAGTTCGACGTATTCTAATTTATCCTCGTATTTATTAAGTTTATTACTTATAAATTCAATATTATTATCCTCTTCATTTATGAGCATCACATCTTCCAGGCTGCCAGAAAATATTAATCTGTCTCCTCCCTCAACAATAAGATTTTTTGATGCAACTACTTTAAAAATTTTATTACCCCTCACAATTTCAATTAGAGAGATTCCTCTAAAATCCTTTATCCCACTGTCTTCTATACTTTTACCCACAAGGGTAGAGCTACTGCCAACCTTAGCTTCGACAAAATATTTTCTAACAGCATTTCTCTTTTGTAGGGGCGTAAGCGATCTGGATGGCAAAAGCTTAAATCCAATTACTAAAAAATAAATAATCCCAATACCAGTTACTATTAAACCAGGAACAACAAAATCATAAAGCTTGAAAAGTTCTAACCCATTACTTTCTAAAAGGCCATTGAGAACAAGATTTGTTGATGTACCTATGAGCGTAATCATTCCCCCTAAAATTGCTGAAAAGGAAAGTGGAATAAGAAGCTTAGAAGGCGATATCCCATAGTATTCTCCCTTTTTCATGACATAAGGGATTAGGATTATTACCACAGGGGTATTGTTGAAAACCGAAGAAATAAGCGCGACACAAGCACATAAAACAGTGAAAAAAACAAATTTTGACCGTATTTTACCCATTATCCTATCAAGAAACTTACCTATATCAAAGTATTCATTTATGATCGAGCTAATTGCAATAACAATAAATATTATTAAAACACTTTTTGTAATTAATGCTTTTAGAATTGAATCAACACTTATATAACCAAGTAACAAAAAAATTCCCACAACAATTCCAAAAACTGTTGCGGGCCTTCTTTTTGAACGTATTAATTCAAAAATCATAAAAGCCAATACAATTCCAACTATTAAACTTTTATAACTCGAAATAAAACTATTCAATATACTACGAATTTAGAAGTTTACTTCCCGATTATATAGGTCTCAAAACCTATGGTAGAAAGTTCTTTGTCATCCAATATACCGCGACCATCAAATAAGAATGCAGGTTTAAACATCTTATCATATATTTTATGCCAGTCGTAAGTATTAAATTCATCCCATTCTGTCATAACAGCTACTGCATGGGTATCTTCTGTTGCTTCATAGGGATCATTACATACGTGAACAAGCAATCTGTTCTCTGCCTCTGTTCTGCTATTTAAATAATCCAGATCTGCTAAAATTTGCTCTTCAGTAACTTTTGGATCGTAAACTGTTATTTCAGCACGCTCATTCAGCAAATAATCTGCAACATATATTGCCGCTGATTCACGCGTATCATTGGTATCCTTTTTGAAGGCCCAACCTAATAATGTAATTTTCTTACCAGATACTGTATTAAATAAGGTTTTGACTATTTTCTCCGCAAACCTTCTTTTTTGGTGATCATTCATTATAATAACCTGTTCCCAATAGTCGGCCACTGCATGCAAACCGTAGGATTTAGATATATAAACTAAATTCAATATATCCTTTTGAAAACAAGATCCCCCAAAACCTACAGACGCTTTTAAAAATTTAGGACCAATTCTCGAATCACTCCCTATGGCGCGAGCTACTTCATTTACATCAGCCTCTGTTACCTCACAAAGTTCTGACAATGAATTAATAGATGACACCCGTTGAGCCAGAAAAGCATTGGCAGTCAATTTTGATAATTCTGATGACCAGACATTTGTTGTAAGTATGCGCTCTCTGGGTATCCAGTGTGAATAAACATCTACTAGAGCCTGCTTTGCTTCATTACCCTCTACTGTATCATCTCCCCCTATCAAAACTCGGTCTGCTTCTAGTAAATCGCCCATTGCAGTTCCTTCTGCAAGAAATTCAGGATTTGACAAAATATCAAAACGAACACCACTTCCCGTATTTTCAAGAATTCGCTTTAAAGCTTCTGCTGTTCTAACAGGTAAAGTTGATTTTTCAACTACAATCTTATTAGATTTTGCCACAGAAGCTATTTGGCGGGCACATAACTCAATAAACTTAAGATCTGCAGCCATACCCTTGCCTATTCCATATGTCTTGGTTGGTGTATTTACAGAGATAAAAATCATATCTGCATCCAGAATCGCCTGATTCACATCGGTAGAAAAGAAAAGGTTTCTTCCTCTTGCCTCTCCCACGATCTCATCTAATCCCGGTTCATATACAGGAAGCAAACTTAAATCCTCATTATTCCAGGCAGCTATGCGCTTTTCATTAATATCTACAACAGTTACTTTTATCTCTGGGCATTTTTGCGCTATTACAGCCATAGTAGGTCCTCCTACGTAACCGGCACCAATACAACAAATGGTCTTAATCTTCATTTATTTTATATTTTGTTCGTAAATATATATTGCTCAATTTTAATCTTCTAATTATCCTTTTTTTTTTAGACGAAATCATCATAAAAGAGGATTACCGTTATCTATGCTGGAAGGGAGACGAAATATAGCCGATATTTGCCATATTTAGCAGTTGCTTACTTAACCTAAAAGTATTGGTATTTATCTCACGGATAGGTTTAGATATTAAAGCCTTCCGTCAACTGAAGATTTAATAAATCCCTTTACATCATATAGTACTGAATTCTCTCCCTTTAAAGCCTTAAAATCGATTTCTCGAAATAAACCATGTCCCACAGCCAAAACTATTGCGTCGAATTTCACACCCTCTATAGTATTTATGAGTTGAAGATTATAAACTTTTTTCAAAGCATCCGTACTTGCAACAGGATCGTAAACTGAAACGAGTGCTCCATAATCTTTAAAATCATTTACTATATCAATCACTTTGGTATTTCGCACATCTGGACAATCTTCTTTAAATGTTATTCCTAAAATGAGGATTTTACTACCAAGTATTTTAATGTCTTTCTTAGACATCAACTTTACGACCTGCGAGGCTACATATTCTCCCATGCTGTCATTTAACCTCCTGCCCGCCAAAATTATTTCAGGATGATAACCTATTTGCTTAGCTTTTTGAGCAAGATAATATGGATCTACTCCTATGCAATGCCCACCAACTAATCCAGGTTGAAAAGGCAAAAAATTCCATTTTGTTGATGCGGCCTTAAGTACTTCCTGAGTGTCAATTTCCATCCGGTTAAATATTTTAGCCAACTCATTAACAAAAGCTATATTGATGTCACGTTGTGAATTTTCTATAACCTTTGCCGCTTCAGCGACTTTAATACTAGGTGCCAGATAGGTTCCTGCCGAAATAACCGATTTATATAAACTATCTATGTTTTCTGCAGCTGCACGATTAGACCCAGAAGTAACTTTTAAAATCTTATCTACAGTATGTTCTTTATCTCCGGGATTTATTCGTTCAGGAGAATACCCAATACTAAAATCATTATCACATTTTAATTTTGAATTTTCTTCTAGTATAGGTAAACAAACCTCTTCGGTTGCGCCGGGATAAACGGTAGACTCATATATGACTATAGCACCACTTGTCATATTTAAACCAACCAACCTACTTGCTTCAATTAGGGAAGAAAGGTCTGGATTATCATTTTTATCTACTGGCGTTGGTACCGTAATTATATAATAATCATGCCCGGCAAGGTCATTTTTTAAAGAACTACAATACAATCCTATTTCCGTAGAATCTCTTTTTAAAACGGCTTGTATTACTTCTCCTGTTAATTCACCGGTGCTATCAATACCATCTTTAATTTCATCTATTCTTTTCTTATTGGTATCAAAGCCAGTCACTCTATATTTGGTTGCAAATAATCTGGCAAGCGGCAACCCAACGTAACCCAAACCTATAATGCAAATAGAAATATTCGTTTTCAATTCTGAAGCCAATCTTTATTTTATTTGAATTCATTCCAATACCAATTAATAGATTCTCTTAATCCATCATTGATATTGTAAAGGGGACGATACCCTAGTTTATCTTTAATTTTATCTATTGAAGCTAATGAGTGACTAACATCACCTGCTCTTTTAGGCCCAAAATCGGCCTGGACGCTATAAATATCGGGATCAAAATCCTTCAAAAATTGCTTTAATAATTCAACTAAGTCCAGAATGGTTGTACGTTCATTGCAAGCCACATTATAAATTTCATTAACAGCTTTTTCATCTTTAGTCATAAAAGCTAAAACGTTAGCCTGAACCACATTCTTTATATAGGTGAAGTCTCTTGAAAAACTTCCATCTCCATTAATAACAGGAGAATTATGGTTTACAAGTTCAGCAATAAATTTAGGGATTACCGCCGCATACGCTCCATCTTTATCCTGCCTTGGGCCAAAAACATTGAAATATCTTAACCCAATAGTTTCTAAGCCATAACTAACATTATAAACATGAGCATAAAGCTCATCAACATATTTTGTAACCGCATATGGCGACAAAGGTTTGCCTATTTCATCTTCCGTCTTAGGTAAGATTTTAGAATCTCCATAAGTTGACGAACTTGCAGCATAGACCACTCTTTTTACTCCCCCATTTCTAGCAGCTTCCAGAATATTTAAAAAACCGGAAATATTTACATCATTAGTCGTTATTGGGTCCTTAATAGAGCGAGGGACAGAACCTAATGCGGCTTGGTGACATATAAAATCACAACCAGCAGCAGCATCTTCACAATCATTATACTTTCTAATATCACCTTTAAAAAAATCAAAATTAGGATTTTCAAAAAAGGATTCTATATTCTTTAGCTTCCCGGTAGAAAGATTATCAAGACAGGTTACTTTAGCTCCAAGGTTAAGAAATTCGTCAACAAGGTGAGATCCTATAAAACCAGCTCCACCTGTCACTAATATCTTTTTTCCCTTTAAAACCTGCCTGTCCAAATAAGTTATTTTTCTTGAGCGGCTAAGATATAATTTATAGAATTAAAAGAGTAAAGACCACCCATAAAGTATTTCTTAACAAGATGAAGAAGTTCACGTTAAACTTATACTAAACCAGATAAGGAACTTGGTAAAAGATAAAAGCAATGGTAAATTTGATATCTATCAAAACTTCTTATACTAAATATAATGAACTATTTAAATTTAGATCCTAAAAAGACTAAAACCACAGTTGAACAACTCAATGTTCTTTTAGCAGACTACCACTTATATTACCAGAAACTTCGCAATTTTCATTGGAATGTCGTAGGTAAAAATTTCTTCGATTTACATGAAAAGTTTGAAGAAATGTATGATGATGCAAAATTAAAAGTTGACGAAATAGCCGAACGTATACTTACTTTGCGCTTTCAGCCATTGAGTAACTATACTGATTATCTAGAAAGCTCTAATCTTAAAGAGTCTCCCAGCGAGACAAGGGATACTGAAATGATCGATATTCTTCTAAAAGATCACGGGGCCATTTTAAAACAAATGCGTAGTACTGTAGAAGCTGCAGATGATGCCGGCGATGAAGGTACAATTGACTTGATTGGCGCATATATACGCGATCTTGAAAAGATAAGCTGGATGCTTGATGCATGGAGAATGAAAGCAACTGAAGATCACAAAAAAGCCTAGTTTTATATATGATAGCACAAGAATCTGAAAACGATAACATCAATTTTTTAGGCTTCGATTTCGGAAGAATTCTCGACAAACTTCAGGGTTGGGGAGAAAATATATTATTAAAACTGCCAAATTTCATTTTGGCAGTTTTAATATGTATAATCTTCTGGTTTCTTGCTAAATACGTTTCTAAGTTTGTACGAAATGTATTAATGCGAAAAGTTAGCCAGGCTTCTGTGAAAGTCATGGCCGGTAAAACAGCTTTTGCTGTTACTGTTTTGGTAGGATTTTTCTTTGCTTTAGGAGTAATGGATCTTGACAAGGTTCTTACTTCAGTTCTGGCGGGTGCGGGTGTTGTAGGTTTAGCTATTGGTCTCGCTCTACAGGGAACATTAAGCAATACATTTTCTGGTGTTATTCTTTCTTTCTTACCGCGTATTCAATTAGGCGACTGGGTTGAGACAAATGGTTTTGCGGGTTCGGTAGAAGATATAAACCTAAGAAGTATAGTAATTAGAGAGGCAGATAATAATTTTGTGATGATTCCCAATTCACTCATTATTGACTCTCCTTTTAAAAATTATACACAAACATCCAGGTCTCGCGTCTTTATAAATTGTGGTGTTGGCTATGAGAGTGATCTTGAATTAGTTGAAAAACTTACCGTTGATACAATTCTGAAAGAATTTCCTCAACAAAGTTCTGAAGAGGTTGAATTCTACTATCAGGAATTTGGCGACAGCTCAATTAATTTTGTTTTACGATTCTGGGCAGATGTACGTAAAAAACGAGATATCTTAAAAGCACAGAACATTGCTATAAAAGCGATCAAGAAAGTATACGATGCTCAAGATATCAATATTCCTTTCCCTATACGTACTCTTGATTTTGCTAAAAACAAGTTTAGATCTGAAACCCTCACAATAGCTCAATCAGACAATTCATCAGAGGGTACTGAGAAAGTAGTATCACCAGATTCAGATTCATAATTTATGCGCGCATTCCTAATTGCTATATCAGCGGCTTTTGTTTTCAATAGTTGTCAGGATTATGGTCAACTGGAAAAGAGAGCTAGTTTATCACGAAGTCTCGCAGAAATTTCAGGTATAACTAAATTACCTTCTTCACCACTAATTTTTGCGATAGCTGATCATGGTAATCCTAATCATATATATGCCATAGACTCTACTGGTTTTATTCAGAAAGAAATTGTGGTGGCTAATGCACTCAATACAGATTGGGAAGACCTCGCAAATGATGGCAAAAATCGGGTTTTTATAGGTGATTTTGGGAATAATGAAAATGACAGGCGAGACTTGTGCATTTACTCCGTTAGCATTCCGGAAAATATAAAGGAAATAGACACTGTGGTTGCCACCAAAACATCTTTTTCTCTTGCAGACCAGAAGGAATTTCCACCCAGCTTATATAACAGAAATTATGACATAGAATCATTCTTTTTTAAGGATGATTCCTTTTATCTATTCACGAGAAACCGAAGCAGAAAAGAATTTGACGGTACAACGAAAGTCTACAAAGTACCCGCCAGAACCGGAAATTTTTCGGTAGAACCCATAACTAGTTATTCCATTTGTGATGATTCCAAAGACTGCTTTCTCACAGCTGCAACATTAGGTCCCGATAATAAAACAATCCTTTTACTTACATCTAATAAAGTCATTAAACTTAGTAACTATACTGGTCACGACTTTTTTGGTGGTAAAATTGAAACTATTGATCTAAAATATGATTCTCAAAAAGAGGGAATTTGCATGAAAGACAGTTCTAATGTTTACATAGTTGATGAACGCAGAGCGCAACTAGGCGGTAATTTGTATTCTCTATCTATCAAATAATTATTTTCGCTTAAGCTGCTTTAACTGGAATATATCCTTTCTTCTGTCAACCAGATTACGCACGCTTCCATATTGATTCAATTCTTTCAATAGATCTACATCCACATCAGCAACCAGTATCATTTCTGCGTTAGGTGTTGCTTCAGCTTTTATACCATTAGTAGGAAACTGAAAGTCACAAGGCGTTAATACCATACTTTGCGCAAATTGCATATCCATATTGTGCACTTTGGGAATATTACCCACACTACCGGCAATGGCAACATAACATTCATTTTCTATAGCTCTTGCCTGAGCACAATGTCTCACACGACTATAGCCATTTTGAGTATCAGTTAAAAAGGGAACAAATAAAATATCCATACCCTGATCTGCGAGAATTCTGCTCAACTCTGGAAATTCTACATCATAGCAAATAAGAATGCCTATTTTCCCGCAGTCTGTATTAAAAGTTTTTATAACATCTCCACCTGTCATACCCCAAACTTTAGCCTCATCTGGAGTTACGTGAAGCTTGTAAAATTTTTCTATAGTCCCGTCTCGCTTACATAAAAAACCAACATTATAAAGTTTGCCATCTTCAAGATAAGGCATACTTCCGGTTATAATATTGATGTTATAACTAACTGAAAGTTCTGAGAATTTATCGCGTATACGCTCAGTATATTTTGCCAGTTCTCTAATTGCGTCAGGTTCTGACAAATGATTATATGCTGCCATTAATGGAGCATTAAAAAACTCAGGGAAAAGAGCAAAATCTGATCTGTAACCTGAAATTGTATCGATAAAATATTCTGCCTGCTCTATAAGCTCTTCAAAATTCTTATACGTACGCATTTGCCACTGTACAAGACCTAGTCTTACCACCGTCTTTGTGGCAATAGGTTTCTTGGCAGGTTTTTGATAGTAAATGTTATCCCACTCAAGCAGAGCTGCATACTCTTTAGAGGCCTTATCCCCTTCCAGATAATTGGTAATAATTCGTTTTACATGAAAGTCATTACTCAATTGAAAATCAAGTACTGGGTCACTTATTTCGCGTGTGCGCACCTTTTCTATATATTTTTTTGGCGAAATTTTATCTGCATATTGATGATAATTAGGCAGTCTGCCTCCAAAAACAATGCGCTCCAGATTTAAGTTCTCACAAAGCTCTTTTCTGTAATCATATAAACGTCTGCCAATGCGCATTCCGCGATACTCGTGACGTATAAAAATATCTATACCATAGAGTACATTTCCCTTAGGCGTATGCGTATTAAAACTTTCATTTCCCGTGATCTGCATATACGTATGCGAATCTGTGAACTTCTCATAATTCACAACTATTGACAAAGCACAGCCAGCGATCTCCCCATTAACTTTGACGACCACCTGACCTTCAGGAAAAATACTTATCAACTTCTGTACATCCTTTTTCTCCCAATAAGGATCAGGAATATTAGGATATACCGCTATCATTATATTTTTTAATTCTTCGTAATCCTTGATTTTTAAATATTCAAGATCTACAGAATCTATTTTTTCAACCTTATCTATTGCATCCATATGAATCAATTTTCGCTTTAAGCGAAAAATATTTTAGAAGTTAAAACCAAAACCAAACGAAACTCTCAAACCTTCATCTGAGGTGAAAAAATTAAAAGTTCCGCTAAGGGCATCTGCACTATTCACCCAGAAACCAAGGCCGTAAGAATCATGCCAGATTTTAGAATCAGGTGCTCTGTCTGACCATACACGCCCAATATCATACCCGCCAAAAATCCCGATTTGAAGGGGTAAAATCGACGTTTTCAGGGTATTAAACGCATATCTCAAATCTGCAGATCCGGCTAGAGCTGTTTTACCGGTAAAGCGTTCAAAACGATAACCTCTTAGTCCTGTGCGTTGCCCTAACCTTGCAGCCTGATAGAATTGATAGTCGTCACCAAATCTAAACTGTGCCTGACCAAGTGTTTTTAACACCAATTTCCTATCAGTAGAGATCGCATTATAAAACCCAAGACTGGTGTTAAGGTAACCAAATATACTATCTGTACGCTCAATATTATCTGTTATACCACCAGTAACATTAAAATCCATACCCCGTGTGGGTGCAAGACTGTTATCTGCACTATGGTATTCATACATCGCTTCTATAGATCCAAAATAATTACGGTCAATAACTTCTGTCAGGTAGTTGTCATTTACAAAGCGACCTTCATTTCCTTCTACATCTATGCTTTGAAATAAACCTCTAACTTTAAACGTACTACCATAATCTGAATTCTTTAATAAACCCGCAGAAGCTTCAAATCTGTTCTGGCGTACACGATTGTAATCCATCCCCAGTTCATCGTCATAGTTTTCGGTCTCATTTCCATAACCAAAGAAGTTCTGGGCATAATTATGCGTGGTTAATCTACCTGTAATAAGCAAATTCCAATTATCTTTTATTCCGGCAAACTCTCCTTCGTATCGCAGATCAAAACCCTGCGTCGCAAAAAAGTAACCAGCCTTAAACCTATGTTGCTGACTAAATGGATTTCGCTGAAAAGCATTTACAGTATAAACATCGCTCAGTCCCAAACTTATACCTTCATCTGGATTATAACCAAAAGCAGGCGTTATGATGTTAGTGCGCAAAATTTGTTTTTGATAATCATAAGTATTGTAATCGTAATTATCTGTAAATCTAAAATTGGCCCCGCCTTTTTCTTCTATTGTATTAGGTAGACTTTCATGGTCATAGATTTTAAGTTTACGACCGTTTTCTATACGGTAAATATCGTTGTTTTGCCCACCGATTATGCGTATAAAAATAGGATTATCACCTTTTCCTTTCACTTCAAAAACATCATCGTCATCAAGGCCAAAGACCCAAATTTGGTTTGTCTCTTTAGATAAGTAGCTTCTGTCTAAAATTACGTCTGCCTTTTTGCCGTCTTTAATACGCCACACCTTTATAGTAGTCTCATTGTCACCTCTGGTAATTTCGAAATAATCATCTTTATCTGTACCTGTAACAGTTTGTAATTTTGCGAAATAGTCAAAATATTTTTCTGTGATATCAACAATATTATCGCGTCTTCCTTTCAGGTTCTTTTTAATATCATCAATTGAGTTTCCTGTTCTAACTTCAGGAGGAAGATCTAAAAAGGCTTTCTCTATGATTGAGTCTGATATATGATCTTGAATGTAATGTGCCTGCGTCATCCATACTTCTTTACCAGATTGTTGAGCAAGCGCTCTGTCTAGTTTTATACCGGCATTATTAAACCACTTAATATCTTTTAGATTCTCATCGTAGACCTGAAATTGTTTTGCTGCACCAAATAAAGCTCTGGCGATATCCAGAATAGTACCATCAAAATTTGTAAAGACCTGATCTCGGTCTCTGGGTATAGCCACGTAAACATCTTTACCATCCTGATTTTTATATTCTGCCCAGCGCCATTGGTCATTATGCCTGTCCCAATCACCTATTAGCATATCAAAAATTCGGGCTCTTATATAAGCCGTTTCATCAATGACATTTTCTTCATCACTCCTTATTTTGTCAAGAATATCATCTGTACTTTCTATATCATCTGGATAATTAAAAATAGCTCCCTGGTATTCTTCAGCAGGGCGCTCTACGATCATATACAACTCATCACCATATTTGTCATTATATTCTCCCAGAGCAGGTTGTTTAGGAACATAATAGAGCTCTGGAGTTGTATTAAGCACTTTCACGGCATCGCTTAATTTTGGAATAGCGAAAGCTCCGTACGGGTGTGAAGAAGTATAAAAGTCCTGAATAAGTGATTCTGGCAACGTATTGCGCAAATCATCTTCTACTTCTTTATCTTTTAAAATAACAGCTTGTATGAATTGAACAGCACTCTTGCGCAGAGCCCGCATGTTATATTCTTTTCCGTTCTTTTTAGATTTTAATCTTAAAGAGACTGTCTGGTGTCCGCCTCCGGGACGAATTACATCAAGACCGCCATAAAGCGTATCTAGTAATGCCACCGGTGCAGTCACTTTTTTGCCATATACTTCGCGATAATGATCTCCCCAAACCGATTTGAAAAAATCTGACTTCTCTGTTTCTTCCACATTATAAACCGACGCCTTAACTGTTTTGGGGAAATTGGTTTTAAAGGTAGAAGCATCATAAACAGGCTTAGGAGCATAAACTTCTTTTTGAAATAATAATTTTGGTTCAAAATCACCATCAGACCCATAATATCTTACCCATGATGAACCATCATCAAAAACATCTAAAACAGCAAAACCTTGCCCTCCATAACTAAATAAGCCATCTCTTCCCAATGCTACATACGATGACTTTGACCCTGATCCTGACACAATTTGTTTAATGCCATCATCTTCTATATACTGTAAACTATGCTCGTGACCAGATGTAAATATCACACGGTCATAATCTTTAACGAGAACCTTAATACGCTTCATTAGCTCATTGTATTTCTCATTAAATCTATCCTGCTTAGAAACACCACCCTGTGTACGTATTTCAGTTACAAGGGACCCTAAAATGGGTACGGGAATCTTTTTTTGAGAGGGATATAAATGCTTATTAAAATCAAATTTACCGCCGTGTACACCATTTGTATACATGGGATGATGCATTGCAACCACAATTGTTTTTTGTTGGTTCTTTTTAAGCTCTCCGGCAAGTTCTATAAAAAACTTTTCTCTTGTTTTAATCTCGCACTTATCATTGATTTTTGGGTCCTTATCCCAGTCCTCAAGATACCATTGAGTGTCTATAACTATTAAGTGTAATTTATCATCAATATCATAACTCTCAAGCGGGCAGCCGTCTTCTGGTTTAAATATTTTTTCATCCTTAAATTTCTCTTCAAAATATTTCTGCTCACGCTCAAGCCCGTCAGATCCTTCATTATACCAATCATGATTACCAGGAATAAAAAAAACCTTACCCTCATGTTCTTTAACCGCATCATACTGCGCATCCAGACGGTACTCAGAGATTGCGCGCCCTTTGCCATCTTTATCAGGCATTCCCTCAGGATAAATATTGTCTCCTAAAAAAATTGTATAGTTATCTCCTTTATTTTGAGTCTTGAGAAAGTTCTTTAAAGTTGCCAGACCTTCTGTAGTCTCACCTAGATCTGCATAACCAGCATCACCTACCAAATAAAATGTCTTTTCTATTTTTTTATTCTTAGGATAACTGCCCTGATCAATCCCTTTTTTATATTGAGCGTCGTAGCTGGCGCACGACGAGAAAATGATAAGAATAAGAACTGTTAGAAGTATGTTATTTTTTGACATCAAAAATAATTTGGAGGTTTTTTTTAGTACTTTTCACTTACGATTAATTGTAAACTTATGTCTGAAACGGTAGAAAAAGCACCTGAAATTATCACAAAAACAGATCAATTTGTGCTTAAATTATTTAAGGAAAAATTGCCTAATAGCTTTCTATACCACAACTACAATCACACTGTAAGGGTCGTTAAAAGTACTAAAGAAATAATCGAAAATTCTCAAATTAATGTTAAACAGGAAGAGGCGCTTCTGCTCGCTGCATGGCTGCACGACATTGGTTATACAGAACAGAGAGAGGGCCATGAAAAAGCAGGCGCCGAGATCGCAAAAGCTTTTTTAAAAGAACAAGGGGAAGATCCTGAAACAATTGATCTGGTGGTAGATCTTATTCTTTCTACTATCATGAAAACAGAACCAAAATCTGATCTGGAACGTATCTTAAAAGATGCAGACAACTCACATTTTGCAAAAGACTATTATGCAGAAACCAGTGAGTTTCTTAGGCAGGAACTTAACCTTACCGGTGTTGCTAACTACTCCCCTGCAGAGTGGCGTGAAGAAAATATTAAGATGTTTACAGAGAAGCATAAATTCTATACAGATTATGCTGCCAGAAACTGGAAACCACAGAAAGATAAAAACCTGATTGATCTTCTTAATAAAAAGAAGAAGCAAAAAAAGAAATTTAAAAAAGAAGAAGTTAAAGCTAAACTTAAAGCGAAATATAAAGATGAGAGCCCAGACAGAGGTGTGCAAACTCTTTACCGCACAACTCTGCGTAATCACATTAAACTAAGTGACATTGCAGATACTAAGGCTAACATTCTCTTATCTGTAAATGCTATTATCATTTCTTTGGCTCTCGCCAATGTGATCCCGAAACTTGACTCACCAAGCAACAGGCATCTAATGATTCCAACTTTAATTTTGGTGCTTTTTAGTGTAGCTTCAATAATTCTGTCAATAATGTCTACCAGACCAAATGTGACAACAGGTGAGTTCACCAGAGAACAAGTAATGAAGAAAGAAGTTAACATTCTGTTTTTTGGCAACTTTCATAAAATGGCTTACGACCAGTACCAATGGGCTATAAATGAACTCATTCACGATAAGGATACCATCTACGAAGCGCTTACAAAAGATTTATATTTATTGGGAATTGTGTTGAATAAAAAATACATGCTTCTGCGGAAAACATATACAATTTTCATGACTGGTATAATTGCTTCAGTTGTAAGCTACATAATCGCCTTCTGGCTGATGTAAGTATTAAAATCTAATCTAAAATTTCAATAAGATCTTCGTAAGTGATTGTTTCATCAGTCACTTTACGAGGAGCTGTAGATGGTGAATATAATACCTCAACACGTATTGCTTTTAAACCCACTACGCCTTGCACATCTTCTAATTCAAGATATTCCACGTTTTCACCTAAATACGATTTGCGTTGCAGATATTTAATGTAACGACCGTACTCTTCCTCATCAGATTCCTGAGAGTAAATAATAGCTATTTTTCCTTTTTGGGTGATACGCTCATCAGTACCGCGAATTAAAGCTTTATCTATACGCTTTTTAATAATTTCGTATCTCGCATTATACGTACCATCAACATCAAACTTCTTCTCATCCATTCTATAGCGAATGGAAAGTGTGGTGCTGAAAACAAGGATTAAAGAAGCAGCATCCAGCTGTAGCTTGGCCCCATGCTGTTTGTGATAAAAATGATTCTCCATCTCACACATTGTACGCAGCTGCCATAAACGTAAGTTATACAAGTAAACCATACTAAACTTCTCCTTACGAGTCATAGAAGCACCTATATAGATATTATGATCTACGCCATCAGTTTTATAACGTTCGAAATAATGAGGAAATATCTTTTGAGCTTCCTGCTGTTTACGGTCAAGAAAAGTTGCCAATTCCTGATTTATTAACTGTACGGTCTCGTCGTAATGTCTTCGATTCTCATAGATCAAACCTGTTTCAGGACGTATAGCCGCCTGATAATTCTCTATTGCTCGTTTAATTTCAGGAATTGTAGTATTTAAATGATTAAGCAATGGGTTTACCTCATCCCGAAGTAAATTAAAAACTTGCGTTTCGCTAGAAGCGCTTAAACTTTGAGAAATATCTTCAATGAATTCTTCAATTCTAAATTTCACCTGCTCGTAAATAGGCAGCGGCTTCGTTTCCATAGCCATATTTAAGATATCATCAACAAGTTTTAATTGTATCAATATATCCTGCTGTATTGCCAGATTACGCTCTTCTGAAGAACCTACAATATCAATTTGACCATACAGTGGGTAGACTTCCTTAAAAGCAATATCCTTAAACGAGGCAAACTTACCGGCCTGTTGATTTGCAATAAATCTTTTAGCTTCTTCTTCAAACACCCATAAAACACTGGGATGAATACTTGTGCATTCACTTTGAATAACCGCTTTTATTCTATTTTCAGACTCAAATCTTCTGCGTTCTACAGTGGCAACGATATATGGAATAATATCGTCGAGCTTCATCGCATTTACAGAGTTCAATTCATTCCTAGTACCTGAAACTAACTCCAGAACAGCAAGCAACTTTTTGCCTTTAAAAATTGGAGCCAGAATACAGCTTTTTACTCCCTGGTTTAATAAATTCTCAGATAGCAGATTGTACTTAGTATCTATTGCATACTGCTCAACATCTGAAATGCAGAAATACTTCTTGTTTTTTATTAATGTATCGTAAGCACCGCCGCAAAGAGTCTGGCAGCAATCATTTCTATTTTCTTTATCAAGAATATAACTGGTTGCAAATTCCTTATCCATTTTAATAAAGCTGTCATCATCTTCATCAAACTGAGTAAAACCAATTTTTAGATCGGCCATGTTAAAAATAGACTGAAATATCTCTTGAAATTGAGGATAATCTGCTGTTTCCTGTATTGTATTATCATAAAGCAAATTCGTCTTCAGTTCAGATATCGCATCTTCTACAGTAACGTCTGTTAGGTTTAGAATTGTGATTCCTTTTAGAATCCAACTTTGAGGCGGAAAATACTGCTTCCACAAATCAATATTGTCTACTTCCTGTACAAGTTTATTTACAATTTCGTCAGTGATCTCAATAGCATCTTCTTTTGGCTGAAGCGAAACAAAATCAGCATTCATTGCAATTCTATAATGTCTTAGAAGACCTTTCTTATCAGGAATATCATAGAATAAAGGTTTTGTAAAATCGAGATTCTTATCGTAATACGTATTGAGAATAACGATACACGCAAGAATGTAGAACATATCCTCATCCCAATTACGCACTTTCAGCTCAAAATCATCACCTGCATTTTTTAATATGCTGGCAAAACGCTTTGTAGGATTGAATAAAATACTTTGAAAAGGTACCGCGGCAGCTTTTATTTCATTTTTGGTTAAAACCGCAGGAAATAAATTATCAAGCAGAACGCGTATAGGATCTTTATATTTATCAAGATCATTAAAGTCACTTATCCCTTCAATCAGGTTAGGAAATGACTGTGCGTAGTCAAGCAACGACTGCATGTAATCTTTAGAAATACTACTCTTAGAAGACTCCATACGATCCCTAAGCTTATCCAGAACTTTGTTAAAGCTCAGATTTATTTCGAAAGGAAAATCTTCATTATTATTCATAGAGGTAAATCTTAATTACTAAATATAATAAATCTTGTTTAATACTTAATAGTAGCTTTAGTCTTTAACAAGGGTTTAAGCTTACTAAAAATAACGGGTAAAGTTAATCGCCTCATTTATAAAACCGGCAATCTAAGGATAAAAACCTGCCAAAAAAGGACTAAAATCGCGTATATTGCCAGCCGAAAAAATAATTAATGATGAAGAAAATATTTTTGCTCGCAAGTAGCTGCTTTTTTATGCTCTCTTGCGCAACAGATACAAATTATGAAGTATCTGGAACAATAGACAACCTTGAAGATGGTACTGCCGTTTATCTACAAAGAATAGACGAGAACAAAAGGCTGGCTGCTGTTGACACTACCACAATTAAAGATGGAAAATTCACTTTTAAAGAGGAGAAACTTGCAGAACCAGAAATGAATCTGCTCACAGTAGAAGGTATTAATGCAAATGTAATTTTCATTGCTGAGAACGAAAAAATCAAAATCACCGCATATAAAGACAGTCTGCGCAGTTCTAAAGTAAAAGGTGGAAAAGAGAATGAGTACTTCGGCGAGTATTTTAATGAAGTAATTAGCAGCTCTAAAGAGAAACAAAAATTACAGCAGGAAGGAATGGCTGCTATGCGATCTGGCCAGTCTGAAACTATTGAGGTAATTAAAAATGAAATGGAAGCTATAGATAAATCTTCTACTCGCAAGAGACTAGCTCTTATTGATGAGCATCCCGATGCTATGGTTTCTACTATAATTCTCAACGATCTTATAGGAACAGGTATGCTCACTGCTGATGAGGCAAGTGATGCTTTTGATTCACTTTCTACGAAACTAAAAGAAAGCGCAAAAGGCAAAGAAATAAGTGAAGTAATAGCCAAAATGAAAGCTCAGGAAATAGCTTCTAAACTGGCAAGCATAGGCAATGCAGCACCTGAATTTAGCGCTCCCACTCCAGAAGGAGATGAGCTTGCTTTAAAAGATGTGCTGGGTAAATACACCATTGTAGACTTCTGGGCGAGCTGGTGCAGACCTTGTAGACAAGAAAATCCTAATGTTGTAAAACTATACAACAAGTATCATGATAAAGGTCTTAACATTATAAGCGTTTCTCTGGATCGTCCAGAAGAAAAGGATCGCTGGTTACAGGCTATAGAAAATGATAAAATGGATTGGTACCATGTATCTAATTTAAAATACTGGCAAGACCCTATTGTACGTCAATACGGTATTACTGCTATTCCCGCAACATACTTACTTGATGAGAAAGGAATCATAATAGACAAAAATCTACGTGGTGATGCTCTAGCAGAAAAGTTAGAATCTCTCTTAGGAGACAGCTAAAACTAATCGATTTTAATAGAAAAAACCGGATTTCTTTATCAGAAATCCGGTTTTTTTATGCCTTTTTCGGTCTAAAAATTCTCCTTATTGAGCTTCAATTTCTGCGCTCACACTAGCCGAAAGTCTTTTGTAAGTTCCGTTTTCAAGACGCTCACGTATCGCTGAGAATGCGTCTAATGTTTCTTCTACATCTTGCAATGTATGAGAAGCTGTAGGTATCATACGCAATAGGATTAATCCTTTAGGTATTACAGGATACACAACTATTGAGCAAAATACACCGTGATTCTCACGTAAGTCTTTTACAAGTGCCATTGCTTCAGGAATGCTTCCTTTAAGGTAAACCGGCGTTACACAACTTTGTGTTGTACCAATATCAAAACCTCTTTTCTTAAGTCCGCCCTGAAGAGCATTTACATTCTCCCAAAGTTTCTCACGCAATTCTGGCATGGTGCGTAACATCTCAAGACGTTTTAATGCCCCTACCACTAATTGCATTTGCAATGATTTTGCAAACATTTGTGAGCGTAAGTTATATTTTAAGTAATCTATGATCTCCTGGTCTGCAGCTATAAAAGCTCCCGTACTTGCCATAGATTTTGCAAAAGTCGCAAAATATACATCTATTTTATCCTGAACTCCCTGCTCCTCACCGGCACCAGCGCCCGTTGCTCCCAGTGTACCAAAACCATGAGCGTCATCTACAAAAAGTCTAAAATTGTATTTTTCTTTAAGAGCTACAATCTCTCTAAGTTTTCCTTGCTCACCACGCATTCCAAAAACACCTTCAGAGATCAAAAGAATTCCTCCTCCTGTCTGCTCTGCTAATTTTGTTGCGCGTTGCAGGTTCTTTTCTATACTTTCTACATCATTGTGTTTGTAGGTAAAACGCTTACCCATGTGCAGACGCACACCATCAATAATACAGGCGTGAGCATCAACATCATATACAATAATATCATCTTTAGATACAAGGGCATCAACGGTAGAAACCATTCCCTGATATCCAAAATTCAATAAATAAGCAGCTTCTTTATTTACAAAGGCAGCTAACTCATTTTGCAGTTGCTCATGCAGGTCTGTATGGCCACTCATCATTCTGGCTCCCATTGGGTATGCCGAACCATAACTTGCCGCAGCTTCTGCATCTACTTTTCTAACTTCAGGATGATCTGCAAGTCCTAAATAGTCGTTGATACTCCAGGTAATTACTTCTTTTCCCTGAAATTTCATTCGGTTTGAAATAGGTCCTTCCAGTTTTGGGAATACAAAATAACCCTCAGCCTGCGAAGCCCATTTACCTAAAGGACCTTTGTCCTTATAAATCTTGTCGAATAAATCTCTCATACATCAAATTTCAAACAAGTTGCAAAACTAAGCAAATTTAGCCTCAATGCAATATTTTAACAACTAGGGGTTATATATCAAAAAAAGCCTCTGATCCCACAGAAGCCTTTCATATTATTAATTTTCAATTACTTAATATATTCTATCTTCTGCACAGCTTCTTCATTTTCACTATCAAAGAAACCTTGTGCGCTCATCCAGTCATCACTAAATACCTTACTCATATAGCGACTACCATGGTCTGGGAAGATCACGACTACTTTACTGTCTTTATCAAACTCTCCTTTTTCTGCCAGTTGCTTCACGCCTTGTATAGCTGCACCACTTGTATAACCTACAAATAGACCTTCTGTTTTAGCTATTTGTCTTGCGGTATGCGCGCTTTCTTCATCTGTTACTTTCTCAAAATGATCAATAACATCAAAGTCTGTAGCAGTAGGAATAAGGTTTTTACCCAAGCCTTCTATGCGATAAGGATAAATCTCATTAATATCTAATTCATGAGTCTCATGGTATTTCTTTAAAACACTACCATAAGCATCAATACCTAAAATTCTAATATTGGGATTTTGCTCTTTTAAATATTTAGCGGTTCCGGAAATTGTCCCTCCTGTACCGCTGCAGGCTACAAGGTGCGTAAGTTGTCCTTCTGTTTGTTTCCAGATCTCAGGTCCTGTAGACTCGTAATGTGCATCAATGTTAAGCTGGTTAAAATATTGATTAATATAAACCGAACCTTTCATCTCCTGATGTAAACGTTTTGCCACCTGATAATAAGAACGAGGATCATCTGCACTTACATGCGCAGGGCAAACATAAACCTTTGCTCCCATCGCACGCAAAGCATCAATCTTATCTTTAGATGATTTAGAACTTACAGCAAGCACACAATCGTACCCTTTTATAATACTCACCATTGCGATACTAAAACCTGTGTTACCAGAGGTAGTTTCTATAATTGTATCGCCCGGTTTTAAAATTCCCTGCTTCTCTGCATTTTCTAATATGTAAAGCGCAATGCGATCTTTAGAAGAGTGACCAGGATTAAAGGCCTCTACTTTAGCATAAAAAGCACCAGGAAGATTACTTGTAATTGAGTTAAGTTTTATAAGCGGAGTGTTGCCTATAAGCTGAAGTACGTTGTTATAAACGTTTAAATTTTCTTTCATAAAAGAGTGGTAGTTTTGGTTACCTTTTCAGTAAATCCCTAAAACCAATATTCAAAACCTTGCAAATTTAAGGGAAATATTTCAATTACTCCGTTTTTCCTTCTAAATCGATTAAAAATGCATAATCTTCGGCTACTTCTTTCAAAGCTTCAAACCTTCCTGAAGCACCGCCATGACCTGCATCCATATTTGTATGAAACAGGATTATCTTGTTTCCTTTATTATGATCTCTAAGTCTTGCAACCCATTTTGCCGGTTCCCAGTATTGCACCTGAGAATCGTGATATCCCGTGGTTACCAGAATATTAGGATACTCGTGAGAATCAACCTGGTCATAAGGTGAATATGATTTCATATACTCATAATATTCTTTCTCATTTGGGTTTCCCCACTCATCATACTCTGATGTAGTTAACGGTATACTATCATCTAACATTGTGGTAACCACATCAACAAATGGCACAGCGGCTATAATACCATTATATAATTCTGGTGCCATATTAACGATCGCACCCATTAAGAGTCCACCAGCAGAGCCACCGTAGGCATATAAATGGTCTTTGCTTGTATATTTTTGCGCTATTAAATAACGAGAACAGGCTATAAAATCTGTAAATGTATTTCGCTTTTTAAGCAATTTCCCATCTTCATACCATTTCCTACCCATATATTCACCGCCTCTTATATGCGCTATAGCGAAAATAAAGCCGCGATCAAGAAGCGTAAGGCGTGTAGAAGAAAAAGAAGGGTCTGTTGTAGACCCGTAGCTACCGTAGGCATATTGTAATAACGGATTCTCACCATCTAATTCAATTCCTTTTTTAAAGATCAATGAAATAGGAATCTTTACGCCGTCATCTGCAGTCGCCCAGATTCTGCGCGTCTCGTAATTATTTTTATCAAAATTACCTCCCAGAACTTCAGATTCTTTGAGAACATTCTTTTCCTGAGTTCTCATATTAAATTCTACAACTGAAGGCGGAGTATTTAAAGAGTTGAATGAATATCTCAACAATTCTGTATCAAAATCGGGGTTTATACTGGTAAAAGCGGTGTAGGTTTCGCTTTCAAAAGGCAAATAATAATCTTTGCTCCCGTCCCAGGTTTTAATATTTATCTCATTCAGGCCATTACTGCGCTCATCAACCACAAGATAATCTTTAAAAATCTCGATATCTTCTAGTAAAACCTCCTCCCTGTGCGGAATAACCTCTTCCCAATTCTCTTTACTTGTAGCACTAACAGGAGTTTTCATCAGCTTAAAATTAACAGCTTCATCCTTGTTGGTTACAATGTAAAAGTGATCCTCAAAGTGTGATATACTATATTCAAGGCCACGTTCTCTCTCCTGCACAATTTTAAAATCAAATTGAGCTGCATTCGCATTTGCAAATTGATATTCTGAAGTAAGCGTGCTGTGTGAACCTATAATTATAAATTCTTTAGATTTAGTCTTATAAACAAATACTGAAAAGGTCTCGTCTTTTTCTTCATACACCAGTTCATCGCTATCTGGATGCGTACCCAGAACATGCTTAAATATCTGATTGCTACGTAAGGTTTGTTCATCTTTACGCGTATAGAAAACAGTTTTATTGTCATTTGCCCACACGGCTCTACCAGTTGTATTTAAGATCTCTTCGGGATAAATTTCGCCAGAGGTAAGATTTTTAAACAGAAGTGTATATTTTCTTCGGCTTACCGTATCTATGCCATAAACGGCAATTTGAGTATTTTCAGATATAGAATAACCAGCCTGATTGAAGAAGGAATGCCCCTCTGCCATCACATTATTGTCAAACATGATCTCTTCAGGAGCTTCTAGGCTTTCTTTCTTCCTACAGTAAAGCGGATAGTTCTTCCCTTGTTCAAAACGGCTATAATACCAAAAGCCATTATATTTATAAGGCACAGACTCATCATCTTCTTTAATGCGTGCCTTCATTTCTTCAAACAATTTTTGCTGAAGAGGCTTGGTATGTGCTGTTACATTATCGTAATAGGCATTTTCCTGCTCCAGATATTCTATAACTTCAGGAGCATCTCTTTCATTCATCCAGTAATATTCATCAATGCGTATATCACCATGTATTTCAAGCTTGTAAGGTATTTTCTTTGCAACCGGGGGTAAGATATTTTTTAACAATGCTGAGTATTTTAATTGTACCAAACCGCAAAAGTACGTGATAACTGGAGTATGATCGTCAATTTTTTTCACATTCTTAAAAGAGTAATTCCACAGGTTTATTAGTAAATTTGTTCAGAATTTTAAACTAAAGTTATGTTTGGAGATATGATGGGTATGATGGGCAAATTAAAAGAAGCCCAGCAAAAAGCTGAAACTACTAAAAAGCGCCTGGAAACTGTTTATTTTGATGAAGAAAGTAGTGATAAACTACTTAAGACCACAGTTTCTGTTTCTGGGAAGATTAAATCTATAACAATAGACGATGAGCTGTTAGAAGACAAAGAGCAATTAGAAGACTACCTGATTCTTACTTTAAACAAAGCTCTTGAAAAGGCTAAGAACAGCTATGAATCTGAACTTGCCGCTGTCGCGAAAGAAGGTATGCCAGACATTCCTGGTCTTGACATGTTTAAATAATCAGCTTAAAACATATAAAAATCGCCCTAATTAAGGGCGCTTTTTAGGTTAAATAGTCTAATTTTATAATCCAAATGCAACTCCTAAATTAACTGAAGAAAACGTGTAGCCGTCGCTCGAAATACCAGAATAGCTGGCAATAATACCAACACCTCCTAAACCGTACATAATATAAGGCTCATACCAAAAACCGCCATCATTACCTTCACTTACACCAACGGCATAACCAAGATCTGCTCCTGCCCAAAAATCTTCTGAAATACCAAATCTCGCTGAACCCCCTATAGGTAAGAAAGCAGCACCATCAACAAAATCGCTATAATCACTTTTTACAAAATAGTACTTGAAGCCTACTGTTGGTCCCACGAGAAAACCATCACCTGCCTCAAAATAATAATCCAGTTCTGCAGCCAGACCAAAAGAATAAACCTCATCAGCATCACCCATGGGCAAACTGGCGCGTACAGAACCATTCAATCCTTGTGCCTGAGTGGCGAAAACACAAAGTAAAAACAAACAGAGTAAAGTAAGATTTTTCATAATTACCATAAATTGATTAGTTTATCTAAGATAATAATAATCTTATTATCCGTTAATTATGAATTATACTTTATTCTATGCATTTATTAATTGTAGCTTTTCAGCTATTATACGGACTTTTTAAAGCCAAAAGCGTTTAATCTTAATTATGCGCTTATATAAAACCAAAAAATCCCCTTTTAAAAAGAGGATCTTTTGATTCTCACAGTGATATTCCTATACTTTAAGCTACTTTTTCTTTTAAAACTTCTAACACCTCATCATGCATTGCAGCAGTATAATCATAATGAGTAACCATTCTTAGCTTTCCTTTCCCCATACTGCTAATGTGTATATCTGCATCTGTTAGCGTACTTAAAAAGACTGCCTCCTGAACATGTTCTTTTAGTTTAAATATCAAAATATTTGTTTCTACAGGCTCTACATGCGCAACTTGAGGATTATTACTTAAAGCTTCAGCCAGTTCTTTTGCTCTTTTATGGTCTTCTTCCATACGCTTCCAATGGTGATCTAGCGCGTACAGACCCGCCGCGGCTGCAAAACCTACTTGTCTCATACCGCCGCCCAATACTTTTCGCACGCGCATAGCTTTATCCATAAAGCGTTTTTTTCCTAATAAGACAGATCCCATGGGTGCTCCTAAGCCTTTTGAAAGACAAACCGAAATCGTATCAAATACGGCCCCATAATCTTGTGGAGATTCATCTGTCGCCACAAGAGCGTTCCACAATCTAGCTCCGTCAAGGTGAAGACCTAAACCATGATCATCGCACACTTTTCTAATCTTAAGAATCTCTCTAAAGTCATAACAGGCACCGCCGCCTTTGTTTGTCGTATTCTCAAGACATACCAGAGACGTTAACGCGCTGTGATAAAAATCTGGCGGATTAATAGATTCTTCTACCTGCTCTGCCGTGATCATCCCTCTGTGGCCATCTACTAACTTAGATGAAACCCCGCTGTTAAATGATATCCCGCCACCTTCATAATTATAAACGTGAGCATATTTATCTGCAATTAACTGTTCGCCGGGTTGCGTATGTATTTTAATGGCAGCTTGATTTGTCATTGTTCCAGTAGGAAAATACAAGGCAGCATCCATACCAAAAAGGTGAGCAAGTTTTTCTTCTAGAGCATTAATTGTAGGATCTTCTTTATAAACATCGTCTCCTACTTCTGCATTCATCATAGCCTCAAGCATACCTTGAGTGGGTTTAGTAAGCGTGTCGCTACGTAGATCTATCTTCATGATTTAGTTGATTTTAGGTTTTAAAAGAACCTATGAGAATATTCACAGGTTCCATATTGAAATCGATAAGTAATTTATAAGGCAAGCCTTAAATGATCACTAAGGTTGTTAACTTCAATATTTCAAAAATATAAACTTAGTATCATTATTAGAACGTACGATGTATCAAAAATTATGATTCGTAACAGGAAATGTGATTTTTATATCTAAATAGAATCTAACGCAGATGCTCACCACCATCTACAGGTATTGTAACCCCGTTGATCCAGTTTGCCTCATCCTTGCAAAACAGGTAAACCACATTAGCCACATCTGCCGGAGTTGTAAGTCGTTGATAGGGATTTCGCAATTGCGACGCTTCCTTTATTGCCTCCACTCCCGGTATGAGATTTAAACTTTCTGTGTCTGTAACTCCTGCCTGAATACAATTTGCAGTAATTTTATGAGGTGCAAGTTCATAAGCCAGACTTCTGGTAATTGATTCTAAAGCGGCTTTCGCCGAAGAAACTGCAGCATAATTAGGCAACGATTTATAGCTGCCTTCACTGGTAAAAGAAAGTATACGCCCGTATTCACAAAACAAACCAGCCTTTACAAAATCAATTGACCAATCGTATAAACTTAGCGCCATCGCTTCAAAAGTAAGCCGGATATCTGCAGAGGTCAATGAATCATTTTTGTCTGGATCTATGGGTTTTAGATTTCCTTTTGCCAGACTATGAAGCAAAACCTTCAGTTTATAGTTGTTTTCTTTAAAAAAATCGGTCACTTCTGCCCTATTATCGGTGTTTAGAGCGTCAATATTGAAGCATTTTAACTCAACCCCGCTTTCGCGAAAAGCGATACATTCTTGTTCAAAAGCAGGCATCTTACTACGTCGCGTGCGATGTATGAGACAAATATTTAACCCATGTTGCGCTAATTTTTTAGCGGAAGCTAAACCCAAACCAGAACTTCCGCCTAAAATGCATGCCCACTGAGATTCTTCTGTAAGATTAAATTCTTTCATTACCATTCTAATAAAATACGCTGCGCTGAAAAACCCGGACCAAAACTAAGCATGAGTCCGCGCTCACCTTTTTGAATGTCTTTATTCATAAAACGCTCGAGGACGTACAAAACTGTAGCGCTGCTCATATTACCATACAATTTTAAAACCTCTTTAGTATCATCTATATTTTTACCCATCTCACCAAAGAGCGCTTCTACGGTTTGCACGATCTTCTTTCCACCGGGGTGAAAAATAAGATGGTCGATTTCTGCTATATTTAACCCGATTTTTGCCAGAAAAGGGTGGATTATTTGAGGGAAATGAGCAGAAATAGTTTCAGGCACTTCTTTATCTAATATCATTTTAAGTCCCATATTTGTAAGCTTAAATCCCATCATTTGTTCGGCCTCATAGAAGTGATACATACCAGTCGCTTTAATTTTAGGGCCCTTATCACTTGCTAAAGAAGACATTAAAACACAGGCAGCACCGTCACCAAAAATAGCCGCACTTACAATATTTGCCATCGAGTAATCATCTAACTGAAATGTTGCTGTAGGACTTTCTACCGCTATCACCGCTGCGCGTTTACCGGGATTTGCCTTTAAAAACTCATTTGCATACACAATACCTGAAATTCCTGCTGCACAGCCCATCTCTGTTACAGGAAGACGAATAATATCTTGTTTTAAACCTAACTTATTAATAAGATAAGCATCTAAAGATGGTATCATTATACCCGTGCAGCTAACGGTAATAATATAATCTAAACTTTCTGCAGGCCAGGCAGCTTTGTCTAGAGCATTTTGCAATACTTTTTCGCCAAGCTTAATAACTTCCCTAACGTAAATATCATTTTTATCTTCAAAAGATGTGGCTGTAAAAACCTCTTCTGGAGCCATAATACTATAGCGCTTGTCTACCGCGGCATTGCCAAAAATCTTTTTCACCTTTCGCTTAAAGCGTAAGTCCTGACCATCTAGCCAGCCGTCTAGCATTGGTATTATATCTTCAGTCTGCCTAGAATATGGTGGCAATTGTTTTGCTACTGTTACTATTTTTACGCCTTCTTGTCTGCTATCCATAAATATCTAAAAGCCCATTGCCATTTTATGATGTTAGTTTTTACATTTAACTCTTTGACCAATGATGTTAATTCTTCTTTTTTAAACGCTCTCTGTATTGAAATGAGCCCGTCGTGCTTAGCAAGATCTGTTCTCATGAAAAAGCTGCTGTATAATTTGAATAAATTGTAAGCTATACTGCTGCGATGCAAATCATTTATAACGAAACCAAGTGTAGACAGATTTAAAAAGCATTTTAAAAAAATCACGATCTCTTCATTAGTAAAATGATGCATTGTTAATGTTGAAATTACTATATCACAACTAAAGCTATCACTATCAAGCTTAAGAATATCCTGCTGTAAGAAAGTAATTTCGGGATACTTAACAGATTTTTCTTTGGCTAAGGCCAAACTTTTCTCGTTAATATCCATCCCTATAAGTCTGAGAGACAGATTCTTCTTGCGCCCAAATTTCGCAACAGCGCGCAACATTTCGCCGTCACCGCAACCCAGATCTACAATTGTATAAGATGGCTGCTGGTATTTCTTAAAAAAATAATCAAGTCCATTAATGGTAACCTGATTACCGCCTAATAATCTATTTACCTGAGAAACATCCTGAAGTGCTAACGACAGCGTCTTTAAATCTAGTGAAGGATCATCCATCAACTCTGGTATGAGTATGCGCTGCTTCATATATGCGCTGCTTTACCGTGAGTTGCTTCTATGATTCGTCTTAAAATTGCCGGTTGATTTTTAAGTGATTTAATTGCGAAATCTGTAATTTTTTGATGTGCTAAGAGATTTTGTAAAAGATAACCAGCACCCAATCGCGCACTAAAATTTTTCTGCCATTTTGTTTTATAATCCTTCTCAAGCATTTCACGTGAAGAATGATTTGCGTCAAAAAATTCAACAATCGTTTCACCCAATAGCTTTGCTCCCATGATCGCCATCGCCATACCATTACCGCACAAAGGATGAATTAAACTGGCGGTATCGCCACACATTAATACGTGATTTGAAATAAGCTCTTTACGATCAAAAGATATCTGACTTATTGTAAGTGGTTTTTCAAAAATCGGCTTGTGGGCGTCAAAAAACCGGTTTAAATGCGGGTTTTTCCGCATGACTTCTTCTCTAAAGTCATCTATATTCTTATGCTTTTTGAATTGTGAATAATGAGCCAGATAGCAAACATTTATACGCTTCTCTTCCACATTAGACAGACCACAATAACCGCCTTTAAAATTATGCAAGCCCACCCGATTTTCCTGATAATTGCCGTTATAATGCGATTTTACTGCCAGCCAGCCTGATTTTTTAGTTATAAATTTTCGCTTTAGCGAAATATCAAGTGACGCTCTTTTACCATATGCGCCTATGACGATACCACTTTTAAAGGTATTGCCGTTAAGGGTAGTAATGGTAAACTCGTTATTAATAAAATCAATTTTTTCGACCTGATCTTTTATAATTCGTGCGCCACTGCTTAAAGCCTGGTCGTAGAGCAATTTATCTAGTAAGTATCTGCTTATCCCAAAACCGCCCAACGGCAGATTGGTTTGAACCGATGCACCACTAACGCCAGAAAAAAGAAGTTCATTAATCGCAACGGCGCCATTATTAAAGGGATCAATATCAAGATAATTGAGGTAAGGCAATACTTCATTTGAAACATATTCACCGCAGACCTTATGCCGTGGGTAATTATCTTTCTCAATAACCACGGTGGGAATACCGGCTTTGCTTAAATGTATCGCCAGAGACAAACCTGCAAGGCCACCGCCTATTATAAATATTTCTTTTCTTTTCACGCATTGTGAAGATATGATTTTATGGCATAAAAAAACCCGTTTCAAATAAATGAAACAGGTTTTTTCTTTTTCAATTTCAGCTTTTTATTGTCCTTCACCAGCTTGTTGCTTAGCCTCTTCTTTCATCTGTTCATTAGGAACGATCGCTAAAGTAACACGTCTGTTTTTTGCTCTACCATCAGGAGTGGTATTATCGTACTTAGGTTGTGTCTCACCATACCATTGTGTGGTAAATCTACCTGCAGATAATCCCTGAGTTACTAAATAATTTGTAACCGCCTGAGCTCTGTTTTTAGACAAAGTCATATTGTAGTCTGCAGAACCTGTGTTATCTGTATGACCTACAACCAGAATATTGGTTTCAGGATATTCAGTCATTACTTTAGATAAACCGTTAAGCGTGGTTTCTGAAGCGTTGTTAATGTTGTATTTATTTGTATCGAAATACACACCGCTGTTTTCATCAAAGTTCACAACAATACCGTCATCAATACGCTCAACCTCAGCTCCCGGAATTTCTTCCTCAATACGCTGTGCCTGCTTATCCATTTTATTACCAATGATATTACCGGCAGCACCGCCTACAACACCACCTATAACAGCACCTAATTCTGAATTACCGCCTTTGCCCACATTGTTACCAATCACGGCACCAATTATAGCTCCACCAGCGGCACCTATTACAGTACCTTTTTGTTTATTGTTAGCATTGCGTGTCGCCTCGCAACCCGTTAAAAGAGTAACAGACATCGCTACGACAGCAAGACTTTTTAATATAGATTTCATAGTTTTTTTAATTTAATTAATCTGAAATTTTAGAGAAATTCATTACGATCTTAAATGGTTTCCCATCAACCTCAACAGTTTGTGTAAACTGCAAAGAGTTGTCTGATAAGTAAGCCAGATTTAAACGAAAACCCTTATCATTCATAGTAGAATTCATTTTCTCGTCTGTAGGCTTTAGAAGGATGTCATAAAACACCGCATTTTTCATCTCTGGTATACTCCAGACGAAATATCTCTTACCGGTACTGCAATCTGCACTTGTGATCTCGTAATTACCAAAATTGTTATTTGGTATAAAGCGCCACGTGCTGCCCACAAAACATTCTGAAGAAGCATCACCGAATAGAGTTACATCATAAACACCACTTGAATTACCGTAATTTATTTCATCTAAATTCCAATATCCTTTCAACGTTTTTCTTGACTCCTGAACTACTTTTTTATTTGAGCCGCAAGAGGCAAAAAGAGTTGCTATAAAAAGGATTGCAAAAATTCTTTTCATTCTAAAATTTTAAGTTAAAAATGTATTTTATTATCTAAATAACCTCGACACCAGACTGATTAAGAACAGTACTATAAAGATGAAGAATAAGATACGAGCAATGCTTTCTGCTCCTTCTGCTATACCGCCAAAACCGAAGATTGCTGCGATAATTGCAATAACTATAAAGATGATTGTCCAACGTAACATAATAGATTGTTTTTAATGATTAGTGAGACTAAATTATATGGTTGAGAGATATTAAAATTATAAGTTAATAGTGTTTAACTAGCCATTGTTAAAATGAGTTAAGGATGATTTTAAAAGTTTAAGATATTGCTAATTTTTTAACAGCTTAATAAGCTAATAACTGGTCTAGCTTTTCTTTTAGTTTGTTCTTTGCAAGATAATTTTCTTCTAACGCTGAAGCGAAAGGAATGGGCGTATCGAGACTTGTTACACGCATAATGGGAGCGTCAAGAAACTCAAAGCAATTTTCGGCTATTATAGCCGCAATATCGCTCGCCAGACCCCCAAAACCGGTATCTTCGGTAAGAATCAATAGTCTGTTAGTTTTTTCCACGGAAGTGATAATAGCATCCACATCAAGAGGCTGCAATGTTCTTAGATCAATAAGATCTACAGCATATTTTGAATCCTTATCTAATAAATCAAGCGCCCAGTGCACACCTGCCCCATAAGTCACTATCGTAGCTCTCTCACCTGTTTTTAAAATTGCTGCTTTGCCAATGGGCATTGTAAAATAAGATTGTGGCACCTCCTGCGTTATAGTTCTATACAGCGCTTTGTGCTCAAAATATAGCACAGGATTAGCATCTTCTATAGCGGCAGCCAATAAGCCTTTTGCATCATAAGGAAAAGCGGGATATACGACTTTTAATCCCGGCGTATGCGTAAACCAGGCTTCGTTTGTCTGACTGTGGAACGGGCCTGCTCCTACTCCCGCACCGCACGGCATTCTAATTACAACATCTGCAGCTTGACCCCAGCGATAATGCGATTTTGCCAGATAGTTCACTATGGGATTGAAGCCGGAAGAAACAAAATCTGCAAATTGCATTTCTACAATCGCTTTCATTCCATTTATTGAAAGCCCCATTGCAGTTTCTACAATAGCAGATTCGCATATTGGTGTGTTTCTTACTCGCTCTTTTTCATATTTCTCAACTAGGCCCTGCGTAATTTTAAAAACCCCGCCATACTCGGCAATATCTTGCCCCATGATGACTAAATCAGGAAATCGCCCCATAGCCTGATCTATACTTTGCGCAATTGCATCTATAAAACGGATATTTTTAGTTTCAGGTTGTGGTTTTACTTCTATGAACTGGTGAGGAGCAAAAACGTCTGCTAACTCAAGTTTTGTATCAGCTATGATTTCGCTTTCCGCGAAAGCTTCTTCAATTGCATTTTCAATTTCTTTATTAATAGAGTTGATCAAATCACCATTTCTATCTGTTGATAGAATACCCTCTCGTAGAAGAAAATTTTTGAAATTAATGAGCGGATCTTTTTTACCCCAGCTTTCCATTAAATCTTTAGGCACATATTTAGTGCCACTGGCTTCTTCGTGACCACGCATTCTAAAGGTTTTGAACTCTATTAAAACAGGTCGCGGATTCTCACGCATATCTGTAACTATTTCAGATATTCTATTATAGACTTCTACAATATTATTGCCATCTATAATGTGACCTTCTATGCCATAACCTATAGCGCGATCTACAAGATTTACACAACGGTATTGTTCATTAAGCGGTGTTGACAGTCCGTACCCATTGTTTTCTATACAGAAAAGAACAGGCAGATCCCAAACTGCCGCTACATTTAAAGCTTCATGAAAATCTCCTTCGCTTGTGCCCCCCTCGCCGGTAAAAACAGCGGTGATTCTTTTTTCCTTCTTAAGCTTATGAGCTAGGGCAATGCCATCTGCCACTCCTAATTGTGGCCCAAGATGAGAGATCATCCCAATTATCTTATATTCCTGAGTACCGAAGTGAAAACTACGATCACGCCCCTTAGTAAATCCATTCATTTTACCTTGCCATTGCGAGAATAATCTGTACAAGGGCACATTACGCGTAGTAAACACTCCCAGGTTTCTATGCATGGGTAAAATATATTCATCATCTAAGAGAGCTTTAGTAACACCTATAGAGATCGCTTCCTGACCAATCCCGCTAAACCATTTAGACACTTTTCCCTGTCTTAAAAGAATGAGCATTTTCTCCTCAATTAAACGAGGTTTTAACATACACTTATAAAGATCAAGAAGTTGTGAATGGGATAGATTTTTTACCTGATAATCAAAAGCAATGTTATCTAAAGCGTCGTTGTGCATAAGTGTAACTTTTAAATCAAATGTAAAAAAAGGATTGTTTAACTTAGAAATTCTTAAACTTCTTATTTAAGTAAGCTTTAAAACTTAGCATATAGAAAATTGGTATCTTTGTATGTATTGAAAATTTTTATCCCGATGAACAATATTCCCAGTGTAGATTTAGCAGATTTTTTAAGTGAAGACCCCAAGCGAAAGCAAAAGTTTGTAGATGAAATAGGCAAAGCATACGAAGAAATAGGTTTTGTATCGCTAAAAAATCATTTTCTTGATGATCAATTAGTTGAAGGATTATATGAAGAAGTAAAGAACTTTTTTGACTTACCAGAAGAAACCAAAAAGAAATATGAGATTGAAGGTTTAGGTGGGCAAAGAGGTTATATCTCTTTTGGTAAAGAACACGCTAAAGGAAAAAAGGAAGGCGATCTTAAAGAATTCTGGCACTTTGGTCAAGAGCCTGATGCAGATGCAAAACTTATAGAAGAATATCCAGATAATGTTGAAGTTAAGGAGTTAGAACACTTTAACGAGACCGGCATGAAAGCATACAGAATGCTTGAAAAAACAGGAATTTATGTTCTACGTGCGCTTGCTCTCTATATTGGTCTTGATGAAAAATATTTTGACCATTGGGCTAAGAACGGAAACAGCATTTTAAGACCTATACATTATCCACCTATAACAGCAGAACCTAAAGGTGCCGTGCGTGCCGGTGCTCATGGCGATATTAACTTGATAACTCTGCTTATGGGAGCCTCTGCTGGCGGTTTACAGGTATTACGAAAAGATGGTGAGTGGATAGATGCTATACCTAATGAAGATGAGTTAGTAATTAATGTAGGAGATATGCTGGAGCGTCACACAAATAATAAATTAAGATCAACGATTCACAGGGTTACCAACCCACCCAAAGAACAATGGGGTACTCCACGATATTCTATTCCATTTTTTATGCACCCACGCAGTGAGATGCCTTTAGATTGTCTAGAAGAGTGTATAGATGAAGATCACCCAAAAGCCTTTCCAGATATTACAGCCGGTGAATTTTTACACCAGCGCCTTGTAGAAATAGGATTGATAAAGAAATAGAATATGGATCTTAAAGACCAGTTATCAAACCTTTTCCCTGATCATGTACCTCAAAATGAACCTCAGGATACAGATGAGAATAATCTTGATATATGGATGCAAGATGAACCTTTGCTTTGCAAATACGAAAAAAGAAAAGGTAAACCCATTACAATAATAGAAGGATACACCGGTGCCGACTCAGATTTTAAGATTCTTGCTAAAGAGTTAAAAGTCATGCTAGGCGTAGGTGGTAGTTTCAAAAAAGAGAGCATCATTATACAAGGAGACTATCGCGACCGTATTATGAGCTTTTTAAAAGATAAAGGCTTTAAAGTAAAACGTGTAGGTGGTTAATTCTTAATATATATGGAAAAGCAAATTCTTCATATTACAAACGGTGACAGCTTAACTGAAAGGTTACAACAAATAGATCTCACCGGTGATATTATTATATGGCGGGAAATGCTTTGTGAAGGCCCTACCGTAACAGAGGTTGGTACAGAAAATTTCATTAAGATAAGAAAGAAGTTCTTACTTGAGAATTACTCGATATCTGAAGAAGATTATGAAGAGAAATTTGTCTCGCAAATTCATAAGCTTTCGCAGATAGATAACTATGATGAGATCATCCTTTGGTTTGAGTTTGATCTTTTCTGTCATATAAATATGCTTGCAGCAATAAGCTATCTTATTCAAAACAAGCACCACGAGGCAGTATACCTCGTTTGTAGTGGTCGCGTGCCGGGAGAGAAAGATCTTATTGGTCTTTCAGAATTAAGTGATGCCCAGCTTCACGCGCATTATGAAAATAAAATACGCCTGTCTGAAGATGATCTGGAAATGGCAAATTTTATCTGGGAATTGTATTGTGGCAACAACCCAAACAAGCTAAAGCCGGAAATACGTAAATCATCAAATTTTAAATATTTATCAAGTTGCATACGTGCCCATATAGAGCGCTATCCTAACGCACATACAGGTTTAAATACGCTTGAGACAAACATCCTAAAACTGATCAAAAATCACCGAATTACCTCTGAAAATCAGCTTTGCGGCTACGTTTTAAATTATCAGGGTTATTACGGTTATGGCGATGTGCAGATATTTAAGATCATAGATCAACTGCGATTATTCTTCTATCAGGATGATGATGGCACCATCAAACTTTCTTCTAAAGGCAACATGGCCTTAGACGGAACACAAAATTTTTACAGAGACTTAAAAACAGATTTTTTTATGGGAGGAACCCATAAATATGACTTTCTCTACAATCCGGAAAGTCATCAACTACTAAAGCTATAAAATGGCAATACCCTCTTCTGAGCTTATACTTAATCCAGACGGCAGCATATATCATCTTAATTTAAAACCTGAAGACATTGGCGACACGATAATCACCGTTGGCGATCCAGACCGGGTAGAAAAGGTCACTAAATATTTTGATGAGATTCTCATCACAACACACAAACGGGAATTTAAAACTCAAACGGGCTTATTAAACGGTAAGAAAATCACTGTTATTTCTACCGGCATAGGTACAGATAATATTGATATTGTTATTAACGAGCTGGATGCACTTGTAAATATTGATTTCGCTTCACGCGAAATTAAAGAGAACATTACTTCGCTTGATATAATACGTATAGGTACAAGCGGCGCCATACAAACAGATATTCCTGTAGATTCTTTTTTAATAAGTGAGCGTGCAATAGGATTTGACTCTTTACTCCAATTCTATAAAAGTAGTCACATTCAGGATTTTGAATTGCAAAAACAATTTGTAGAATTTACAGACTGGAATACAAATAAAAGTAAGCCATACATTGTAAATGCAAATGACGACCTTTTTAAACATTTTAAAAACGAGTCAATCATTGGCGGATTTACTGCCACAAATGTCGGATTTTATGGTCCTCAGGGCCGAATTTTAAGAGGTAAACTTGATGATCCCGCACTCAATGAGAAACTTTTAAACTTTAAAAGTGGAGAAATTAAGATCACTAATCTTGAAATGGAAACTGCCGGCATTTACGGCCTTTCTCAATTATTAGGTCACAGGGCAATCTCATTAAATGCAATCCTTGCCAACCGTGCTCTGGGCACCTTCAGTGAAAATCCCGATTATACTGTAGATACTCTTATACAACTTGCACTTGACAGAGTTGCCTGTTTGTAGAAAGTAATTTAACATAAGCTTAAACAAAGCCGCTGGGGCCCTTTCGTATTTTTGAGGCAAAACACCCTAATTATGCAAAATACCCCTGTAGAGCGACTTAAACATCGTGATTTAAACTGGCTTAGTTTTAACGAAAGAGTTCTTCAGGAAGCAAGCGACAAGCGTTTCAATCCACTTTTTGAGCGCATGAAATTTTTGGCCATCTATTCATCAAATTTAGATGAATACTTTAGGGTACGTGTTTCCCAGTTAAGACAAATTAAAAGGGTAGAAAAAAGCATACGCAAGAAGCTTTCTCTAAGACCCAATAAAATTATTAAAGAGATTTTGCGACGCGTTAAAGAGCAGCAAAATGTTTTTGGTAAGATATTTCGCGAAGAGATCATCCCGGAATTAAAGCAGAACAACATCATTGTTTTAAACGACAAAGAGTATGACGAGGTACAAAAGCAACTCGCAGATATCTGGTTTGAGACACACGTAAAGCAGGACGTTAAACCTCAAATAATAGACCCCGCAAATGACACTGACCTTTTTCTTGAGAATCAGTCTTTGTATTTCTACGTGGTTTTTGAGAATACACAGAAAGTAGGCATAGTAAACATCCCTACAGAATCAACTTCACGGTTTATCGAGTTGGGCAATATAAAAGAACGTCATTATATTACATTTATAGATGATATTATAAGACATAAAATAGCAACACTATTCCCAACAGAAAAAGTAGATGGTATCTACTCAATAAAACTGTCAAGAGATGCAGAATTATATATTGATGATGAACTTGACGGCGTGCTGGCAGAGCGTATTTATGACTCATTGCATCAGCGACAAGAAGGCCAGCCCACACGTTTGCTTTATGATGCAAACATGCCAGAGCAAGAAGCTAAAAGGCTGCGTAAGCTTTTAAAACTGGGCAAAATCGATATGATGCCCGGCGGTAAATACCACAACTTCAATGATTTTTTCAGTTTTCCAGACCCCACAAATAATCCTGATCTTCATTATAAAAAAAAGGAATTTGTAAAGCACAGAATTCTGAATAAAGCTGAAGATTATTTCGAAGAAATTCGAAAAAAAGATCAACTTGTTCATTTTCCGTTTATGCCCTTTAGCTACATAGAGCGATTTGTAGAGCAAGCCGCTGATGATGAAAATGTAACTGATATAAAAATATCGTTGTACAGAGTTGCAGAAGAATCAAGATTAACTTCTGCACTTTTAAAAGCTCTTGATAATAATAAAAAAGTAACTATCTTTATAGAAGCGAAAGCTCGTTTTGATGAAGAGAACAACATAATTTGGGGCAGAAAATTTGAAGAAAAAGGCGCTAAAGTAATCTACAGTTATCCGCGCATTAAAGTTCATTCCAAGATTCTACTCATAAACAGAACAGAAGGTGAGAAACGCAGACGTTACGTTTATATAGGCACAGGGAATTTTAATGGGGAAACGTCAAAAATTTACACAGATCACGGTCTTTTTACCGCTAATAAAAAGATCACTAAAGAACTTGCCAGAGTCTTTGAGGTTCTTGAAGGATCGTTAATTATACCCAGAAATAAACATCTTCTTATCTCTCCTTTTACTACAAGACGCTTTCTAGAGAAGCTTATCAATACTGAAATAGAAAATGCACAATTAGGTAAAAAGGCGGCAATAACAGCAAAAATGAATAGCCTTGAAGATCCAGAAATGGTAGAGCTTCTGTATAAAGCTAGCCAGGCAGGTGTAAAAATTAGATTGATAGTAAGAGGCTTTTCAAGTCTCATTCCCGGTATCCCTGGTCTCAGTGAGAATATATTTATGACTAGTATAGTAGACAGATATCTCGAGCACGGGAGAATATACCTGTTTCAAAATGATGGGGAGCCAAAAATGTACATCGGGTCTGCAGATCTCATGACACGCAACCTAGACAGGCGCATAGAAGTTCTCACACCTATCTATGACACAGACCTTTTCAACGAGTTAAAAAGCATTTTAATCTTACAATTAAATGACAACTGCAAGGCACGTGTTCACAACAGCGAAGAAAATAACCGTTATATCGAAAAGAATGCCCAAGATCCGGAAATACGATCTCAATACGCTATTTTTGAATCATTAAGAGTTAAGCATAGTTAATGAAGAAGCTTAAGTTAGGTGGTGTTCCAGAACATTTTAACCTTCCTGTTCATCTAGCCATAGAAGATGGCCTTTTTGAAGAAAAGGGAATTTTGATCGAATGGGTTGAATTTCCTGAAGGTACCGGGGCAATGACCAAAGCATTAAGAAATCAGGAAATTGATATTGCTATAATTCTTACTGGCGGCATAGTTAAGGATATTGCTAACGGAAATCCCTCTAAAATTATCCAAAATTATGTTTTCTCACCTCTAATTTGGGGAGTACATGTTGCCGCTAAAAGTTCTTTTAAAACATTAAATGATTTAGAACATGCTCGAGTAGCGATTAGTCGTTATGGCTCAGGTTCTCATGTTATGGCACATGTGCAGGCACGAGAAAATGGCTGGAATACTGATCAACTCAAATTTGTTGAAGTACAAACGCTGAATAATGCGGTTAAAAGTCTAACCGAAAATGAAGCAGACTATTTCATGTGGGAGCACTTTACTACTAAACCTCTTGTAGATTCTGGAGTTTTTAGAAGAATTGCAGATTTTCCCTCGCCGTGGTCAAGCTTTGTTATCGTCGCGACAGATGAGTGCATAAACTCAAATTCTGAAGATTTGTACACGTTCTTAACAACACTTAATATAGTTACAGAAGACTTTAAAAAAATACCGTCTATTGACAAAACGTTAGCTCATAGATACGATCAAAAGTTAGAAGATATACAAAAATGGTTAGGGCTTACGCGCTGGACGCAGGAGCAGATTAAAGACGAAGAGATCAATTTTGTACAGAAACGCTTGCAAGAGCTTAAAATGCTCGATGAAGTGAAAAAATCTAATTTTTACAAGGTTAATATTTAGTATAATTTTCGCATAAATTATACCTGTTAACTATCAAGCATTTTGGAAATTTAGAGTACCAATATATGTATAACCATCAAACTATAACATCATGTCTATTTTCTTTTTTATTTTGGGATCATTATTAATTATTAACATTTTATTATTTCAGTTCAGTTGTGATGAAGGTAAAAAACCTCAAGCTAAAAAAAGCTGGTTAAATGCCGAAAACAAACTGGAAAGAAATATGTCAAAACAATATTCTTAATTAATATCCTGAACCACTTCAAATGGCAGAAGTTTATGCTCCAAATCTACCAACTTACTTTTTTCCTGCCAGATTTCTCTAAATAAGCATTTGTCTTACTGAAATGCTTATTATCAAACCAATATCCCCTATTTGCACTTAATGGTGATGGATGACCACTGGTTAAAACCAAGTGTTTAGTCTCATCTATCAATTTTTGTTTTTTCTTGGCATAGCCTCCCCAAAGAAGAAATACAACGTTGTCACACTCTTGTGATATTACCTCTATAACCTTATCTGTAAACTGTTCCCAGCCTTTACCTTGATGGCTGCCTGATGCGTGCGCTCTAACGGTAAGTGTTGCATTAAGTAAAAGTACACCTTGTTGAGCCCAGCGTTCCAGATTGCCGGTTTTAGGGAAAGGCTTATCAAGATCTTTTTCTATTTCTTTAAAAATATTTACTAAAGATGGCGGCATTGATATTCCATCATTTACCGAAAAACATAATCCATTTGCCTGTCCCTGACCATGATAAGGATCCTGACCTAAAATGACTACCTCAACCTCATCTAAAGCACAGAGATCAAAAGCCTTGAAAATCTGCTTACCAGGCGGATAACATGTGTATTTATGGTACTCTTCTTTTACATATGAAATCAAGTTTGTGAAGTATGGTTTTTCAAATTCTTCGCTTAAAGCAGCTTTCCAGCTTGGGTGTATGTCAACGTTCATTAATGTTTTAAATTTGCAGGATAAAATCCCGATGAGGAAGCCTCAAATTTAGGCATTTGCTATGATAAAAATTCATCCTAAAACTCTTTCAGATTTAGAATTTCCACGTGTGTGCATTCAGGTAAGTGAATTGTGTATCACAGAAAAGGGGAAAGCCAAAGCTTTAAAGATAAAACCCTTTGGCAGTTTTAAAAAAACAACATTCGCTCTCAATCAAACTAATGAATATGTAAGTTCAGATCTGCAGGAAGCGCCCATTCCTAATCATGGTTTTGATCCGCTTGATCATGAACTAAAAATGCTGCATATAGAAGATACTATTTTAGAGGTGGGCAGTTTTAGAAAAATCACAAGCATTTCTGAAACCGTAAATACCCATATTCTTTTTTTCAAAAAATATAGAGACACCTATCCTTCACTGCATGCTACTGTTAAAGAAACAGAATTTACAACTGCACTAGTAGAGAGCATTAATGCCATTGTAGACCGCTTTGGCGAAGTTAAAGATGATGCTTCTCCCCTTTTGCAACAAACGCGTAGAGCTATAAATCAGGTAAAAGGAAAGATAAACTCAAGTTTTGGAGCTGCTTTGTCTCAGTATGCCGGTTATGGTTATCTTGATGAAATACGAGAATCTGTAGTAGATAATGTGCGTGTACTTGCAGTAAGCGCAATGCACAGAAGAAAAGTTAAAGGCACTATTCTGGGAAATTCAAAGACCGGAAGCATTGTTTACATTCAACCGGAAGCCACGCTTAATCACCAGCGTGAACTCAACAATCTTGAATATGAAGAGAAAGAGGAAGTAAAACGTATCTTAAAAGAACTAACAGATTTTGTAAGACCTTTTCAACCTTTACTTGAAGAATATCAAAAGCTGCTTGCAACAATTGATGTTATTTCGGCTAAAGCCAAATATGCCAAAAAGCTAAATGCAGTTTTGCCTACAATCACACAGGATCAGGAGTTGCAATTAAAAGAAGCCTATCACCCACTGCTATATTTAAATAATAAGAAACGCGGTGAGAAAACCTTCTCGCAGGATATTACGCTTGATACCAATAGTCGTATTATAGTTATTAGCGGCCCCAATGCAGGCGGTAAAAGTATAACGCTTAAAACAGTAGGACTTTTACAAATCATGTTACAAAGCGGTATGCTCATTCCTGTTCATGAATATTCTCGTGTTTGTCTTTTTGATAAAATCCTTACAGATATAGGCGATAACCAGAGTATAGAAAATCACCTGAGCACATATAGTTACAGACTTAAGAATATGAACTATTTCTTAAGAAAATGTGACGAGAAAACTTTATTTCTTATTGATGAATTTGGTACCGGTAGTGACCCAGAACTAGGTGGTGCTCTGGCTGAAACTTTTCTTGAAGTTTTTTATGAGCGCGGTAGCTACGGTATAATTACAACACATTATGCAAATTTGAAAATGATGGCAAATGAGACGCCAGCCATTACAAATGCAAATATGCTTTTTGATGCACACACGCTCGAGCCTCTTTTTAAACTTCACATTGGTGAAGCGGGTAGCTCTTTTACCTTTGAAGTTGCACAAAAAAATGGTATTCCGTTTTCATTAATAAATCGCTCAAAAAAGAAGGTAGAACGCGGTAAAATACGTTTTGACAAAAGCATTGCCAATCTGCAAAAAGAACGCAGCAAACTTGCCAAAACGACAACTTCTTTAAAAACAAAAGAGCAGGAAGCGCAGAAGCAGCAGCAGGAGCTTGATAAAATAAATGCACGGGTTCAACAAAAGCTGGAAGGTTTTCAGGAGTTATATGACAGCAATCAGCGGCTTATTTATCTGGGACAAAAACTTAATGATCTAAGCGAAAAATTCTATTATAGTAAGAACAAGAAAGAGCTTATGGCAGAGCTGCTTAAAGTTGTACAGATAGAAAACAGCAAACGACAGCGTAAATCTGCTAAAGAGAAACGGGCTCAAAAAGCTAAAGAAGAACAAATAAAACAGGAAGCTGAAAAGAAAGTCGCTATAATTAGAGAAAAGAAAAAAGAAGAGAAACAGAAGCAGGAAAAGATAGAGAAAGAAAGGCCTAAGGTCACTTTAAAAGTTGGTGATAGAGTGCGCTTGCCAGATGGTCGCGCCGTAGGTAGTATTGATGAGATAGAAAAGGGCAAGGCAATAGTTAACTACGGCATGTTTACCACAAATATTGATGTTGACCAGCTAGAACTTGTACAGCCGGCAAAAAAGTAACTATGTCGCAAAAGATTATCCTTTTTGACGGAGTTTGTAATTTGTGCAATGGCGCTGTACAATTTGTTATTAAACATGACCGGAGATCAGTTTTTAAATTTGCAGCTATACAAACTGAAGAAGGCAAAAAATTGCTTCAGAAATTTAATATTGATCCTGCAAAAACAGACTCCTTAATTCTTATAGCAAATGATAAAGCATATATAAAATCTACCGCTGCTTTGCAAATTGCTCGTCATCTTGATAAAGCCTATCCACTTATTTATGGGTTTGGCATAATTCCCGTGTTTATTCGCCACGCTGTATATGATCTGATAGCCAGAAACCGCTATAACTGGTTTGGAAAAAGAGAAAGCTGTATGATGCCTACGGCGGAATTAAACTCCCGATTTTTATAGTAAATTATTCGATTTTTTACTGTTTTAAGCAGGTTTTCAGTTATTTTTAGAGAAAACTAAAAGTATATGAGATTAGCATTACCTGCATTATTTACCCTCTTTTTTTGCCTAAATATCGCTCTGGGAGCCGAAAAATCTCCTGTTTATAAGGAATCTTCGATAGAACGAGTTACCGTTTTTTTACAGGGCGCCACAATTGATCGCACCTCACAGGTGTATTTAAAATCTGGGGTAAATGAATTGGTTTTTAACAATCTGTCTCCAGATGTGATGGAAAGTAGTATTCAGGTTTCCGGCCTTAAAGATGCAACTGTTCTCTCTATTCAATTTAATTATAACTATCTGGAAAAGAAAGCCGCTTCTGCGGAATATACCAGTTTAGACAATGCGCTTGACCAATTGCTTTTTCGTAAAAACGAAATACAAAACACCATAGAAGGGTACCAGCAGGAACTTAATCTGCTTTCTAAAAACGATAGAATAAACAGCGATAATACAGATTTAAATCTCGAGAAAGTAAAACAGATAGCAGAGTACTACCGCCAGCGCACAACTGAAATTAAGAACAACATTTACAAACAAAAGCAAGAGTTGGCAGATCTTGAGGAAGACATACAAGATCATCGTAGTGAGATGCAAACTATAGATTCTTCACGCAAAGAACGCAGAGGTGAGATCACTTTAAAATTACAAGCAGAACAGGCAACCTTATTAAATCTGGAGATTTCATACATAATTGAAAATGCAGGCTGGTTTCCGGTTTATGACATTCGCGCAGCTAACACTTCTGCTCCTATTTCGCTAGAATATAATGCTAACGTTTATCAACAAAGCGGTATCGACTGGAATGATGTAAAACTTGTCCTCTCTACCGGCGACCCGTATACAGATAATTTAAAACCAGAACTAGACCCAAAATACCTCAATTTTGTAAGCCGAAATTACAGAAGCTCTACAGCAGTTAATCGCAGTAATTTAAAGTATAATCCCACTATTCGCTACGTGACGGGAACGGTAAAAGATAACGCCGGACTGCCATTACCCGGTGTGAATGTAATTGAAAATGGCACTTCTAATGGCACCACCGCAGACTTTGACGGTAATTATAGCTTACGAGTTTCTAACGGGAGATCATTAACCTTTTCTTATTTAGGTTTTAATACTGAAGATGTGCCTATTTATGCCACCAGAATGAATGTACAACTAGAGACTGATAATGAGGCTCTAGATGAAGTTGTGGTAACTGGATATGGTAATGAAGATTTAAGCAGAAAACTTCAAGGGAAAGCAGCAGGTATTGTTATAAGAGGCGCAAGTAGTATTTCAGCGCCGAAAATGCAGTATAACGAAAACGTACAAACCAAAGAGGAAAGTTTAACTAATACTCGTTTTGAGATCAAAAAGCGGTACACCATCGTTTCAAATCCTGATATCACCACAATTGAGATCGATAATTTTGAACTTCCTGCCAGCTATCAGCACTACGCGGCACCAGAACTTAATGAGAACGTTTTTCTTACTGCCACAGTTACAGACTGGGAAAATTATGATCTTTTGCAGGGAGAAGCTAACATCTATTTTGAAGGTAGTTATGCCGGTAAGACGCAAATTAGTCCGGTAGCAACATCAGACAGTTTACAGCTTTCATTGGGTGTAGATCCCAATATTATTGTGACCCGCGAGAAGCAGGATAATTTTAAAAGCAAATCCTTTTTAGGTGGCAGCAAAATCGTTGCAAAAGGCTATAAAATCGAGATAAAGAACAATAAATCGACCGCTATCAATCTGCTGCTTGAAGACCGCATTCCTATCTCGCAGAATAAAGAAATTAAAGTTTCTGAGGTTGAAACAGCAGACGCCATCTACAAAGAAGAAACCGGCATTATGCAATGGAAACTTGATATTCCGCCTAAAGACAGCATTACTAAAGAATTCTCTTTTGAGGTACGTTACCCGCGTGGTCAATATATAAATCTATAAAACACAATTATGAAAGCGCCAGACCTTTTAATTTTTGATGTAAATGAGACATTGCTTGATCTCACCCCACTAAAACTAAAAATAAACAAAGCATTAAAAAATGAGTCGGCTTTTGAAATTTGGTTTCGCACCTTGCTGCATTATTCGCTGGTAGAAACAATCACCGGCGGCTACCCAGATTTTAGCACCATAGGAAAAGCTACTTTTAAAATGACGGCTCAACAGTTTGAGATTGAGATCGCAGATGATGAAGCCACATCCATTTTAAGCCAAATAAAAAATCTGCCGCCGCACGATGATGTAATTGAAGGACTTAAAGCTTTAAAAGAGCAGGGATTTACTCTTGTTGCCCTAACAAACGGAAATCTTCCAACAGCAAAAGAACAATTAGCTTTCGCGAAAATAGACACGTTCTTTTCAGATATTTATAGTGTAGACAGCGTGAGCAAGTACAAACCACATCACGAGACTTATGAATTGATCTATACCATTTTTAACAGAGAACCAGAAAATACACTAATGGTCGCCGCTCACGGTTGGGATGTTACAGGGGCTATGCGCGCTGGTTTACAAACGGCATTTATAAACAGACCTGGTAAATTCCTGTACCCATTAGCAGAAAAACCGACTTTTACGGCCAAAAATCTGGTAGAACTGGCTAAAAATCTCGCTGCTAATAATTAACCGGTTATTTGAGGTTTTCAAGTATAAAATCGAGTTTTTTATGCGTGTTTTTGTTTTTTTCAAATGAAAAGGAATCGTGCGTATTAGGTACAGCCAGACCTAGTTGTAATAATTTTTCAATTGTAGGCGCATAATCCTGAGTTACTTTTCCGCTAAGTAATAGTTTGTAGTTTTCTCCCTTTTGATACGCATCATAGATCTTTTTCAAGCCAGTGAGGTAAACAAAATCTTTTGTGAATCCGCCACCGCGGTGTGCTCTTAAAGTTATAGACCACGCAGTTTCTCTATCTAGTTTATATTGACTGTACAGCAAATCAAAAGTGTCTGAAAAAGCGTAACCTTTTATTAAACTATCTGCAGCAATTACGCGATAAGCCAACTCTTTCATGCGTTTCATAGTAAGGCAACCGCTCATATACTCGCTAAAAACAGCCAGACCTTCCTGAGTTTCAGTATTGCTTACAAAGCCGTTTGAGAAGATTTTTAACGGCTGTTTTTTGCCATTAAAAGTAGTGACCATGTGCACACCTATCTCATGGTTTGCAAGAACTTTTAGTTGATTTTCACTAAATTTATGGTTCTTTTTAAGAACAAGAGTTTCAGAGGAATTAAGCACCATGGCCGCCGCCGAAATATTGGTAGATTGCTTAATGTTGAATTTAAAATCGTATTGTTTCGCGAAAGTTCTAAAATAGGCTTCGGCTTCATCTGCATTAAAACGCGGGAGCATTTCGTCTAGACCTTCCTCATTAGCAAAATGCAAAATAAAGCGGGCATTTTCTACATCCCGTTCTTTAGGTGTACCAAAAACCTTAAGGCAATTAAAGTAAAAGCGCTTACCCTGACCTATGCTCTCAATACATTGTATTAGACCAGAATATTCATAGATAATCTCCTCATATAACCTGCGTATCTCTTCATCATGTATACGCTCAAGACGCTGATTGAAGAATAACCGCTGCATTCTGTAGGGATCAAATTTGAGTTTACGATATTTAAATTGAGGGTTCTCAGTATATTTTGAAGCAAAAAATCGTTTCTTCTCGAGCTCGATGTTTAAAGGATTGAGGTAGTTAAGCAACTCAATATCCCGCACAAGCCTGTCTAGATTTTGATCTAGTTCAAACAAATGTGAATTTACATCTACGCCTTCTGCAATCATATTTTACAATTTGCGGCAAAGGTAAGATTTACAAGACAATCCACCGAATTTAGCTATTTCGCATTCTTATAAAAATAAGTGGCGTGTTGCTCAAGAATAGGCTTTAGCTGCATTTTTATAGCTTCTGTCACTTCAGGGAATATGACGCCGTTAAGCTCATCGCAGTAGATTTTAGAAAACTCAGTCGCCAGCACCAATGTGTTTTTAAAGTGTTGAGTTATATATTTTAAGAAATACCCATTACCCTGAAATGTGTCGTTTATCGCAGAGGTGGTCCTAATATCATAAGGTAATTTAATCTGTTTGAGATCATCCCGCCATGCTTTCGCGAAAGCTGAAAAGCGCTCGTTATCTATATTAGATGTACCTAAATTAATAACAGGTACTTCCCGCTCCCACCGCTTCCTGTTGTATGAATGCATATCATAAACGATCACTAGTTGATGAATTTCTTCAAGCTTTTTAATCAGGGCATTTACCACTTGATAAAAAGCGTTGTGCTTATTGAGACTTTTATTTTTTTCTTCTAGAGAAAGCGGTTCTCGCCAAAGTTTTTTACCCCAGGCATCTTCATAGATAGCGTTGTCAGGATCCCGATTTAAATCGTACTCAAAACGACTATCTCGACCGGCTAAAACAATAGGCTGATTTTCTACAATATACTTAGTACAAGGATCTTCCTCATACCAGCGGTCATATTCTGAGTGCAGACAGTTATCCCATAATTCTTTCCTAAACTGATGACCGTCATGTACTGCAGCACATACGTAGTGGGAATAACTTTTAATATTTAATGTAAAGGAGTAGTCTTCTGCTACAGCGTTAAATATTTCTTCCTGTTGTATTTTTGCGATGATGTGTTCTATAGGAAGGCGCTGCATAGTTTATAAATTAAGCTTCATCTACATGCTTACGCAGTTTTGCCCTTCTATCTAGTCGGGTTACTTTAGATATTACCATGTCTTCAACAAAATTGATCACTTTTTCATGTAGTTTCAATTTATAAACCCTGTTCATATAAGTGATACCACCCGGACTCATAACATTAACCTCAACCAGCATTCCGTTTATCACATCGATGCCTACAAAATAAAGTCCATCTTTTACAAGTTTAGGACCTATACGGCGACATAATTCTTTTTCCTGTTTTGTTAGCACATGTTTTGCTATACTGCCGCCAGCACTTACATTAGAGCGGTGGTCATCTTCTCCCGGCACACGACGCATGGCACCAATGGGTTTTCCGTTAAGTAATAAGATACGCACATCTCCCTGGTCTGCTCCTTCAATATAATCCTGCAAGATTACATAATTAGAAGAACCATCTTTATTGTTAATGTAAAAATCAAGCAGCGAACTAATACTGTTCATGGCACTTTTCTCGATCAATATCACTCCTGAACCTCCAAAACCATTTAGCGGTTTTAAGATCATTTTATCTTTAGTAGATTCTTTTATGATTTGGGTTAAGTACTCTTTATTTTTAGTTACGTGCGTTTTAGGAATAAATGTATTTTGCTCATCTTCAAAAACTGCAGTGTACAATTTATTGTTTGCTCTTCTTATACCATCAATACTATTCATGATAAACACATCATCTTTAACTGAATCTAAGAAGTTGAGCATTATCGTGTCCAGCGGCGGATTGCTACGCAAAATGATAACATCAAACCCAGCTAATGGTAACATCTCATCTCTAAATTTAGCTTTTGCATGAAATGCTTTTAAAGTTGGCGGCACCTTTTCCTGCCTTAATATAACTTTACAGAAGGCAAATGTTACACTATCTCTAATGGTTAAGTTAGCAGGTGTAGTTGTGGCTACACCATGTCCTCTTTTTACACATTCACGTATTAGCGATAAAGAAGTGTCATCTTCGGGTTTCATATCCTGCCAGGGATACATTAAAAAGCATACATTCATTTGATATCTTTTAAGAGATAATTAAAATCTTTTAAAGATAGAGAAAAGCAGCTTTATTGAGCTTTTAATTGGCCGAAACACTAAAATTATCAAAACCACCGTAGTCATCTGCGCCATTTTGCTGAATGCGTACACGTAATGCAACCGAAGATGTTCCTGCGGGAATTTCTACTTCTACAGACCCCTCAAGTGATCTGTCACTTTCTCCTTCAATAAGCTGTTCTTCAGGTTGGTCTATCCCATCGATCACAACCGTATAAAAACTGTCATCACTATTATCAAATTCAAAGAATTCATAATCAAAAGATATCGTCACCCCATTAGGCGCCAGTGAAGTATCTACGGTATCAAAAGTTAGAGTTGCAAAATCGCCTGTTCCATTTTCACCCTCATCGTCAAGATCGTTAAAACCAAGAAAGTTATTGGTTAAGGTTGTTATATCTGTAAAATTAGAATTGTCTGTTATTCCATAAAAACCATCATTACCATTATCAAAAAATGGAATATCACTTTCATAACCCCATGAATCTGCCGAATCAAAATTCTGCGCCACATTGGCAAACCCTATATTTTGCAGGCAATAGACATCCTGCCAGGAATCTCCATTCCATATTTGTAAACAATATTTAGAATCATCGGGATCGTTTACAAACACTAAAAGACCAATATCGTCACTATCTGGCTCAATAAGATCACGCTGTTCTATAGTGACACGTGGTGGCATCAACCCTTTATAATCTGTTCCGTTAGAAGTACTGCTTACTTCGAGCATAGAAGCTTCACTAGGATCAGTTGTTCCTATGCCCACCTGAGCAGATAGAATTGAAAATGATAAACAAAAGAAAAAGAGTAAATATATCTTCATACCTAATAATATTTTTGAGGATTAGGTAGGAAAAGTTCAAAATGAAGGGAATATGCTAATAGTTTGGGTATTTAAAAATACTAATAACTATATTGTATACCTGAAGATAATATGTTAATATCGATATACTTACAAGTATATTCGATTAGGCTTTTATTTCTCGTCTATGTCAAAAGCTGCATCCGGATCTTTATTAGGCGTATGGTGTATCATGCCCTCACCCTTTGCTATAATTGAAGAAACCGTAGCATCACCTGTTACATTTACTACCGTTCTGCACATGTCGAGAATACGATCTACAGGTAAGATAATTCCTATCCAGGCAGGATTCAACCCAACTGACTGAAGCACAATAATTAACATAACGAGACCGGCACTAGGCACTGCTGCAGATCCAATTGAAGCAAGCGTCGCCGTTAAAACGATGGTAAGTTGTTGACCTAAAGTAAGATCGATCATGTGTAATTGAGCAAGAAATACCACAGCCACAGCCTGATAAAGACAGGTACCGTCCATATTTACAGTCGCACCAATTGGAAGCACAAAACTAGTTATCTTTTTATCTACCCCAAGATTATCTTCAACACATTCCATCGTTACCGGTAAAGTAGCCGCACTGCTGGAAGTTGAAAATGCAAGGGCTTGTGCTGGGCCCATTCCTTTAAAGAAATCTGTGTATGATATAACTCTTACGAATAATTTTACGAGCATAGGGTAAATTAAGAAAACCATTAATCCTAAACCAAGCAGAACTGTAAGCGAGTACCAACTAAGCCCTTTAAATATCTCTACAACTTTACCTAAATCGTCCCCGGCCATTTTACTCACAACGCCCGCAAGCAAAGCGAATACAAAAAATGGAGCGGCCTGCATTACCAGATCTACCATTTTTAAGAAGACTTCCATAATGCCATCTACAGCGCGAGTGATGGGAGCCGATTTCTCATTGGGAATAAAAAGCAGGCTTATACCAAAGAATAATGCGAAGAAGATGACCTGCAGCATGAGGCCGTTATCACCTAATGCCTGAAAGAAATTCTGAGGCACCAGATCTACTAAAGGTTGCAGAGGCCCAGATTCTTTAGCCTGATTAGCAGTGCTCATTTTATCGCTTACCGCAGCATCATTAAGTTCTGCTCTTGAAAGGTCTGAGATCTCGCGAGCACGTTCCATAAATTTGGGATCCTGCAGGTAATTTACACCATCTTTTATCTGCAAACCCTGTGAGTCTGCCCAGATCTCATAACTTATCCTGTTATCTATACGACTTGCATCATCTACCCATTTACCCGGTTGTATAAGATTTACCAGCAAAAGACCTAGAGAAACAGCAAGAATAGTAGTTATTAAATACGCCAGTAAAGTCTTTCCTCCCATTCTACCTAAACTAGAAGGATCACCAATATTTGCAACACCATTAATTATAGAAAACAGCACAAGTGGTACAGCTATCAATTTTAATAAATTGATAAATATTGTCCCAAAAGGAGCGATCCAGTCTATCGTAAATTCGCTCCACCCTAACTGACTGGATAATAAAGCCCAAATGACCCCTAAAACAAGTCCGATAATAATTTTCCAGTGTAGGGCGATTTTTTTCATATAAGAGGAGTTTTTAGTATAGTTTAGACCGATTTTCTATTTAAAAATGCCGATTTTAGGCTATATTTTTGAGGTTTTATCCAGCAAAAGGTAATCTGCAAGAACCAGCGCTGCCATAGCTTCTACTATAGGCACAGCCCTTGGTACAACACAAGGATCATGTCTTCCTTTTCCCTGCATTACTGCTGCATTACCTTCTTTATCTATTGTGGGTTGATTTTGCATGATGGTAGCAACAGGTTTAAAAGCAACTCTAAAGTAAATGTCCATCCCGTTGCTTATTCCGCCTTGTACGCCACCGCTCAAATTGGTTTGTGTGGTTCCATCAGCATTAAAGAGATCATTATGATCACTTCCTTTCATTTTAGCACCATCAAAACCGCTCCCGTATTCAAAACCTTTTACAGCATTTATTGAGAGCATCGCTTTGCCTAATTCAGCATGTAATTTATCAAAGACAGGCTCACCTAATCCCACCGGCACATTTTGTATTACGCACATCACTGTACCGCCTATGGTATCTCCTGCTTTGCGAATTTCTTTTATTCTGTCTATCATCGCTTTCGCGAAAGCGGGATCTGGACAGCGGATGTCATTAGATTCTATCTGTGTAAAATCGAGTTCCTGATAGGGCGTATCCATCCTAATATCACCTACAGAATCTACAAAAGCATTAATCTTAACCCCTTTTAAAACCTGCTTTGCAATTGCACCTGCGGCAACCCTGCATGCGGTTTCTCTGGCAGAAGATCTACCACCGCCGCGATAATCACGCACGCCGTATTTTTTATCATACGTATAATCTGCATGAGATGGTCTGTAGGTGTCTTTTATATGGCTGTAATCGTGTGATTTTTGATTGGTATTCACAATATTGAAACCAATGGGCGTTCCTGTGGTTTTCCCTTCAAAAATTCCTGAGAAAAACTGAACCGTATCTGGCTCTTTGCGCTGGGTAACAATTTTAGATTGCCCAGGTTTACGCCTTTCCATATCTGTATTTACAAGATCAAGATCTATCTCAAGCCCAGCCGGGCAGCCGTCTATAATACCGCCTATTGCCTCGCCATGAGACTCACCAAATGTTGTTAGCTTAAACAGCTTCCCAAAGGAATTTCCTGCCATAATTTATGTTTGAACGACGAAAATAACAGCTTTTGAGCAGAAAATCGCATCTTACCCAAGCTAATTGTTTACAACTGTGTTAAAAGCTGTTTTTAATTTAATATTCTCATAAAGTTACAATAACAATAAAGGGTGTTATTTGATACAAACAGTAAAGCTTGAAGCGAAAAGTTGAAATTGTAGTCCTTTCAGATGTGCATCTGGGCACATATGGTTCTCACGCACAGGAGCTCCTCTATTATCTTGATAGCATAAAACCGCGCACGCTTATTCTTAATGGCGATATCGTTGATATCTGGCAGTTTAGAAAAAGATACTTTCCTAAATCACATATGCAGGTTCTTAAAAAGGTTATGGCTCTTGCCACAAAAGGAACGCGTGTATATTATATCACCGGCAACCATGATGAGAAGCTGCGCAAATTTAGTCCCGTGCGGCTGGGCAATATTTCTATTATAGATAAACTTGTGCTTAATCTTGATGGTAAGAAAGCGTGGATTTTTCACGGTGATGTGTTTGATGCTTCTATACAGCACACAAAATGGATCGCAAAACTTGGCGGCTGGGGATACGATTTTCTTATACTTTTTAATCGCTTTATAAACTGGTGGCTGGTACGACTGGGAAAACCAAAATATTCCTTATCAAAGAAAATAAAGAATAGCGTAAAAAAAGCGGTGAGTTTTATAACAGATTTTGAAGTTACTGCCGCCCAACTCGCCATAGAAAATGATTTTGATTATGTGCTTTGCGGGCATATACATCAGCCACAAATGCGGGAAGTACATCACAAGGGTGGTTCTTGCCTTTATCTCAACAGCGGGGACTGGATAGAAAATCTTACCGCCCTTGAATACAACAATAGCGCCTGGTCACTTATGGAATATGAAAAATTAAATCTTCCCAAGCCAGTTCCTGACGAATCCCTCAACACTGAAGTTGATCCGGAGGCTTTGCTGGCTTCAATTACTCTTTTTGCTAAATAAATAGTTTAAACTTTTATTCAGCTACTTTTAAAAACACCTCTTTGTCAATACAATTTTGTAAAGGCCCACAAGGAACCTCCTTAGATTTAGGAACAATCTTACATTTATAATTTATTTAATCTAAAACCTCAAGCTTAGCAAATCGCAGTAAAAGCTTTTTAATTCCGCCTTTAGCGAAATTTATCTCTGCTTTTTGATCCTGCCCTACACCTTCTATTTTTACAACTTGTCCTCTGCCAAAGCGAGAATGCTCAACATGTGTACCTTCTTGCAATTTACCATTATAATCTGGTGGTGGCGTTGAAGGTGAAGACGGCTTTATTTTACGCAACTTTTGCAATTGATCTTCCGTTGGCATACCTGCTCGCGGTGGAGTACCACTTTGCGGTTTGGTCTGTCGTAATTTACTCTTATCTACATCGCCAAAGATATCGCGATCTATCAAAGGTTTATACCTGTAAGAATCCATAGGAGTTTGCATATCTAGATACACCTCATCTATTTCTTCTATAAATCGGCTGGGTTCTGCATCTACCAGCTTACCCCATCTGTAGCGTGATTCTGTATAAGTTAAATACGCTTGTTTTTCAGCTCTTGTTAACGCAACATAGAATAACCTGCGTTCTTCTTCTAATTCACTTCGAGTGTTCATACTCATAGCGCTGGGAAAAAGATCTTCTTCCATACCCACAATATAAACGTAGGGAAATTCAAGACCTTTGGCCAGGTGAATGGTCATAAGTGAAACACGGTCATCATCACCTACATCTTTATCCATATCTGTCGCAAGCGCAACATCTTCTAAAAATTCTGTAAGTGAACCGTCTGCATCTGCTAGTTCCCGTTGCCCTTCTACAAAATCTTTTATACCATTAAGTAATTCTTCTATATTTTCTATACGGGCAATACCTTCAGGCGTTCCGTCTTTTTTCAACTCCTGCAATAAACCTGTCTTGCGAGCCACTTCTTCTGCGGTTACAAAAGCATCAGCATTTTCAGCAGTTATCTGAAAACTTCTGATCATATTGACGAAGTTGTACAGCTTATTTTTTGTACTGTTATTGATTTGGATCTGGATGTGATTGATATTTTCCATCACTTCAAAGATGGATTTATCATACTGTTTTGCAGCCAGGATCAACCTGTCAATAGTAGTGTTTCCTATACCGCGAGCAGGATAATTGATAACCCGTTTTAGTGCTTCTTCATCTTTAGTATTCACTAATAAGCGCAAATAAGCGAGTACATCTTTTATCTCTTTACGCTGATAGAATGAGAGTCCGCCAAAAATTCTATACGGTATATCACGCTTACGCAAAGCATCTTCCATTGCACGAGACTGTGCATTAGTACGATACAGAATAGCAAAATCGCTATGCGGAAGTTGTTGATTCATCCTATTTTCAAAAATAGAACTTGCCACATATCTTCCTTCCTCACCATCTGTAGGCGAACGATGCACTATAATTTTAGGCCCATCATCATTTGCCGTCCATACAACCTTGTCTAGTTTAGTCTTATTTTTATCTATAACAGAATTTGCTGCTTCTACAATATTCTTTGTAGATCTGTAATTCTGTTCCAGACGGTACACTTTAACATCGTCGTAATCGCGCTGATAATTCAGGATATTATTAATGTTAGCTCCGCGAAAAGCATAAATACTTTGTGAGTCGTCACCCACCACACAAATATTTTGATAACGATCTGCAAGTGCTTTTACGATCAAATATTGCGAGTGATTTGTATCCTGGTACTCATCTACCAGAATATATTGAAAACGCTTTTGATATTTTGCCAGCACTTCAGGAAAACGAGCCAAAAGCTCATTGGTTCTAAGCAATAAATCATCAAAATCCATCGCGCCCGCCTTAAAACAACGGTCTACATATTCCTGATAAATTTCGCCCAGGCGGGGTTTTTTCGCCATAGCGTCTGCTTCAACTAATTCAGCATTTTGAAAGTAGGCCTTAACCGTTATCAGGCTGTTTTTATAGGAAGAAATACGAGAATGAACTTGCTTGTACTTGTACACATCTTTATCTAGCCCCATCTCTTTGATGATTGCAGAAATTAGACGTTGAGAATCCTGAGTATCGTAGATCGTGAAGTTAGATGGAAAGCCCAGATGATGCCCTTCTATGCGTAGAATCTTGGCAAAAACAGAGTGAAATGTTCCCATCCACAAATTTTTAGCCTCACTGTTTCCTACAATAGTACCAATACGCTTTTTCATTTCGCGTGCCGCTTTATTGGTAAAAGTGAGCGACAGAATATTAAAAGCATCTACACCCTTACTCATCAAATACGCGATACGCATTGTAAGCACTCTTGTCTTACCAGAACCCGCTCCTGCAATCACCATCATAGCGCCGTCCTTTTGTAGAACGGGGGCGCGTTGAGCTTCATTTAATCCTTCTAAATATTTATCCAAAACAAGCTTTTCTTTAGTGCGTGAAATTAAGCAAACTTGATGTATTGGGTAAGTTCATCTCTTCATTTTTATAAACAGAAGAAATCGAACCATTCTTTATCATTTTTTTAAATATCTTTAAACTTTATTAAAAAATACAGATGAAAAAACCCCTTCTTATCCTTTTTGCCTTATTTATCGCAATTAATAGTTTTGCTCAAGATCATGTTAAGGGCAAAGTGATAGAAAATTATGGAACCACATTTAGCGTTCCTAATCCAGATTTTAAAACAGATACAGATCTAATATTTAAAGTTGTCTTTGACATTGCAAAAGCTCCCGAAAATCCGGCCGATTTAAACCGATATTTCAATACTGTAGCCCGATTTTTAAATATGCATGAGAATGCCGGTATTCCGCAGGAAAATCTAAAACCGGTAATGGTAGTTCACGGTGAGGCTGCAATGGGTTTACTTAAAAATGAATTCTATAAAGAAAAATACGGTGTAGATAATCCCAATCTTGACTTGCTTGAAGCGCTGCATGCTGCCCAGGTACCCGTTATCCTATGTGGCCAAACCGCCGGAAGTAAAGGTCTAACTAAAGAAAACACATGGCAATATGCTCAATTTGCACTCTCTGCGATGACAGCATTAATTCAGTTACAGAATAATGGTTACCAACGAATAACCTTTTAAAACCAATTTATGATCAAAAATTACTTTCTCTTAGCACTACTAGCTGGTGGTAATATGATGCTGGCTCAAACAGCAGATAAAGAACTTATGGCATCCGCCGAAGTTCTTGAAGATCAGGTGATCGAGTGGCGTCATGAGATTCATGAACACCCAGAGCTTTCTAACCGCGAATTTGAAACTGCCAAAAAAATAGCCGCGCATCTTAAATCTCTAGGTATTGAGGTGCAAACCGGTGTTGCAAAAACCGGTGTTGTAGGCATATTAAAAGGTTCAAAACCGGGAAAAACCGTCGCATTACGTGCAGATATTGATGCTTTACCGGTGACAGAGCGTAACGATCTTCCTTTTAAAAGTAATGTTACAGCAAACTTCCTGGGTCAGGAAACAGGCGTTATGCACGCTTGTGGTCATGACACACATGTAGCAATTTTAATGGGTGTTGCCGAAATTCTTTCAGAACATAAAGACAAAATAAACGGTACGGTGAAATTCATTTTTCAGCCTGCTGAAGAAGGGCCACCACCCGGAGAAGAAGGTGGTGCTAAACTTATGATCAAAGAAGGTGTTCTTAAAAATCCTGATGTAGATGCGATCTTTGGTTTACATATAAATTCTGCTACTCCGGTAGGTACTATACGTTACAAACCCGGCGGAACTATGGCAGCGGTAGAACGCTTTGTTGTAAACGTAAAAGGAAAACAAACACACGGTTCTGCTCCCTGGAGCGGTGTAGACCCTATTTATATTTCGGCTAAAATAATTGATGGTTTTCAGTCTATAATTAGTAGGGAATCTCCGCTAGTTGAAGAAGCAGCGGTGATTACTGTAGGAAAGATTACCAGCGGTATGCGTTTTAATATTATTCCGGAAACGGCTGAAATGATTGGCACTGTACGAACCCTTGACCCTGAAATGCGTGAACTCATCATACACCGCATGACTGAAATGACAGAAGGTCTGGCCAAAACCTATGGAGGTAGCGCCACTATAGAATTTCAAAATAATACTTCTATCACGTATAACGACCTTGCACTTACTGAGCAAATGCTACCCACATTGCAGGAAGTAGCCGGTACAGATCATGTCGAACTTGTAAAAGCAACAACCGGCGGTGAAGATTTTAGCTACTTCCAGGAAGAAGTTCCCGGATTTTACTTTTTTCTTGGCGGAATGGCTCCAGGGAATACGGAAGCTTACCCACATCACACACCGGACTTTATGATTGATGATGACGGACTACTACTTGGTGTTAAAACAATGACACAACTTACTATAGATTATCTAAACGCCCAATAATTACATTAAAAAGGCTGTGTGATAATTTTAGTAAAAGTCATTCTGAATTTATTTCGGAATCGCATCATATTTTGCAATAAATGTGAACCTGAAACGAGTTCAGGTTGACTAACAAAAGTCATACAGCCTTTTTTTCAATCCAACCCTTCCTATGAAAAATTTATTATTTACAGCTGTCTTGCTATGCTCTACCTTATTATTCGCTCAAGTTGAATTTGAAAAAGCAATTGAAAATATTGAACCCAAAGTCATTGAATGGCGCAGAGACTTTCATGAACACCCAGAACTTTCTAATAGGGAGTTTAATACCGCCGAAACAATTGCCAAACACTTAAAATCTCTTGGCTTAAAAGTGGAAACAGGAGTTGCAAAAACCGGAGTAGTAGGTATTCTTGTGGGTAAAAAACCAGGTGAAGTACTCGGTTTACGGGCAGATATTGACGCGCTTCCGGTAACAGAACGCGGTGATCTTCCGTTTAAATCTACTGTAAAAACCACATATTTAGACAAAGAGGTTGGCGTCATGCATGCTTGTGGTCACGATACGCATATCGCGATCCTGATGGGGGTTGCAGAAGTTCTAGCCAAAAACAATGATTTTGCCGGAACCATAAAATTCATTTTTCAACCGGCAGAAGAAGGCGCTCCCGCAGATGAAGAAGGTGGGGCAGAATTAATGGTTAAAGAAAATGTACTTAAAAATCCTGATGTAGATGCGATTTTCGGGCTTCACATCGCTGCGGGTCAGCCAGTGGGTAGGATTGCATATAAATCTGGCGGAATTATGGCGGCCGCACAAAGCTTTGAAATTAATGTAAAAGGTAAAGCAAGCCACGGTTCTACCCCATGGACGAGCGTTGATCCCATAATGGCTTCGGTTAAAATAATTGATGGTTTACAGACAATTATTTCGCGTGAAGCTCCACTAACAGAAGAAGCCGCAGTTCTCTCAATAGGTAAGATTAGTAGCGGGGTGAGAAATAATATTATTCCTGAAAGTGCTCAAATTCTGGGAACGCTGCGCACGCTTGATTATGATATGCAAGAACTTATCAATCGCAGAATGAAAGAAATGGTGCCTGCTATAGCTGCAGCATATAGAGCAGAAGCTACTATTGACATCCCAAAAGGAACTCCTATTGTTTACAACGATCCTGATCTTACGGCAAAAATGCTACCTTCTTTTGATAAAGCTGCCGGAGCAGAAAATGTGCATATAATAAAAGCTATTACAGGAGCAGAAGACTTTTCTTTCTTTTCAAATGAGATTCCCGGTCTTTACTTTTTTCTGGGTGGTAGTCCTGTTGATGCAAAAGAAACTGCACCTCATCACACTCCAGATTTTTATATTGATGAAAGTGGCTTACTTTTGGGCGTCAAAACCTTCATACAAATGACGGTAGACTATTTAGGACAATAACCTATTTTTTATGACCCCATTTCTTGATTTTCTTGCTACCATGCCCTGGTGGGTATGGCTGCTCGCTGTGCTTGTAATTATTACAATACGCGACATCTTCTTTAATAAATCACATACCATAACTCACAACTTTCCGCTGGTGGGTCACATCAGGTATATGCTCGAGAGCATTGGCCCAGAAATACGACAATATCTGGTTGCCAGTAACCGTGAAGAATTACCTTTTAACAGGATCGAGAGAGGATGGATCTACGCTTCCGCGAAAAATGAAAATAACTATGAAGGCTTTGGTACAGATCAGGATATCTACAAGCCCAATTATATTTTTATAAACAACGCCATGATGGCGTATAAACTACCTGCAGAACATCCTAATGCAAAAGACCCCTACTTTTTGCCCTGCGCAAAGGTAATGGGTGGTTTTAATAAAAGAAAAAGACCCTTTAGGCCCAGCTCAATAATCAATGTTTCGGCGATGAGTTTTGGATCATTATCTGCACGGGCGATAGAATCCCTTAACCGCGGTTGCGAAAAAGCCCACGCTTATCACAATACAGGAGAGGGCGGACTATCACCCTATCATAAAACCGGTGCAGATGTTATATTTCAAATTGGAACCGGATATTTTGGTGTACGAGATGAAAATGGTGGCTTCTCGCTAGAAAAAATGGTAAAATTAGTTGCTGAAAATCCGCAGATACGAGCGATTGAAGTTAAACTTTCACAAGGCGCAAAACCCGGAAAAGGTGGAGTTTTACCCGCATCTAAGATTACTCCTGAAATTGCCGAAATACGCCACGTGCCCTTGGGTAAAGATGTACTTTCTCCAGCCACACATTCTGCTTTTGATGGTGTTCCCGGTATGATCAACTTTGTAGAAGAGATCGCAGCAGCCACGGGTTTGCCCGTAGGTATTAAAGCAGCAATAGGTAAATTAGACCAATGGCGCCAGCTCGCTGTTGCAATGGCTGAAACCAATAGCGGACCAGATTTTATCTCAATAGACGGTGGCGAAGGCGGTACAGGTGCTGCTCCTCCCAGTTTTGCAGACCATGTCTCTTTGCCGTGGGTTTTCGCATTTAGCGATGTTTATAAAATTTTTAAAGAATACAAGCTTACAGACCGAATCGTATTTATAGGTAGCGGTAAACTAGGTTTTCCTGCCAAAGGAGCGATGGCGTTTGCAATGGGGGCAGATCTTATAAATGTTGCTCGTGAAGCCATGATGGCCGTAGGTTGCATACAGGCGCAATCCTGTCACAACAATACGTGCCCATCTGGCGTTGCTACTCAAAACAAATGGTTGCAGGCAGGAATTAATATTCCTGAAAAGGCAGATCGTACCCATTACTATTTTAAGAATTTTAGAAAAGAACTTCTTGAAATTACGCATGCCTGCGGATATGAACATCCTGCGCAAATGAATATGGAAGATGTTGATTTTAGCCTGGGTGATAAAAGTCTCGTACAACCGCTGGCAAATTCATTTGGTTATAATAAAACTCCTGTTAAATTTGAAAGTATGAAAGCCTTGCAGGATTGCCCGCATTTGGGTGGTCACTATAACAAAGAAAAAGCGGAGAAAAAAGCCAAAAAAGCAGAGCGAAAAGAGGAAATTAGATACTAAAATGGAAGAGAATTTATTACAGATATTAATCGCAGTAGGCCCGGCAATCGTAGTGGGCGTACTGGCATATTACTTTTTTAATCGGTTTATTGAGAATGAGGACGGCAGACGCCGATTTCTTTTACATAAAGATATGCAGGCAGATATTTTACCGGTGAGACTTCAGGCATATGAACGCTTGACTTTATTCTTAGAACGCATTGCGCCGTCACAATTGCTATTGCGTGTTGCACCCTCAGATACTAATAAAAGTTCTTATGAAAAACTGTTGATCGCAAATATCGAGCAGGAATTTGAACACAATCTCGCACAGCAAATCTATATGAGCGACGAATTATGGAATATCGTAAAGTCGGCTAAAAACGGAACCATCAAATTAGTTCGTGGGAACGCTTTAAAGCCCGAAGTAACTACTTCAAATCAATTGCGCGAAGCTGTTTTAAAAGAGATTCTTGACAAACCGGCTCCTACTGTAGTCGCTTTAGAATATTTGAAGAAAGAAGTAAAAGAGCTTTTTGGATAAAATTTAGACTTCTAAGTTTAAGGTTTTATATTTAAGGTTCTACTGATATTTATTTAAAATTCCCAGAACGTCTTCCTTGTAACTTCTGCTTATAGGTATGGAGTGATTGTTTACAATTACGTATTCATTTGTAAACGATTCAATATTAGTAATTGATACGATAAAAGACCTATGTGTGCGCAAAAATTGTTCTTGCGATAATTTTTCTTCTATAGCACTGATTTTTTCACGTATTGTGATACATTTTTGGGCGGTGTGTATTTTGAGATAATCACTGAGACTTTCTATGTAATAGATCATATCAAAATTAAGCTTAATCATTTTTCTATCAACGCGCACAAAGATGAATTTTGATTCCTCCTTTCCTGTTTGCTGAATTTGATTTTCCTGATTCCAGAAGGTATCTTTAAAATGACTAATTGCTTCCCATAAACGCTCAAAAGAAATAGGTTTTAATAAATAATCTACGGCATGAAGGTTAAAGCCATCAATAGCATATTCACGATATGCTGTTGTAAAAATAATTTTGACGTTGTTATTGATAGATCGTGCAAATGAAATTCCAGAAATTCCAGGCATATTGATATCCAGAAAAATCAAATCTATATTTTCTGTAGAGATAAGATTAAAAGCCTCTGTCGCATCAGCGCAATACCCAATAACATCAACAGCATCTATCTTTGATAGATGACTTTGCAAAATCTCTCTGGCCACAGGCTCGTCGTCAACTACAATGCATTTGATCTTAGTTTTCATTTAATCTATGTGCTGTACTATTCAAATATAAATCAACTATAAAGAAATGAATTTCATCTTTAATTTCTAGTGTATATCCCTTTTTATAAAGAATGCCTAAGCGTAGTTTAATGTTCTTTAATCCCAGCCCACCGTTAGTTTCGATTGCAGAAATATCAGTTCTTTTTTCATTTTTCAAATAAAAGTGAATTTGCTTCCCCTCTACTTTAAGATGCATTTTTAGATTATCGCTTTTGATTTTTCCATGTTTAAAACTGTTTTCCACAAAAGGCAGCAAAAGCATAGGCGCAATTAATATTTCATCGTATTGCTCTCTGTTCTCAAGTAGAATGCATTCTCTTAAGTTTTCGCCTAAGCGAAATGCTTCTAAAGCGATATAATCCTCTATGTGATCTATTTCTTCTTTTAAGGTAATTAATGGCTTATTTGTCTGATATAAAATATAATCCAGCAGTTTTGAAAGTTTTAAAATAAGTTCTGGTGTGTTTTCATTTTGGGCTAATGCAAAACCATAGATTGTATTTAATGTATTAAATAGAAAATGTGGATGAATTTGCATTTTAAGTTGATTAAGCTGTTGTTCACGTAATTGCAATTGGGTATTTAAAATCTCATTTTCTAAAGCTTTCTTTTCACCTAAAGTTTGATAATTATGCTTAAGAAGGCTAAAAGCACAGGCTACCGCAACAACCAGATAAACCGCTATAATTATGAATAAAATGCTCTTTTTTATAGGGAAAGTTTCCCATGGCATTCCTGAGAGAAAAACAACACCATAAAAGCTTGAAAAAATTATAAAAGTTGCCGAAAATATTAAAGTATAAATACTGTAACCTATAAACCAGATGTATTTTTTCTTCAGTAGATAATCTGGTATAAGAAAATATACAAATACATAAGTGACCGCAATAGTGGCGGGTAATAGAAAACAAGAAAATTGAAAAACGATTTTAAAAGTTGTCTTTTCCTGACCGAAGAAAAAAGTATAGAAAAGCAATACGGCGAACCAAAAAATACCGTGTAGCAGTATCTTTTCACCCAAATATTTAAATAGCTTTAAAAACTTCATCTAACTTTCAAAGTTGACTTATAAAATTTACAATTCAAAAATTACGAGATGAATGACTGTTTTAAAGCTGGATATTGCAGCGTTGGACAATTATCAAAATCAATTTAATGCAAAACTGTCAAATCCATTCTAAAAATGGTAGTTGGTCGCAAATTTTTAAAAGTCAGAAAAAACAGATTTAGTTTTGATCCTGTCAAACTTTAAAAAATATAAATATGTCTGCTTTACTTATTTTAGTGTTACAAGAACAAGGATTCTTTACCCAATTGGGAAACCGCATACAAGAAGGAGGAACATTCCCTATGACGCTTATCCTTATTTGTTTTGGGCTGATGCTTTTTTTAATTGCGCGAGCTGTCATGCAACTTAAAGCAACCCAGCCTAAATTTAAAAAAGCGATTAGCCTTGTAAATCAGATTGCATTGCTTGCCTTTGTTATAGGTTTTTTTAATCAACTAATAGGATTAATTCAAGTTTTCGATGCCTTTGAAGCTGTGGGAGATATATCGCCCAGTTTACTGGCAGGTGGTTTAAAATTAACTTTCCTACCAGGTATTTTTGGCGGATTTACTTTTATTCTTGGCCGATTAGCAACCTTTATTCTCACCTGGATACGTACTGAAGATCTGGAAAAGTTAAAAGCTGTAGAAAATAATTAGATAAATCCTTTATTTTGATTTTATAACGCCTCATCTCAGTTTTCCTACAATCCAGAAATTAAAGTATGTTTTATATACCCGTTTTTACAGCGGTTATATTTTTTCTATATGGTATTTACTAACAAGAGTTTGAAGAGAAATCAGCTGAATATTATATAATCACTTTGCGCTCATTCCTCTTCGTTTCTACAAAAACCTCCCTTTTCTCATCAAAAACTCGCTTTTTTAATTGAAAAATTGATTAGTTACGAAAAACCTCGTCTTAATTTATTAGGAAAAAGTATATTAGTAATTCAAAATACATTTTGAATAAACCTTAAATGATAAAAAATGGAGGATGAATTATTAATAGATTATGCTAGTAAAGCAACCAGATTTGGTAATTACATTATAGATGCGATTTTATTTTCTATTCTTTTTGTAGTCGTGCATATATGGTTGCAGTCATTCGGGTTAGTTGAAGAAAAGGGTAATTCTTTATTACGTTTATTGAATCAAGCTATTCTTTTTGTAATGTACTACATAATTTTTGAATACGCATTTTCACAAACACCCGGCAAGTTCATTACTGGAACAAAAGTTATAGACGAAAACGGAAATAAACCTGATTTCAAAACTTTAGTTGTTCGTAATATTTGCAGACTAATTCCTTTTGAAGCAATCTCCTTTTTAGTTTCAGATACAGGATGGCACGATTCTATTTCTAAAACTTACGTGATAAATAAGGGAAATATAAACTAGATTACTCAGCCCGCTTCCAGATCCTTTAATTTATTATCCTGCGCTAGTTTGGCTTTTTCAGCCGCGTAATCCCACCCCTGCTGCCACCAGTTGGTCATTAATTTTTTATTGAAAATCAAACTGTTTTCGGTGAGTTTTGAAGGAGTATAATACAGGTTTAAAGGCACCTCTTTATTGATCGCGGCAAGTTTACCTACCACCACATCGTGATATTCTACCTGATCCATTAAAAAACTAAAGAGGTTTACCATGAGAGAAAATGGGTTTTTACCCAAAATCTTGTTATGCTCCATATTTTCAGATTCCAGAATAATGGCGTCCACCTCTGTCGCTCCTCTGCGAATAGCTTCACGAATTGGTACTATACAGCCAAAACCGCCGTCTGCATACTCATTTCCGTTTTTCTTGACCAATGACATAAAAGGCACGTAATTGCAGGAAATCCAGACCCACTCGCAGAAATCCTCATAACTGCAGTCATCCATAGATTTATATTCAACACTATTCTTTGTGAGGTTAGAAACAGTAACGATCACATTTTTAGGACTGCGTTTTACATATTCAAATTCTTCGCGGGAGAAATTCTTTTTGATATTCTTTAGCAGATTTCGGCTTTCGCCAAAAGTTCGTTTACGCCTTATAAATTGCCAGATTGTATTAAAATAATTGATAGACACATATTCCCGGTTTCCCTTCTGTTTAATATTAAAAGGATTTACATCAAAAATAGTGTGCTGGTTCACTTGTGTATACATCTCATAAGCCCGGTTAATTTTATTATTGGCGAGTTGTGAGATGAGCAAACTACCGGTAGAAGTGCCTAAAAACATATCATAATTATTCTTTTGCTCTTCTATAAGATACTGGGCTACCCCGCCCGCAAAGGCGCCTTTACTCCCACCACCTGAAATTACCAAAGCTTTCATTGCTGTAGTTTTTTATTTAAAAAATCGGTTTCCTTTCGTGGTAAACCGGTTAGATCATTGAGCGCTGTTCTCCACTTAGGATCTTTAAGCAACATATCAAGAATTGATCTTGAGGATTGAGCAAAACGCCAATTATAATGTACACAAGCGGAAACGAGATTATCCAAACTTTGCGTCTCATACAACTGTAATTGATACAAATATTGAAAAGCATGCTCCCTCACTTCAAACGGAAATCTGGAATCTGTATAATTTAAAAGCTTTGTATATCGCGCTTCGCGGTTTTGACTATCATAATCGGGCGTAGCCATTGTAAGAGCGAGCCACAGCGTTTCTATATTCCTGTCTGAAAATCCGTTGATTCCAGCGAGCTTTTTAAGGTATTTTGACCGATTTTCGGGGAAAGAAATCCATAATTTGTACAGAGCAGTTTCTTTTGTTACATAAGAATCATCATCCAGCAAAGTCTCAAATCCTGCTTTTAATTCCTGCGGAACCGTCTCCAGTGAAACAGCAATCGCCTGGCGCACAAATAAATTATTTGATTCAAATCCTGTTTTGTACAATGGCAATGTCTCGGTTAAAGGTTCACTGGCTAATTGATAGATTGCTTCCTGCCCAATGTAATCATTGGGAAGAGTAAGTGCCTGTGTTAGTAGCTCTTCTTTTTGATCGAAAGGAATTTTACGCAGTCCGTTGACAAGCAGATAATCTTTAATGAAGGATGATTCTTTAAGGGATTCAAGTGCTTCTGAAGCCTGAAAAGCAGATTGATTAAGCCAGTTTTTTTGAAAATCGGTCAGGTCTTTCCCGCTGGCCTCTTCCGCGGCAGCGATAAAATCTGAAGTTTCTACATTGTCAAATTTATGTGCTTCCAGATAATTTCTGATAGCTGTTTTAAAGGCTTCATCCCCTATCTCTTCTCGTAAAATGTGCAACGCCCAGGCTCCTTTTTGGTAAAAAGTAAGCGAACTCGCACCGCTGTTCAATAATTTTTCGCCCTTGCCTTGATCGCTTAGTTCCTTTAGCTGCTCTGCAGTTTGATAGAGTTGCCAATAGAAATAATCCTCTCCAAAAATCTCCTTTTCGGCTAGAAAAGCATAATACGTCGCAAAACCTTCCTGCAGCCAGTGATGCGTCCCAGATTTTTCGGTCACCAGATCGCCAAACCACTGATGTGCCAGTTCGTGCGCATTTACATTTACATAATTGCGATCTGTAAAGCCAATGCTATCTACCATAAATGTATCGCTAAAAATGGTCGCGGTTGTATTTTCCATCCCGGCGTAGAGAAAATCTTTTACGGGAATTTCCTTATAATTTTGCCACGGAAAAGGAACGCCTATTTCGTTTTCAAGAAAGTCAAAAATCTGCTTAGAATAGCGATAAGTAGGTTCAACTTTTAAAGAATCTTCAGGATAATAATACAACTCTAGCGGAATTCCGGATTCTGAAACAAGAACTTCTTTATCATAATCACCTGCGGCGAAAGCTACGAGATAACTTGCCATAGGATGTTGCATATCGTAATTCCAAGTTTTGCTTTCTCCCTTTTCGGAAATATCAGTTAGTTTACCGTTTGCCATTACCTGAAGCATTTTAGGCGCTGTAATATTAAGATCAAACTCGATCTTATCGTTCATATCATCAATACTAGGCAACCAGTTTGAGGTGTATTTGCCCTGACCCTGCGTCCATATTTGTGGTTTCCCCTCGTTGTTTACAAAATAAAGCGCACGGTCTGGCTTTGCAGAATAGTTGAGCGAAATGTCATAAGTTTCATTCGCTTTAAAGCTTTTTTTGAATATCAAATGAGATTTATCAAAGCCGGATTTTAGCTTCTTTTGACCGATTTTTGCCTCGAAAGAAGTGATATTTTTAGCATCCAGATAAATGGAATCTGTATTTTTTTTCGTTTTAAACGAAATAATCATGTTGCCGGTTACGGTTTCTTCTTTAAAATTGAGAGAAATATCTGCCGTAATATGCTCAAAATCTACAACATCTGTTTGCTGGCTAAATGCAGAAAATGTAAAAAGTACAAATAGCAGCGCTGCATATAATTTCATTTAGAACCTTTTGGTGTGACCAAATTAAGGATTTGATTTGATAAAGCAGATAAGCTGCAGTGGGTAATGCTGTTTTAACTTGGGTAGTGTAAGCATTTATAGCTCTCTTATTTTAATAGTTCTATTTTTGAGAACTATTCCTATCTTTGTTTTACATTAGAATTGATGAAACGAATCATTGCTAAAAGTACTTTACGTGAATTTTGGGAGCGTCATGCTGAGTCTGAACAGTACTTAAAAACGTGGTACGATACAGCTAAAAACTCAAATTGGCTTTCACCCAATGATGTAAAACAGACTTATATTAATGCGAGCATTCTAAAAAACAGCAGAGTGGTTTTTAACATTACAGGCAATTCTTACAGGTTGATTGTTAAGTTTAATTATGAAAGACAATGGGCCTTTATAAGATTTGTAGGTACTCATGCTGAATATGATAAAATTGATGCAGAAACTGTTTAAGCAAAATTTATGGAATTAAAACCTATCAAAACAGAAAGCGATTATCAAAACGCTCTAGTACGTTTAGATGTTATTTTTGATGCACCAGTAGGAACTAAAAACGGTGATGAAGCAGAAGTTTTGTCTTTATTGATTGATAATTATGAAAATGAAAATTATCCTATTGAAGCGCCAGACCCTATTGAGGCTATAAAAATAAGAATGGAAGAATTACATATGCGTCAAAAAGATTTGGTAGGCATAATTGGAGGGAAAAGTCGTGTTTCAGAAATCTTAAATAAGAAGAAAAGATTGACTGTAGATATGATCAGGGAATTAGAACGACTTTTACATATTTCGGCTTCAGTGCTTGTAAATGACTACCAACTAGAAAAGGAAATACCAAAAGGTAAAACCGTATAAACGTTTACATGAATCCGGGAAAACTGCAAACCCCAATTGATTATTTAAAAGGTGTAGGCCCTAACCGGGCAAATTTGCTACGCTCAGAATTGAGCATTCATACCTATCAGGACCTGCTTAACCTTTTCCCCAATCGTTATATAGACAAAACACAGTATTACAAAATAAACCAGCTGCAGCCTACTTCTGCAGATGTGCAGATCATTGGTAAGATCACGCATTTAAAAACAGTAGGTGAAAATCGCTCAAAACGACTTGTTGCAACTTTTAAAGATGAAACTGGTGAGATGGAACTTGTGTGGTTTCGGGGTCAAAAATGGATTAGGGAAAGCTTAAAGCTGAATGTTCCATATGTGATTTTTGGCAAGGTTTCAAAGTTTGGACTAATCTATAATATCGCCCATCCTGATATGGAATTGCTGGAAGAGCACGAGAAAAGTTTGCGCACCGCCATGCAGCCGGTATATCCTTCTACCGAAAAATTAAGCAATAAAGGTGTTACCAATCGCGTGGTGAATATTTTGATGCAAAACCTCTTTTTAGAGGTTAAAAACGACATTTTTGAATCACTTTCTCAGCCCATTCTCGAGCAGTTAAAATTGATGCCGAAGGGGGAAGCTTTCTTTAATATTCATTTTCCGAAATCTCAAAATGAACTGGCAAACGCACAATACCGATTAAAATTTGAAGAATTATTTTTTCTTCAGTTGCAACTAATCATCAAAAACCAACTGCATAAAACCAAAATAAAAGGTTATCCTTTTAAAGAAATTGGTGAGAATTTCAACACATTTTATAAAGAGCATCTACCTTTTGAATTAACAGATGCGCAGAAGCGCGTGATTAAAGAAATACGCAATGATCTGGGCAACCCGGCACAGATGAACAGACTGCTGCAAGGTGATGTAGGCTCGGGTAAGACGATTGTAGCGCTTATGTCAATGTTAATCGCTATTGACAACGGTTTTCAGGCTTGTTTAATGGCTCCAACTGAAATTTTGTCAGTACAGCACTATACGGGTTTAGTAGATTTGTGTAAAGAATTAGGAACCAGTATTGAACTGTTAACTGGTTCAACTAAAACTTCAAAAAGAAGAGATATTCATGAACGTTTAGAAAACGGCTCGCTTGATATCTTAATTGGCACTCACGCGCTGCTTGAAGATAAGGTGAAATTTAAAAACCTGGGGCTTGCGGTTATTGATGAGCAGCACCGTTTTGGTGTCGCGCAGCGTAGTAAACTTTGGCACAAAAATGAATATCCGCCGCACGTTTTGATAATGACCGCCACTCCTATACCACGAACTTTGGCGATGAGTGTTTATGGTGATCTGGATATTTCGATCATTGATGAATTGCCGCCGGGGCGAAAACCTATAAAAACGGTTCACAGATTTGACTCTAACCGATTAAAAGTCTTCAGGTTTATTCGGGATGAAATAAAAAAAGGAAGGCAGGTTTATATTGTTTACCCGCTAATTCAGGAAAGCGAGGCTTTAGATTATAAAGATCTCATGGACGGTTACGAAAGTATAAGCCGCGAGTTCCCCATGCCTCAATATCAAATCTCCATTGTTCATGGTAAAATGAAACCAGCCGACAAAGAATTTGAAATGAACCGTTTTGTAAATGGTGAAACACAGATCATGGTCGCTACAACCGTGATTGAAGTAGGTGTGAATGTTCCCAATGCTTCTGTAATGATCATAGAGAGCGCAGAGCGTTTTGGTCTTTCACAATTACATCAATTAAGAGGTCGCGTGGGGCGTGGGGCTGATCAAAGTTATTGTATTCTCATGACCGGGCACAAACTTTCTGAAGACAGTAAAACCCGTTTGCAGACAATGACACGCACTAATGATGGTTTTGAAATTGCAGAAGTTGATCTAAAATTACGCGGCCCCGGAGATATCATGGGTACGCAACAAAGTGGCATTTTAAATCTTAAAATCGCAGATATCGTGCGCGATAACAATATCATGAGTATAGCTCGTGGTTATGCTTCAGAACTTATTAAAAAAGATCCTTCTCTTTCCCTGCCTGAAAACAAGATTATTAAATATACTTATGCCCAAATGATGAAATATAAAAATATATGGAATTATATAAGCTAATAATTGCGTTTTATTCAATTAAATATAATCAACAGAAATTTTAAGTTGTATAATTTGAGAGTAAATAGTTTTTAAGTTAATTTTAACATCAGAAATAATAATTGGCAATATTAATTGATTGCAAATTAAAATTCTCCCCCCAATTTTTGAACTTAAAGCTACTTCTATGAACTCATTTATCAAACTAAAACTGGTCTTTTGCTTTTTATTGATCTATCTCATTACTGCTTCTTTTGGGAGAAAATACAATGTAAAATCTTCTGAGAATCTATACCAAAAATACAAGAAAAAGTCTGTGGAGCGATTATTAGAAAGTATCTCTCACTCACAGGAAAAAATGCTGAGCGTTTCTGTCTAAGCAGATATTTTTTGGTAATCTTTTTTCGCGATAGCCAAAATTTAACTGTTCACAAATCTCATAATAGTTTGTATGAAACAGTTATGCTATTTTTTAAGAATCACCTCTCCCAATATCAGTATTATCTAGTACTAGCACGATATTTTGATCAAAACTCCGATAATTGCCCCTTTTTAGCCGATTTTTAGAATTTATATACTGATTTTCAGACATTTAATTCATTAAATTGATTAACTTTAAATTCCCTCTTTTGTTATTCTAAACACTACCCCTTCATAAAAACCAATTTTAAATTGAACAATTATGAAGACTTTTAGCAAACTTAAACATGTGATAAGCTTTCTGCTTATCTGCTCTCTCACTACCGCATTTGGTCAGGAAAATACAGAAACTTCTTTTAACGATAAACTGTATCAACAGTACAAAGAAAAAGGTGTTGATGCTGCTATTGCTGCGTATCACAAAGAAGCAGATAAGGATGATGAGTACACCGGCATGACAGAGCCGCTCAATCAATTAGGCTATCAAATCCTGATGGAAGGTAAAGATGAAGATGCGGCAGAAAAGGTTTTTCTTGAGCAAATCAAAACTTATCCTAAAGAGGCAAATCCTTTAGATTCTTACGGTGAGTTTCTGATGAACAAAGGGGAAAATGAAAAAGCCACAGAATATTTAAAAAAGTCTGTAGCCGCAATAGAAGCTATGGATGACCCATCTGAAGCTAAAGATATTCTTATCGCTTCAAAGTCTAATCTTGCAAAACTCAATGGTAAAACAGCAGTTTTTGACTTTGTAGATGGAAATTGGAATATGGAAATTTACGACATTGTAGATGGTATTAAAGCGCCTCCTTATAACGGCTCCATGAAATGGTCATACAATGATGACAATACAATTATAACCGGTAAAATGTATGATACTCAAGGTACATACAGAGGTTCTAGAATTATTGCTTACAATGCACTTGATGATGTTTATGATCTGGCTTATGCTAGAAGTGGCGTATATGCAGGCCTACAACCTTCAACACTAACAATCGAAGAAAACAGTGCGCAGAAAGTAGTATTCCTAGAAACCTTTAAAGAAGATGGAAAAGATAAAAAAGCCCGACATGTAATTACAAAAAAAGATAAAATGGTAGACTGGTCTGTTAACGAATTAGATGATAATGAGGCAGAAAATGAAGTTGTTGTAATGAACTTTAAAAAACAGGATTAGAAAAAAATTAAAGAGAATATTTAAAGCGGAAGACATTAAAAACCTTCCGCTTTTTTCTTGTAATAGTTCGTCCCAATTTAATTATGCTAAAAACAATGGTAAAACTATCTTTGCAAACCGAAAAACGAGCAAATGAAGATTTCATACAATTGGCTAAAACAGTTTTTAAATATTGACTGGGAAGCAGAAAAAACCGGTGAATTATTAACAGATCTTGGTCTTGAAGTAGAAGGCATTGAAAATTTTCAAACTGTAAAAGGTGCCTTAGAAGGCATTGTGGTGGGCAACGTGCTTACCTGTGTGCAGCATCCTAATGCAGACAGATTAAAACTTACTACAGTTGATCTGGGTACTGGAGACCCCGTACAAATAGTTTGTGGTGCACACAATGTGGCAGCAGGACAAAAAGTACCAGTTGCTACTGTAGGCACAACTTTATACGACGATAAAGGAGAACCCTGGACCATTAAAAAAGGTAAAATAAGAGGCGAAGTAAGTAATGGGATGATCTGCGCCGAAGATGAACTTGGTCTTGGCGAGAGTCATGAAGGCATACTTGTACTTGATGAAGAGCTTGCACCGGGAACACCTTTAGCATCTGTCTATAAAGTTGAAAATGATAAAGTTTTTGAAATAGGCCTCACACCTAATCGCGCAGATGCCATGAGCCATTTAGGTACTGCTCGCGACCTAAGAGCAGGGTTAATTCAACTAGATATAAATACAGAATTTATAACGCCATCTACAAGTGCTTTTAGAATAGACAACCGCACACAAAAGATGTCTGTAGAAGTTCTTGACAACGAGAGAGCGCCCAGGTATTGCGGTGTTTCAATATCGGGTCTAACTATTAAAGAATCGCCAGATTGGCTTCAAAACAGACTAAAAGCGATAGGAATAACTCCTAAAAATAATGTGGTAGATGTTACCAATTATGTGATGCATGAGCTGGGCCAGCCACTTCACGCTTTTGATATTGCAAAAATTTCCGGAGGACAGATAAATGTAAAAACTGTTGCTGCCGGAACTAAATTTACTACCCTTGACGAGGTAGAACGCGAGCTGCATGAAGAAGATCTTATGATCTGTGATGCAGATAAACCGCTTTGTATAGCAGGAGTCTTTGGCGGCCTCAATAGTGGTGTTTCAGAAAACACAACATCTATATTCCTGGAGAGTGCTTTCTTTGACGCAGTAAGCGTAAGAAAAACTGCAAAACGTCACGGCCTTAATACTGATGCTTCCTTTCGCTTTGAGCGCGGCATAGATCCTAAGATAACAGAATATGCTTTAATGAGAGCCGTTCTTTTAATTCAGGAAACTGCAGGCGGTGAAGTAACCAGTGACATTGTTGATATTTACCCTAAAAAGATCGAGGATCACCAGGTGTTTCTTCACTTTAAAAATGCCAATAAACTCATAGGTGAAAAAATACCCCAGGAGACAATAAAATCAATTCTTTCTTCACTCGAAATAAAAATCAACAACGTCACAGAATCTGGTATAGGGATGACTATTCCCGCTTACCGTAATGATGTGAGACGCGAGGTTGATGTAATTGAAGAAATTCTGCGTGTTTATGGATATAACAATATTCAGTTTACAGAAAAACTCAACGCTTCAATTTCCGGCAGCAGCCGCTTTGAAGATTATAAGGTGCAAAATGTTGTAGGCAATCAATTAGCTGCTTCTGGTTTCTACGAGATCATGGGTAATTCGCTTACAACGCCTGCTTACGCGGAGTTAAGCGAATCTATCAACCCTGATCATAATGTAGAGATTTTAAATCCGTTAAGTAATGATCTTTCGGTCATGCGTCAATCCTTGCTTTTTTCAGGTCTTGAGGCGGTCGCTTTTAACATAAACAGAAGACAAACAGATCTTAAGTTTTTTGAATTCGGCAAAAGCTATCACAACTATTCATCAGACAGAGAAGAAAAAAATCATTTGACGTTGCTGGTTAGCGGCAATAGAAATGCAGAAAGCTGGACTAATGCAGATCAACCAGCCAGCTTCTTCTATTTAAAAGGTGTGGTTGAGACTATTCTAAACCGTTTGGGCTTAAGCGGGTTTAATGCAAAACCCATAAAAGATCAAAATTTTGCAGAAGGTATTCAACTTACTCTGGGTAAAAACCAGTTGGTGCAATTTGGAACCGTTACTAAGAAACTTCTTAAGCATTTTGATATTGATCAGGAAGTGCTTTTTGCAGACTTTAATTGGGATACGATTGTAAGTCTGGCTAAACATAATGACATCTCGTTTAAACCTATTGCAAAATATCCCGCGGTAAGACGTGATTTTGCTCTGTTGTTAGATGAAAATGTAGAGTTTGAAACAGTATATAACCTGGCAAAATCAACCGAAAAACAGCTTTTAAAGGCTATAAATCTCTTTGATGTATATCAAGGCAAGAATTTACCTGAAGGTAAAAAGAGTTATGCCGTAAGCTTTACGCTGCAAGACGAAAACAAAACGCTTACAGATAAGCAAATCGATAAGATCATGAGTAAATTGCAGTACAGGTTTGAGAATGAATTAGGAGCTTCGCTGCGCTAATACTTTAGCATTTGGCCTATTGTTCAGATTGAGGTAAATAGTTAACTTTACGAGTATTAAAAAAAATATGATGCTATTGAAGAGGACTAATATTCATGAAAAGCTACTTCGTGAACGCAGGCGAAATTTAGGTGAAAACCATATTTTAGATGAAGTAAGACGCATACTAAAAGAAGACACAGACAAAGAAGAACGTATACTTGAAACATTACAAAATGCCGAAGGAGATGAAATTGAGAATCTCTTTAATTTTGATCTTTTAGAAGCAGATCGTATTTTTCACAAAAACAATATAAAGACGATCTGCATCAATTACAGATTGCGTTTTTTAGACACTAAATATTTTAAAGGAGATTTTCACGCAGAAACCCTGAGTGAGATTAAATCGCTTGAGAGAGAACATTATTTGAAGCTTGAAGGGTTTAAAATTGTTGCTCCCTCAAAAATGTTTGTGCTACGCAAAACAGATGACCCATTATTATTTGCACCTATGGGTAATGATTATTATTACCTGGTACACAAATGGGGTAATGATCTGCACCCTTTGCGTAAACTTATGATGTGGCCATTTAAGAGTTTCGAGAATCTGGCAGTTTTAGTTTTGCTTACCAGCATTTTAGCAACGCTAATGGTTCCTGACGGCCTATTTACTAAAAAGCAAACAGTAAGTCAGGATGTAATGGTTTTCTTTTTTATGTTTAAATCTATTGCGGCTATCGTTATTTTTTACGGTTTTGCTCTTGGGAAGAATTTTAACACTGCCATATGGCAAAGTAAATATGATAAAGCACAATAAACTTTCATGATAAAAGACTCAAATTATGAGCGCATTTATACAGGCTCTCAAATAAGCGTGAACTATTTAAAAAATCTTCTGGCAGAGAAAGGCATTCACGTTGTAGTGAGAGATGATCATGAGAGTTCGTTGAGAGCAGGTTTTGGTGTAGGCTATACAGATCAGGTTTTGCTATTTGTAGAAAAAGAAAATCTCGTAAGGGCTAAACGCATTACAGAAAAAGCTTTTGATGAAGGCGAAATACCTGATAATGTTCTCGACGAGCAAGCCACAGAAAGTAGACTTGAGCAGGAAGATGATGTAAGTAAATCTACAGACAGACCTTTAATTAAAAAAGATCCTAAACAAGGCAAACGCTCAACAATAAACTTAATATTGAACATTGGTTTAATCATTTATTCAATGTGGAGGTTATTGCCGCTAATTCACGGGGAAACACTCCCAATTTGGCGAATTGCTCTAAGCTCCTTCATTCTTATCTTCTGTACAATATCAGTAGTTAATCACTTTAGAAAATAGAAAAACCGGGTCAAAAACCCGGTTTTTAAGCATTTTAAGCCGATTTTTTAAGCTTCTACTGCGTACATCTTCTCACGTTGCTCTTTTATTTTAGGATCGCTCATATACTCATCAAAGTTTAAGTAACGATCTATAATCCCGTTAGGAGTAAGTTCTATAACGCGGTTACCTACAGTTCTGGCAAACTCATGATCGCTAGTTGTCATGATCACCGTCCCTTTAAAGTTTTTTAAACTGTTGTTAAAAGCAGTAATAGATTCAAGATCTAAGTGATTGGTAGGCTCATCAAGCATCAATACATTTGCTCGCTGCATCATCATTCTGCTTAACATACAACGCACTTTTTCACCTCCTGATAATACGTTTGAAGTTTTAAGCGCTTCTTCTCCAGAAAATATCATCTTACCTAAAAAGCCACGCACAAATACTTCCTCGCGCTCTTCTTCAGTTTTTGCATATTGTCTTAACCAGTCTACCAGCGTCAAATCGTTTTCAAAAAATTTCTGATTATCTACCGGCAAATATGATTGTGTAGTTGTAATACCCCAATCGTATTTACCTTCAAGTGGTTTTTGCTCACCATTTATGATCTGGTAAAAAGCTGTGGTTGCACGGCTGTCTTTAGAAAAAAGAACAACCTTATCACCTTTAGCTAAATTGATATTTGCATTTTGAAATAGCATTTCTCCATCTACAGAAGACGCTAATTTTTCAATATTAAGTATTTGATCGCCTGCCTCACGCTCTCGTTCAAAAATAATAGCAGGATATCTTCTACTTGAAGGTTTTATATCTTCAATGTTAAGCTTCTCTATCATCTTCTTTCTTGAAGTAGCCTGCTTGCTTTTTGCCACGTTGGCACTAAAGCGCATAATAAATTCCTGAAGTTCCTTTTTCTTCTCCTCGGCCTTTTTATTCTGTTGTGAACGTTGACGCGCTGCTAATTGAGAAGACTCATACCAGAAAGTATAGTTACCACTGTAATGCGTGATCTTTCCAAAATCAATATCAGATATATGTGTACACACAGAATCTAAAAAGTGACGGTCATGAGAAACTACTATAACACAGTTCTCATAATTAGCAAGGAAGTTTTCTAACCAATTGATCGTTTCATAATCTAAATCGTTAGTTGGCTCATCCATGATCAAAACATCAGGATTTCCAAATAAAGCCTGCGCCAAAAGAACACGTACCTTTTGCTTGTTATCAAGATCTTTCACCTGCATATAGTGCAGATCTTCCTTAATACCAAGACTTGATAATAGCGCTGCTGCGTCACTGTCTGCATTCCACCCGTTCATTTCTTCAAACTGCACCTGCAGCTCACCAATACGATCTGCATTTTCGTCAGAATAATCAGCATACAGCTGATCCATTTCTTTCTTGATATTATAGAGTGGTTTATTTCCTATTAGTACCGTCTCAAGCACTGTAAATTCATCGTAAGCATAGTGATCCTGCTCAAGAACAGACATGCGTTTACCCGGCTCGAGATGAACGTGGCCAGAAGTAGGTTCTTCTTTACCAGCGATTATTTTTAAGAGTGTAGATTTTCCGGCGCCATTGGCTCCTATTATTCCGTAACAATTACCCTGGGTAAATGAAACGTTTACTTCATCAAACAAAATACGTTTGCCGAACTGAACCGAAAGATTTGAGATTGATAACATAGCTAAATCCTTATTTTTTAAAAGATTTGCAAAAGTATCGAATGTTAGCCAAAGGAAGAAACATTAACTTTTATATTCTATGTTTTAACTAGTAATTAACAGCCTGAAATAGACAACGCACTTACTTTTGAGTTTAAACTTTAACCCTTATCATATCTGATTGAAAAAATTACTCTTTACATGAGACGTTCTGTCTTAGTCTCCGTTTTACTTTTATTTATCCTGATTAGCTGCAATGGCACACACGATAAGTCTACTTCTGGCACGTATATAGGTGGGCAAATTGTAAACCCGGTAAGCAACTCAATCATTCTGCGTAAAGACAATCGAAATATAATCGATCTTCCTCTTAGTCAAAACAATCGCTTCTTCTATAAAATTAACGATTTTAAGCCTGGTTTATATAGCTTTTTTCATAATGAGCGCCAGCTTGTTTATTTAGAAGAAGGCGACAGTCTTATGCTTAGAGTAAATACGATCGAGTTTGATGAATCGCTTACTTTCACGGGTTACGGCGCAGCTCAAAACAATTTCATGCTTAGTCTTTACCTCCTCAATGAGAAAGAGAATGAGTCTATGATGACTGTTTATCAACAAGATCCTTTACTTTTTCAGCAAACGCTTGATTCATTAAGAGACGTGCGCACAGAAGACTGGGAAAATTTTAAAGCAAAACATGAAGTAAGTGAGGGTTTTCAAGGGGTCATAAACGCTATTATAGATTATGATTACTATGCGCGTAAAGAAGTGTATCCGCTTTCAAGATTTGGCTCAGATAAATATGCCTTCCTGCAATCACTACCAGATGACTTTTATGATTACCGCGATGATGTAGATTTTAACCGGGAGAATCTTTTAAGTCTATATTCATACCAGCGCTTTTTAATGAACTACTTCAATCAGGCTGCATTTAAGCAATACGCCGGCACTGAAGATTACAACTCACAATCATTTACACACAATCTGCACAAACTTAGACTTATAGACAGTACGGTTTCTAATGACTCTATAAAAAGTTACTTGTTAACCAGAACTATTAAAGAATATCTGGCAAACAGTAATGATAAAAAAGGAGGCGAAGAGATTTTTGATCTCTATATGAAACACATCCCTTCAAATTTTAATAAAAAGGAGATCGAGAAGCTTTATACCTCAAATCAAAATGTAGAAGCTGGTAAAAAAATGCCAGATGAAATTTTGATAAACATGAAGGGTGAGAAAGTGCATCTTGATAAACTAATTACAAAACCCACGTTTATATTCTTGTGGTCTAAAGATAAAAAGAATCACTCAAGACAGGCTCACCTAATGGCCCAGGAGCTTATAAATAAGTTTCCTGAATATGCCTATATCGCTATTAATATTAATATCGATACGCAGGAGTGGCTACGGATTGCAAAACTCAATGGTTTTAATCCTAAGAATGAGTTTAAGATAAATGATAATTTTGAGGAGATTAAAGATGAGCTCTCTATAAACTCAATCTTTAAAACCTTTATAGTAGATAAGAATGGTACTATACAGAATGCACATGCAAATATGTTTAGTACAGATTTTGAAAACGAATTGTTAGGCTATTTAAATAAATAATGTTTTTGGTTAAACCGAAAAATCCGCTTGATTGCTCAAGCGGATTTTTTATTTGTACTCAGTAAGAACTGATAGTCTTCTTAGTTCCCTTTCTTGTAATCAGCTAAGAATTTCTCTAAACCTGAATCTGTAAGTGGGTGCTTTAATAATCCTTCTATTGAAGAAAGAGGCCCAGTCATAACATCTGCACCTATCTTAGCGCACTCAATAATGTGCATAGAGTGTCTTACTGAAGCTGCTAGGATTTCGGTCTCGTAAGCGTAGTTGTCATATATAATTCTAATATCTGCAATAAGATTTAATCCATCTGTTGAGATATCATCTAAACGACCAATAAAAGGAGAAACATAAGTTGCTCCTGCTTTAGCTGCAAGTAAAGCCTGACCTGCAGAAAATACAAGTGTACAGTTTGTGCGTATACCTTTGTCGCTAAAATATTTTATAGCCTTGACACCTTCTTTGATCATTGGCACCTTTACAACGATCTGCTCGTGTAATTCTGCTAATTCTTCTCCTTCTTTAATTATTTCTTCAAGATCTGTAGAAATAACTTCTGCACTTACATCACCATCTACAATATTGCAGATCTCAACATAATGCTTCAAAATATTATCACGTCCTGTGATGCCTTCTTTCGCCATAAGCGAAGGATTAGTCGTTACACCATCAAGTACACCAAGGTCTTGTGCCTCTCTAATCTGGTCTAGATTAGCCGTATCTATAAAAAATTTCATCTTTTGGTTTTATATTAATCTAAATCGTTCTCGTACAAAAATAACCAATTGATTTAATAATCAACAGGTACTTAACGCTTTTATCTTCAGTATTCTTAAATAAGTTTTTAAAACTACATTACAGTCTACTTACTTACAGCTTATAATGATTGAGTAGCATACGCTCATACACGCGATCTGGCAAAATACCCTTTAGAAAAACGGAGATTTTTTGCATAAAAGCACCGATTTTATAGTGTACTTTGGGGTTTTTCTCCTGCATAATAGCATGAATCGCTTGCGCCATTAACATTGGGTTCTCACCCTCATCTACATGCTCATTCATTAGCTCAAGCGATAAACCGTATGTTTTTCTATAAGGAGAAGTATCTTTTAGAGAAGCATGAAATCTGCCGGCAGCAATATTAGTAGCAAAATCACCTGGTGCAGCATTTACCATTTTAATATTAAATTCTTTCAACTCCATACGCATAGCCTCTGTTGTGAGTCCTAAAGCTCCTTTTGTAGCAGAATAAGCTCCGCGAAAAGGCAGCCCCATATAACCCGCAATTGAAGTGACATTTATTATCATCCCGCTATTCTGGCTACGCATAACTGGCAGAACAGCTTTAATCATGGCGATTGGGCCAAAATAATTAGTATCAAAAACAGATTTTAGTTCGCTTTCAGGAATTTCTTCCATTGGGCCGCTAATTCCTTTACCGGCATTATTAATGAGAAAATCTAACCTGTTCTCTCTCGCAAGTAATTGAGAAACGGCAGTTTCTATGCTGCTTGCATCAGTAACATCTAATTGTAAAAAGTGAACTCCGTTATGTATTTCCTGTTGAGGATTGCGACTTGTGCCGTAGACTTTGTAATCTTTTGTAGCGAGATATTCTGCGACGGCCTTCCCTATTCCTGAAGAAGCCCCTGTGATTAAAACAACTGGTGACATATCTTTAGTTTTGGATACTAAATATGAAGAAAAATGGTTAACAATAAGGCACAAAAAAAGGCAAGCTACCTACATCACACCGCTACGACCATCTACCCTTGCTGCGTTCCCGCCCTGGGGGAATTCGACAGGAGCTGGTTGTGTAGGACTTGCCGGGTGCAAATATAAAGTAAATGAACTGCAAACCCAATGTTTTTTAAACTGAATTTAATTAAATACCTTGGCATAAATTTCTACAATATCATGAAACTATATAAGGCATTAGTCCTCTTTACATTAACGCTCACCCTACTCGCCTGCGGCAACGGTAAAGACCTCAATAAAAACTTTGACATCGTTACAAACCTCAAAAAAAATACAGTAAAAAACGGCGGTGAGGTTGAAATTTCGCTTAAAGCGAAAAAAAATGTAGATATAGATTCTGTGTCTTACTTTATAGATGACAAATACATAAGCAGCTCAACAGATCTATCTTCAGTCACTACAAAAGTAGACGTTGAGCGATTAGGCAAGAAAAGCATACGAGCTCAGGTTTATGCAGGAGATAAAATAGTAAGTATAAACAATACTCTTACTGTGGTTTCTGAAACTGCTCCTAAGTTATACGGCTATGAAATTGTAAATACATATCCGCATGATACAAGTTCGTATACGCAGGGCTTAGAATTTCACAATGGTGTTCTTTATGAAAGTGCCGGGCAACGCGGAGTATCAACGCTGCGCAAAACAGATTTTACCACCGGTAAGATCGAGAAAGAAATTAAACTAGATGATAAATATTTCGCCGAAGGGCTTACCATTTTAAACGACAAATTGTATCAATTAACGTGGCAGTCTAAAATTGGTTTTATTTACGATCTTGACACTTTTGAACAAACCGGAACTTTCGCCTTTAATAAAAGTAAAGAAGGATGGGGACTTTGCAACGACGGTCAGACCATTTACAAATCTGACGGAACTGATAAAATCTGGCTTCTGGACCCAAAAAACCTCTCTGAGCAGGGATATATCGAGATCGTAGACAATAAAACCACGCGCTCAAAGTATAACGAGCTTGAATGGGTGAACGGTAAAATTTATGCAAATACCTATCAAAATGATGGTATTTCTATAATTAACCCAGAAACCGGTGCTATAGAAGCTGTGGTAGATTTAAGACCTCTTAAAAAAGAAGTGCAAAGCGGTCTTGACCCGAATAACGAAGTGCTAAATGGTATTGCTTATAATAAAGACACAGACAAATTATATGTTACTGGCAAACACTGGAACAAACTTTTTGAAATACGCATTGTAGAAAAATAAAAATCTTCAATTACAAACGATCCACTTGAAAATTTATACCACATACACTTTAAGGTTTCTTGTCCTGCTCAGCATAATTGTTCTCTGGAGTTCGTGCCGTAACGATTTTGAAACAACTTTGAGTTCAGGGCAGCTTGAATTTTCAAGGGACACCGTTTATCTGGATACCGTTTTTACAAATATTGGCAGCAGCACCTACACTTTTAAAGTTTACAATCGCAGCGACAACGCAATTTCAATTCCCTCTGTTGGTCTGGCTAAAGGCGAAAGTTCTAACTACCGACTTAATATTGATGGTATACCTGGAAAAGCTTTTGAGAATGTAGAAATTCTGGCAAATGACAGCATTTTTGTTTTTGTAGAAACCACCCTTAATTTTGCCGATTTTCAGGCAGAAAACGCCGATTTTCTTTATACAGACGCGATAAATTTTGATACAGGCATTAATGAGCAAAAAGTAGAACTCGTGACACTGGTTCAGGATGCGATCTTTCTCTATCCACAACGGGATGATGCCGGCATGAAAGAAACTCTAAGTCTGGGACAAGACGGTGAAGGCAACGAGGTTTTAATTGAAGGCTTTTTTCTTGATGATGATGAACTCACTTTTACCGCAGATAAACCTTATGTTATCTATGGCTATGCTGCCGTACCACCAGATAAGACTTTAAATATTGAAGCTGGTGCCAGAGTTCATTTTCATTCTGGTAGCGGTATTATTGTTGCAAACCGCGCAAGCCTGCATGTCAATGGAAGGTTGAGCACAGATAAGGATTTACTGGAGAACGAAGTGATTTTTGAAGGTGACAGGCTAGAGCCAGATTTTAGCGACGTTCCCGGCCAGTGGGGATTATTGTGGCTCACAGATGGCAGCACAAACAACACAATTGCATATGCCACTATCAAAAACGCGACAGTAGGAGTTTTGATGGATTCTAATGACGGCACGCAAAATCCCACTTTAACCATTCGCAACACACAGATATACAACAGTTCTAATATTGGGTTATACGCCAGAACAGGAACTATTTTAGGTGAGAATCTGGTAATCAATAACTCCGGGATCTCATCTCTTTGGCTCGCACTTGGCGGTAGCTATGATTTTACCCACTGCACGTTTGCCAACTATTGGTCACAGGGTTTTAGAAATTATCCAGCTGTACAAATAGACAACTATCTATTAACTGAAGATCAGGCTTTTGTCGCAGATCTCACAGCAGCAAATTTTACAAACTGCATAATTGCCGGGAATCAGGGAGAAGAATTCTCAGTGAACTACAGCGATGAGGCCGCTTTTAATTTTAATTTAAAAAACTGCCTGATCCAGTTTGATGATAATTTTGGCAATTACAGTGATGATCCGCTTTACAATTTCAACAATAGTGTATTGTATGAGAATATCATTTTAAGCGAAAATCCCGATTTTAAAGATCCTGAGAATAATGATTTTAGAATCACAGAAGATTCTGCCGCTAACGGCGAGGGTGATATACAAGCAGCGCAACAAGTTCCATTTGATATTTTAGGCACAGATCGCACAAATAATCCAGATCTTGGTGCTTATGAAAGTGCTACTTTTGAGGACTAAATTCTGGCTATGACACCATCACATAAAAAAGCGCTTTTAAAGCATCTGCATGCAATTTTAGATAATAAGATCGCTGTTGCGAAAGGAAATATTGCTTCAATAGAAGAGTCTCGCGATGGCGAAACCAAAAGCAGCGCCGGCGATAAATATGAAACCGGAAGAGCAATGGCCGAAATCGAACTCGACAATGCAAACCGCCAACTTAACCTCAACCAAAACCTAAAAACCGACCTAAACCGGGTAAAAATCGAGCAGAATAACGAAATATCGGGCTTTGGCAGCCTAATTCTAACCACCTCAGGAAATTATCTTATCGCTATTGGCTTAGGCGAAGTAAAAGTTGAGGGCGATTCTTATTTCTGTATTTCGCCGGGTTCGCCAATTGGCGAAATCTTAGTCGGTAAAAAAGAAGGCGAGAAAGTCTCCTTTAGAGATAAAGAGATCAAAATCGAAAAGATTATTTAACTCACAAATGAGTTTAACTAAGTTTCTCCCAAAAATTTAAGTTGAATCGAAAGCTTAATTATTTCACATAAAAAAACCTCAGAAATTTCTGAGGTTTTTGTTTTTCCGTCATTCTGAAATCATTTCAGAATCACATTATTCTATTTCTTAATTAGATTAGATGCAAACCTGAAATAGATTCAGGTTGACGACTCTTCATTAAACCTAAAACAACACTTCGACAGGCTCAGTGTGACAATTTAGGCTCATAAAGTCTTACATCTTAAAAAGCGGTCTGTCGCCCATCATGTTATTTACTTCTTCTGCGATGTTTTCTAATTTCTCATCGTCTGTATGATTCAAAATAGCAGCATCTATAAAGTCTACCACTTTTTGCATATCGCTTTCTACTAGTCCGCGCGTGGTAATTGCAGCCGTCCCAATACGTATTCCCGAAGTGACAAAAGGAGATTTATCATCAAAAGGAACCATATTCTTATTTACAGTAATATCTGCTTTACCTAAAGCTTCTTCAGCTTCTTTACCGGTGATATCTTTATTACGCAGGTCGATAAGCATCATATGATTATCTGTCCCGCCTGATATAATATCGTATCCTTTTTCTACAAAAGCTTTCGCCATAACAGCCGCATTTTTCTTCACCTGAACGGTGTAATGTAAAAATTCGTCAGTTAACGCTTCACCAAAAGCGATTGCTTTTGCTGCAATAATATGTTCTAATGGCCCACCTTGATTACCTGGGAAGATCCCACTGTCAAGCAAAGAAGACATCATTCTTAGTTTTCCGTTCTTCAGTTTTATACCAAATGGGTTTTCAAAATCTTTCCCCATAATGATCATACCACCACGAGGGCCGCGCAAAGTCTTATGCGTTGTAGTTGTACACACATGACAATGCGGTACAGGATCACCTATCACACCTTTTGCAATTAATCCTGCGGGGTGAGCAATATCTGCCATTAAGATTGCACCTACTTTATCTGCGATTTCGCGAAAGCGTGCATAATCTATCTCTCTGCTATACGCAGAAGCTCCTGCGATGATCATTTTTGGCTTTTCGCGCAAAGCGATCTCCTCTATCTTATCATAATCCAGACGGCCGGTCTCTTTATCTACACCATAAAAAACAGGATTATACAATCTTCCTGAAAAGTTAACCGGTGAACCATGAGTCAGGTGACCGCCATGTGCAAGATCAAAACCAAGAAAAGTCTCGCCCGGTTTCATACACGCGTGAAAAACCGCTGTGTTAGCCTGAGAACCAGAATGTGGCTGCACGTTTATATATTCAGCACCAAAAAGTTCTTTTGCGCGCTCAATAGCAATAGTCTCAACCTCATCTACAATCTCACAACCACCGTAATAACGCTTGCCGGGATAACCCTCTGCATACTTGTTTGTAAGCACAGAACCGGCAGCTTCCATCACCTGTTCACTTACAAAATTTTCTGATGCAATTAACTCTAAACCATTAAGTTGCCTTTGTTTTTCTTCTTCTATTAATTCAAAGATATCAGTATCCCGCTGCATTTTATTAAAGTTTGTTAAATTAGGTTCAAAAGTAATCATAACATTCGGTTAGTACTATTTTAATTCTATATTTGAAACAGAGAATTACTAACATTTTATTAATAATTTATGCCTTCTAAGACTAACGATCCCAAAAGAACAACCTGGCTGGAAACCCCCGAAAATTCAGACTTTCCTATCCAGAATATTCCTTTTGGGGTGTTCTTAACCCGAGATGATATTATAACCATAGGTACGCGAATAGGCGATTTTGCAATCGATTTAGGAGCGCTTCATCAATTGGGTTATTTTGAAGGTATCCCGCTTACAGACGATATTTTTTTACAGGATAGTTTAAATGATTTTATTGCTGACGGTCGCAAAACATGGCGTCTTGTGCGTAATAGGATCTCTACTATTTTTGAAGCTGGCAATGCTAAATTAAGAGATAATGCAGAACATCGCGATCGCGTGATCTTTAGCATGGACGAGATTGAAATGCAGCTTCCTGTGCAAATAGGTGATTACACAGATTTCTACTCAAGTAAAGAACACGCAACAAACGTAGGCACTATTTTTAGAGATCCCGAAAATGCTTTACCTGCAAACTGGTTACATTTACCGGTGGCTTATCACGGTCGTAGCAGTTCTATCATACCTTCAGGAATTCCTGTTCATAGACCACAAGGACAAAAATTACCTAATGGTGCAACTCAGCCTATTTTTGGACCTTCACGATTGGTAGATTTTGAACTTGAAATGGCTTTTATTACCACAGATGCAAATGAGTTGGGACAGCCAATTCCGGTTGATGAAGCCGAAGATTATATTTTTGGCCTTGTACTTTTTAATGATTGGAGTGCGCGTGATATACAACGTTGGGAATATGTGCCTTTAGGGCCATTTCTGGCGAAAAACTTCGCTTCTTCAATGTCGTGCTGGATCGTAACACTAGATGCTCTTGAGCCTTTTAGAGTTGCAGGACCAAAACCTGAAACAGAACTTATGCCTTACCTGCAATACAAAGGCAAAAGAAGTTATGATATAAATCTGGAAGTGGGCATACAACCAGACGGCAAAGCTGAAACTAAAGTAAGCGCATCTAACTTTAAATATCTATACTGGAATATGAGTCAGCAGTTGGCACACCATACAGTTAATGGTTGCCCGGTGAATTCTGGTGATCTTATGGGTAGCGGTACAATCTCAGGACCTACAAAAGATTCTTATGGTTCTATGCTTGAATTAAGCTGGAAAGGTTCTAAACCTGTGAAACTTGATGAAGGTGGTGACCGTAAGTTTATAGAAGATAATGACACTGTAACCATGCGCGGATGGTGCGAGAAAAATGGTTATGCAAGAATAGGTTTTGGTGAAGTAAGCACAAAGTTATTACCTGTCTTTGAACCGAAGAAAAAGTAATCCCCCTCTGCCTTTCAGGCATCTCCCCCAAAGGGGGAGAAGAAGATATGATATTGTTCCCTCCCAATGGGAGGGGAATAATATCTCAATTTTATAGCTGTAAGCTTTGCATTTTCCCCTTTGGGGAAATGCCCGCAGGGCAAGGGGCTTTACCAGTTAATAACTGCGCTCGCCCACGTAAAACCGCTACCAAAAGCTGCCAGAACTACTGTATCTCCTTCTTTAATTTTGCCTTCTTCCCATGCTTCAGTTAGGGCGATGGGTATAGATGCTGCAGTGGTATTACCGTATTTCTGAATATTGTTAAAAACCTGATCATCGCTCAATTTAAACTGGCGTTGAACAAATTGTGAGATACGTAAATTAGCCTGATGTGGTATCAGCATATCGATATCTTTCGCCGTAAGGCCATTTTTCTCAAGTCCTTCATTAATAACTTCAGCAAAACGCACAACAGCATTCTTAAAGACAAATTGCCCATTCATATAAGGATAATATGGGATATCTTCCTGCGGATTTTTTTCTATAATCTCCGGCACCCACATTTCTGTGCTGGGACCACGTAATGAAAGTTCAAGCGCATGCTCACCCTCACTATGTAAATGTGTAGACAGAATTCCTTTTGTGTTATCTTCTTCACGAGTAAGAACTGCCGCTCCTGCCCCATCACCAAAAATAACCGAAACTCCACGACCACGAGTTGTCATATCAAGACCGCCACTGTGATTTTCAGAACCTATAACAAGAATATTTTTATACATCCCCGTTTTTATAAACTGATCTGCAGTAGAAAGCGCATATACAAAACCGCTACATTGATTACGAACGTCAAGTGCAGGAACTGTGCGCATCCCTAAAATTTGTTGTATTTGAACACCACAACCAGGAAAATAATAATCTGGACTTAGCGTAGCAAAAACTACCATATCTATGTCTTGTGCGGTGATTTTTGCCCTTTCTAAGGCGATTTTTGCCGCTTTTGCACCCATTGTTGCGGTGCTGTTGCCATCACCCTTCTTAATATGACGTCTTTCTTTAATCCCGGTACGCTCCTGTATCCAGGCATCATTAGTATCCATCACTTTTGCAAGGTCGTCATTTGTGACAACATTTTCCGGAACATAAGCCCCCAGACCGGCTATACGAGAATTATACATATTTCAATTATAGTCTTATCAAATTAACATCACCAGAATTTCAGGTGAACTAAAGTGGGGTAAGATACAGATTCCGCAAATTTTTAACGCTTTTCTATCGGCGATTTTATATGCATGCATAGCATTTGTTTCCCTCCATTAATAGCTTTTGCTTAAATTCACTTCAAACAAGTCTGTTATGAAAAAACTACTCCTTCTTCTTGCCTTTCTTTCTTTTACCACTTGTCTTATTGCTCAGGTAAACCTTGATTATCAAAAACCTCCTAAAGAAATACTCGATCTGGTAGATGTACCCCGCGCTCCTACTGTTGTTATGAATACCGAGGGAAATAAAATGCTGCTGCTTTATCGAGACAGCTACAAAACCATCGCAGAACTCTCTGAAGAAGAACTACGTCTGGGGGGTTTGCGCATAAACCCTAAAACAAATATTGGCAGCCGCACAACGTACTACAACAATGTTGAGATTAAAGGTGTAGATGATAAAGAAGCTACCGCTGTGACCGGAATTCCTGATAATCCCAGATTGAGTAATTTCAGTTGGTCACCAGATGAAACAAAAATGGCTTTTACAAACACGGTTGATACCGGCGTGGAAGTTTGGATTCTTGATATCGCTTCCGCGAAAGCGAATAAGGTTTCAGACGCTAAAGTAAACGGAAACATGGGTAATCCCATCAGCTGGTTTAAAGACGGCAATAGTCTCTTAGTAAATATGCTCCCCGCAACCCGAAAAGAATTGATAAATACAGATGAAGCTGTACCTACCGGACCGACCATTTCGGTTAGCACCGGGTCGAAAGCGCAAAACAGAACTTACCAGGATCTACTTAAAAACCCCAATGATGCTTTCAATTTTGAGCAATTAGCTACTTCGTCATTACATAAAATAAATCTGGATGGCAGCGAAAGCGAATGGTTAAAAGCAGATATGTATAGCGATGTTGATTTTTCGCCAGACGGCAATTATGTTATGGTTACCGCAATAGGAAAACCATTTTCTTATCTGGTACCCTACTATCGCTTTCCCGAAACTACAACCATTTACAGTAAAGAAGGCAAAATAATAAAAACCGTAAACGAAATACCTCTTATTGAAGAGTTGCCCAAAGGTTTTATGGCGACACAAACCGGTAAACGCAGCATGCGCTGGCGAGCAGATAAACCCGCCACGCTCGTTTGGGTAGAAGCTCTTGATAAAGGTGATCCTGAAGTAGAAGTGCCTTATCGCGATCAGGTTTTTGAACAAAAAGCACCGTTTTCTGCCGCTTCTAAGCCGATTTTTAAAACGATTAATCGGTTTGCGGGAATAATTTGGGGTGATGATGACACCGCAATTGCTTATGACCGCTGGTGGAATACAAGAAACACAAAAAGCTATCTAATAGATCCTTCAAAAGAAAATGGAGAAGCTGTGGTTATTAATGACCGTAATTACCAGGATGTGTACAGCGATCCCGGAAATTTTGTCACTAAAGAAAATAAGTATGGTGAGAATGTTTTAGAACTCGATGGTGATAAAGCATACCTCATAGGTGACGGTTACAGTGAGAAAGGGCAGTTCCCTTTTATTGACGAAGTCGATCTAAAATCTAAAGCAACCAAACGCATTTATGAGTCTGAATACACAGATAAGCTTGAGAACTTACAGGAAGCCATTGATATGGAAAAGGGTGAAATTTTAGTTCGCATAGAAGCCCCTACAGAATATCCAAATTATTACATACGTAATATTAAAACTGACAAACTAAAGCAAATTACCTTTTTTGAAAATCCGTTTAAAAGTATACAGGATGTGCATAAAGAAGTTATTACCTACAAACGTGATGACGGACTGGAACTTTCTGGCACCTTATATCTTCCCGTAGGTTATGACATGAAAAAGAAAGAGAAAAAACCAATGATCTTGTGGGCTTATCCCCGTGAATATAAAGACAAGAACAGCGCTTCACAAAACACGAATAATCCTAACGAATTTACATACCCGTACTATGGTTCTATGGTATACTGGGTAGCGCGTGGCTATGTTGTACTTGATGATGCGTCTTTCCCCATCGTGGGCGTAGGTGATACAGAACCTAATGATACTTTTATAAAACAGCTTGTAGCTAACGGAAAAGCGGCTATAGACGCGGTAGATTCCCTAGGTTATATTGACCGAAATCGTGTTGCTGTTGGCGGCCATTCTTACGGAGCCTTTATGACTGCCAATCTGCTTTCCCATTCAAATCTTTTTGCTGCAGGTATTGCGCGTAGTGGGGCTTACAACCGTACATTAACTCCTTTTGGTTTTCAAAGTGAGGAGCGAAGTTATTGGGAAGCACCAGAGATCTATTATGAAATGTCGCCTTTTATGCATGCAGACGAGATGAAAACTCCGTTACTTATGATTCATGGTGTGGCTGATAATAATTCAGGTACCTATCCGCTGCAAAGTGAGCGCTATTTTAATGCTTTAAAAGGTTTAGGAGCAACCGCCAGACTTGTTATGTTGCCAAAAGAAAGTCATGGTTACAGCGCAAAAGAGTCTATACTCCACATGCTTTGGGAGCAGGATCAATGGCTAGAGAAGTATGTCAAGAATAGAGACACGGGCGCCATAAAAAAAGAAGAAGAATTAAAAGATTAAGACCTAGATGTTAAAACTAAACAGTTACATTTTAATTGTCCTGCTACTTACAGGCCTAAATTCCTTTGGTCAAAAGAATATTTCGCAGGCCACTGCTGAAGCTTTGAGGCAATATTACCAAACTCGTTTTGACAGCGTGGCTCGCCAACTTAATTACAAAGGCGGTGACCAGATTAAAGTATACACGAAATTTAAAGTTAATGAAAATGGCAACCTTGTAGATATAGAAGCTCGCGGCCCTCATACTGTTTTTGAGACAGAAGCCATTAGAGTTCTTAAACAGGTAAAACTTGATACAATGAACTTTGGTTCTTCCGGCAAGAGTCACCTTTTTGCAATGCCTATTATATTTAAAATTGAAACAGCACAAGAAAAAAAGAGAAGATTACGTAAAGAAGCTAAAGCAAAATTGAGAAACGATTAAAAGATGTAATTACAGACCATTTATTTGCTCCTGAATACTAAGAGTGAATAATGCCTTTATAGAACATTATGATCTTAATAACACGTTAATCTTTCGAAATATATTAAGTTTACCCTAAAATTTGATTAAGAAATTCTAAATGAAACTTTCTAATATACGACTAGAGGTAATGCAAACCATTGAGAAATCAATGGGTGAATTACTTGAAAAATACCTCAAGCCAATAGATACAAACTGGCAACCTGCAGATCTATTACCAGATCCCACAAATCCTGAATTCTCTGAAGATGTAAAAGAAATACAAGAACTTGCCAGAGAGATGAATTATGATCTCTTTACTGTTCTTGTAGGTGATACAATTACAGAAGAAGCACTTCCCACTTATGAGTCATGGCTTATGGGTGTTAAAGGCATTGACCAAATTGAGGGAAATGGCTGGGCACAATGGGTACGCTCATGGACTGCTGAAGAAAATCGCCACGGAGATCTTCTTAACAAATATCTTTATCTATCTGGTCGCGTGAATATGCGCGAGATGGAAGTATCAACACAGTACCTTATAAGTGATGGTTTTGACATACAAACAGGAGCAGATCCTTACAGAAACTTTATATATACCAGTTTTCAGGAGTTAGCAACAAATGTTTCTCACAGACGTGTGGCCTCTTTCTCCAGAAAAGCAGGTAATAAAAAACTGGCAAAGATCTGTAATACAATTGCAGGTGATGAAGCTCGTCATGCTACAGCTTATATGGATTTTGTACGTCGTATTTTTGAACTTGATCCTAGCGAAATGATGCTGGCTTTTGAAGATATGATGAAAAAGAAAATCGTTATGCCGGCCATGTTTTTGCGTGAATCTGGAATGCAGGTAGGGCAACTGTGGTCTCACTTTTCTGATGCCGCACAGCGATCTATGGTTTATACAACGCAGGATTATATCACGATAATGACATCTTTGCTTGAAGATTGGAAAATAGATGAAATGCGCGATCTTAATGGTCAGGCAGAAAAAGCCAGAGATTATTTAATGGCACTTCCTTCAAGACTTGAGCGTATATCAGAACGTATCGCCATACCAGACAGACAACATAATTTTAAGTGGATCGCCACTTAAAATTATCTCTATAAATACTAAAAAGCGCCTGCCAGTCTAAATAATTAGAAAAGTAAGGCGCTTTTTTTATCACCTAATTTAAGCACACACCACAATGAAATATAAAGTAGCAATAAATAATATTAAAACTGTAAATGAATTACCAGATTACTGGGCCGTAGATGATTATAAAAATTTACTAAATGCCTTTGATGTACAGGATACTGCAGAGCTTAAGGATAGCGAACTCAAAGAATATCTCTTTCTGGCTATTAATGATTTTGATCCACAAGAAGCTGCCACGATTGTCTTAACCTACAAGCTTTCTGACTTTTTAAATACCGGTCAAATTGATCAATTATCTCATGATATGCTTAAGGAGAAAGTAGCTGAAGAATACAGTGATATTGCCCTGCACGAAGATCTATTCAGTATAAATCAGTTTTTGTTTAAAGCTTACAACGGTAAGTTTCCAGATACAAAAGCAAGTATAATGTCGTGCAGTATTGAACCTTTAAAAAGTAACGTTGACACGAAATTGACCAAAGAAAATGCCCTAAAAGCATTAAGTAACTCATTAGATGAGCACCATATCATCAAGCGCCTCTTTGATGAACAACTTGCCGGCAAGAAAGAATTTAATTCGGCTGAAAATATTATCTGGCAATTAACCCCAAAAAACGCTTCAGATTACGAAATAATCACATCAGACTATTGGCTAAGCAAAGATGATTTTATGGAATATGAATTTGAAGCCACCGTTATTCCGCATTCAGAAGATTAAAATTTCTTATCAAATCCCGCTTAGCGGGTAAATTATTAATTTACAATACTTTATGTATTTATGATGGAGTCCGTTGAAGAATCCCTACCTTTGCCGGCTTATACACATATATGACGTTTAAAGAATTAGAAATCAATGAACCTATCCTAAGAGCACTTACTGCAAAAGGATATACCCACCCTACCCCTATTCAAGCCCAATCAATACCCATATTATTAAAAGGAAGAGATTTACTAGGTTGTGCCCAGACAGGGACGGGAAAAACCGCAGCATTTACAATACCCATACTTCAAAATATTTATAATGAAATAGGCTCTGGTAAAGGTGGCCGTAAGATTAAAGCACTTATCGTAACACCTACGCGAGAACTTGCCATACAAATAGCAGATAATGTAACTGAATACAGCACGTACACTGGTATAAAGAATACAGTAATATTTGGCGGAGTAAAACAAGCTTCACAAGTAAGAGAACTTCGCAGAGGCGTAGATGTGCTCGTTGCAACACCGGGCCGTCTTCTTGATTTAATGAATCAAGGTTTAATAAGCCTTAGAGACATACAGTATTTTGTGCTTGATGAAGCAGATCAAATGCTGGACATGGGCTTTATTCATGACATAAAAAAAATACTGACTAAACTTCCAAAGAAAAGACAATCACTATTTTTCTCTGCAACGATGCCCGCAGCGATCACAGAACTTTCAGGAAAGATTCTTGGTAATCCTGAAAAAGTAACGATTGCTCCAAAGCAGGCAACTGCAGAAAAAGTTGATCAGGCAGTATATTTCGTTACAAAACCCAGCAAACCCAAGCTGCTTATTCACCTCATAGAAACAGAAAAACCAGATTCTTTACTAGTTTTCTCACGTACTAAACACGGGGCAAATAAAATCGTAAAAATTCTTTCTCAGGCAGGTATCACTTCTGCTGCGATACATGGAAATAAATCTCAACTACAGCGTCAAAAAGCATTAAATGCTTTTAAAGACGGCAAACTTAAAGTTCTTATTGCGACAGATATTGCTGCGCGTGGTATAGATGTAGAAGAGTTAGAACTGGTTGTTAATTATGATCTTCCTAATGTATCTGAAACTTATGTGCATAGAATAGGACGTACAGGTCGTGCAAAAGCAAGTGGTACAGCATTATCATTTTGCGATAGAGAAGAACGCGCATACCTTAAGGATATTCAAAAACTGATCAATCAAAAGATTCCGGTTATAGAAGATCATCCTTTTATCAACGATACTAACGAAGGATCTCCCAGAAATCCCAGACCAAAACAAAATTCGAATAGAGGTCCACGACCTGCAAAAACAGCTACTTCTGGCGGGAATAGAAATAGCAACTCCTCGAGCAGCCGCAAAAGAAGAGGCACTTTTTCTTCTAAACGTAGTTAGTTGTAAATAAAAATCACATGTAAGGCCCGCTTAGTTGCTAAGCGGGCTTTATTATTTGTACAATCTTGTAATTAATAAGCTTTAGTTAAAACCTTGTGCTATTATCACACGCTCAATAACTTTAGAAAATATTAAAAATTCTAATCTGATGGAAAAATGGTTCACAGCTTCGCCACAATCTCTAATTGCAATCTGCCTTAGTGCAATAGGAATTTATGCTGCGGTAATTATATATACGCGTATAGCCGGAAAACGTAGTTTTTCAAAAATGTCTAGTTTTGACTTTGCTATGACTGTTGCGGTAGGTTCTATTATCGCCTCTACCCTTTTATCATCTTCAGTAAGCCTTTTACAGGGAGCCGTAGGGCTGGCAGCAGTTTATGTATTACAAATTTCTGCCGCGATTTTGCGTCGTTACAAACCTTTTCAAAAAGCTATTGACAATCAGCCTTTATTGCTCATGAGAGGCAATACTATACTTGATGATAACCTGAGAAAAGCCCGGGTTACTGAGGGGGATCTTCGGTCAAAATTAAGAGAAGCAAATGTTCTGGAATTATCTCAGGTTAAAGCTGTCATATTTGAAGCTACCGGCGACATCTCAGTACTTCACACTTCTGATGACTCGGTTGAATTAGAAGATTGGCTTATGACAGACGTTAAGGATTATTGATGTTTTAAATTAACCTAAACCCTTAAAATTTTCTCAACGCTTGTTAATCTTCCATAATAATAATCTAAACTCTTCTTAAACAGTATCAACCTCAAACATATTGTAGATAATTTTACATTAAAACTATACGCAATATGTCTACCACCATATCAACACCACTAAAGAAGAATAAAATCACAGATACTAATTCAACTCAGGATATAAAAGCTGAGTTTAATACTTATATTTTAGAAAACAATCACCCATGTGTCATGGCTCAGACTGTGTTTAGTATGGACCATGTAGATTTTCATGTGTATGAGAATTTTGGCTCTAAAAATACAGCTATAAAGATTCTTCATGATCTGAATCAATATATTGCTAATTACGATTTCAGCTCTAACGATTTTCACACATTTATAGCGGTTTTTAAGGGTAGAAAGTCGTTTTCTGAAGAGCAATTTGAGGATTTATTATGGAAACAACTTCAGTTTTTACATGAGGTTGATGACAAACCCTGGGACTCAACTGTAAGTAATGATCCTAACGATCCTGATTTCAGTTTCAGCCTTGGCGGAAGAGCATTTTATATGGTAGGTCTGCATCCTAATAGTTCACGTATGGCAAGACAAAGCCCATACCCTGCGATGGCTTTTAACCTGCACTGGCAATTTGAAAAACTTAGAGAGATGGGAGCTTATCACAATGTACGCGACAAGATACGCGAGCGTGATGAACAACTTCAGGGAAGCATAAATCCTATGTTAAGAGACTTTGGTAAAAGCAGCGAAACAAAACAATATAGCGGTAGAAAAGTTGGAAATGAATGGAAATGTCCGTTTCTTTCAGGAAAGATGTAAACATGTACCAACCTAAAAAGTACCGGAAAAATGATTCTGCGTATTTTAAAGACTTTATAGCTGCTCATCCTTTTGCAACGCTTGTCATACAGGGTGAACGACTATTGGCAACACATATTCCCATTTTAATAGATTATTCTAAGCAAGATCTCACGCTCTTTGGTCATATTGCAAATCATAATGAGATATTTAGTTTTTTAAAGAATGACACCGATGTGCTTTTAATTTTTGAAGGTGCTCAAGGTTATGTCTCTTCTTCCTGGTATAAAGAGAAAGATATAAGTACCTGGGATTATTCTGCGGTTCACGTAAACGCTAAAATACGTTTACAAACTTCCTACGAACTTGAATGTTGTTTAGAAAAACTGGTAAATCATTTCGAAAAGAAACAAGAAAATCCACTTTTTTATAATGAAATTCCTAGCGATATGCTAAAAGAGCACCTACCTCTAATTACAGGTTTCTGGTGCGAGCCTTTTAAAATTGAAGGTGTCGCAAAATTACATCAGAGCTATGCTGAAGAAGATGTGCAATCAAGTATAGAGCATCTCTCAAAATGCCCGGCTACAGTTCAATTGAGCAAAGACATAAAAAAAGAACATGACAGAAGTAATACATAAACAAACAGGTAAAGCCTTTACGCTTAAAAAGGGGCAAAAATTAAAAGTAATAGACCCACAGGGAGAGCAGGTAAGTGACATGGTTCTATTTAATGCGACAGATACCAGAGAGAAAATTTCCAGTGGAAAAACTCTGGATTTTGAAGAAAGTATTTTAATCACGAAAGAAAACTTTCTTTGGAGCAACCGCAGTAATAAAATGATGAAAATACTGGAAGACACAAATGGCCGCAACGATTTCCTTCTGGCTCCGTGTAGCCCTGAGACTTTTCAAATCATGTACAACAACCCGGATTATCATCCCAGTTGTTTTGAAAATCTCTACACAAATCTTGCTGCCTTTGGTATAGAACCAGACGATGTACCCACAGCATTTAATATCTTTATGAATGTGCAATTTGATGCTAAAGGAAAACTAAGCGTTGACCCACCATTAAGTAGAGCCGGCGATTATGTTCTGTTTGAAGCTCAAATGGACTTAATTGTTGCACTTACCGCATGCTCTGCAGAAGATAGTAATGGCGGAAGTTTTAAACCTATACATTTTGAGATCATCGACTAATAAAAAATCCCACCTGAAAAGTGGGATTTTTAATGCTTTTTACCCGATTTTACTCATTGTAGGAAACCCGATAAATTATTCCGTTCATATCATCTGAAAATAAAATGGAACCATCCTGTAGTTCTATAAGACCTACCGGGCGACCAAATTTCTTTGTTCCATCATCAGTTACAAATCCGCTGATGAAATCTTCAGAACCTGAGGGTTTTCCATTTTCAAAATTAAGTTTCATAATATTATAACCTGAAGGCTCTGCTCTGTTCCAGGAGCCGTGAAAAGTGATTAAAGCGCTTCCCTTAAACTCATCAGGAAACATATCTCCTTTGTAAAATTTCATATTCATGGGCGCACTATGTGCTTCAAACAACATAACAGGTTTAGTAGTCTTTTCGGCATATTCTGCCCATGTCATTTTAGGCGGCTCATCGCCCTTGTTGTATTTACCATCAGCATAGATATATGGCCAGCCATAATCATTTCCTTCAGCAATAAGATTAAGTTCTTCTTTTTGCTCATCATCACCCAGCCAGTCTATACCATGGTCCATAGCATAAAGTTCTCCATTTTCATTCCAGTCATAACCTATTGTGTTCCTTAAACCTTTTGCATAAATAGTTCTTTTACTTCCATCTGGAGTAACTCTTACAAATGTGGCGTTCTCATCACGTGTCTCTTTACAGGCATTACAGGTACTTCCTACAGAAATATAAAGCATCCCGTCTGGACCAAAAGCCAGCGTACGATTAGGATGCTGCCCGCCGTCTGGTAGATCTTTAACTATTTGCTCTAGTTCACCTATTGTACCGTCATCATTAATTGCGCCTTTAAAAACATCATTAACCGTTATCAAATACAGCGTGTCATTATTAATAGCAAGACCATGAGCGCCCTCTTTTGGGATTACGGTTTGTTGCTTATCTGCTTTACCATCATTATTAGTATCCTGAAGCATAAGCACCTTGTCTGGTCTTACAGTTAGGTAAACTACACCATCATCACTTGCTGCCATCATTCTGGCCTCACCCAGGTTTTCGGCAAATTTTGAGATTTTAAAACCAGATGGCATTTTGAGCTGATTGATGAGTTCATCTGTTGCATCAACTTGTTGAGGTTTATAAATATGTCCCGAAATGGTATCTGTAATGACAGCTTTCTTTGTTTCAACGCTCTGGGCGCTCGTGAGCCATCCCGCCAAAAGAGATAAGCAAATTATAATTTTTTTCATAGTAGTTTGATTTTGTTGGTTTTATTTCAAAAATTATAATTTCTAAATGCTTTAAGCAGTTAACAGATGGTTAAAAGAAAATGGGAAATAGCAGATGAGTTAATTTCATTATTTATTGATTTAATTATCATAAATGACAGAACGTTAAAATAGACTGATGTTTTTTAAAGAATTCGCATACCTATAATTCCCATTTGTTTTATGGCTAAGCATTAATTTTAAAGCGGCGAACTAAAAATTTATAGAAATCTATATGCTTAAATTAATACGAATTACCTGCATTCTACTTTACTGCTCTACTTTTCAAAACTATGCTCAGGGCGAAAAAAATGATCCTACCCGTTGGACTCCCGAAGATATTGTCGATACAGAATCTCTAAGCAGTGCTTCATTCTCTCCAGATAATTCGATGGTGGCATGGACTAAAAGAAAAGGCGTTAAAGAGAAAGATAAGTTTGTTTCAGACATTTATCTCACGCTTTTAAACTCAAAAAAAGACGGAAAATTCAGAACCGTACATTTAACTAATGGTGATGACAATGATTATAGTCCGCTTTTCTCTAAAGACGGAGAAAACATCTATTTTCTTTCGTCGAGAGACAAAGGCAAAAAACTTTGGAAACTCAGTATTTACGGCGGCGAGGCGCAGGAAGTTCATGAATTTAAAAACGGGATTTCTTCTATTCAGTTAAAAGATGACAACACGCTGCTTTTTCTTTCAAATGATGGTAAAACGCTTTATGAAGCTGAAGCCGAAGAAAATAAAGATGATGTGCAGGTGATTGAAGATTCTCTGCACTGGACACCTAATCATATTTATGCGTACGATCTCAAAGAAAAGTCTGTTTCTCGCCTGACCAACAATGAAAAATCTATTTCTTCTTTTGAGGTTTCGCGCGATGGTAAATGGCTTTTTTACAACATGCAACGCAGTTTAAGTTATGCGACAGATGCGCAGAAAGACCCATTTTATTACCTTAAAAACCTGGAAACCGGCACTACTAAGCAGATAATTACAGATCTTGATTTTCCGGTTTATTCCATAAAATTTACACCAGATAACAGTGGTTTCTATTTTATGTCAAGCAAAGCATCTGACCCCAAATGGAACGGTGCCGGTATTGAAGAATTATATTTCTACAATTTAGCAGACAATAGTTATAAAAAAGTACCTCTTGATTGGGAACTTGGTGCAGGTCGTGGTTTTGATCTCTTAGGTAATGATGTGATCGTTTCGCTGGCAAACAGAGCTACAATGCGCCTGGCATATTACAAGAAAAAGGGAGATAGCTGGTCAAAATCTGATATTGATCTGGGCGAAAAGAACGATCATACTTCAATAGAAACTGTTTCTCAAGATGGTACCAAAGTAGTTTACACCTACTCTACCGCTTCAAAATTGCCCACGACTTATGTGGCAGATCTTAAAGGTTCCCGCTTTAGTAATGAAGAAGAACTTGTAGAACTCAATAAAAACCTGAAGAAAAAATCGATCACAAAAAGCGAAGTCATCACCTGGAAAGGCTGGCATGACGAAGAAGTGACCGGTATTTTATACTATCCTGAAAATTATGAAGAAGGAAAGAAATACCCGCTCATGCTGTCTATTCATGGTGGTCCTTCTAGTATGGATCTCGATACCTGGTCTGAGCGCTGGAGCACGTACCCAAATCTCCTGGCTCAAAAAGGAATGTTCATTCTAAAACCCAACTATCACGGCTCATCAAATCACGGATTATCATATGTTGAAAGCATAAAGCAGAATTACTATGACCCGGAAATGGAGGATATCACAAAAGGTATCAAAGTTCTTGAAGAGCAGGGAAAAGTAGATCCTGACCAACTGGGAACAATGGGTTGGTCTAACGGAGCGATCTTAACCACAATGCTCACTGTGCGTTATCCTGATATGTTTAAAGTCGCTGCTCCCGGTGCGGGTGATGTAAACTGGACTTCAGATTTTGGAACTTGTCGTTTTGGGGTGAGTTTTGATGAAGGCTATTTTGGCGGCGCGCCTTGGGATGATACTAACGGTAAGATCTACAATGAGAATTACATTATAAAATCTCCTCTGTTTGAGATCGAAAAAATAAAAACACCCACTATTATTTTCCACGGAAGTGAAGACAGAGCAGTGCCTCGCGATCAGGGATGGGAATATTACCGCGGTCTGCAACAGGTTGCTCAGGCTCCTGTAAAATTTCTTTGGTTTCCCGGTCAGCCACATGGTTTAGGCAAGATTACGCACCAGCTGCGTAAAATGAATGAGGAAATAGCGTGGATAGAAAAGTACCTGCTCAATAAACCCTCAACTAAGAATGAAGCGTTTAAAGAAGATAGTCCGCTGGCTGAAGCCATTAAATTAGACGAGGCCAAAAAAGTTGATGGTTTGTATGGCGAAATAGTAAAAGAAACGCTTATTCCGGAAACTCTTTTACTCAAGAAAGACTCGATCTCTCTTGGCCGATTTGAGGTCACAAATGCCCAATTTTTGGCTTTTAGACCCGATTTTTCATTCCCTGCGGGACATGAGAATTATCCTGTAGAGACAGATAAAGCTTCCGCGAAAGCGTATACAGAATGGTTGTCTACAAAAACAGGGGATTCCTATAGATTACCAAACACAAAAGAAGCCAAGGATTTACAGAAAAAAGCGCGTAAAAATGCTAAAAATGAGAATAACCTCAACCACTGGGCAGGTTATGATCTTGTAAAAGAAGATGTATCTCAACTTCTTGAAAAAGCGAAAGAAGTAAAAGGCTCTCTTCTTGCAGAAGTAGGTAGTTTTAAAAGTACCAAAGTAGAAGAAGCGGCTATTTTTGACCTGGGCGGTAACGTTGCAGAATATGCAGATGACGGCATTTATGGCTACAGTGCCTATGATTTTTATGATGACAATGACGACAGCTTAAAGTCAAGTGATCATGTAGGCTTTAGAGTCATTAAAGAAGCTAAATAATAACCAACTAAAATTCCATATATGAAAAAATCAATCTTTATAAGTTTTCTGTTTTTAACGCTTGTTCAAAGTGCTTTTGCTCAGGTTAAGACTAATCTGGAACTGGCAGATATATTCAGTATGGAATTTGTTTCAGACCCTCAAATTTCGCCAGACGGCAAGCAGGTTATTTATGTGCGTAATTTTAAAGATATTATGACAGATCGCAACCTGTCTAATCTCTGGATCATCAATACTGATGGGTCGCATAACCGCCCGCTTACGACAGGTAATCATAATGATGTGTCACCAGTTTGGTCTCATGACGGCAGCAGGATCGTTTTTAAATCTAATTTGGCAGATGATAAGATGAAACTGTACCTCATGTGGCTTGACACAAAGGAATATGCTGCACTTACAAACTCACCTCAAACGCCAGGCTCTGTTGCCTGGTCTTACGACGACAGTTATCTGGCTTTTAATATGTTTGTTCCAAAATCTACTTCTTCGCCTATACAATTATCGGGAAAACCGGAAGGCGCAAAGTGGAACAGCCCTCCTATCTACATAGACAAAATGAAATACCGCGGTGATGGGGAAGGTTATTTAAAAAGTGGAAACGAGCAATTATTCGTTCTATCTACAGACGGCGGTACGCCCATGCAGATAACTACAGATGATAACGATTATGGCGCTCCCGTTTGGTCTAAAGATGGTAAATCCCTTTATTTCTCTGCTAATTTGCATGAAGAACATGAGTACGAACCTTTAAATAGCGAGATCTATAAAATCACCCTTGCAACCGGAAAAATCGCCGCCCTGACCAATAATATTGGCCCGGACAGTAACCCGGTTCTTTCTCCTGATGGCTCTATGATAGCGTACACCGGTTTTGAAGATAAATACCAGGGATATCAGGTGACGCATTTGTTTACTATGAATACTTCCGGGGGCGATATTAAGCCCACTTCTACCGATTTTGACCGTGATATTGGCGATATTTTCTGGGATGAAAAAGGCAAAGGTCTTTACTTTTTGTACGATGACACCGGTGAAACGAAAATAGGTCATATCTCCCTTGACGGAAAAGTTGATACTCTCGCAACCGGCCTTGGCGGTTTATCGCTTGGTCGTCCCTACACAGCAGCAGCTTATAGCGTTTCTAATGATGGCACATTGGCTTTCACATTAGGTGGCACAGAACATCCTGCAGATCTGGCTACGCTTTCGCGAAATAAAACTAACCGACTTACAAACCTCAACGAAGATCTATTCAGTTTCCGCAATTTAGGAGATGTACAGGAAATGCGCTGGAAATCATCTTATGATGACCGAGAAATACAAGGCTGGCTAGTGACTCCGCCAGATTTTGACCCTTCTAAAAAATATCCGTTTATTTTAGAAATTCACGGCGGGCCTTTTGCAAGCTACGCTTCGGTTTTTTCTGCCGAAATACAAATGTATGCAGCTAAAGGATATGTGGTGCTTTATACAAATCCGCGAGGTAGTACAGGTTATGGTGAAGAATTTGGTAATCTTATCAATCATGATTATCCCAACCATGACTACGAAGATTTGATGTCTGGCGTTGATGCGGCTATAGCCAAAGGTTTTATAGATACTGAAAATTTATTTGTTACCGGTGGTAGCGGTGGCGGGGTACTCACAGCCTGGATCGTAGGTCATACTGATCGTTTTAAAGCAGCGGTGGTTGCCAAGCCGGTGATTAACTGGTACAGCTTTGTATTGTATTCTGACAATCCTGCGTATTTCTACAAATACTGGTTCCCCAACAAACCCTGGGAAGATCCTGAGAATTATTTAAAAAGGAGTCCGTTGTCGTATGTTGGCAATGTCACAACTCCCACAATGCTTCTGGTAGGGGAAGAAGATTATAGAACGCCAATAGCAGAATCTGAACAATTTTATGCTGCTCTTAAATTACAAAAAGTAGAAAGCGCGATGGTAAGAATTCCCGGTTCTGGTCACGGTATCGCAAACAGACCCAGTAATCTTTTAGCTAAAATAAGTGCTGTGCTTACCTGGTTTGATAAGTATAAAGATTAAACAACATCAAGCTTTACTTTGGCCCGCATAGCTTTAAGCCCTTCCACTCCCGGGAGGGCTTCCAGATCTAAGGTTACCCAATCTAATTCTATTAATCCCTGAAAGGCCAAATAATTTAGATGCCTGCTATAAGCACTCTCCTCTTCATCATGCATATAAACAACTGCTATATGGCCGGGCTGAGATAAGCGCTCATGAGAATTTAAAATATATGATTTATCTATGCGCTTCTTTAGTATTTCATAACGCACATTGTAAGAACCATCAACATCAAGCTTCTTCTCTTCCCTTCTAAATTTTAAAGTGACCGGCGTACCGTAAGCCAGGATGACCGGTGCTATTTCAAGATTTTGAAAACTATTCTCATTATGTTGATCTATACAATTTGTATTTTCTATTTGAGTAATTCTTCGCACGATCTTGCACGTCCATATTAACTGGCGTAAGCGAAGATTGTCGATATGAAGTTTATCAAAAGTATTTTTCTGCGAAAGCGATGCACCTAAATAAATATTATACTCTACACCATCAGTTTGATATTTTTCAAAAAGGCAGGGTAAAAGTTGCTGTAAGGTGTTCTCTTCCTCTTCCAGGCAATCTACAATACATTGATTTACGTTTAGCAACTGCTGGTCATACGCCAATCTGTGCTTGGTAAAAATCCCTGAATCAGGGCATATTTTCGCCTTATAATCCTCAATATCGTCGCGTATTTGAGGATATTGATTATTAAGAAGATCTATAATGGGATTGAGCTTTTTCCGAATAAAATCTACCAGTTCAGTCTCGTCACCTTTAGTATAATCCTGTCTTAAAAGCTCAAGTTGCTGCTCCAGCTCATAAACCAGCTCGCCAAGGATAGAAAGTGAGAGCACCTGATGTGTCTTTCGCAAAAGCGAACTGCAAAACTCGAGATTATCATATAGGTCTCGTAAAACCGCATGATTGCGACGGTTAGAAGAATTGCGTATATCAAGCGAACCGTAAAACGGATGCAAATTCTCAAAAACGATTGCTTCATTTTCGGCATTTCTGCCTTTTTCCAAAATTTGTATGGCAGCTTCTCTAAACTTCCAGCGTATTGTAGGATGAATTGCCGTGTATTGCTCAAGCATCACAGTTTCTACCCTGTTTTCAAATTCTTCAAGATGCCGCTGAATCGCACTTACAAAAATCGGCTTAATTTGGTTGATTTTCAGCATAGAAAGGCCATTTATCGCACCAGGAATAGGGCAGGCCAGCTCTAGAATACCTATTATTTTATCATCTTTAAAAAGCGGTGTGATCAATAAATTACGATATCCCAGATCTATAAGAGACTGGTTTAAATACGTCGTCTCTTTTGTCCTGTCTTTGAGGTCTTCAATAATGATCGTTTTTCCTTTTTTAAGGAGTTGTGTGTAAAAGGAATTCTCTTTCCAGTTCTGTATATATTTATAGATCTGGCTAATTAGAAGGCTATTCCACAATGGTCTTGACGATACAAAGTTGATTGCTCCGTTTGCCATTAAAGTCCCAATACCCACGCGCAGTTGAGGCAGCTTAAAGAGATTACGCATTTCCTGCTGTAGTGATTCTAGCCAGGCAGAGCCATTTGCATAATTTGTATTGAGCAGTAAACGCCTTATCCTGTTAGTAGATTCTTCAATAGTTACTTCTAGTAAGGTGACTACAGAAACGCCGGAGAACGTGAAATTTGCCGGCGGCAGTAACTTAGCCCAAGCTTTTTCATCAAAAGGTTTATCAAGTAATTTTTGAAGTTTATGCTCATTTAATGCTAATTTTTTATTGGTCTTAACCTGAATCATTTCATTATTAAGAGCAACTTTAAAATAGCGCCACAAGTTATTTGCAATATCAAAAAGCGGAACAATTATAGGGAAATCGACCTGTAGATCAATGTTATAGATCCTTTTTAAAATAATTTTATAGGCGTAGATAAGCTGAATATTGCTTTCGCCAAAATCACTAAATGCATCATTTTCTTTTTTAGTGCTACCCGTTAGCAGTTCTTTATAAGCAGGCGTGGCCAGAAGATATTCTTTATACAGAAAGGGGCGGGTGATGGCTACTACAGAATTGTCTAATTTGCTAAATGCGAAAAAGGGCTGAAAAAGTGATTCTAAGAACGAATTGTGCTCTGCCCACTCCTGGCCATTATAATTGGGTTCCAGAAGAAAATCATTGTGTTCTAAATACTCTTCTAAATTATCTAAAGCTTCATTTTCTAAAATATGAGAAGAACGCCAATAATCTAATACCGGCCTAAGGTCATATTCAGTTTTAAAAGGGAAATACTTTTCACTAATTGTATGTAAAATTTCTGCCATCGCTCACGTAGTTGAATGATAACAAACTCAACTTTAAATATACATAAATTACTTATAATAAATACATTAACTAGATATATCTGCTTTAGACAAATAGAAATAGCAGTCAAGAATTGCTGTACGGTTAGTCTAAAAATTGAGATTTTGTTACTATATTTTAAGCAGTAAATTAGGATTTGGGCAATTCTCAAGATAAAAATTGAGATCATTTTTACTACTTACACCCGGATAGTCGCCGGTTTTGCCCTGCATATCACAAATTACCTGAAAATGTAAATGTGGTGAATAATCTCCATTTTCAAATGGTTTTCCTAAAGTGGCTATTTCTGCTCCAGCTTTAAAAGTTTGGCCTTCTTTGAGGTGGATAAGAGATTCTCGCGATAAATGACCATACAACGTATAAAAAGTGAGTTGTGGAGTAGTGTGTTCTAAAATTATACACGGGCCATAATCGCCATGATTAGTATTATCTTTAAAACTATGCACTTTTCCTGAAACCGGGGTTAGAACTGGTGTTCCCGCATCTGCCCAAATATCAACTCCCAGATGGATATTGCGCTGGCTAGCTGCATCTGTAGTGGTAAAATGAGTACTGCGATTGTAAATATCTCGCTTCTCATTATAACCGCCATACGCGATCTTAGTACCTTTTTTAGAAAGATATTGCTTGATAAAATCTCCTATAGACTGAGAAGAATCGGCATTAAAGTGCTTAAAATCGGTATTATTAACAGATAAATCCAGTGATATGTAGTCTTCTTGAGTAAAACCACCTATCACTGGAGTAAATCCTTTAGTCAATGACGCCAATTGAGCACTAATTTCTGTGTGTTGCATGGCGTTAAAAATACTAAAATCAGTTTACCAAAACATCACTGAATTTAGCCGAAATAGCAATTGAGCTATCTGTATTTCTTGATTTGTAAAAACCGTTCACCATTTTGCTATCGTAGCTGTTCATCACTTTGGCATCAAGCTTAGAAGGATAATTTAAATTACTGCGCGTACCATTGTAAGTAAAGTGAAATGCGCTATCTGGTAATCTCAATACAAGATCGCTGTTCTCAAGGCTAATGTTGAGCGTTTTAAAGTCTCGCCCTACCTTTGGTATAGAAAGTTCACCAAAGGTGCCCACAATCACACCAGAGTCTTCCAGCTCATTAATTATAACATTACTTGAGCGGCTGTCTACATTTATACTTTTCGCTTTAGCGATAACACATTTCTTCACATAACTGGTTTTTAAAGTACCATAATTCCAGTCTGTTACTGCCACGGGGCTGTAAGAAACATTGATGTAAGTTTGATCGCCATCTATTGTAGAAGCTATAAAATCACCATGTGAAAGATTAACACGAGCATTATTGGCATCACCTATTTTAATGTTGCCATGTCTCACATTGAGATCAAGTTTAGCATCATTAGGCATACGTACAATGATCTTACGTCTAACCTTATTAGAAGTTGATCTGTTCCTGTTGTTATTCTTTGAAGAATCATAACTGTAGCTCATACGAGTGCTCACATTACCATTTGCATCGCGGCTGGTGCTACGCTGAAAGTTACCGTCATTTCGCTCTGCCATTTCTTCCATTTGTTTACCAAAATTCTCCCCCCAGGCTTCCATACTTTTACCAAAGTTATTACCCCACGCCTGCATATCTTTCTCCATGGCTTTGCCAAAATTTTCACCCCAGGCTTCCATATTCTTACCAAACACCTCACCAAATTGCTCACCCCAAGCTTCCATACCTTTACCAAAATCTTCTCCCCACGCTTCCATATTGTCAAGCCATTTATCTACATCTTTAACCGAAGCATTGGTTTTATATTTTGAATTTAATTTAGCGACATATCCTTTTTTGTCCTTTTCATAAGCATCAGAATCAAAACTTAGATTACGACCAAACGGTGATGGCGGCATGCCCAGAAAACCTGAACCTATATTAGTACTTTCCCAATGCTTCATTTTGCCCTCATTCTCTTTCTCCCATTTTGCCATTGCAGTATCAAAATCATCACCAAAGTGCGACTCTACCTTGCGCTCATACTCTTTTAGATATTTCTCTCCATCTCGTTTATAAGCATCATAATCAAACTCAATGTTGCTCATGCCTCTGTAATATTCTGGCGGCAATTGCGTGCCAGCGAAGCTCTCAATCATTGGGGTTACCATATTCTTCATAATTGGTCCCACTATCTGCATAGAAGAAGCTATAATATCATCAAGACCACTTGCAGGTATATCACCTAAAGCAATATTAGAACCGGCGGTACCGCCCAGAGAATTGATGCGTATTATTTTACTATTACCCTGCACACTTATCTTCCAGTCTCTCATAAGACGATCTATATCATCCTGAGATAAACCATCTGTCTCAATAACAGCTTCTACTTCTACATTATCTTTATTCCAGTTCTCAAATACAATATCTGCATACTGAGTATCTACATTAATATTTACATCCTGGTTTGTATTAAAACGCTCCTTAAGTTTCTCGGTAGTTTTTTGAGCCCAACTTTTTGGCATCATAAAAACAGTCATTACCAGAATGATCGTATATATTTTGCTATAATTTTTCATCCCTTTTTAAATCGTATTAGGTTCTGTTTCGCCAGAGCGAAAGGTTTTCAATTCGGTTAATTTTTCTTTTAATTTGAATAATAGATCTAGTCTGAGTTTTAGATTATCTATCAAGGCTGAAACAGTTTCTTCATTCACCCCTACATCTACAAGATCTTTATTTAAGCGTTTGTACTCTGTATTGAGCTCTTCCAGCTGCGCCATAAATGAATCTACCAGCGCTTTGTTATCATCTGTAACTTTTAACTGTGCCAGCTCTACATTTATACTTGCCAGATAATAATCTTCTATCTCCTTAAATTTAGGCGAGCGGTCGCTTAGCAGAACACCCTCATCATCTGTCTTTGGGACTGCTGTTGTCACTGCAGGAGCATCATCCTGTTTCAATGGATTACTAAGTAGAAAACCTCCTATTGCAACTACCACTATTAGTACAGCGGCAATTTTTAACCACAGGTACATGCCCGACGATTTACGCTTAGCCACCATACCAAATTCTCTATTTAGCCTTGCCTCAAACCGACTCTCGTGACCGGCTCTAAGACTTTCTTTAGGCAGACCCAAATCTCTTTTCATAAGATCTCTAATATCCTGTGCCATGATATTGTTGTTTTAACTTTTCCTGTAATTTTTTCTTTCCTCTGTGTACTAGAGTTCTTGATGCTACTTCTGTTATATCAAGTATCTCAGATATTTCCTGGTGATCGTACCCTTCTACCAGAAATAACATCACGGCATATCTGTAGCGCTCCGGCAGATCGTCAATAGCTTCTTTAATATGATCTATAGTGATAGTATCGTCTACAGACCAATCATTAAATTCATCAACTTTGCCCAGAACCTGCTCATTAATAGCAACCAGTTCTAGTTTTTTGGCTTTAAGCATATCGATACTTTTATTGATCACGATACGCTTAAGCCATGCACCAAATGTTACTTCACCATTATACTGATGCAATTTTGCAAATGCTTTTATAAAAGCTTCCTGCATCGCTTCTTCAGCTTCAAATGAATCTCTTAAAAACCTATAGGCTACGTAGTACATGCCGTCGCAGTACTTACGATACAGCTGCAGCTGCGCCCGGCGGTCGTTCTGCTTGCATCTTTCAATGATATCAGTGAGTAACAAAATGGTATGATGGTTAGTTGCTAATTCTCTCTAAAGACGATGAGAGAATTCACATGTTGCAAATTCTATTAATATTTTTTTTGAAATGTAGTAAAATTTAAACTGGGCTTTCTTAAAAAGAAAAAGCCCGCTTAACAGCGGGCTTTAGTATTGTATATAAATACTTTACGATTTATTCTTCCTCATCATCGTCACTGTCTAGAAGAAGATTTAATGTAACGTCTATATTATCTTGTGTAGCTCTTGAATAAGGGCACACCTCATGAGCCTCATTTACCAGCATCTCACCTGTTTCTGTATCAACTGTGGGTAAGTATGAGTCAAGTATCACCTCAAGCTGAAACATATCATCTTCATTCTTGCCTATTTTTACTGTTGCTGTTACGGTATAATCGCCCAGATCTATTTTATGTTCTCGTGCTACATGAGCCAGAGCGCTGCCATAGCAGGCACTATAACCGGCTGCAAAGAATTGCTCTGGGTTTGCACCCTTACCGCCAGATCCTCCTAATCCTTTAGGAATACTAAGATCAAAATCTATAGTACCATCTTCGGTTTTTACACTTGAATCTCTACCACCCTGGGCCGTCGCTTTCGCTGAATACAAAGCTTTCATAATATTATTTTTCTATTATTCATGCCTAAGATACCAATACTCAAAGAAGTCATCGCCATGCCCCTCTTAAAAAATTCATAAAAAACAAATCGATTACCTTTGGTCTACTTCTAATTGAGGTGATACAATGAGCAACCACAAACATATAAATACAGCAGAAGCTAAGAATATTGTTTTAAAACGAAAACAAGCCTTAGATGCTTCGGCTCTTATTTCTGGTTTACTGCAGGGCAATGTAACCGCCTTAAGCAAATGCATTACCTTAATCGAGAGTACAGCTAAAACACATCAGGAGATTGCTCAACATATTCTGAGGGAATGTCTCCCTTTTGCAAACAAATCGGTTAGGATAGGTATAACAGGTGTTCCCGGCGTAGGCAAAAGCACATTTATTGAAGCTTTAGGAATTCATCTTATTGAGCAAGGTAAAAAAGTGGCAGTTCTTGCAATTGACCCCAGCAGCAGCGTTACGCACGGCAGTATTCTGGGAGATAAAACAAGGATGAGTACGTTATCAACTACTAAGAATGCATTTATAAGACCATCAGCTTCAGGAGATTCTTTGGGTGGCGTAGCGCGTAAGACCAGAGAATCTATCATATTATGTGAAGCTGCCGGTTATGATACAATTCTTGTAGAAACGGTGGGTGTGGGTCAAAACGAGGTTGCCGTTCATGCCATGACAGATTTCTTTTTGCTCTTAAAACTTGCCGGAGCCGGTGACGAACTTCAGGGTATTAAACGCGGAATTGTGGAAATGGCAGATGCCATAATTATTAATAAAGCCGATGGCGAAAATATAAAGGCCTCAAAATTGGCAAAGAATGCTTTCGCCAAAGCGTTACACCTCTATCCACCTAAAAAAAGTAACTGGCAACCCCCGGTAAAGACATGCAGCGCGCTGAATAATGATGGTATACAAGAAGTTTGGTCTATAATTGACCAGTATTTTAAACAAACAAAAACCAACAACTATTTTGAAGAGAATCGTACGCATCAAAATAGCTATTGGTTAAAAAGTACAATTGAAAACGCCCTTAAAGACGAATTTTATGAAAAACCTGCCATAAAGGAGCAATTATCGGTGGTTTTAGGCCAAATATCAGCCGGAGAACTTACCCCTTTTCAGGCGGCTCAGCAGTTGCTGAAATTGCGTTAAACAACCGGTAATTTCCATCCGTTATTATAATTTGCCCTTAAGAGTTTGTTTGCCTCTTTATCATCCTTAAACTCACTTTTAGCTTCATCCCAATATATTTTTCTTCCTGTTTTAAAGGCGATATTCCCCATGTGAGCATTTACTGCTGCAATTCTGCCAGCTTCTATTGGGCAGTTAAGTTTAGATTTATCACTGCTGCGAATAGCATCTACAAAACTTTGTGCATGATTGCCTATTGCATCTCCTGTTGCCTTTTGCAGTGGCATGCGTTCTACCTTGTCAATGCTCTTACCATCTAACTCTTCAGTTTCCGGAATCACTTCCCAGCCGCCACGATTGAGTACAAGTGTGCCTTTATTACCTATAAAGGCGATTCCTTCTGTGCGTCCGTAATTACCGCCGTCGATGCCCGTAGCGTGTTCCCACAAAAGGTTAAAGTCATCATATTCAAAAACGGTTTGTAACGTATCTGGTGTCTCTGAAGGATCATTAGGATAAGCAAATTTTCCGCCGGAAGCGAGAATAGATTTAGGCGCCGTTGCTTTCATGGCAAACAAAGCAATGTCAATTTCATGCACACCCCAGTCTGTCATTAAACCGCCTGCATAATCCCAAAACCACCTGAAATTAAAGTGAAATCGGTTTTCATTAAACGGTCTTTCTGGTGCCGGGCCAAGCCACATCGTATAATCAACGCCTTCTGGTGCAGTTGTGTCTGGTTTAGGAGATAAGGGTTTCATCCAGCCTTGATACGCCCAGCATTTAACCAGTCTTATCTTACCTAATTTACCTGATTGTACAAATCTAATCGCATTGCCATAATGACCGCCACTACGCTGCCACTGCCCTACCTGAACTATACTATCGTATTTTTTTACTGCCGCTGCCATTAGGTTGCACTCTTCTACGCTGTTGCCTAATGGCTTTTCTACATACACGTGTTTACCAGCTTTGCAGGCATCTATTAAAATTAAACAATGCCAATGGTCTGGAGTGCCTATAATAACAGCATCTACATCTTTATTATCAAGAAGCTTGCGGTAATCTGTATATGTTTCGGGAGTTTTACCAGTAAGCTCATTAACCTCAGCAGAACGCTTATCAAGCACACGTTGATCTACATCTGCGAGTGCTACACAATTTACATTAGGTAATTTAAGATGCGCACGCAGATCTGTAAAACCCATACCGTTGCAGCCTATAAGACCAAAATTAATGGTTTCTGCAGATGATAAATCGGCTGTAAAAGTTGAAAATGGTTTTGCTATAAGATTATTTGTAATAGTTAATCCTGCAGCGGCTAAAGTGGAATGCTGAATAAATTTACGCCGCGAATTTTGATCTTTCATAAAAGTAAAATGGTTGGTTAAAAGGATATTAAGATAACCATTTTTCTTATTAAGATGCTCAATTTACTTTATAATCAAAATCAAATTACAAGACTCACTTATAATATTACTCAGCCGGTATGCGCACATTTACTCTACAAACTCTTTACGATACCAGTCAATTTGCTTTTGAAGTCCTTCCTTTAATGTTGTTTTAGGATCATAACCCAGCACTCTTCTTGCCTTGGCAATATTGGCCTTAGTAAGTAATTGCTCCCCTTGTCTTCTGGGAGTATCTTTCTTGATGATCTTAGTATTGAGAATATCTTCAACGATCTCGATTCCCTCTGCAGTGGTGTGCTCATGTTCTGTACCCAGATTAAAAACTTCACCTCTTACCTCTTCCTCCTTGCCAATTACGCTTACAACACCATCTATAATGTCTTCCACGTAAGTGAAACTGCGCACATGCTCACCGCTACCTGTATATAAGGGGAATTCCTGATGAAAGAAACCACAACCTATAAGTTTTGAATATAATTTCTCTGGTCTTTCTCTTGGTCCATAAACAGAAAATAACCTTAGAGAGCAGGTATTTAGCTTATTTTCACGGGTTTTTGAAAGCACAAGTTGTTCTGCAGCCAGTTTAGTAACCCCATAAAAAGATGCAGGTTCTGGTGCTTCTTCTTCGGTTAAAGTTGCTCGTATACCATAAATTGAAGAAGTAGATATATTTACGAAAAGCTTTAAATCTTTACAATCTATCGCAAAATCTATTAGATTTTTTGTGGCCACAAGGTTGTTCATCAAATAATCTTCAAAACTTGATGAAGCCGAAATACCGGGTTGTGCAGCAAAATGAAAGATATAGTTGAAATCTGTATCGAGATGGGAAAAATCAGCAGGTTTACGCAGATCTACTCGTACTATTGGTATGCCACCTGCTTTTAAATCTTTAGCGTTTTTATGTTTTAGATCTTCGCTGTAATAGGGAGAAAAATTATCTATACCCACAACTTCATGACCTAATTTTTTTAAGCGTTCGGCGCAATGTGATCCTATAAATCCTGCTGCACCTGTAACTAAAGCTTTCATAATTCTATAATCTTAATGTGTAAACCGTTTTAATACATACCTGTAGATCAGGTAAAAAAGATATCCCAGCAAGCCTCCTATTATCATTCCCGAAAGTACATCACCAGGATAATGTACACCCACATAAATGCGGCTATAGCCTATTAATACAGACCAAAACAAAAGTGCAAAGATGAGATATTTATAAGTCGACTTCAGTAACAAACCTACAAAAATGGCGAGCCCCATTGAGCTGGCAGCATGAGCAGAAAAATAACCGAAATGACCGCATCTCGCTGCAATGAATCTTGCTTTATTCATCACCGCAGGTTCACCACAAGGTCGCAATCGTTGAAAACCGTGTTTAAAAACGTTAGCGAGTTGATCTGTGCTGGCGATAAGTGCTGCAACAAAAACCAGGATAATAAGGGTGTTTTTCGGTCCAAACTTCCTATAAATCAGGAATAATAAAATAGCATAAAGTGGTATAGAATACCACTTGCCGGTAATTATAATCCAAAAGGGATCCCAGGTTTCAGTACCAAGGTTGTTTAAAAACAGGAAAAGTTGTTGATCTATATCTCGTAAAGACTCCATTTACTCTTCTTCATAGCGAGCTACTTCTCTATCGTAGAAGTCTGTTGCTGCCTGAATTAAACCTTCTGCTTCTGAAGCAAGTTCTTCCTCATCGTTCTTATCAAAATCTTCAAGCCATTCTACTTCGTCATTTGTAAGATTGATAATAAAACGCGGAAAGTCTGTGTGAATAACAAAAATACCATCAGAATAATCTGTGTTATCACCAAGAAGAAATTTAGGTAGTTCCATACTTATAAATTTAAGCACCCAAAGGTAAGTGCTTTTATAAAGTCTCTACAACGATACGCAAACGTTTTTATTTTAAAGATGAAATACATTAATCTCAGGTTAACGACTCACCTTGTTTACAGGAGATAATAATTTCGCGCAAGCTAAATCCCTTTAAAAAACAATTAGAGGGTAAAAGGTTATATTCGTAGCCTGTAAAATATCACCGCATGCAACCTACCTATATTCTCTTATTGATCGCCGCTTACTTTGGGCTACTCATGTTAATTTCTTATCTCACAGGTAAATCTGGTTCTAACGCAGACTTTTTTAAAGCGAGTAAGCAGTCGCCCTGGTATCTGGTAGCGTTTGGTATGATAGGCGCATCGCTCTCTGGTGTGACATTTATTTCTGTACCCGGGTGGGTAGAGGCCTCAAAATTTAGTTATTTTCAGGTGGTTTTGGGCTATACGGTGGGCTACGCTGTCATAGGCACTGTGCTTTTACCGCTGTATTACAAGTTAAATCTCACATCTATTTATAGCTATCTTGAAGGTCGCTTTGGTAAATACTCCTATAAAACAGGTGCTTCCTTTTTCCTCATCAGCCGTATTGTGGGAGCGAGTTTTAGACTTTATTTAGTGGCTAATGTTTTGCAACTACTGGTTTTTGACGCGATGCATATCCCTTTTTGGGTAACTGTGACAATTACCATTTTACTTATCTGGCTTTATACTTTTAAGTCTGGTATAAAAACCATTGTGTGGACAGATACTTTGCAAACCTTATTTATGCTGATTTCTGTAGGTGTGGCGACCTATTATGTATCAAACGATCTGGGGCTTTCACCTTCTAATATTTTTGGCTTCATTGCAGATAGTGACCTTTCTAAAATGTTCTTTTTTGAAGACTGGAAAAGCGGGGATCACTTTGTAAAGCAATTTGTTTCGGGAGCATTTATAGCGATTGTAATGACGGGTCTTGATCAGGACATGATGCAAAAAAACCTAACCTGCCGCACGCTAAAAGATGCACAAAAGAATATGTTCTGGTTTACCCTAGTTTTAACTGTAGTCAATTTTGTCTTTCTGGCTCTTGGTTTGTTACTTACTGTCTACGCAGAAAATAACGGTATAACCGCCTCTAAAGATGATCTTTTCCCATACATCGCAACCCAGACTGACCTGGGCTTTGGTATTGCGATCTTTTTTATTCTGGGGTTAATTGCCGCTGCCTACTCAAGTGCAGACAGTGCTCTTACATCACTTACAACTTCGTTTAGTATAGATATTCTGGGAATTGAAAGAAAATATGACCAAGAAAAACAGGTGAAAATTAGAAAACTTATACACGTTTTAGCTTCGTTGATCCTAATACTTGTGATTATAATTTTTAAGTATGTGATTGCAGACGAAAGTGTGATCTCACGCCTTTTTGTTTTTGCAGGTTATACATATGGACCGCTTCTGGGGCTATATTCTTTTGGGCTTTTTACTAAAATGAAAGTAAAAGATACTTTAGTGCCGCTGGTTGCCGTGCTCTCACCTATTCTTTCATACATAATAAGCTTGCTAAGTGTTGCTTATCTCAATTTTGAATTCGGGTTTTTTATCCTTATCCTCAATGGATTAGTTACATTCTTAGGTCTTTTACTTATTCAGAAAAAGAAGTTAAGGGTAGCTAATAAAACGGCTTAATTTCGATTAAAATCGTCCTTAGAGAGGCAAAAATCGCAATTCAAACTTTGCTTTTTAATACTGTCCTGTACTTAAAAGCACGAGCGTACAAGCTACTTCAACTTCAATATTATTTTTCTGTAGAATAGAATACAACTCAGGGTTTTCTGTGCCGGGATTAAAAATCACCCTTTTTGGCTTTAAATCGGTTAAATAAGTATAAAAATCGCGCTGCCTTTGCGCATTCATATACAGGGTAATAGTATCAATTTCTTGAAATTCAGGTCTGCCGGTTTCTATATGAACTCCGGCTACGTCGCCTTCGCGTAAACCAACAGCAACCACTGGGTGATTGTTTTGAACAAGTCTTTTTATTGCAATATTTGCATATCTGTGCGGCTTTAAAGAAGCCCCAAGTACTAGTGTTTTCTTCGTGCTCATAAAACAAAGTTAAATCTTTAGGCGTTATGTAACAATGGGAAATGCATTACGTCTATAGCAGTAAGAGATTGATTTCCCAGCTCGAGTTATTCGTAATTCGTTTTGATGGTTAGTGTTAATTAAGGATACTTGAGCTTGAAAACCCGGAGCCTACAAAGCCCCGGGTTTTCTAATTTAAAATTTATCGATTTTTTCTGTAACGAAAAATACATTTTGTCGTCTTTATAGTACCTGCATTATTTGTGGGAATATATTTTTACAGGTAATATGTTATACAAAGTATTATATATTACAAACATCATCATCAATCAAAAAACAATCAGACTATGAAAGCAATCAATTGGCTTACCAGCCTCTTTTCGTTCTTATTTCTATCAACGACACTATTATCTACCGCTCAATCTATGCCAGATGAAGCAATTACCGGCTCAGTTAAAGGTGTTGTGTTAGATGGCACACTAAATGAACCCATCCCCTACGCCACTGTTGTTATCAATGACAGCGCTAACCAAGTGGTCACCGGCGGAATTACAAATGACGACGGAAGTTTTATTTTAGAGAAAATACCTGAAGGTAACTACACATTTAAAGTGCAGTTTATAGGTTACGAGACCTATACTAAAGCTATTACCATTAACCGTACAAACCGCGACTGGAATCTGGGCACTTTAAAAATTGCCGCTATAGCCTCAGAACTTGATGAGGTCAACATTGTAGCAGAACGCACGACCATAGAACAGCAAATTGACCGTAAGGTTATAAATGTGGGTAAAGATCTTACTACAGCCGGTGCGACGGCTTCAGACATTATGAATAACATACCGTCTGTAAGTGTAGATCAACAATCTGGCGCACTTACTTTAAGAGGTAACAGCAACGTGCGTGTGATGGTAGATGGCAAACTATCTAATATTCCTGCTGCGCAGCTGCTTAAGCAAATTCCGTCAACGTCTATTAAAAAAATAGAATTGATCACAAATCCTTCAGCTAAATATAACCCTGAAGGAATGAGCGGTATCATCAATATTGTTCTGCATAAGAATGTGAATATTGGTTTTAACGGTGATGTAAACGTGGGTTTATCTTACGAGAAACACCCTAAATTTAATAGCGGTATGAATCTAAATTACCGTAATGGGAAGTTTAACCTGTATGCGAATTACAGTAATAATTTCTCACTTAATCAAAACTACGGAAACATCTATCGCCCCAATGACGGTTCAAGACAGCTATTTAATTTTCTGGATGACAGCAAATCACATCTTCTAAAAACAGGACTTGATTTCTACTTAAATGATAAGAACACTTTATCTTTTTTCACCAGTCAAAACTGGTATGCGGGTAGTACTACGGGTGATATTGGGATTTTATATCCTTCGGCAGACCGTAATCAGACGCAATTATTTAAAAGTGTAAATGATAATACTTCGGGCCAATATAATTTTGATTACAAGCTTGCTTTTGATAAAGAAGGTCACAATATTGAACTAGAAGTAGATCATAATATCTATAGCGGCAATGAAGATGCAGATTTTAAATTTACGGGTGCATCGCCTATAGATAATTACATGGATTTTGTTGATACTGAAAGAGACAGAACTACGGTTAATCTTGATTATGTGAATCCGCTGGCTGAAGATGCCAAATTAGAAGCCGGTTTACAGGCAATCTTGTTCAATACCGATATTGACTATGCGAGTACAGGTAAATCATATAATAGCCAGGGCGTTCTTGTACCCACACGCAGCACACAATTTGAGTATAGCAGAAATATATATTCGGCTTATTTAACCTATGGTAAAACTTTTGAGAAATGGTCTTACCAGATGGGTGCGCGCCTTGAGAATGTAAATGTAAAAGCAGATACAAATACGGTACGCGCATTTACAAATGATTACATACAGGTTTATCCGTCAGCCTATTTAACCTATAACCCAAGTGAGAAAAATCAATACCAGGTGAGTTATAGCCGCAGAGTAGACCGTCCCGGTGTAGGGCAGGTAAATCCTATACGCCAGTGGAGCACACCTTTACTTACTAATTATGGTAATGTAGATCTAGAACCACAGTTTACTAATTCTATTGAGTTGAATTATACGCACAAGCTCGAAAAAGGTAGCGTTACTGGAGGCGTTTTCTACAGGATCATTCAGGACGAGATCAATCAGGCGGTATTTGTAGATCGCTTTAATCTAGACAAAAGTGTTTTGACGTTTGACAATTTTGATAATACTTCTGCCTACGGTTTTGAATTATCAAGCAACTACAAACCTTTTGAATGGTGGAGTTTTAATGCAAGTTTTGATATTTATAATCAAACACAAAAAGGTATTTCTGAAGTGCTTGATCCTTCTACTTCAAATCCTACTGCAGACGACATTTTGCTTGTTACCCGCGAGGTAGATAATACAGCCTATAATGTGAGAATGAGCAATAACTTTACGGTAACCCAGAAGTTCACATTATCTGCTTTTGGTTTCTACCGCGGCAGTAATGAAGGGTTACAGTTTAAATCTAAACCCATGTATTTTGTAAATGTAGGTGCACGTTATGAACTGTGGGACGGTAAAAGTACTTTCAGCTTAAACTACAATGATATTTTTAATACGATGCGAGCACGATTTACAGCTACTTATCCTTATGAGCAGATAGGGCAATTTAATTGGGAAAGTCAGACAATTTTTGTGGGTCTTAATTACAGATTTGGTGATTCTCAATATCGTGCAAAACGCAGAAAACAAAGAGATGCTAATGAGAAATCTGGAGGGGGCGTATTCTAGTTTTTCGAAAACGTTATTAAAATGTTAAATGCCTGATTTTATGCAACATTTTAAGGGCGAAAACGTCTTATTAAGTAGTAACCAAAAGCCAATAAAAAGCTACGTAGTTGTAATTTATTTGAATTAGCCTTCAACAATAGTATTATAACTTATTTAAAAAGGGTTAATAGGTTATATGTGTAAACCCGGGGTAATTATACTCCGGGTTTATTTTTGGTAAAAACTCTTTAAAACAAGTACTTGTTTAGAAGATTATAACTTTTCTTTAATGCGGGCCACATTTATGCTACCATGAGAATCGTCGTAGACTGCTGCCCCATTTTTAATTAATATCACCTGTGGACTTTCATGGCGTACCTGAAATTTTTCAGCGATTGCCTGGCTAATGTCGCGGTATCTTTTAAGATCGAGAAAGAAAGGTTCCAGCTGCTTCTCATCAATATCATAATCCTGTTCAAATTGTCTTAAAGCCATTCTGCTTATACCGCAGGTGGTGCTATGTTTAAAGATAAGTACAGGAACAGCTTTTGAGATTTCTGTCAACTCTTCAAGCTGTTCTTCTTTCTCAAGAGCGACCCACGGCACTTCTTTAATTTCTTCTTTTACTATATCACGCTGACTTTTAAATCTGTCTAATAATCCCATAAAAATTCTTTTTCATCAATATAATTGGAAATTGAGTAATCATTAACAAAGGTACTGCTAAACCTTTGCTAAATTTATAGAGATTTTGATCTACACTACCCACCTGCTCAAAAGACAAAAAGTCACTTTTTTCGTGCAAAAATCGGTCATTTTGTCTATAAAATTAACTGGTATATGCTTTGCTTAAGGTAATTTGTAAAAAACAATAATCAGATGAACTTCAATAATTTCACTATAAAAGCCCAGGAAGCAATACAGCAGGCACAACAGCTTGCTCAAAGCTTAGGTCATCAACAAATTGAGAACGAGCATCTATTTAAGGCTATTCTTGAGATTGATGAGAATGTAACTCCGTTTCTGCTTCAGAAACTGGATGTAAATTTAAGTTTGCTACAACAAATCGTAGATCGCACTTTAGAGAGTTTTCCTAAAGTAAGCGGCGGCGATATTGTGCTTTCGCGTGAAGCGAGCAGAACAGTGACAGAAGCCAGCGTTATTGCTAAAAAGATGACTGATGAATATGTTTCTATTGAGCATCTTCTTTTGGCAATATTCAAATCTAATAGTAAAGTTGCCCAAATTTTAAAAGATCAGGGCGTCACAGAAAAACACCTTAAAGCTGCCATAACCGAATTACGCAAAGGAGATCGCGTGACCTCACAAAGTGCAGAAGAAACATACAATTCACTTAATAAATACGCTAAAAACCTAAATCAACTCGCCAGAGACGGCAAACTTGATCCTGTTATAGGTCGAGATGAGGAGATACGACGCATACTGCAGATCCTTTCACGCCGCACAAAGAATAACCCTATTCTTGTAGGTGAACCCGGTACAGGTAAAACAGCAATTGCAGAAGGTCTTGCTCACCGTATTGTAGATGGTGATGTACCAGAAAACCTGCAGGAAAAGCAGATTTTTGCCCTCGATATGGGCGCATTGATCGCTGGTGCGAAATTTAAAGGCGAATTTGAAGAACGACTAAAAGCGGTTATTAAAGAGGTCACAACCAGTGAAGGTGACATCGTCCTTTTTATTGATGAGATACACACGCTTGTGGGTGCCGGTGGCGGCCAGGGTGCTATGGACGCAGCAAATATTTTAAAACCAGCGCTTGCTCGTGGCGAACTAAGAGCTATTGGCGCTACCACGCTTGATGAGTATCAAAAATACTTTGAGAAAGATAAGGCACTCGAGAGACGTTTTCAAAAAGTAATGGTAGATGAGCCAGATACAGAAAGTGCAATTTCTATACTGCGTGGTATAAAAGAAAAATACGAGACGCATCACAAAGTACGCATTAAAGATAATGCGATCATAGCAGCGGTCGAGCTTTCGCAACGCTACATCACAAACAGATTCTTACCAGATAAGGCAATTGACCTGATGGATGAAGCTGCTTCTAAAATGCGCATGGAGATCAACTCTAAGCCAGAAGAACTAGATGTTCTCGATCGTAAGATCATGCAGCTGGAAATTGAGATCGAAGCCATTAAAAGAGAGAACGATGACTCAAAACTAAAATCGCTTAGTGCAGATCTTGCAAACCTAAAAGAAGAACGCAATGAGATCAATGCTAAATGGAAAAGTGAGAAAGAGGTTGTAGATAATATTCAGAATGTAAAACAGGATATTGAGAATTATAAGCTTGAGGCAGAACGTGCAGAACGTGAAGGCAACTACGGCAAAGTAGCAGAATTGCGTTACGGAAAGATTAAAGAATCTCAGGAAGAACTAGAGAAATTACAGGCAAAACTAGCTGCGCAGTCTGAAAATTCGCTAATAAAAGAAGAAGTTACAAGTGAAGACATCGCTGAGGTTGTCGCAAAATGGACCGGTATTCCTGTAAATAAAATGCTGCAAAGTGAGCGCGAGAAGCTACTGCATCTTGAAGAAGAATTACACAAAAGATTAGTAGGTCAGGAAGAGGCGATCGCAGCAGTAAGTGACGCGGTGAGAAGAAGTCGTGCCGGTCTTCAGGATCAGAATAGACCCATAGGTTCCTTCTTATTTCTGGGGACAACCGGTGTAGGTAAAACAGAACTCGCTAAAGCTCTGGCAGAATATCTGTTTGATGATGAGAATAACATGACCAGAATAGATATGAGTGAATATCAGGAAAGACATTCTGTAAGCAGACTTGTGGGTGCACCTCCGGGATATGTGGGTTATGAAGAAGGCGGTCAATTAACAGAGGCTGTAAGACGCAAACCTTATTCTGTTGTGTTACTGGATGAGATAGAAAAAGCGCATCCAGATACATTTAATATTCTGTTGCAAGTTCTGGATGAAGGCAGACTAACAGATAATAAAGGCAGGTTGGCAGATTTCAAAAACACCATCATTATAATGACTTCAAATATGGGAAGTCATATAATACAGGAGAAATTTGAAAGCATAAAAAATGTAGATTCTGCGATGGAAGGTGCCAAAGTAGAAGTACTAGGCTTACTTAAACAAACCATACGTCCTGAATTTATAAACAGGATTGATGATATTGTAATGTTTACTCCGCTTACGCGAAAAGACATAAAACAAATCGTAAATCTGCAGTTAAAAGGAGTTGCTAAAATGGTCGCAAAACAAAATATAACCATAGATGCTACAGAAGAAGCTATAGACTATTTAGCAGAAAAAGGTTTTCAACCAGAATTTGGGGCCCGTCCTGTTAAACGTACTATACAACGAGAGGTTTTAAATAATCTGTCTAAGGAAATACTTTCTGGTAAAATAACCACAGATAGTATTATTTTAATAGATGCTTTTGATGACGAACTTGTATTCAGAAATCAAAGTGATTTGGTAGAACATGAATAATATAAAATCTCATTTTTAGACATAAAAATCCCCGTTTTTGAGCTTAAAAACGGGGATTTTTTTGTCTTTGCATTTCATCCGGATAACTGTGCAGATGGTAGATAGAGCGCTTTTAGATTGCTTTTTTTAACATTCTTAATCGATTAATATTTCGATGATATCGAAAAAACAACTCATCTCCAATAACTTATAAAATTTCTCAATAATTTCGTCCTCGTTAACCCCAAGTTACAACAGATTATGAGATTTATTACAACCGCTGCATTTTGTGTAGCATTCGCTCTTTTGCCTCTAATTTCTTTTTCACAAGTGGGTATAGGCACCACAGCTCCTAAAAGTCTATTAGACATAAATACGTTTGATGCAGATAATCCCTCTATTACAGATGGAATACTTATACCACGTGTAAATGTACTTCCTTCTAGTGCGCCAGGTCACGATCAGGATGGTATGCTTTTGTATTTAAAACAAGACTACGGTTCTCACAAAAGAGGTTTTCATTTTTGGGATAGTCAAAAAAATGAATGGGGAGATTTATCTTCAGCCTCATCTTCTTCTTCAGATTCAGGTGTTTCAACAACTGTTCCTTATACCAGAGGTGTAAAAATTGTTCATGATCATTTTGCTAACCAGAATTTAAATAATTACAATCTTAATCTGGCGACTTCAACTGCTTCAGTATTTATATTGACCGAAACAGGAAACCAAAGACAAAGTGTAAATATTACCGGGATTGCTGGTGGGACAGATGGCCGTGTAATAACACTTAAAACTGATGTTTCTGAACATAATTTCTCTATAAGAATAAGAAATGAAAATACTTCTTCTGCGCCAGAAAATCGCTTTAAAGTGGGTCGTGATGTAGATGTCATAAATGGCTATGGTGCAATTTCTTTTATCTACGTTGCGCAAGACCATAGGTGGCATTTACTAAGTATGGGGAAAATAGACTAAGTCTTTACTTCTTCCCTGCCCATAGAACCATTTGCGGTGGGTATTAAGGTATATACGTAGTCTGGCTTCAAACCGGCCTCATCGCGGTGAGAAACATACAGCACAGCAGTTTTACTTTCTTGCGCTATCTTGTTGATTAATGAAACTATTAAATGAGCACCATCATCATCAAGACCGGTAGTAGGTTCATCAAGAATAAGTAAAGGTGGATGTTTTATCATTGCCCTAGCGATAAGAACCAGTCGTTGCTCTACGGTAGAACAGCTAAAAAAATTAGTAAACCTCTCGTTGTACAAGCCTAGAACCTGTAACCATTTATCAGCTAATTTTATATGTAGGTCGTTGGGTTTTTGATAAAGACCTATACTATCAAACAACCCGGAAATAACCATTTCCTGCAAGTTATAAGATCCCTTAAAAAGCTGAATAATCGTGGGTGTGAAGAAACCTATTTTCTCTTTAATTTCCCAAACCGTCTCCCCGCTTCCTTTTTTATTTCCAAACAAAAAAAGGTCTACACCAAAGCCTTTTGTATTATTACCATAGATCATTGACAAAATTGTGGTTTTCCCAGAACCATTAGGGCCTTTTAATTGCCAGAATTGCCCTTTGTTGATCCTCCAGTTTATCTCATGTAGAACCGGCTTATCTTCGTAAGAAACTGAAACATTCTTTAACTCAACAAGTGTCTCAGGAATATTGATGTATTCTTTTAATGGCTTCGGAATTGTAATGTCAAATTCTTCTTTTAGAGCGGTATTCGCTTTTATATTTGGTTTAATAACACTAAAAAAATCTCCTGAAACCTCTAAAAAATCGGTGATAAATGGCAATAAATCGGCTTTTCTTTTAAAGATCTGAACAATCGTTATCTCCTCTGAAATTGTTTCAAATCTGTTTTTAAAGTTTTCTACAGCAGTAACATCCATCGCATCAAATGGATTATCAAGAATTAAAAAATCAGGATTTGTGCTTAAAAGGTACGACAGCAAAGCCTTTTTTTGTTCACCACTTGAGAATGTTCTTAAGCTTCTTTCGCCTTGCTCAGGCAGAAATTTTTTGTCATGTTTATATTCTTCTTCTATAAATTTATTCAGCGTAATTTCTGAAAATAAAACTCCTTTACCCTTGAGTTCCGGCAAGCCTGATTCTCCATTTACTAATTGCTTTAACCACGCTCCTTTTAGATCCAGATTTGAGCCCGCTATTGCGAAATGCTTATTTACTTCTACCGCCATTCTTAATCTACGCTTAGTACAATTTTGCCAATGTGGGTACTGCTTTCCATAAGTTTATGTGCCTCTGCAGCCTCTGCTAATGAGAAAGTTTTATAAATAACAGGCTTTACTTTTTTCTGCTCTAAAAGTGGCCAGACATATTTATGTACTTCACTGGCAATTTGCGCTTTTACCTCAACAGATTGTGGTTTTAGTAAACTACCTGTAAGAATAAGATTTTTCGACATGATCGTCCACAAGTTTATTTCGGGAGTTGTCCCGTTCATGCCGTTAATATAGAGTAAACGGCCGTTTTTATTTAAAATAGAGAGATTTTTACTGGTGTATGAACCGCCTACCATATCAAGAATCACATCTATCTGCTCATCTTTATAAGCACGCTCAAAATCTTCTTCTTTATAATTTATAACACTCCCTAATTTGTGCTGCTTAATGAAATCAACCTTTTCTTGTGAGCCTACTGTTGTGTAGGTTTTAATACCCATTGCCGCCGCCATTTGCAGACCCATAATTCCCACGCCGCTCGTACCACCATGAATCAATAAGCGTTCTTCAGATTTTATTTTCCCTTGCTGAAAAATATTAAACCAAACTGTAAAAATGGCTTCCGGTAAAGAGGCAGCTTCTATAAAATTGAGACCTGCCGGGAGAGGTAAACATAACCGCTCATCTACTACAACTTCTTCGGCATAACCGCCACCGGGAATAAGTGCACAAACTTTATCACCTACATGTAAATCATTGACTTCTGCGCCTGCTTCTATAACTTCTCCAGAAACCTCCAGCCCGGGAATTGTAGCTCCCGGCAGATCTTTACCGTAAGCGTTAGGATTTTGTCGGGTTAAAATATCGCTTCGGTTTACACCTGCAGCTTTAACTTGTATACGCACTTCTCGTTTATCAGGTTTATTCAACTCTACGGTTTTAAACTGAAGAACTTCGGGACCACCGCCTTTTGTAATATGTATTGCTTGCATGAAAAATTTGTATTTGACTATTTCTAAAAAGTCATTTCTAAAATTACTTACCTATATTTATACAAAATCAGCAATTAGTAATAAATTAACTTCCATAAATCTTTAAAAGCCATGACCAGTTTGAAAAAACTACAGAATATCTCACTTATATTTTTCACGATGATAAGTTTAAATACGCTGTCTGCACAAGAAACAGATCGTGAGTTCTACCAGATTAAAATCTATTCTTTTGCATCGCAAGAACAGGTTGATAAAGCAGATAACTTTTTTGAAAATGCATATTTACCAGCTTTAAAAAAGCAAGGAATTGAAAATGTAGGCGTTTTTAAACCCAGAGAAATGGCTCCGGGCGATACGCTACAAAAAGTTTATGTTTTACTTCCTTTTACTTCGCTTGATCAAATCGCAGGTTTGCAGGATAAGTTAGATGCAGATGCTCAGTTTCAATCTGCCGGGAAAGATTTTATAACTACTTCATATGACAATCCGCCGTATGTGCGTATACAATCTATAATTCTAAAGGCTTTTGAGAAAATGCCTCAATTAAAACCTTCTGCAGTTACGGGAACACGAGAAGACCGGGTTTATGAGTTAAGAAGCTACCAGTCTCCTACTGTTGCCTATCATCAAAATAAAGTAAAAATGTTTAATGACGGCGGTGAAGTTGCACTCTTTAAAAAACTGAGCTTCAATGCTGTTTTCTACGGCGAAGTAATTTCTGGTCCTGATATGCCTAATTTGATGTACATGACCACATTTACAGATCAAAAAAGCAGAGATGAGCATTGGAAATCTTTTTCTGACGCCCCAGAGTGGAAAAAACTTTCTGCCTTACCAGAATATCAAAATAATGTTTCTCATATAGATATCACCTTTTTACACCCAACCTCATATTCTGATTACTAACCCATTAGAATAAAATACAAAATAACCCACCTCATGCCTGCTAAGAATATTGAAGATTTTATTAAAGGTCTGCCTAAAACTGAATTGCACCTTCACATAGAAGGCACTTTTGAGCCGGAGCTCATGTTTAAAATTGCTGCGCGAAATAATAAGGAGATTAAGTATGACAATGTTAATGCCCTCAAAGAGGCGTATAAATTTAATAATCTACAAGAATTTCTTGATATATATTATGAAGGTGCCGGGGTCTTAATCACAGAAGAGGATTTTTATGATCTTACGTGGGCTTACCTTGAGAAAGTAAATTCTCAAAATGTGGTGCACGTAGAGATTTTCTTTGACCCACAAACGCATACAGATCGCGGCGTTCCTTTTGAAACTGTAATAAATGGCATCTACAGAGCTATAGAAGATGGCAAGAAAAAGCTGAATATAACTTTTAAATTGATCATGTCTTTTTTACGCCATCTTGATGAAGAATCGGCTTTTAAAACTTTAGAAGAAGCTTTACCTTTTAAAGACAAGATCATTGCGGTGGGTCTTGATTCTTCAGAAGTGGGTAATCCGCCTTCAAAATTTGAACGTGTTTTCGCAAAAGCTCGCGAGCACGGTCTACTAACCGTTGCGCACGCCGGAGAAGAAGGACCTTCAGACTATATCTGGGAAGCTCTAGATCTTTTAAAAGTTGCTCGTATAGATCACGGCAATCGTGCACTTGATGACGATAGGCTGGTTGAGAGACTTTCAAAATCGCAAATGCCTCTCACCTTGTGCCCTCTTTCTAATCTTGAATTGAAAGTGATTCAGGATATGAAAGATTACCAACTGGTAGAAATGATGGATAAGAATCTGCTGGTGACCATTCATTCTGATGACCCTGCTTACTTTGGCGGGTATATGAACGAGAATTATTTGTCTGTAGCCGAAGCATTAGGTCTCACTACAGAACAACTTACGCAACTTGCTATTAATGGTTTTAAAGCCAGCTGGCTTCCAGATGATGAGAAAGAAAAATATATAGACGAGGTAAAAGAGTATTCAGCAAATTTTTAAGCAGAACTGCAGTAATTCAATTCCCTATAAAAGCTCGTAAACGTTTCATTTTAAATTTTATCAAATAATTATGACACGTAATTTCATAAAGCTCAAGAACGTGTTTAATTTTATAGACTGATTAGTCTATCTATACAAACAAAAAATTATTATGAAATACAATTTATTAGGAAATACAGGATTACTGGTTTCAGAATTATGCTTTGGCACAATGACTTTTGGAGCTAAAGGGAGATTTAAAGATATAGGCGGTGTAGAACAAAAAGAAGCTGATGCTTTACTTAAACAAGTAGTAGAAGCCGGCGTGAATTTTATTGACACGGCAAATGTATATTCAGACGGTTTGTCTGAAGAAATTACCGGGCAGGCACTGCGCAATAGTGGGATCTCGCGAGAGTCTGTGATTCTGGCAACTAAAGCCAGAGGCACAATGGGCGATGGCCCTAATGAAAAAGGGTTGAGCCGCAAACACATAATAGATCAGGTTGAGGCCAGTTTAAAACGTCTTAACACAGATTATATCGATCTGTATCAAATTCACTCACACGACCCGCTTACTCCTATTGAAGAGACCTTGCGCGCACTAGATGACTTGGTTCGCAGCGGTAAAGTAAGATATATTGGGGCTAGTAATGTTGCTGCGTGGCAATTGATGAAGGCACTCGATTACTCGAAATTTAATAACCTGGAAAGATTTGCTTCACTTCAGGCTTATTATACAATCGCTGGCAGAGATCTTGAACGCGAGATCGTCCCTCTTTTAAAAGATCAAAAAGTTGGCCTGATGGTTTGGAGTCCGTTAGCCGGTGGATTGCTGAGTGGCAAATACAGCAAAGAAGATACTAAAACCGGTGGCAGAAGAGACAATTTTGATTTCCCACCGGTAAATAAAGATCGTGCATTTTCTATAGTCGACGCTTTAAGACCTATGGCCGAAAGCAAAGGAGCTTCTGTGGCTCAGCTTTCTATCGCTTGGTTGTTGCATCAATCTGTTGTAAGCAGCGTAATTATAGGTGCAAAAAATGCCGATCAATTGAGCGATAACTTAAAATCGACCGAAGTTAAATTTACTGATGACGAACTTTCACAGTTAGATGAAATTAGTAAACTAGCGCCAGAATATCCAGGCTGGATGCTTGAGTTCACTAAAAATGATCGACAGTTAGAAAACTAGAAACCCGAAAATAAAATGACTCATAAACAGCCATTTGTAAATAAATGGCTGTTTTTATACCTAAAATAATCGATTTTAAGTATAAAATGGGAGATTTGTCTTCCCTTAGAAATTAATAATGACAGATAAGAAAACCCTTATATTATCAAGTGCCGTAAAACTATTTGTGCAAAATGGCTTTGACCGGGTTTCTACCGCAGAAATATCTAAAACTGCAGGTGTTGCCACAGGCACTATGTTCTACCATTTTAAATCTAAAGAAGACATTATTATTTCATCATACAAAGCGATAAAAAAAGAAATAATCTCTCAAACTTATTTATCAGATTCTGAAAATATCACCATAAAAGAAGAGCTTAAACAGCTGTGGCAAAATATTATCTTATGGAGTTTAGATAATCAGGATAAAGTGCAGTATTTGCTTCAGTTTAAAAACTCACCTTACTATTGCAACGACCTCATGGCCGAAGATGACACCTGGAAAGGCCGACTTGAATGGTGGAAAAACGGCATAGAAAATGGCGTTTTTAAGCAAATTCCGCTCGATTTTTTACTTAAGACTTTTAATGACCTTCTCTTTGGGACTATAGAATATCTCATGCATCACGATAAAGAAATTAAAAAATATATAGACATGTCATTTACGATCTGTTGGGACAGCGTACGGGAAAATAATCTTTAATTTCTGCAATAGGCAAATATAATTATGCTCATCTTTCTCCTAATAATTCTACTGCTGGTTCTGTTCTCTGTGATTTTTATGAATCAGGAAAAATTTGGCAGCAACCCTGGCGGTAAGCGCTTAGCGCGAATTAAAAAATCGCCTCACTACACAGAAAATTCATTTCAAAATTTACATGAGACGCCTTCACTTACAGAAGGAGTCACTTATATTGAGGCAATACGCGATATTCTATTTAGAAAAAGTGCTAATCGTAAACCGCCCAAGCCTTTGCCTTCTAAAAAGACAGATCTTCTAAACCTCGATCCTTTTGAAAATATTTTAGTGTGGTTTGGTCACTCTTCTTATTTCATTCAGACAGATGGAAAGAAAATTCTGGTTGATCCTGTTTTTAGCGGTTCTGCTTCACCCATGCCCGGCGGTACTAAGGCCTTCCGCGGAAGCGATCCTTATACGGTTTCAGACTTTCCTGAAATTGACATTCTGGTTCTAACCCACGATCATTGGGATCACATGGATTATAATACGCTTATCAATTTTAAGTCACAGACACACACGATCATTTGTCCTTTAGGTGTGGCTTCACATCTGGAATTCTGGGGTTTTCAAAAGAATAAGATTATAGAAAGAGACTGGAATCACGAGATAAAATTAGGTGACGGCTTTACTATAAAAACAGCGCCTGCGCGACATTTTTCCGGAAGGAGTTTTAAACGAAATCAAACGCTGTGGACTTCATATATCTTAAAAACACCAACGTTAAAGCTGTACCTTGGTGGTGATAGTGGCTACGACACTCATTTTGCAGAAATAGGTAAAACTGAAGGTCCTTTTGACCTGGTTATTCTGGAAAATGGTCAGTATGACAAGAACTGGAAATACATTCACATGCAACCAGAAGAAGTATTTCAGGCTGCAAAAGACTTGGGAGCAAAATCTCTCCTGCCGGTACATTCCTGCAAATTTGCGCTGGCTAATCACAGCTGGGATGAGCCTTTAGAACGTATTACAAATATAGGTGCCACACAAACGGAAATTCATTTAGTAACGCCTATGATAGGTGAAAAAGTTGATCTTAATAATGATCAAGTCCTATTTGAAAAGTGGTGGCAGCTGGTGAACTAATTTTAGTCATCTGCCAGCACGATTTGCCTGTGGTGTAAACCCCACTCTACCATAGAATCAAGAACTTTATTTAAGGTTTTGCCAGATTTAGTAAGTTCATATTCAATCTTTACAGGAGTTGTATTATGCACTGTACGTGAGACTATACCATTTGCCTCGAGATCTTTTAACTCCTTAGACAACATACGCGGGTTGATCTTGGGTATCTCACGTTCCATATCTTTAAATCTTTTTTTACCAAACATTAAGGTGCCTATTATAGGGAGTTTCCATTTTCCGCTTATAACATTCATCGTATCATTTACTGCGAGAACAAACTGAGAAGAACACAATTTTATGTCTTCTAAATTTTGATGTATTTCCATAAAAATAATTTTTAAGCACTATACAAAAGTATAGTTTAATCTTCTGCAATTCACTTACTTTAATATAGTAAATATATTTAATTTAGTAAGAAAAACAATACTATGATATTAATTACAGGAGCTACCGGTCATTTAGGAAATTTAGTTTTAAAATACGTTCAGCAATATGCGCCGGCGACACCACTTGCAATTCTTGCCAGAGACAAATCTAAGACTAAGGAATTTGAAAATTCAGATATAGATATTCGTCTGGGTGATTATGATGATTATAATTCGCTGGTGCAGGCATTCACCGGCATTGACAAACTTTATTTTGTTTCAGGAAGCGATATTGCAAAACGAATCAAGCAACATGAGAATATTGTAAAAGCGGCAAAAGAAGCCGGTGTAAATCATATTATTTACACCAGTTTTATACGAGAGAGGGGTTTAGAAAACTCCCCCATACCATTAGTCGCTGAGGGACATCTAAAAACGGAAGATCTGATCAAAAAATCGGGATTAAATTACACGATTTTAAAACATAACATTTACATGGAAGTCATACCCATGTTTATAGGTGAACATATTCTTGAGAACAAAACGATTTACCTGCCTGCTGGCGAAGGAAAATGCGCATTTGTATCAAGAGAAGATATGGCAAAAGCAGGAGCTATTGTTTTAACGACAAAAGATCATGCTAATAAAGAATACAACATCACTGCAGAAGAAGCTTACAGCTATAAGGACATTGCAGAAATGATCTCAGAAGTTACCGGGAAGGATATTCAATATGTATCGCCATCGCAAGAAGAATTTACTGCAACCTTAAAAGAAAATGGAGTCCCTAATGATATTATCGGGATGATGGCTGGTTTTTCTGAAGCAACTAAGATTGGTGAATTTAAACAGACAAGCCACGATGTCACCAATTTAATAGGCGAAAAACCAACAAAACTTAAAGAATATTTAAGATCTGTATACGCGAATTAAAGAAGCGAGATAATTAATTAAAACGAAATTTTTGCATAGCCGACTAATTACGTTCCTAAAAAAACGTCATTTATCGGCTATTCTGCTATACATACCGATATTCTCTTTGGCTAGCCAAAATAAAAAATCATATAAAAAATAGGACTTTTATTTGTGGTAGTAAAACCCACAAATGAGAACAATTACAACAATCATAAGCCTTAGTTTGCTTATAATATTTTTTACCTCTGTCACCGCCTATGCACAGGTGGGTATTGGTACAACCTCCCCACAATCAAGATTAGATATTGCTGCTTCAGACCCGAATGCTCCTATTTTTACAGACGGTTTATTAATCCCAAGAGTTAATAATTTTTCTGCCACTCACCCGGGTTCAGCTCAGGATGGCATGCTGGTTTATTTAACTCAGGCTTACAGCACTTACGATAAAGGTTTTCATTATTGGGATAATGCTACAACATCGTGGCTACCTTTCACTTCAAGTGCAGCTGAATGGACGCGCGCTAGAAATGCGAAAGGCAATGACGTTCTGTACGCAAATCAGGCTAACGAAAATGGGTACACCGTAGCTTTTACAAAAGATGGAAAGTTTGGTATTGGCACAGATGATCCCGTAGAAGGTTTTGAAATAAAGCGAGAAGGAGATAATGATATACAGTTAACAAGCGCAGATACTAATCCGCCCAATTTTGTATTCTATAATACCGGCGGTACTTTAGATGCGCCGGGAAGACTGGCAACAAACCAGGAAATAGGCTCTGTTATTTTTAAAACCCACGATGGGACAAACACAAGAGAAGTGGGCGGACTGAGATATTACGTTGACGGTACTCCTACTTCAAACAGCTTGCCTACTAAATTTGTCGTATCTACTATTGCAGCAAATACCACCAATCAGGTTGAAAGATTTACTGTAAAAAATGATGGGAATGTAGGTATTGGCACTGCAACGCCCCAAGAAAAATTACATATTGCAGGTTCTATGCGCAGTGATGCACTCGCCACTACAAATAATCCCACTGTGACATACCCAGCTGCAGTTGTAGCAAATGCAGATGGCACATTACAAGTTCAAAATTCTGCAAGTAGCGGCAGAGGGCTTTATAGAAGTGTAGAAATAATTGATCAAAATTTTTATACAAATCAAAATAATATGAACCTAAATCTGTCAACTACAGATGCATCGATATTTATACTTAATGACACAGGTGACAATCAGCCTATAAATATAACAGGGATTTCTGGCGGGACAGATGGTCGTATTATTACTATTAAGACAAGTGTAAGAAATGCAAATTTCAGAATGTATTTTCAAAGTGAAAACGGAGGTTCTCAAGCTCAAAATCGGTTGTCTATTTGGGACGGCGGTGGCCAGATCGAAATCAACAATAAGGAAGCTGCTACTTTTGTTTATGTAGCCAAATACCAAAGGTGGCACCTAATCAGTACTTCAAATGTAAATTAAAGAGAGGAATCTTAAGATTTTAGCCTGTTTTAAAATTTTAAATGCTTCTATTTCACTCTTCCATTGTTAACAAATGTTCAGGAAATCCCAACTGCTGAAGCAAAAGAGTTTTCTCATGAATATTAAAAGTCAAAGTTATCATTTCATCAAAAGACTTAAAAGTATACTTAGCAATAGCTTCTAATGGAAAAGCAGATTGTCCAGAGGCTTGAGCCGTAAGTTTATTTTTATTATGATCTATGGTTATTTTCAATGGAAAATCTGGGCTGCTATATGTTCCCGCATATTGCTTCAGTTCTGCAGACGTTAATTCTAAGAATGGCTTTTTAGGTTTAAATTCTGGGAATTCATATTCTTCGCCAAAATAAATACTTATTGCACTGGTTAAAATATATTGTAAAGGCAAGGATGTTGCATTTGTTGTTATGGCAATAGAAATGTTTTCTTCCGGCATATGTAAGGCAAAGGATTGAAAAGCATCTATCGCCCCGTCGTGTCCAAAACCATTTCTATTGCTAAAAGATCCGGCTCCAAACCCCATCCCCATACCCGTTGACACATCTGTCATCTGTTTTAAAGAATTATCTGAGACGAGTTTACCGCTAAAGAGAGCCTGATAAAATTCATTTAATTCTGTTGCTGTTGATACAATGGCACCTGCTCCCATAGGCACACTCATATCTGAAATTACAGGAAATGGTTTCCAAACTCCATTTACAGGAATATAAGGTATCGCTTCATTATCAGAAGTCTTGATATCATGCCCATATTCTGTGCGCTCTAGATTAAGAGGATCTACTATGCGTGATTTAATATTTTCTGAATAAGTTTCCCCAGTAATATCTTCAGCGATGTAAGACAGTAAAATATAATTTGAATTAGAATAGGCGGTTTTTGTTCCAGCTTCAAAAATAGAAGGATGTTTCATTAAACGTTTTAACATTGCCTTTCTGGATTGTGGTTTAATGACCCACTTATTGCTATCAGATTCATCTGTGATATTAAAAATACCACTTTGATGACGTAGCATATTTTCTATACTTATTTTATCTGCATTTGGAACCTCTGAAAAATAGCTGCTTAATGGTGTATCTATTTTTAATTTTCCGTTCTCAACCAATTGCATGATAATTGTGGCTGTAAATGTTTTGGTAATAGAGCCAATGCGATATTTAGTATTTTTATCTGCTTTAATACCTGCATCAATATCAACGTAGCCTATTGTTTTTTGGTAAACTTCCTTACCATCTTTAAACACAGAAAAATCGCCCATCATTACATTATTTTCTTCAAGAAGATTAAAAAAATGATCAAGCTTAGTCAAGGTCGTATCCTGAGCGTGAATAGAAGCAACAGTTAAAATCAACAGTAACAGTATTTTCATAAGAAATAGTTGTGAAAATTAAATACAATTCTAGTATGAGGGAATTATATGCTTATTTAAAACTTCCACTTTAAAAACGTGAAACTTCAAGCGATTGGTTTGAGAAAGATAAAAATAAATTACTATTAATAAGCGAATATTATAAATCGTGGATATATAAAACCAAAAAAACCCGCCTAAAAAGCGGGTTTTTTTGGTTTTAACCGATTTTTTATACGTGTAAAGCGCGGTCTGCTGTTGCTGCGAGAGCTGCTTCTTTTACAGCTTCTGCATATGTAGGATGCGCATGAGACATGATTGCCATATCTTCTGCACTTGCTCTAAATTCCATCGCGGTAACTCCTTCTGCTATTAAATCTGCAACGCGTGCACCAACCATATGAACTCCTAAAACTTCGTCAGTTTGTTCATCAGCCAGGATTTTCACAAATCCGTCTGTATCACCACTTGCACGAGCACGTCCTAATGCACGCATAGGAAATTGACCAACTTTATATTTTGTACCACTCTCTTTTAAAGCTTCTTCAGTTTTACCTACAGAAGCAACTTCTGGCCAGGTGTAAACCACTCCTGGTATGAGGTTATAATCAATATGTGGTTTTTGTCCTGCGATTGTTTCGGCCACAAAAACACCTTCTTCTTCTGCTTTATGTGCGAGCATTGCACCGCGTACCACATCACCTATTGCATAGATATTTGAAACTTTGGTTTGCAAGTAATCATTCACTTCTACTACACCGCGTTTGTCTGTTTCAATACCCACTGCATCCAGATTTAACCCATCTGTAAATGCTTTTCTACCCACAGAAACAAGAACGTAATCACCTTTAAATTCTACTTCGTTTCCTTTTTTATCTTTTGCCTTCACAGTCACCTCATCACCATTACGCTCTACCGCATTTACCTGATGAGAAACATTGATCTTCATCTTTTGCTTTTTGAGAACTTTAGTAAGTTCTTTGCTTTGAGCCCCATCCATAGTTGGGATAATGCGATCGAGATATTCTACAACCGTAACTTCTGCTCCCAGTCTTTTATAAACCTGACCTAATTCAAGGCCTATAACTCCGCCACCTATCACAATTAGGTGTTTTGGTACTTCTTTCAGCTTTAAAGCTTCAGTAGAGGTTATTATGCGTTCTTTATCAATTTCTATAAAAGGAAGGCTGGCAGGTTTACTTCCGGTTGCAATAATTATATGTTTAGCTTCTATCGTGACATTTTCACCTTTCGCAAGAGCGATATTGATATGAGTGGCATCTTTAAAGCTTCCTACACCTTCATAGGTATCTATTTCATTTTTGTTCATCAAAAACTCAATACCCTTTGTAGTTTGTTCTACTACACCGGCCTTGCGCGACATCATTTTCTCAAGATTGAGCTTTACATCACCAGAAATCTCAATACCGTGTTCTTCAAAATGAGTGATCGCATCTTCATAATGATGTGAAGAATCAAGAAGTGCTTTTGAAGGGATGCAGCCCACATTAAGGCAAGTACCACCCAGGGTTGAATATTTTTCTATAATTGCCGTTTTCATGCCAAGTTGGGCACATCTAATGGCGGCTACGTATCCCCCGGGACCGGAACCAATGACTGCTACGTCGTATGAACTCATATTTTTATCTTAACTATTTGAGATATCAAAGTTACAATTCTAACGAGCAATGTACAATTCTATCATTATAAGCTTTTACCTATAATTTTATTGCTAACTATTATAGCTGTTTTGCAGGATGTTTAAAATACAAAAAGCCTTCCGGGTTGGAAGGCTTTTATCAAGTGGGGTGAAGGCAAATGAATGCTTTATTTTGGGGTAAAAGGACTTGATTATTAACTACATGGCAAATATAGTGCCGCTGTAAACAATCTATCTTAAGATTTATTGATTCCCAAAAAACACGATAAAATGAACGATTTTATCGTCTAAATGCTTGATTTTTAAAAAATATGATATTATAGTTTTTCCGTATTATTGTAACCGTTCAATTTACTCCTATGGAAAGCCACTCACAAGATACTTCAAACGAAAAAATTATAGAGAACAGAGAACTAAACATTTGGGAAGCACTTATACCCGTTTTTGCGCTGGTAGCGATGCTTTTTTACAATGTTTTTGTGGCTTTTGGTGATGACGCTTTAAGCGGAAGTAATCAATTCATTCTTCTTTTAGGTGGTGCGGTTGCGGCAATTGTAGGTATTTACAACAAAGTAACCTTTGCCCAAATGCTTGAAGAGGTTGCCGAAAATATTAAATCTACAGCAGGAGCTATTCTCATTTTACTTATGGTAGGTGCTCTTGCCGGGACGTGGCTCGTTAGCGGTATCATACCCACAATGATCTACTACGGATTGCAAATACTCAATCCCACAATATTCCTGGCTTCTTGTGTGGTAATATGTGCTATCATTTCTGTAGCAACGGGAAGCAGCTGGACAACTTCTGCTACTGTAGGTATAGCGCTAATTGGTATTGCAGATGCGCTTGGAATACCATTAGGTATGACAGCGGGTGCCGTTCTCTCAGGAGCTTACTTTGGCGATAAGATTTCGCCCTTGAGCGATACGACAAATCTTGCCCCGGCTATGGCAGGTACAGATCTGTTTACACATATACGATATATGATGTTTACTACTGTGCCCACTATATCTGTAACATTAATCGTTTTTATCATTATTGGTCTAAATCTTGACACAACAGGTACCGCAGATACACACGTAATTCTCGCTGCTGTTGACAAGGCAATAAATATAAACCCGTGGTTATTTGTGGTGCCGGTACTTGTGATCGTTTTGATCGTAAAGAAAACACCACCGCTAATCGCATTACTATTCGGAACACTTTTAGGAGCTGTAGCTGCACTTATTTTTCAACCTGAAATTGTAGCCCAATTGGGTGGTGGCACTTCACTTAGTTTTCTTTCTGGCTATAAAGGAGTTATGAATGCCATCACAATTGATACTGCCATACCTACAGATAATGAAGCTTTAAAAGATCTATTCTCTTCTGGCGGTATGTCTGGTATGCTGGGCACGATATGGCTTATAATCTGCGCTATGGTTTTTGGTGGTATTATGGATGCCATTGGTGCCTTAGCGGCAATAAGCAAGGCGTTATTGAAACTTTTCCATACTACTTTTGGTCTTTTTGCGAGTACTGTAGCTAGCTGTCTTGCACTTAATGTGACCGCCAGTGACCAGTATCTGGCTATTGTAGTACCGGGAAAAATGTATGCAAAAGCGTATAAAGATAAAGGCTTAGCGCCGGAAAATTTGAGCCGCACGCTAGAAGATTCAGGAACTGTCACTTCTGTATTAGTACCCTGGAATACCTGTGGTGCCTACCAAAGTGGTGTTTTAGGAGTGCATGTCGCAGATTATTTTGTTTATGCCATTTTCAATTGGTTGAGTCCTTTTATGACCTTATTGTTCGCAGGATTCAGTATAAAAATACGTGAGCTTAAAGATGCCAGAAAAGCGGCTTAGTCTTTCGTTCTTTAATTCCTGAAATATCACTCTTGCATTAATTGGCAATAATTTGAGCCATAAATGGTCTAAATCCCTTCAAAATCTACAATATTGATATTGAAATAGCAATCTCAATTTTCCCATAGACAGAGACAATATCACAATAGTTTAAATACATTTTACTTATACCAATTTTCAATGAAACGGTTTTATTTTCGCGCTGAATAAAGAACCTAAACAAATAAAAATATGACACTAGTAGGAAAACAATTCCCCAATCTGGATGTAGACGCCATGAACGAAATGGGAGATACATTTAAGTTAAATGTACTTGATGAAGCTAAACACAAGAACAAAAAAGTTCTTCTTTTCTGGTATCCAAAAGATTTCACTTTTGTTTGCCCAACAGAATTGCATGCATTTCAAGCTGCTTTAGAAGAATTTGAAAAAAGAAATACAGTAGTAATAGGTGCTTCTTGTGATACTCCTGAAGTACATTTTGCGTGGTTAAACACTCCTAAAGACAATGGTGGTATAGAAGGTGTAACATACCCTATTCTTGCAGATACTAATAGAAATCTTGCTAATCGCCTGGGCATTCTTGATGTTACAAATGAGCATTATGATGAAGAAACTGGCGCTTACACCGTAGAAGGTGATAATGTAACTTACCGTGCTACTTATCTAATTGATGAAGAAGGTCAGGTATTTCACGAAGGTGTAAACCACATGCCATTAGGAAGAAACGTGAATGAGTTTCTAAGATTGATAGATGCTTATACGCACGTTCAGGAAAAAGGTGAGGTGTGCCCTGCAAACTGGGAAGAAGGTAAAGAAGGAATGAATGCAAACCGTGAAGGTGTAGCTTCTTACCTCGCGTCTAACTAATTAAGAAAACGTATTATGATTAAGGAATTAGATCAAGATAATTTAAGCGAAATTGTTGCTGTCAATGACGTAGTCGTTGTACAATACATGGCTAGCTGGTGTGGTAACTGCAGGTTGATGAAACCGAAGTTTAAAAAACTCGCTACAGAAAATGAGAACGCTGCATTTATATTAGTAGATGCAGAAAAATTTCCTGAATCTCGCAAGCTTGCAACAGTTGACAATCTACCAACTTTTGCTACGTTTAAAGACGGCAATTTTGTTAATCAGGTACAAACAAATAAGTTTGAAAACTTAAAAGAGCTAGTAAATGAAGTTACCGGTAATTAGACACCTGCAGCAGAACAACGATCTGGAAAGCATAGAAAAGACGATCACTGTCTTAGAATCTTTTACAGAACACAGATCTGTTACAGATACAGATATGGATGTTATAGGAGAACTCTTAACTAATCTTTGCGGCGCTGCAGAAGTGCATCAAATGGTTAAAGATGGAATGCCAGAACGCGAAGCTGCTAACAGTTTTGCCCAAAAAGTTCTGGGGTCTATTGACAGATAATTTAATTTTACTTATCAAAACAACTCAAATCCTTTCCTCTCACAGGGAAAGGATTTTTAGTATTGGGATGATTGGCACTTTCTATTCTTAGTAGTACTTTTACTAACTAAGCGAGAAATAAACTTCACGCCATCATCAATTAAACCAACTTTTACCTCACGCTTTTACCTGAGGTTCTTTATTTAAATATTACAAATATGGCTCAAATAACACTAGGCGGTAACGAAACTCATACATCTGGCAATCTTCCTGAAAAAGGAACAAAAGCACCAGATTTTACATTGGCTAAAAATGATCTTAGCAATGCTTCTCTTTCAGATTTTAAAGGCAAGCGTGTGGTGATGAATATTTTTCCCAGTGTTGATACTGGAGTTTGCGCAGCATCTGTAAGAAAATTTAATAAAGAAGCCAGCGAACTTGAGAACACAGCTGTATTGTGTATTTCAAAAGATCTTCCTTTTGCTCAAACTCGTTTTTGTGCTGCAGAAGGACTTGAAAATGTTATAAACCTTTCAGATTTTAGAACCGGCGATTTTGGTAAAACTTACGGTCTTGTAATTTCAGAAGGTGCTTTCTCTGGTTTACATTCAAGAGTTGTAATTGTTCTTGATGAAGAAGGAACAATCTTATATAAAGAGCAAGTTCCAGAAATAGGCCAGGAACCCAATTATGAAGCTGCGTTAAAAGTATTGCGTTAATGCCATGGCGCGATACATTTGCGAGTAAGAGAATTATTGCATTTCGTTATGCTTTTAAAGGCGCCTGGTTACTTTTAAAAAATGAGCCCAGCATACAAGTGCAATTCTCTATGGCAATTATTGTTACTGTAGCTGGCTTTTTCTTCCAAATTTCACAAACAGAATGGATCCTGCAATTACTTGCTATAGGTCTTGTTCTTGCTATCGAGGGTTTAAATACTGCTGTAGAAAAGATAGCCGACTTTATTCATCCCGATTTTCATACTAAAATTGGCGATATTAAGGATGTAGCGGCAGGTGCTGTAACATTTGCAGCAATAATCGCAGCAGTTATTGGGTTTATAATTTACACACCTTATATAGTAGAATTAGCCAATTAACATTCAAATTACTGAAATACAGTATATTAATTTTAAGAATTCTGTTTTAGGTATGGGATTTTAGATTATTTTTAGCAATATCTAAGACAACCCAACATGAAACAAACTTTACCCAACCACTTCCGTTTTGACCCTATAAAATTTCGCTTTAAGCTTTTACTACAATTTGATTTGACAAAATAAGAGTAAGAACTAAGACAATTTTATTGGGGATTGCTATGAAGGATGATTTAAAAAAATTGCTTAAACCATCAAGTATTCTACTTTATGTGTTAAGCAGCACTGTGCTTTTAATGATGGGTATGGCGTATGCCGGTATAACCGGTGCAGCAGATGGGCAAGGTCTGGCAGGAGGCGCTATAATTTTAGTATATGGTATAATCTTTTCTATTGCAGGTTTGATCTCATCTGTATTGACGGCATATTATTTTTCTAATGCTGTCGTTGTGCGCTTAAACTGGATCGCTGCCTTTTTACTATTTCTTTTTATCACAATCTTATTTACCCTAAAACCGGGACACCGCTCACAAATAAGATTAATGCCAGCTCTGTTTTGACTTAATAATTTTGCCTTAAAGGCGAAAATCAGGAACAATAAACATATCAATTATACAAACAACTTTTCCTTAAACATACCGTTTGATATTTGTATTTTTACCCCTTGATTTTAAAAGTTGAATGGCCAGAAAAAAGACTAAAGCAAAAACTACTACTAAGAAACCGGCAAAAAAAATAAGTTTCAGCCTAACCAAACAGCAGAAAATTATTCTTGGAAGCTTTCTGTTTTTATTGGGTTTAGCGCTGTTATTTTCACTTTTTTCCTACTTTTTTAGCTGGCAGGCAGATCAAAGCATATTAAACAATCTCACTCAACGCGAGGCACAAGCTAAAAACTGGCTTAATAAATTTGGCGCCGGTATTGGCCATTTATTGGTGTATAAGGGATTTGGGATTTCAGCCCTTATTTTAGCGATTTTGATCACTTTAACCGGGATTTATTTCTTTTTTGAAAAAGAGAAAAAACGCCTGCAGACATTCTGGTTCTGGGGAATTCTGGTAATGCTCTGGCTTTCTGTTTTCTTTGGTTTCTTTAGCAAAGCAAACCCATTACTGGCGGGGACTGTAGGGTTTGAGATCAATGATTTTCTGCAGGATTATCTGGGCCTAATAGGTACTGCCCTGCTCATGTTATTTTTCGCTATAGCGTATGCCGTTTTGCGCTTAAAGATCACTCCGGAAAAAGTGCAGCACTATTTTGCACATAAACGCAGTGCTCTTGCTTCAGAATTTAATAATGAGGAAGAGCCAATCTCTATGGAAGATACAGCTTTCGCGAAAGATAATATAGACATACCGGTTGAAGAGGAAACTCAAAAATCGGCTTCTACTATGGAAATATCGGTCCCAGAAGAGGAAATTCCGGTTTCAGTACCTAATTCTGAAAATAATACAACCGCATCTTCAGAACGAAATGAAGATGTAGAGATCGAGATTGAAGAGACTATTGAAGAGGAAGAGGTAACCGAAAACCTCAGCAAAAAACTCGTTCAGGACTTTGGCGAGTTTGACCCTACACTTGAACTGGGTAGTTATAAGTTTCCTTCAATCGATCTTTTAAAAGATTATACACAGGGACAAAGTATAACTATAGATCAACAGGAACTTGAAGAAAATAAGAACCGTATTGTTGACACCCTTAAGAACTATAAAATAGAGATCGCTCATATAAAAGCTACGGTGGGACCTACTGTGACTTTATATGAAATCGTGCCAGAGGCCGGGATTCGTATTTCTAAAATTAAGAATCTTGAAGATGATATTGCTTTGTCGCTTTCTGCTTTAGGAATACGTATTATAGCGCCTATCCCGGGTAAAGGAACCATTGGTATAGAAGTGCCTAATAAAAATGCACGTATTGTATCTATGCGCTCTGCCATCGCTTCTCCCCGCTTTCAAAATGCAGAAATGGAACTTCCGCTTACTTTAGGAAAAACTATTTCTAACGAGACATTTGTGGTTGATCTGGCAAAAATGCCCCACTTGCTAATGGCGGGAGCTACAGGGCAGGGTAAATCTGTTGGTTTAAACGCGATACTTACTTCGCTGCTTTATAAAAAGCATCCATCTGAGGTTAAGTTTATTCTTGTAGATCCTAAAAAGGTAGAACTTACTTTATTTAATAAAATTGAGCGTCATTATCTTGCAAAATTACCAGACTCTGGAGATGCTATTATAACTGACAATACTAAAGTAATACATACTCTTAATTCTCTATGTATTGAGATGGACAACCGTTACGATCTTCTTAAAGACGCAATGGTTAGAAATATTAAAGAGTACAACACAAAATTTAAAAAGCGTAAGCTTAACCCTAATGATGGGCACAAATTCTTACCATATATCGTATTGGTTGTAGATGAATTTGCAGATCTTATTATGACCGCCGGTAAGGAAGTTGAAACTCCTATCGCTCGTCTTGCACAGCTTGCTCGTGCTATAGGTATACATCTCATCATTGCCACGCAAAGACCATCTGTGAATGTTATTACCGGTATTATTAAGGCGAATTTTCCCGCTCGTATAGCTTTTAGAGTAACTTCTAAAATTGACTCGCGTACAATTCTTGACAGTCAGGGTGCAGATCAACTTATAGGTCGTGGAGATATGCTTTTTACTCAGGGTAATGAACTTGTGCGCGTACAATGTGCATTTGTAGATACACCTGAAGTTGAAAAAATAACTGATTATATTGGTTCTCAGAAAGCCTACCCTGAAGCGCATCAACTACCTGAATATGTAGGCGAGGATAGTGGCACAAGTCTTGATATAGATGCCAGCGACAGGGATGCGCTGTTCAATGAAGCCGCAGAAGTTATAGTCACAGCACAGCAAGGAAGTGCATCATTACTTCAACGTAAATTAAAACTTGGTTATAACAGAGCCGGTAGAATTATAGATCAACTGGAAGCTGCGGGCATCGTAGGTCCTTTTGAAGGCAGCAAAGCAAGACAAGTATTAGTAACAGATCTTAATGCCCTGCATCAACACTTAAATAATGACTAAAATAAAATTGAATACCATGAAATCTTTAGCCCTCATATTAATAGCTGTATTTACTTTAGGTTATGCAAATGCTCAGGACAGTAAAGCAAAATCTTTACTTGACGAAGTTTCTACTAAGGTAAAAGGCTATGATAACATTTATATAGATTTTAAATATTCGCTTACAAACGAAGCTCAGGGTGTAGATCAGGAAACACGGGGAGATGTCACCTTAGATGGTGATAAATATAAATTAAGCCTAATGGGAACAACACAGATCTATGACGGTAAGAAACTTCATACCATAGTTCCCGAAGACGAAGAAATCACTATCTCAACTCAGGATCCCGCAGATGACGATGCGATTACACCTTCTAAGATGCTCACATTTTTTAATAAAGGTTATACGTATAAGTGGGATATTGATCAGGACGTTAATGGTCGTAAAATACAATATATAAAGCTTACTCCTATTGATACGAATAGCGAGATAAAACAGGCTTTATTAGGCGTTGATGCCCAAACTAAAAATATCTATCGCCTTATTATGTCTCAAAAAAATGGTACTAAAATAACGATTACCGTAAATTCTTTTAAAACAGATCAACCTATTGCCACAAATATGTTTGTTTTTGACGAGAGCAAATACCCAGATTACTACATCAACAGACTAGATTAGTAGTCTTGAAGATATTAGACAGATACATATTAGTAAGTTACATCAAGACTTTTTTGAGCACCTTTATTATATTGATGTTCATTTTTATCTTGCAAACTATCTGGCTTTATATAAAAGATCTGGCCGGGAAGGATCTTGATTTTTTTGTGATCATGAAATTCCTGATGTACTTCTCTCCACGCCTTGTCACCTTAGTTCTGCCGCTTACAATTTTGCTTACGAGTATCATGACCTTTGGTAATTTTGCTGAAAATTATGAGTTCGCAGCGATGAAATCTTCAGGAATTTCGCTGCAGCGTGCTATGCGTAGCCTTACTTTTTTTATAGTAGGATTAAGTGTAGTTTCTTTTCTCTTTGCAAATTATGTAATACCTGCAGCAGAATTTGAATCCCTCAATTTAAGACGGAATATTGCTAAAGTTAAGCCTGCAATGGCTTTAAGTAAAGGTCAGTATAATGAAATAGGTGACACTTACATCATAAAGATCGCTGATAAAAGCGGTGATAATGACCAGTTTTTAAATGATGTAATTATTTACCAAAAAGACCCATCGCGACAGGGTAATTTCACAGTCATAAAGGCAAAAGAAGGTGAGTTAATAAGTGCCGGTGATGATAATGTTCTATCGTTGAAATTAAAGGATGGTAATTATTATAATGAGATCGAGCAAAAGGATTATCGCAAGAAAAGCCGGCAGCCTTTTGTAAAAAGTTATTTTGAAACATACACCATTAACATAGATCTTTCTGAACTTGATAATGTTGATATGGAAGAAAAAAGCATAGACAATGCTTACACCATGCTTAATGTTGCTAAACTTGATTCATCTATAACAGACCTGTCAAAACAATATACAAATTACCTTAAGCAATTAGGTAATACACAAAATAAGCGCATTAATCTTACTGCTCTTGATTCTTCGTATGCCGGCCAAATTAAGGTTGACACATCTAAGATTGTTAAACCAGTAGTTCTCGAAAACTTTACACCTGCAGATCAATTACAAATAATAGACTTTGCGAGAACAGCTGCTAATGCGAATGTAAATTCAGTAAAAAGCAGAAAAGTAGATAATAGCGCAAGAATTAAAAGCCTGAGTAAATATGAGATCGCTCTGCATGAAAAATTTGTACTTGCATTTGGTTGTATCATTTTATTTTTTGTTGGTGCTCCGCTAGGCGCTATTATTAGAAAAGGAGGTCTGGGATTACCAATAGTGGTAGGAGTTGTTCTTTTCTTAACTTACCATTTTATAGGGATTTTTGCTAAAAACAGTGCTGAAGACGGCAGTATCTCTCCGTGGATAGCGAGTTGGTTAAGTTCGTTAATTATGCTTCCACTGGGAGTTTACCTCACTTACAGAGCAACAACAGATCAGGGATTGTTTGATATAGACAACTTTATCGACCCTATAAAAAAAATATTTCAAAAGCTTACCCGCAACAAACGCGAAAAATAGGTTTACCTTATCTTTGTGTACAAAACATGTGCTATGAAAGCTGAAACGCTCACACCATCTATACAACTTAATACAATTCAGGAAGCCATTGAAGATATCAAGCAGGGCAAAGTTATCATCGTAGTTGATGATGAAGACAGGGAGAATGAAGGAGATTTTGTGGCGGCAGCAGAAATGGCCTCAAAAGACCTGATCAATTTTATGGCAACCCACGGTCGCGGATTGATTTGTGCACCGCTTACGGAAGAACGTTGCAAAGAATTGAAACTCGACATGATGGTAGGGACTAATACAGACCCTATGGAGACAGCTTTTACCGTTTCTGTAGATCTTAAAGGTCACGGAGTAACTACAGGAATAAGCGCTTCAGACCGCGCAAAAACGGTCAAATCTCTACTAGATCCTAATATTAAACCCTGGGATCTTAGCAGACCCGGTCATATTTTTCCGCTTATAGCGAAACAAGGAGGCGTTTTGCGACGTACAGGACATACAGAAGCTGCAATAGATTTCGCCAGACTTGCAGGTCTAAAACCGGCAGGTGTGATCGTTGAGATTATGAATGAAGACGGCTCTATGGCTAGATTACCTCAACTTGTAGATGTGGCGCAAAAATTTGATCTCAAGATCGTTTCTATAGAAGATCTTGTCGCTTATAGAATGCAGCACGATTCACTTATTGTGAAAAAAGAAGATTTTGATGTAGAGACTCGTTTTGGTCGTTTTAGATTACGCGCTTACATGCAAACCACAAACGAGCAGATACATCTTGCGCTTACAAAAGGAAGCTGGACAATTGATGAACCGGTTCCTGTGCGTGTAAATTCCACTTTTGTGAATAATGATATTCTGGGTACACTCACAACTGACGCAGATAAGAAACTTGACGATATGTTTAAGGTGATTAATGATGCAGGCAAAGGTGCTATCGTATTTATAAATCAAGAAGATGCGGCAAACAGATTGCTTAGCAGGCTTGCTCAGTTAAAAGATCTTCAGGGTGAAGGCGTTGCAAAAGCACCTCAGGTTCATATGGATACTAAAGATTTTGGTATTGGCGCGCAAATTTTACACGATCTGGGTATTTCTAAAATACAATTACTTTCTAATAGTGAAACCACAAAACGTGTAGGCATGATAGGCTATGGTCTTGAAATCACAGAGCAGATAACTTATTAGTTTCTGATATTATTTTAGCCGACCAACTTTTGTTTTCAACACCTCAATTGCTTGATATCATTCTTTTAAAAGTGTGGTACTAGCCTTTGTATATTGGTTTTCTTAAATACTAGTCATATATTACCTTTACTTCAAAGTAGTAAGACCAACTGAAATATATGACAGACCTGAACGCGCTCATAGATAAATCTGAAACCCGAATTTTCCGCGCAGTTTTTCCAAATACCACTAACCACTACGATACATTATTTGGTGGTACTGCCTTGCATATGATGGATGAAGCCTCATTTATTTGTGCCACACGCTTTAGCCGAAAAAAAATGGTTACAGTTTCTACAGATAAAATTGATTTTACTAAACCTATTCCGCAGGGTACTATTGTTGAACTTATAGCAAGAATAAAAAGTGTAGGCAATACCAGTTGTGTTGTACAGGTAGATATTTTTGTAGAGGATATGTACAGCTATGAGCGGGAAAAAGCGGTTACGGGCTTTTTTACATTTGTCGCAGTAAATGATGACAAAAAACCAGTGCCAATTATAGATTCTGAGACTTAAAAATGCGTAGTAAAAAAATACGATTGTTTCTTATTACAATGCTAGTCCTATTTATGGGACTAATCGTGTTTACCTTAAGTCTCTCATACCATATACAAAAGATAAGCAAGCCTTATATATATGATAGCCCGAGCAAATTACCAGAAACCTATACAGTAATTGTACTGGGTGCAAGTGTAAAACGCGATGGTAAATTGTCTACTATTTTAAGGGATCGTGTAGAATCTGCTTTACGACTTTACCGTTTAGGGAAGGTAAAACGATTCTTACTAAGTGGCGACAATGGCACAGCTTATTATAATGAGCCTATGGCAATGAAGAAATATCTTCTTGAACGCGGTGTACCAGAAACCGATATTTTCCTTGATTTTGCCGGTTTTGATACGTATAACTCCGTTTTTAGAGCTTCATATATTTTTAATGTGGACAAGGCTATTGTGGTATCTCAACATTTTCATTTACCCAGGGTTATCTATATAGCACGCTCTATGAACCTTGATTACTATGGTTTTAACGGAGATCTGCATAATTATGACCTTGCCTCACGCAACCAAATACGCGAAAAACTTGCAAGCGTCAAAGCCTGGGGGGAATTATTAATAAATAGGGAGCCTCATTTTAAGGGAGAAAAAATCCCTATCACAGGAAAAAATAATTAAAAATAAAAAAATATAAAAAAGGCTTTTTAAAATGAAAAATCCTTCTATATTTGCATCCGCTTAGGAGAAATGGCAGAGTGGTCGAATGCGGCAGTCTTGAAAACTGTTGAGGGTCACACCTCCGGGGGTTCGAATCCCTCTTTCTCCGCCAAGGATTGTCCAAAATCCTTTAAAAGCCCATAAACTGCATGTTTATGGGCTTTTTTAATTTTCTTTAATAAAGACAAAATAGGTTTTTCCGCTCCAATTGAGCTTTTCAGAACTTTTGATAGCTTGTAATAAATTTTATTAGGCAAACTAATAGGAAAATATTTTAAACACGGAGTTTAACTACAATTCAATAGAAAGCCTGATCCACTCATTATCGTATTCAATATTTTAGTGGCTTAAATCAAGTGTTGAGTGATTTTACAATTTCGTGCAAAATTAAAGACAATAAAAATTCTCAGTATTTTATTTATACAGTTTTCTTTTTAATAAGACTAATAAATTCGTCTTTAATGCCATCACAAATAGATACAGAATTGTGAGTGCAATTTTTTAAAGCAATGGGATCAAAACTATTAATAGTAATTTTGGATGGCTTAAATTCTTTGCATTGCAAATGTGTAAACATGTTTAAAGCCGCTTTTGAAGTTGCATACGCAGTCATACAGTAGTTAGCGTAACAGAAATCTTCATCCCGCATTTTATCAATATCCCCTAATGCACTTGTAATATTAATAATACTTGGCTCGTCACTTTTTTCAAGCAAAGGTTTTAACAGCTGTATAATCCTAATTACTGCAAATAGATTTGTTTCATACACTTGCCTTACATCATCAATATTTATTTGGTCAATTTTTTGTCCAAAGCCATTAGCAATTTCCGCATTATTGACTAAGAGATCCAATTTTCCAAATTTGGAATGAATCAAAGATTTTAGTTCCGTGAGACCTTCGGCAGAGGTGAAATCTGTCTTAACTAATTTGTAATCCTGAAGAACACCCGCCTCCTGAGAAAGTACATCATAACTTTTTTTACTGGCTGCAAGAATTACGTTATAATCGTAATTCAATAAAATGTTAGCAAAAGTTTTTCCTAAACCATTACCTGCTTCTGTTACAACTGCTAATCTATTAACCTTCATGAGAATCCTAAATTAATACGTAAATTTAACTAAAGTCAACTTCAGAAAAGAACCACTTTCTTTTTATAAATGACACAAATAGTGAAGTTTCAATTTTTAATAACAATATATGTACCAATTTCTTCATCTTAATCCATTTGACGGAATTTGTTTGGTGTAGTTCCGCTCCATTTTTTAAAAAACCGAGTAAAATGTGTGGGCTCCTGAAAATTAAGCCTATAAGCAATCTCACCAATATCCAGCCCTGAAAACTTTAACAGGCTTTTACTTTCCACAAGAAGTCTCTCCTGAATAATATCCTTAGCACTTTTCCCGGTTAGTTTTTTTACGGTAGTAGTTAGATAATTAGGGGTAATATTGAGTTTTTCTGCATAATCACTTACATTTTTTGTATCTACATACATTTTATCCACAAGAATTTCAAATTCCTGAGTAATTAGCTGTGCTCTAGACATATGGTTTTCTGTCGATTTATATCGCTCGTACACCGCCTTACAGAAATATAAAAAAGAAACCAACATCCCTTCTAGCATCTTTTCCTGATAGGGATGCGGGTTTTTGAATACAGACTGCATTCTCTGTGTATCAAAATAAAGCGATTCATGTTCTTCTTTGGTAAGCATTAGCAAACTCCTTTCAGACATTTTTAAAAAAGGAAAATCCTCAATAACATTATCAACAACATTCATTAAAAATTCCTTTCTAAACATGATATTAAATCCAGCCATCTTTTCATCCCTAACCCAAGAAAAAACCTGTCCAGGCACCACAAACCATAGGGGGTATTCTTCAAGTGTCAGCCAGTCTGTATTAAGGCTTAATCTACTTTCCCCTACATAGCTTAACAATCCTATTTGATAAAAACCCTGTCTATATGGCGGCATACAACGCCTTGCAGATGGCTCTAATCCCTCTAATGAATAAACGTCAAAATTGGGAATATGGCTTCTGTGAGGAAATCCCATAGCTTCACTCAGATCATTGCTTGTTTCAAAAACTGGAATTTCAGTATGGGTCATCGTATAAAAGTATTAAAAAATGACCGAAATGTTATATTTTGATTTATTAGTAAAGTTGCTATATACAAAAATCTGTATTTAAAAAATGAAATGTTATTTGCACTAGTATTAAAACCTAATCAAATTAACCTATAGAAAACAAATTTTCTTAATCAATTTCAATTTAGAATTATTTGGAAATAGCTTCTTCGAGTTTCATCTGCTCAAACTTAGTATTCAATTCATTCTCTGAAATAAATCCCCATCCTCCACCTAATGCCTTATAGATTGCAATTAATGAAGTTGCAGAAGAAATTTCACTTTCAGCCAAAGAATTTTCAGATTGAAGCAAAGTGTTGTTGGCACTTAAATAATCAATAAAACTGTCTAAACCTGCATTATAACGCTGTCTGGCAAATTGTGCAGCTTTTGCACTCGCCTCCGACGAAATTTTTAATATTTCTCTTCTTTGCAATTCATTTGAATAGTTAGCGAGGGCGGTCTTTATTTCTTCCAATCCCTGCAATACGGTTTTTTCATATTGATTGAGTGCTGCTAATGTCAAAGCATCATTCTGTCTTATTTGTTGTTTTACTCTTCCCAGATTAAACGCCGCCCAACTTATATTGGGCATTATGCTCCATGTAAAAGATTCCTTACTTCCAAAATTAGCAAAGTCCACCGCCGAAAAACCAATAGATCCACCAAATTGAATTTTAGGATAAAGCTCTGCGACAGATAGATTATATTTTGCTATATGTACTTGTAATGTAGCTTCTGCCCTTCTAATATCTGGTCTACGACGTAATAACTCATTGATATCCCCCAAAGCAACTGAAGGAGGCAGACTAGGCAACGGTTGCTTATCAATAATTTTTAGATCCAGTTGACCCGGCACTTCTCCTATCAACACGCTTAAACTGTTTTTTAAAGCTTCCAGTCTCGCTTTTAAAGGAGGAATAGTTGATCTGGTGTTTTCTAACTGTGCCGTCGCTCTGGAAACATCAAGACTATTGCTTGTGCCTGCTTCAGATAATTGAACAGTGAGATCATATGTATTCTGTTGTCCCTTCAAATTACGATTGGCTATATCTAAAAGATATTGTGTTCCGCGTAATTCCATGTAATTATTGGCGACTTCTGCAAAAATACTTACATATATACCTTGCATATCTGCCAGTGCCAACTGATTGTTTGCGTAAGCACCTTTGATACGGTTAGAAACATGGCCAAACAGGTCTGCCTCCCAAAACGCATCAAAACTGCTATTATAGCTGCTGTATGTAGGATTACTGCCAGACACGAAAACATTTTCTCCTAGACGGGTTCTTGTATAATCTCCGTTTGCAGTTACGGTAGGCAATCTGCCAAATTTTGTTCCTTTTAAAAAAGCGCGAGAGGCATATAAATTTGCCACGGCTGAATTGATGTCTAAATTATTTTTTCTGGCTTTTGATATTAATGTATCCAAAACAGGGTCATTAAATTTTGACCACCAATTCTCAATTATTTTTGAAGTTGTGACTTTTGCGTCAGAAAGTTCCTCCAGTAAAAAATCATCTTGTATTTCCGTTTTTGGTTTGACATTAAAATCTCGTTTTGTCATCCCGCACGATAACAGGAAAAACGAAAATAATGTTATTAAAATCAGATTTTTCATAGTTTAAATTTGAATTTATTTCAACATTTCAATTGCTGAACTTCTTTTATTTTATCTGTTTTGGTGATTTGGTTGTCCATTTTCTTCCCAGATAGTAAAATACAGGTGTAAGAAAAATTCCAAAAATTGTGACGCCCAGCATTCCGCTAAATACTGCTATTCCTAGTGAGACGCGCAGTTCTGCACCAGCGCCAGTGGCAATTACAAGTGGTATAACACCTAATATAAATGCCATTGCCGTCATTAAAATAGGACGTAAACGAAGCTGTGACGCTTCAATAACAGCCGTCTTTAAATCTTTGCCTTGATCTTCTAATTGCTTGGCAAACTCCACAATAAGAATCGCATTCTTACTAGCCAATCCTACCAGCACAATTAAACCGATTTGTACCATTATATTGTTGTCTAATCCTGCCAGGTCAATACCTATAATTGCTGATAACAAAACCATAGGCACAATAAAAATAACAGCCAGAGGAAGTATGAGGCTTTCAAATTGGGCAGCTAATAAAAGGAATACAAATACAACGGCAAGGAGAAAAGCAACACCTGCTGTACTTCCTGTTTGCTTTTCCTGATAAGCCAATTCTGTCCATTCATAAGAAATACCTTCAGGCAGAATTTCATCAGCAAGTTCTTCCATTCTATCTAAAGCCTCTCCAGAGCTATGCCCCGGAGCAATATTACCATTTAGTGCCGCTGCCGGGTACAAATTAAATCTTGGAATACGTGATGCCCCTGAAATATCCTCCTGACGTGTGAATGTTCCAATCTGAACCATTTCGGCTTCATTGTTGCGTACTTTGATCCTAGATATGTCATCGGGCGTTAATCGGTTAGGTGCATCTGCCTGGGCTGTAACCTGATAGGTTCTTCCTAAATAATTAAATTCATTCACAAAGGCAGAACCCATATAAATTTCAAGAGACTGAAAAACATCTCCTACGTTCACCCCTAATTTTTCAGCTTTGACACGGTCAATATCTAAATACAATTGGGGAGTTTGATCATTAAAAAATGTAAAAACACTACTCAGAATAGGGTCTGCATTTGCAGCTGCGGCTAAGGCATAAGTAGCTTTTACCAGTTCATCTGTTCCTAAATTGGCTCTGTCTTGTACCATCATTTTAAAACCACCCGCATTACCGATTCCACGTACAGATGGAGGTGGAATTACAAGAACTATCGCATCATCTATTTGAGCTAGTTTTGTACTGATTGTACCTAATAAATCTTCATATCTTAAGCCTTTCTCTTTACGTATGTCAAAATCTTCAAGAGTTAAAAATACAGCTGCGGTATTAGAAGCATTTGTATTTGAAGCTGCATCAAACCCCGTAAAAGCAACAGCATTTTCAACTCCATCGATGTCTAATCCTATATCTAATACTTCTTTGATTACTTTATCTGTTCTGGACAAAGATGATCCCGGAGGTAATTGTACCAGAGTTATAAAATATTGCTGATCCATTGCAGGAATAAATCCTTTTGGCACTCTTCCAAATTCAAAACCTGTAATAAGAACCAGTCCTCCATAAACAACTAAAACTAGTATTGATGTTCTAACTAGTTTCTGAATGCTCTTCCCATAATTACCAGAGAGTTTTTCAATGAAATTATTAAAACCATTTCCTACATATGAAAAAGGTTTCAGTAATAAGGGTGTTTTTTTATTTGGATCCTTTACCTCGTGACGCATTAACAAAGCTGCCATTGCAGGGCTTAAGGTTAAGGATACGAATACTGAAATAGTTGTAGCTACGGCAATGGTCATTCCGAATTGTTTGTAAAACTGGCCTGAAATACCATCTAAAAAAGCTGTCGGAATAAATACTGCAACTAATACTAAACCAATTGCAACTAGAGCGCCTCCTACTTCATCCATTGTTCTAACGGCTGCTTCTTTGGGTGAAAGTCCTTTAGCTAAATAACGCTCCATATTTTCTACCACCACAATAGCATCATCTACCACAATACCAATTGCCAGTACAAGACCAAAAAGCGTAAGGTTATTAAGGGAAAAACCTATCGCCTGCATAACGGCAAAAGTTCCTATTAGCGATACAGGTATGGCTAAAATCGGGATAATGGCTGCTCTCCAGGACTGGAGAAACAATAAAATAACAAACACCACTAACAGAATAGCTTCGAATATGGTGTGATATACTTCGTCCACAGATTTTTGAATGAATTCTGTAGGATTGTACGCAATTTTATATTCGAGGTCTTCTGGAAAGCTTTTAGAAAGTTCTTCCATGGTGGCTTTTATTTCAGCCGAAGTTTCTAAAGCATTTCCTCCGGGCTGTTGAAAAATGGGCATAGCTATCGCGGGATCTTTCCCCAAATATCCCTTAGTGGCATAATTCTGAGCGCCTAGTTCTACACGACCAACATCTTTTACCTGAACAATTCTGCCACCTTCATCAGACTTTATAATGACATTCTCAAACTGCTGGGTTGTAACTAATTTTCCTTGTGTTTGAATATTTATTTCGAAGGCTGATTGGCTTCCAGATGGCAGTGTATTTAATGTTCCACTTGCGATTTGCACATTTTGAGCCCGAAGCGCAGCGACGACCTCTCCAGCTGTCATATCCAAATTCGCAATTTTATCGGGATCAAGCCAAATGCGCATAGCATATTCGGCAGCTCCAAAAATTTGTATATCCCCAATCCCCTTAATACGCGCCAGTTGATCTTTTAATTGAAGGGTGGCGTAATTACCCATATAAGTTTGGTCATAGGTCTTATTTGGTGAATACATATTTACCACCAATAAGATGTCTGGGGATATTTTTTTGGTAGTAATTCCAAGTCTGCGAGCCGACTCCGGCAAACGCGGTTCTGCAATTGCAACTCTATTTTGAACTTGTACCTGAGCCCTGTCAAGATCTGTTCCCAGTTCAAAAGCTATTTGAACGATTACCCTTCCATCTGCCGATGATTGGGACGTCATATACAACATCCCTTCCACCCCGTTAATCTCTTTCTCAAGGGGTGCTGCGACAGTTTCTGAAAGTGTCTTTGCATTTGCTCCCGGATATAAGGCTACAACCTCTACCGTTGGAGGTGCAACATCCGGAAACTGAGATACCGGTAAGGATACATAAGCCAAACCACCTACAATAAGAATGATTACACTTAATACAGCCGCAAAAATGGGCCGTTTTATAAAAACGTGACTAAATTTCATAGTTTCTTTACAATTGAAATATAGCAGCCCTGTTGCTCTATAATTCATCTAATAAAATGAATGATAAGAGCAATTAATGACTGCTTTAAATATTAGGATTATTTTGGGGAGACTTATTTCTCTGCTTTTACCACTGCATATTCTCCCCCTTTGTCTTTATCTAGAGAAGTTTCAATTGGAGTAACAGACATTCCAGGTCCAATTTTTTGAATATTATTGATGATCAATTTATCATCCTTTGTTATTCCATCACGAATGATCCTCAAACCATTGCTATGCAAAGGGCCTAACGTCACATTCTTAGTGGTTACTACATTGTCATTTCCCAATACGTAAACAAAACGAATGGATTGGTTAGTGCCTATTATATCATCCGGAATCATTAAGGCTTCATGTTCTGCACTTCCTTTAAGTCTTGCTTTACCGAACATACCAGGCTCTAAAAGATGATCTTTATTTTCCAGCGTTGCGCGACTTTCAATAGTACCCGTATTGTTGTCTAGTTCATTATCTACAAAATCTACCTTCGCTTCATGTACAAAATCAGCTTCATCCTGTAACTTGATAAACACTGGTATCCCTCCCGTGCGCATAGATCCACGCTCACCATTTCTAGCTAGTCTCGCATATCTTAAATAATCAGATTCACTGCCCGTAAAGTAAAAGTCAATGGGACTAGTGGCCACTATAGTTGTAAGTATAGTAGAGTTAGAAGTACCGCCATCAATCAAATTCCCCTCATTTACCTTATGTCTACTTACCAATCCTGAAATTGGTGCAGTAACCTTTGTAAATTCCAAGTTCAGTTTTGCATCATCAACTCTTGCCTGGGATAATAGTATACTTGCCTTAGCAAATTCTAATGCCTGTTTTCTACGATCGTATTCTTCAATAGACATTGCTCCGGATTCACGAAGTGACTCAACCCGTTCGTAATTATCCTGCGCCGTTTTTAAAGACGCCTTTGCCTGACCATAATCTGCATTTGCCTGATCTAATGCAATTCTATAGGATCTATCATCAATAGTAAAGAGGACCTCTCCTTTCTTGACCATTTGACCGTCCACAAAATTTACGCTTTCTAAAAAACCACTTACACGAGCTCGTACTTCAACTCTGCTGCTTGCTTCAAAACGGCCTGTATATTCATCCCATTCTGTTATTTTTTTATAAACAGGAACCGCAACCTCTACTGGCATAGCTTGTACTTCTGTGATGGCTACTTCTTCTTTGTCTTCTGTCGTGAAAGAGAGTACAAGAATTATTGCAAACAGCAAACCTGAAACAGCAAGAATTTTCAAGGATATATTTTCGGTATTTAAATTAATTGTTTTCATCTTATTTTGGGTTGTATGAAAGTTATTTTAGGAATGACAAATGTATTAGGGATGACGTAGGATTGACTAACCATAATATCTTCATTAATGATCAAAATCTAATCTCCAGATCATTTCATTACTTTAGTTTATCTTACTTTATTAATAATTAGGATTAAAAACTATTATTAATAGTATGCCTGCCAACTTTCCAGTTTCCTATTAAAATTCGTCTGCCGTATCACACTAAGAGATTTAAGATGACATTCTCATTTAACATTTCTATAAATTCCAGCTTCCTAGAACTGAAATTAGGATATAAATTCTTCAGCAGATTCAGATATACGCCCGGCTTTTTTTAAATGCTTTAAGATTTGTACCTCGGAAATACTGACGTCATTAAATTTATACTGTTTTTTATCTGATTTTCCATTGGATACAATTTTAAAAACCATGTTTTTAAAGCCGTGGAGATTTGAAGCTACCGAAATAATATCAAATGAATAATAGATACTAGTTTGCTATTGATTTGTACATATACTGGACTGCTGATAATCCTCCTGTCAGGAGCACAAAAATTAGTTGGTTTTGGCGTGGCATTTACATTTATAAGAGTAAAAAGGCTCTGCTTTACAATGCTAAGAATATGAAGAGCGGAAGGAGCGAAAACAATCAAAAGAAAGCAAGAAATGACCAGACTTTAATATAGATACTCATTTATCACTAACCATCTACAAACAGACTTAAACATACCTGTTTTAAAAAGTGTAAAGTGTCCTGCTAATAAAATGCCTATTGTTCAGTGTCAAGCATTGATATTCTGACCGTACAATGCAGATAGCTTTATCAAGTAGTTTTAATGCAGTGAAAATCTTCACAAAGCATGCTGATATTAGCCTCTACTTTACTATTATAGACATAGCAGATCGATCGTATTGTCTACTACTGATATAGAAGAGATAATAGGGTATAAATAATGACAGCCTTATTTTAACAAATAACGCTACTGTTGAAAAAATAGGCATGACTTTACAGTTTAACCCAAGAAAATTTCCACATTCCTTCTCAGGAATATTTAATAAATCAAGGTCTGGATAGCGTGAGCCGGAATCTCCATAGAGGCTTTAGAACCACCTATAATTAGATTATAAACTATACTATCATCGGTTTTATTCATAACCACAGTTGCTATTTTACCATTTTCATTTTTAAAGGAAGTACTTAATAAAACACTTCGGCTTACAGCGGTACTCAGACGTTTTGCATTGGGGCGAATAAATTTTGAAAATTGACCAATGTAGTAATAAGAAGGAGTAAAAATCAATTTTCCGGTTCTGGTATCTGCATGTATGGGGGCAAAACAAAAATTGCCTACGTGATTGGGACCACCGTTTTCGTCTAACAAAATATTCCAGTCTGTCCAGGCAACAGTTCCGTTATTAAAATCGTGAATCATTTGTTCGCCATAACGTTCTCCATTAGGCCAGTATTGATATTTAGCTGCGTCAAATTTTTCTACACAACCTTCAGTAAACATTAAATTTTTATCAGGAAAAGCTTCGTGCACGCGGTTAACATTGTCAAAGAGCGGCTGAGCGCCCGTCCAGGTTTCGTACCAGTGAAAACCCATTCCCCATGCATATTTAGAAGCTTCCGGATCACTAAAAATCGTATTTGCACGATTAACCATTAAGTCTCTATTATGATCCCAGACCACAATTTTTTTATCTCCCAAACCCTCTTTTTCTAAAGTTGGGCCTAAGAAATTTTTAAGGAAATCACGCTCATCTTCAGCTGTATAAACACAAGATTCCCAGGTTTGCGTGGCCATAGGTTCGTTTTGAATAGTCAATCCCCAAACAGGCATTCCTTCTTGTTCATAGGCTTTTATAAATTTAGCATAATAAGTTGCCCAGGTCTGCGCATACTCTGGCAATAATTTCCCGCCGTGCAACATAGAATGATTGCTTTTCATAAATGATGGCGGACTCCACGGGCTAACATACAGTGGCAATTTTCCACCTGCAGTTTCTATAGCTTTCTTTATAAGCGGAATCCTGAACTTTCGATCATGTTCTATAGAAAAAGTACTTAGATCAGTATCTCCTTCTTCAATATATGTATAACTCGCACTGCTAAAATCACAGCTGTGAATATTTGTACGCGCTAGTGTATAACCTATACCCTTTTTATCATCATAATAGGCGTCAAGCAATTTTTGTTGTTCCTCTTTAGATAGTTCAGCAAAAACCTCGGCACTGGCATCAGTAATAGCGCCTCCTATTCCCATTAAGGTTTGAAAGGTTTTAGCCGGGTTTACAAAAACTGTAATCTCGGTTTCCAGAGGTTGAGAAGATTCTTTAAAAGTAGCTTTTCCATTTGCAGAAAGACGAAGATCTGTATTTTCAGCTGTAGTATAAATTTGAATATTTTTCCCCTGAAAATCCATTTTTTCAGAAGAAGCCTGACCATATATATTCATTGTCCCGAGGGCAATTATTGCACAGGAAATGTATTTCAATTGTATTTTCATCTTCTATTTTCTTGAACTATTTCTAAAAAAATACTGTTATAGCACCAATGTAGCAATGTCTTTTGCAGCTAATTTCACTAAAACCTTCTTCTCTCTAACTATTACTTTAACTGTTTTAGCCTTATCTGCTTTGTTTTGTAAAATGAGAACGGTTTCCCCTTCCGGTGTGTTAAAAGCTACATTAGGCAAATCCTTTGACAGATTTGATTCAATGCGTTTTGACCCCGGCGAAACAAATTTTGAAGCCTGTCCTATAATGTAATATGCAGGCTCACGTGTAACTGTATTGCCGTTAATAGTGATTGCTCCCAGACAACGGTCACAGCCACCACGATCTGTATGCGGCTCCTGATTTTCATCTGCAGCGAGATTCCATTCTAGAACAGTTTTACACCAGTTTCTGGTAGCGCCTATAATTAAATTCTCTGTGTGCCACTCCATTTCTTTCGCAAAATCGCCCGGCGCTCCTACCCATTGCTCAGTAAAATAAAGATTCTTTTCTGGGTGGGTATAATGTACTGTGCTTATTGCATTTACATTCCCTCCATATAAGTGAAAAGCAGAACCATCAATATATTTTGCAGCTTCAGGATCATTTAAAATAGAAATAGGATAATCTGGCCTGTCTGCATTATGATCATATATAATGATCTTAGTTTTAATATTGTTGTCTACGAAAGCCGGGCCTAAATGGTTTTTAATAAACTCACCCTGCTCTGGTGCTTTCATTAATAAACTGGGATTGTTTCCCGGATGCAACGGCTCATTTTGAATGGTAATCGCATCAATAGGAATTCCGTTATCACCCATTGCTTTGATATACTTTACAAAGTAGTTTGCATAAACGGGATAGTATTTTTCTAAAAGACTTCCGCCACGGGTATCTCCATTATCTTTCATCCAAACTGGTGGAGACCAGGGCGAACCTAAAATTTTAATTTTTGGTGAAATTTTTAATATTTCCTTTAAAACCGGGATTAGATGAAGTGTATCCTGACTCAGATTAAAATGTGCTAAGTCAATATCTGTTTCGCCTTGAGCTAAATCATCGTAAGAAAAAGGAGCCGCATCCATATCTGAAGCGCCTATGCTTAAACGTATATAACTCACGCCCAGATTTTCTTCCTTTCTCCCAAAAAGTTCCTGCAGCAAATCTGCTCTTGCCGTATCACTCATGTAATGCATAAGCATAGCGCTACCGCCTGTGAGTGTATAGCCAAAACCATCCATGGTTTGGTACGTTATTGAGTCGTTTATAACTATTGTTTCATCTGCCTTATCAGCATTATCAGGATTTATCGCAATTTCCTGTTTTTGCAACAAGTGCTTTCCATCTTGTGAGGTTAGCCAAAGTTGAGCCGTTTCTGTTTGCTGTTTTTCAACTGAATTACAGCTCACGGCCATAACAGCTATTAGAAATAATAGTAGTGAGGGAGTTTTCAACGTTAAATTAAATTGGTGGTTAGTATTACTTTAAAATTTTTATTGTTTCCAGGTCAAAATCGCCGATTTTTATACCGATTTTGAGGGTATTTGTACCGATTTTTAGAGGAATTAAATCAGTTGATATCCATTCCCAGTCATCTGAAGAATTTGGAATATTGAGATCTTGTATGTGTTTAGTATTTATTTCAACAGAAGCTTTTCCCTTTGCATTGTTTCCTCTTACTTTAATGCTGAATTTATAGTTACCACTTTGTACTACTTTGAAAGTGTACTGCAAAAATTCTCCTTTATCCAGATCACCCACATAAACCGCTTCAGCATCCTGAGTATTTTCGCTTTTATAAATATCTACACCATCGTTGCGATATGCATGACCATTATTCCAGCTTTCGCGATCACCACCTTTCGATATATAATAGTTTCCCACAACAGAATCTTTATAAGCAATTCCGTTTTTACCCAGATCATAATCTGTTGCTTTAATACTCGCGCTATCCTTTACGACAATTTCTTTATAAGGAATTGTTTTATCTGAATGCGGCTGGCGTATCATGGCATCTATGACATCTCTATGAACGATACAGTTTTCAATTTTCGTGTTTTCGGCCAGTTGCATAAAAGCTTTATATGCTTCAGTAGAAGTTGGTTTTTCGGCTTTGCTGTTCCAGTAATCTAAAACTTTTTGATACCTTGGATTTACTTTTACTTCCAACGGATTATTAGAGCCTAATTTTTTTAACGGCCACCAGCACCAGCCAATATTATTTTGTTCCATCAGCTTTATAGCATCTGCAAACCAGACATTTGAGTTTTCGCCAGATTCTCCCAGCCAGATAGGAATTTGATATTTTTCTCTAAAATCAAGAAAATTCTGAATACTTGCGGTATCATTATAATTCCAGTATTTATGAAAACTCATTACCATATTCTCATCCCATGGCGGCAGAACTCCGTTGTAATTATTTCCCCAACCATTACCTTCTATAATGATAATGTGCTTTTTGTCAACGGTGCGAATAGCTTCAGTAATCCTGACCATTAATTCACGCAGCGGTTTATTTTCAGAATCCTGAGTTCCGTTTTTATTTTTTCCTTCTTCAAAACTCCAGTTAGGCTCGTTGATAATATCATAAGCACCAATAACTGGCTCATCTTTGTATTTTTCGGCCAATTTTACCCATAAATCGACCAGTTTTTGCTGATTTTCGGCACTTTCCCAAAGCGATGGTTTTGAAGGATCGCGGTCTGATATATTTACATCATGACCTTGCCCACCCGGAGTGGCATGCATATCCAGAATTAAATACATATTATTTGATTTACACCATTTCACCAATGAATCTGTCATTGTAAAACCTGCCTCCAGCCATGTATTATCTCCTTTTACAGGCTCTTTTTCTACTGGCAGCGTGTACAAATTATAATGCATGGGAAGCCGTACAGAATTAAAACCCCAGCTTTTAAGTGAATCAACATCTGTCTTCTGAACAGTGTTTTTTAACCAGGCCGTGTAAAATTCCTGTGTTTTTTCTTTGCCTAAAAGCTCTTCAATATGCTCTTTAATAACATATTGCTGCCCCGAAAATGGTACTTTAAGCATATAACCTTCCTGCAGCATATAACCGCCAAGACCAATACCGCGTAGGAGTATGTTTTCAGTATTCTCATTTACAATTTTTACTCCGTCAGTTTTTAAAAAACTTTGTGCAAAGCAGGTAATTGATAAAAGATATAATAACGGAGCTAAAAATTTAAGTTTCATGATAGATTATTAATGTTGAGTTTTACTCCCAGATGTACGTGCCCACAGCACCAGCATCCAGAGAAGTTACCACCCATTTATTATTATACTTAATATTAAATTGGGTATTTGTGCTGCCATCATTTTCAACTAGTAAAACTTTTTTTCCATCAGGTGTTAAAAAAGCAACGTTTTGAAGATCTCCTTTTATCTCACTACTTATACGCAGGGAACCTTCAGGAACAAATTTTGAAGCATGAGCTATTATATAATAACCTACATTATGAGTGACAGTACTACCAGAATTAACAGTAATTGCTCCTTTACAAACTGTGCAGCCACCGTCTGTATGCGGCCCAAAAGATTCATCATTTGCAAGATTCCATTCTAAAGCATTTTTACTCCAGTTGCGCATAGAGCCAATAACCACATTTTTTAAATGCCATTTTAAAGTTCCGGCAAAATCATCATTAGATGAGTTATATTGCTCTGTGAAATACACATTTTTATCTGGAAATGCATTGTGTACTGTGCTCAATGCCTGAATATCTCCGGCATATAAATGAAAAGCAGAACCATCTACAAAAGCATTTGCAGCAGCATCACTTAACACTTCAATAGGATATTGCGGGTTATCACAGTTGTGATCATAAGTAATAATTTTAGTATCAAGATTTGCCGCCTGTAAAGCAGGACCAAGATTATTTTTAATGAAATCTGTTTGCTGTGTAGCTGTCATTACCATGCTGGGATTGTTACCACCATGAAGCGGTTCATTTTGGGGTGTTAAGGCATCTATGCTAATTCCTTCAGCTTGCATTTTCTCAAGATATTTTACCCAATAATTTGCATAAACTTCATAATATTGAGGTTGTAAACTGCCACCAACAAAACTGTTATTATCCTTCATCCAGACTGGGGCAGTCCACGGGGTAGCCATTATTTTAATTTGCGGATTGATCGCAATAATTTCTTTTAAAAGCGAAATAACTGCGCTATCCTGATCAAAACTAAATTGAGAAAGATCAAGATCTGTTTCGCCCTCAGGCAAATCATCGTAAGTAAAAGAAGTCTCATTTAAATCTGAAGCTCCCACACTTATTCTAAGATAACTTATACCAATAGATGTAGCAGAATCACCAAATAATTCATCAAGAAGTTCTGCCTTTTTTGAAGTTTCAAGTTCATTAATCACCTGAGCGCTCCCGCCAGTTAAGGTAAAACCAAAGCCATCAATAGCCTGAAAAGTCTGGTTGTCATCAACCTCGATATTGACAAATGCATTAGGTGTAGTATCAAACCCTAAGACTGTAGCTTGTTTTTGCAGCTCTGCACTACGATCTGCTTTTGTAAGCCAAAAATCCATATCATTTGTTGTAGATGTGGGTGGTGTAGGGGTTTCCGGAGTTTCTGGAACAGTAGCACTTTCTTCTTCTGATGAAGATGAAGAACAGCTAGTTTGAAAAAGCGTGGTACTTCCCAACAGGAAGATGAAAAAATATTTTTTCATAGATATATTCATTTACCTATCTTTTTTGGTATTTATTCATTTCATTGAAAACATAATTGAAAATCTCAAAAACAGAGTACAGCTACTCATGCAGTATAAAAAAAGAGCCTGTATCTATATAACACAGGCTCATATTCTTAATCTAATTACTTCCTCTCATTTCTACATTAGTAATAGATATTCCAGTAGAACCAAGGCTTTCTCCTCCAGACTTCATTAAAAGGTATATTGTTCCAGACTGATCAAAGGTTACCTTATTACCTGAGCCTACACAGCCCACTATAGATAATTTTCCTTCAAAGGCACCATTTGCACAGCCATCCCATGTACTGAGTCCCATTCTTCTACCGTCAGCAGAATAATCTTGATTTTGAACTGGTGGTGTTGTTGATGCATATACTTCAAACCACGTATTTAGCGCACCACTGCCCCAAACTTTCATATCGATAGTATATTCCTTATTTGCCTGAACTTCAATCGCCTGATATATTGCCTGTTGATTATAACCGCCACCGGTAACTGTAGCGCTGCCGTCATTAAATGTCCAGATAGTTCCGGAGTCACTTATATTTAGGACGGTCCACTGGTTTCTATCTTCATCATTTTGAAATTTACCTCCTTTCACCAAATTTCCTGCAACGGGATCTGACTGAGCAACTACAACTTCCTGAGAAACAGTATTAGTTTCTCCTCCTCTTCCTATAGCGGTATGATAAATGGTATAAGTGCCTGCATCAGGTAAAAACAATTCCTCTGTCGTGTCTCCTGTGTAAAAACCATCACCGGTATTCCACATTGAGCTAATAACATTTTCTGTGGCAGCCTGAAGCGTAAAATTGTTGGGCTGTCCTTCTACGGGAGTAACGGTAAATGTTGCATCAACTTCAGGATCTGCAAGACCATTACCAGAGCCAATCTCATCTGGCTGGCAACTAGTTATTGAACCTGCTGCCACCAGTACCATAATAAAATAAAAATATTTTATGTTGATTATTTTAATCATGTTGTTATGGTTTTTAGATTAATAATTAGGATTTTGAACGATAAGGGTGTTTTCTAACTCATTAAGAGGTATTGGCAGCACTTCGTTTTTACCCGCTGTAAAACCTTGACCTGAAAGGGCGTTTGCTGCTCTTCCGGTTCTTACAAGATCAAACCATCTGTGACCTTCTCCTGCAAGTTCTTTTCTGCGCTCGAGCATTATTGCATCCATCGTAACAGGAACCGGAGACAAGCCTACTCTTGCTCGTACTGCATCTAATAAAGCTTGCGCTCGAGCGCCATTTGCGCCCAAAGCTTCTGCCTCCATTAAATAAGAATCAGACAGGCGCATGATATATACATTTTGTCTGTAATTAAGTTCAGGAACTCCCCCTCCGTCTGACACATCTGTTTTTAAGGGCATAAATTTTTTAAGAAAATATCCCGTATCCTGATTTGCTGGTGTATAATTCACTTCACCCGCTGTTTGTAAAGCCTTGAGATCTGCTATAGTAACATCGAAACGAGGGTCACCTTTCAAAACATCGTACAATTGCTGAGTTACTGTATTAAAACTCCAGCCACCTGCATAATTAGGTGCTTTAGAATTAGCTGTAAGAGAAAAACCTCGGGGTCCTACCATTTGATTAACCGTATTCCCTTCATTCTGACCACCGCCCCAGTTGCCGTAATCTACATTAGCATCGCTGGTACTTGCTACCTCGATTATTCCTTCTGAATTAAAACCTACTGAACTTCCAAATAAGTCGGCATAATTGCTCACTAATTTATAGCCATATTTACTGGTTCCTCCGGGGGTGCCATTAACCTCAGCTAATTGCGCTGCAGCCGCATCATTCTTGCCTTCATATAAATAAACTTTACCTAAAAGTGCCTGTACACTGCCTTTTGTAAAACGCCCTCCATCTGTATCAAGATTTTCAATCATATTTGGTAAAGCTGGCATTGCTTCCTGTAAGTCAATTTCTATTTGTGCATATACAGCTTCTGGAGTGGCTTGTTCTACATTATAAATTTCACTGGTTAATACCGGTTCTGTAAATAATGGAACATTACCAAAAAGCCTAACTAATTCAAAGTAATAATAACCTCTTAAAGCTTTTGCCTCTGCTGTAAATCTTGCTTTTAGATTTTCATCCATTGGCACATCCGGAAGTTTTTGAAGCAGAATATTTGCCCTGAAAACCCCTTGAAAATAATCATTCCAAAAACTTGGTGGGATGGTTGAAGGATCTATGGTATAATTATTAAAAGATTGTATCCCCGCTCCATCAGAAGGGCTACCACCACCAGCATTAAAATCATCAGACCCCGCATTCATCATCGTGATCATATTTTCGAAAGTCTTAGCTTGTTTGCCCATTATATCATAAGTAGCTACAAGACCAGAATAAGCCTGATCTGCATCTTCATAATAGTTGTCTTCCAGAAATGTACCTTGTGGTTTTAATTCTATATATTCTCTAGAGCAGGACAGCGAAAGACCGCTTATAACCAAACCTATTAAAGGATATGCTATTGATTTAAGTTTCATAACTCTTTTTTTAAAATTGTAAATTAACTCCTAGTAAACCAGTGATTGCCTGGGGATAATATCCTCGGTCTATTCCAAAAACGCCCCCACCTATTTCCGGATCAAAACCTGTGTATTTAGTGAAAGTCACTAAATTTTCGCCGGTAACATAAATTCTCAATCTGGATAAGCCTACACGTTGTATGGCTTCTGCCGGTAAAGTATATCCCAGCTGAACTGTTTTAAGTCTTAAATAATCACCTTTCTCCAGGTAAAAATCAGATGGATTAGAGAAGTTATTATTATTGTCGCTATTAGATAGCCTTGGGTACGAATTTGAGGAGCCCTCGCCGGTCCATCTTCCTAATGCCGCAGTTTGATAATTTGCATTTGTGATGTCAAGTCTTCTTAAGCCCTGAAATATTTTATTTCCTGCAGCTCCCTGAGAGAAGATTAAAAGATCAAAGTTTTTATAATCCAGATTTATGGTGAATCCAAATGTATATTTAGGAATAGAACTTCCCAAAAATTTTCGATCTGCCTCTGTAATTACACCATCGTCATCACTGTCTACCCATTTAAAATCGCCTGGCACAGCATTAGGCTGAATAACCTGTCCCTGAGAATTTACATAATTTTCAATCTCTGCCTGATTTTGAAAAATACCGTTAGTTTTAAATCCGTAAAACGTATTGAAAGACTGGCCCACCGCAGTACGTGTTATAGGATAATTACCAGATTGTATTGTAGCACCTCCTGAAAGAAAATCTATACCTTCACCCAAGTAGGTCACCTCATTTTCCAAATAAGAGAAGTTTGCATTAGCAGAAATATTAAAATTTCCTATTGATTTGTTGTATCCTAATTCTACATCAAAACCTTTGTTGATCATATCTGCCACATTTGCTGCCGGGTTTCCTGTTGCTCCTATATAACCTGGAAGCCTTAAATCTTGCAGTATCCCCACAGTTTTTTTCTTATACAAATCAACAGTTAGTGTAATATTATTTATTAAACGTGCATCAAAACCAATGTTTGATTGTCTTGTTTCCTCCCATTTGAGATCTGGGTTTGCCGGAGCATTGGGGCTGTTACCTATTACTACAGATGCAACATTGCCAAATGTGTAATTTCTACCTGAACCTATCGTAGATAAATATCTAAAGTCACCTATTGCATCACTTCCTACAATACCATAACCACCACGAATTTTAAGTTGGTTTAATATATCACTATCCTCAAAGAAGCCTTCTTTAGTAGGCACCCATCCTAAAGAAAATGATGGAAACCAACCGTATTTATTATTGCTACCAAAACGAGTAGAGCCGTCTCTTCTAATAATTCCTGTAAATAAGTACTTCTCTTTATAATCATAAGTAAGTCGAGAAAATAGTGAAGTTACTCGGTGCTCTGTACCTATATAAGCACTAGCTATAATCTGATCGTCTGGTACATCAAAAAATGCCGCATCATCACGATTTGTAACAGGAATATTATTGTAAGTGACTGTTTCACCTTTACTATCATTCTCTGTATACGTTCCCTGACCTAATAATAAACTGAAATTATGATCTCCTATTTCTTTAACGTATGAAAGAGTGTTCTCTATATTCCATCCAAATCCTCTGTTTGTACCTCTTGAGATGTTGTTCTGAGAGGTAACTGTTGAACTGTTTAAATAAGAAACCGGCGTGAAACTTTCATTACCATAATAAGCAAGTTTTCCACCTAGTGTACTCTTGAAGTTTAAGCCTGGAATTAATTCCAGATTAACATAGACATTCCCTACAAAATTATCTGCCCAGCTATAATTACCTAAACGAGTTTGAATATAAGCAAGAGGATTTGTCATTTCCTGAAGAACCAGATTTGAAATACCATAAGGATTACCATTTTCATCTCTCATTATACCCTGATTAGTTGAATAAGGTGATGCGTTTGCTACAGTTGCATCTGTAACCACTACAGGAGTGAGAGGATCTAAATTTATAGCAGAACTCAACGGGCCACCAAACTCACTGTTTGTATTACCCAAACCAGTGCTCTTTTCATTAGAATATCCTACTGTCTCCCCTAATGTGATGAAATCATTTATCTTATGGGTAGAATTAAGTCTGATATTCTTTCTTGTATAATGAGAAATATCTTTGGTAACTATACCTTCTTGATCTAAATAACCAAATGAGAGGTAGAAAGTAGATACATCATTGCCCCCACTTAAACTCACTTCATGATTTGTGCGTTGTGCACTATTATTAAATATGACATCCTGCCAGTCTGTACCGGCTCCTATACCTGCAGCATCCGGAAACGGAAGCGTAAGATCTGATGGAGAACCAGTAAAATCGTTAGCATATTTTTCATTAAATAATGTGGCATATTCGGTGCCATTCAGCAAATCAAGTTTTCGAGCCGGGCCTGATAAACCTGTGTACCCTGTATAATTCACAGTTAACTTGCTTTTGCTACCTTTTTTTGTGGTTACTAAAATGACACCAGCAGCTGCACGAGCTCCATATATCGCTTGAGATGCAGCATCTTTTAAAACTTCAATAGACTCTATGTCAGATTGATTAAGATAACCTATACCTCCTGCATCTACTATCACTCCATCAACTACCCATAGTGGTTCATTATTGCCAAAACTTGTTACCCCCCTTACCCTTATGGTAGAGGATGAACCAGGCTGCCCAGAGTTTGCAGCAATAGTAAGACCTGATGTTCGTCCTTGCAATGACTGCTCCACACGCGTTACCGGGAGGTTTTCTAATTCAGTAGCTTTTACACTTGATATAGCTCCGGTTACGACACTTTTTTTCTGTGTACCATACCCTACCACTACAACCTCTTCTAAAGCAGCGGCATCTTCTTTAAGTGTAATTTGAAAATTGGTAGTAGTACCTACAGGAATGGTCTGGCTTTCAAAACCAACAAAAGAGACTACTAAAACATCTTCCGGAGCTGCAGATAAATTAAAGTTTCCGTCAAAATCGGTTTGGGTTCCGGTTGAAGTTCCTTTAATTAAAACATTAGCACCTGGTAATGGCATATTTGAACCATCTAGTACTGTTCCTGTAATTTCTTTTGATTGTGCCCAGCTTAAGCTGACACTCAACAACAGCATTACTAAAAAGTAATTTTTAATTCTCATTAGATATTAAGATTTATTAGATTGTGGATATTTTCTTTAACACTACGACGTACAAACCATTATGACATTCGCAATTAAATGCCTTTCGAAAACGTTTTCATGTTAATTTACCTAGCGACTAAATTAAAATATCATAATTCGACTTATCTCTAAATCGATACACTTGAGTTACGCCACAATGTTAAATATATACGTCATTTATACGTCAATTTTCATTTTAATTTGATTTTCAGATGAATAAAAAATATTTTTATATTTAATTAATGATATTTTTGCTCGCACTTATCTTCTGAATTTTTAACACACATCTTTTTTATATAAAATGCTAATAAAACTTATTTTAAAAATACTTTTTGGAATGACCTTTTGGTCTTTTTATATATGTTCTGCACAGGAAATACCACGCAATACAAGTGGTATAATTCCTAAAATCACACATTATAGTCGCAATGATTTTCATGCGGATGGTCAGTTTTGGACAATGAGCGAAGATAAAAATGGCATACTCTACTTTGGTAATAATGACGGGGTCCTCGTGTTTGATGGTGAAAGATGGCAGAAGGTAACTTTACCAAATCATTCTACAGTACGCAGTCTTATTACAACAACAGACAATGTTGTACATGCTGGAGGTTTCAATCAAATTGGAACTATTGATCGGGATTCTTTAGGTAATTACTTTTTTAATTCTCAAAATGAACAGCTCAAATTAGACAATGAGAAAATTGAAAATCTATGGCAAGTTCATGACTTTCGAGGATATTTAATTTATAGATCCTTTACAGAGCTTATTGTTGTTACTGGTAGTACAGCTACCCACATTCAAGCTAACAATCGCTTTATTCAATCTGGAGTAGTGGGAGATCATTACTATGTTCAGGATATGAATTTTGGAATTATGGAATTTGATCCTCAATCCATGAGTCTTAAAAAATCTTTTCAATTTCCCGAAAATGAAGGCTCTGTAGTCGCTTTTTTACCAACCAACCAAGAAAATGAATTGCTCATTGTCACTAAATCTGGAGTGATCCTGAAAGCTGATAGAAATAAAGGCACATTAACAGAATTGAAAAATCTATTTAATCCTGAAGAACAGGAACAAATAATTAGTGCAAAAATGTATAAGAATGATTATTTGCTTGGCACACTTAGCTCTAAATTAATGATACTACGGCAAAATGGTGAACTTATTAGAAAACCCTCATCCTTTTTGAAGTTGTTTAACTCAACCATATTAGATGTTCAATCTTCTCAGGATGAAAATAGTCTCTGGGTTTTAATGAATAATGGTTTAGACTATGTTGAGTTTAATTCACCTGTATCCCATCTTTTTGATTCTTCATCCATATCAGATATTTATTTGGATAAAGACACGCTTTATCTTGCCACAAATACTGGAGTTTTCTATTCAAAATTTGACATTTCTAATTACGATATTAATACTTTAAATTTTGAAAAAGTACAGAATCTTGAAGGTCAGTCGTGGTCTATTACTAAACAAAAGGGCAAAATTCTAATTAGCCATGATAAAGGACTGTTTTACCTTGACAAAAACAAACCTGTAAGAATAGGTGGTGCAAATGGTATATGGAAAGTTATACCAGTGCAGGGCAAGTCTAACACATTTATTGCTGCCAGTTATTATGGCTTATACCCATTAACTTTCACTAACGGAAGCTGGATTTTAAATGAAAAGATAAAAGGGTTTAATGAATCTGGAAGAGATATTTTACAAGTTGACGCCAATAATACTTTTTGGGTTTGTCATGGTTATAAAGGAGTATACCGACTCAAATTAAACGATAATTTAAGTCGTGTTTTTGCATTAGAACATTTTACAGATAAAAATGGTCTGCAATCCCCCTTTAATGTAAATGTCACAAACTGGAATGATACTATAATTTTTACAACAAATACCGGAATCTATACATTTGATTCAACTTCTACGAAATTTATTCCATATAAACCATTAAATGATATTCTCGATCCAAAATTTAATACTCGTAAAATTATACAAAATGATTCACGAGTATGGTTTGTGGAAGATGATGAAGTTGGTTATTTTGATAATGACTCTGAAAACAAAGAACTTCATAAAAATTTATTTCTAAATCTCAAAGGAAGCTTAAACCGGGGTATGGAGAGTATTTGGCCACTCAGTAAGTCTCAAGTCCTTATAGGTTCTATAAATGGTTTATTTCTTTATGATACAAAAGAGAGCTCCCAAAATTTAAATCCTGCAACAATACTTACAAGTATTACTTATACAAAAAAGCAGAATCAAAAGTCTAAGCCACTTCCGCTTCATCAAAAAGCAGATTTAAATGACCCGATAGATATATTACGTTTTGAGTTTGCCGCGCCTCAATTAACACCTTCATCAGAAAAAGAATTTCAATATAAACTAGAAGGGGTAGATAATGAATGGTCTAACTGGGATAGTAATGCTTTTAAAGAATACACACATCCACATCCCGGCACCTATACATTTAAAGTTCGCGCACGCAATTTAATAGGTCAGGCCGCAGATGAAACTTCTTTTAATTTTACCATACCACCTCCATGGTATCAAACTAACGTAGCATTTATTTTTTATCTTATACTTTTTACAGGCCTTACAGCAATCACTGTTTACTTAATTAGTCAAAAAATTGAGCGGGAGCGACAAAAAGAAAAACAGGCTGCTAAAAAATCAAAGAAATTACTCCAACTGGAAATTGAGCAGTTAAAACTCGAGCAGGATAAAGCGCGCATAAAAAAACACAAGCAAGAGCTGGAAGAAGATAATCTTACTAAAAGCAAAGAACTTGCAAACTATACCATGCTCCTGGTAAAAAAGAAAGAAATTTTTACGGATACCTACAATGCCTTAAAAGATTTTAAAAACTCTTTAAAAACTCAAGCAGCTCGTAAACGCTTGCAGGAAGTGTTGTTTAACCTGAACCAGCACCGTATGGGGGAAGAATATCTAAATGTATTTGATATCCATTTTGAAAAAGTACATCAGAATTTTTTCCATCAATTAAAAGAAATTGACACAACAATAACAAAAAGGGAATTACGCCTATGTGCCTTTGTTAAAATGAATTTAACCAATAAAGAAATCGCTCCTCTTTTAAACATATCTGTGCGCGGAGTTGAAACAGCACGATATAGGATTAGAAAAAAATTAAATGTAAAAGATGAGAACCTCACTGAATTTTTAGAAAATATAACCGCTTTTTCTGAATCAGGTCATTGAGAAATTAGCTGCTTTCTACTTACTCAGTTTAAGTTTGTCCTTTTAAAACTTGTATGGTGCCATTATGAAGTAAGTTCATAAGGAAAAAACATAAATATTCTTCAATTCCTAAAATAAAAAAATACGCTTAGCTGATTAGTGGTATGTTTTTTGACCAATCCGCTGTCATGAAACAAACGCTTAGCAAAGAGAAGACAGAAAAAGGGTTAGTAACTATAAAGGGAGCACGACAAAACAATCTTAAAAATATCTCATTAGAAATTCCGCGTGATGCATTGGTTGTATTTACGGGGATATCAGGATCAGGAAAGTCTTCACTTGCTTTTGGCACTTTATACGCTGAAGCTCAGCGACGATATCTAGAATCAGTTTCGCCCTATGCTAGGCGCCTTTTCCATCAAATGCCAATACCAGAAGTAGATGAAATTGAAGGTTTACCACCCGCTGTGGCCTTACAGCAGCAACGCGGTACTGGTACTAACCGCTCTTCTGTAGGTTCGGTCACTACATTGTCTAATTTGTTACGCATGTTATATTCCCGTGCGGGCGATTATCCAGCCAATCAACCTCTTTTGTATGCTGATTCATTTTCAACCAATACAGCAGATGGAGCCTGTCCAGAATGTCACGGACTTGGCAGGGTATACCAGGTAACAGAAAAAAGCATGGTCCCTGATGATACTTTAACCATTAGGGAGCGAGCCATTGATGCATGGCCAAAAGCCTGGCAGGGAAAAAATCTTCGTGACATTCTGGTAACTTTGGGTTATGATGTTGACATTCCATGGAAAGATCTTCCACAAAAAGACCGTGACTGGATCTTATTTACTGATGAACAACCACAGGTACCAGTATACCGGGACTTTAACCGAAAAGAAGTAAAAAGTGCTATCAAAAATAAAATTGAACCCAGTTATAAAGGTACGTTCACAGGTGCTAAAAAATATGTGTTACACACATTTGCAAATTCGCAGAGTGCGTTAATGAAAAAACGTGTGTCACAATACATGCTTAGCAGTGAATGTCCTGTCTGTCATGGCAAACGGTTAAAGCGCGAATCACTTTCAGTTACTTTTGCGGGTTATGATATTGCCGATATTTCCAGGCTGCCACTAAAAACATTACGATCAATCTTCTTTCCATATAGTGATGGCTCAGCACCTGGGCTAATTAAATTAGAAAACGATCATAAGGAGAAAGCTCTAGTGGCACAACGCATTGCTGAAGATTTTGTGTCTCGTGTTGATATTTTGTTAGAATTAGGACTTGGTTACTTATCGTTAGAGCGTACTACACCTACCCTATCTCCTGGCGAGCATCAGCGTTTAAGATTAGCCACTCAGGTGCGTAGTAATCTTTTTGGTGTAGTGTATGTTTTAGACGAGCCTTCTGCAGGCTTGCATCCAGCTGATACAGAAGCTCTGTTAAAAACATTAGATAGATTAAAAGCCAGCGGGAATTCGCTTTTTATTGTTGAGCATGAATTAGACGTAATTCGCAATGCAGATTGGCTGGTAGATGTTGGTCCGGATGCAGGTGAAGGTGGTGGTGAGATCTTATATAGTGGCATACCAGAAGGCTTAAAGAATATTTCAAGATCTAAAACCAGAGAACATTTATTTGATGATCGCCCATTTACATTGCCAGCGCACCGGGAACCTTTAGGATGGTTGCAATTAAGTGAAGTTACCCGAAATAATTTAACAAATCTTGATGTGTCTTTTCCTTTAGGTGTATTAACCAGTGTGACTGGCATTTCAGGTTCAGGTAAAAGCAGTTTGGTAAGTCAGGTTTTGGTAGATTTAATGTCGGCGCAATTAGGTAAAGTACATTCAGCAGAAGACGAAGAAGATGATGACTTGCAACAGGACGTTGTAGAAACAATAGGCGGTAAAATTACTGCTGGCGGCGAAAACATAAAACGAATGGTCGTGGTCAATCAGAAACCTATTGGTAGAACACCGCGTTCTAACTTGGCAACATATACAGGCTTGTTTGATATAGTAAGAAAATTATTTGCTTCTACAGAATTGGCTAAAAAACGCAAGTATAATGCCGGCCGATTTTCATTTAATGTAGGTAAAGGACGTTGTCCTAACTGTGAAGGAGAAGGCTTTGTTATGGTTGAGCTATTATTTCTTCCTAGTGTATACGCCCCCTGTCCTGTATGCAGTGGTACACGTTACAATGATAAAACCTTAGAAATAACTTATCAGGATAAAAATATAGCTCAGGTTCTAAATATGACCGTTAATCAAGCCACTGACTTTTTTGAAAGAGATGACAGAGTACTTAGAACACTTGAAATTTTAAAAGAAGTAGGTTTAGGATATTTACGTCTGGGACAGCCCGCCACAGAACTTTCTGGTGGGGAAGCTCAGCGTATAAAGCTTGCTAAAGAATTACAGCGTACTAATCGAGGGAATACGTTATATATTTTAGATGAACCTACAACAGGATTGCATCCTACAGATGTAGAGAAATTACAGCTTCAATTGGAAAGATTAGTTGATGCAGGAAATACGGTAATTGTTGTAGAACATGATATGCAAATAATCGCCGGTAGTGATTGGGTTATTGATATAGGACCGGGAGCTGGAGAAGAAGGAGGAAAAGTGGTAGCAACAGGTACGCCCGAAGAAGTGGCAAAGAACAAACAAAGTAAGACAGCACATTATTTAGCCAGAAAATTAAATGGTCACCCTGCACTTATTGCTTGAATAAAAGGATGATTTAAATTAGATTTAAAAACCCGTAATGAAGATTATGGGTTTTATTTTTCTGTGAATTTCCTAGCTTAAGGTCTGCAATTTCCATATCATTTCCCATTTAAAGGATTCTCTCTTACAAAACCACCGTCATCAAAACTGATATGATATGAAGATTTAAATAGTTTACTGGGTAAATAATAGTCTGTGGTAATGATTTGTGCCCCTGAACTTTTAGCAGCTTTAAAATTTGAATAATCATTATTTCTTGCTTCCGTAGTATTGGCATCAGCGCGGGTTCTTATGATATATCCTTTATTTACTAATTCAGGAATATTTTTATTTTCAGGATCATTTATAATCATAGCGGCAGCTTCGGGACTGCCTGCTTCTGCATTGATAAACATCACTCTTCCGTTTAATGAGGGATGTCCTTCAGAATAGATATACCTCTTTTCACCTTTGGCATCTAAAATAAAAAGAAATTTGCCTTGCCCCTGTTTTAAAGTTGGCCAGTTATTGTGGAGTACAGCTTCTTCTAAAGTAGAATAATCACCTTTCACATCTTCCGGAATTATAATATGATCACGCCCTAAGTTTCGCAATAAGGTTGAATCAAGTGCTGTAAAAATTTCATTTGTAAAAGGCTCAGGCGTTGTTCCAAAACCATTACTATCTCCATCCTTAGGTTCTAAGGTTATAAAAATTGTCTCATGATTTGAATGAGCATCAGACCATTTTCTAAGATCAGCTAAACACTCTGCTAAAAGATAATAATCACTTCTAAAGTCAATATCAAGAACGTGCAGCATTTTAAAACCAGAGAGATTCATTTTGCCCTCTGGGTCATACACAGGTTGTTCTCTAACCCATTCTAAACCTTTCGGTTTTGCAAAGCGCCCTCCTTTCTCGTCAGCATATGCATCGAGTTCAAGATTGCGCAAACCCATATTTAATTGATCAATAATAGGAATATGCTCGTACTGCAAACTGTAAATGCCACCAGTTGTGTCCTTTTTTTCTAAAAACTTAAAAAGTTGTGGCGCTATCGCTTTTTTGTAACTGTTGTGTGACCCAATAACCTGCAACTGGTTTATTCTTCTGATTTGTGATACCTCATCCTTTTCTTCCTGACCATAGGATAAGAAAGGAGAACAGTATGTGACAAGAACTAAAACAATAAGAAAATATCTTTTCATAAGAAGGTTTATAGACAACTGTAAAAGTAGAGTGACTGTGTTAACTAAGAGTAAAATGAAGAATAAGGTATGTAAACACGAACTACTTATTATAACTATTTACAACCTTTTCGTAAGCGGGTTTATGTTAACCAAAAATTAGTTGAAGCTTTTATAAAGGTTATGAAAAATGAAGAAAACAGATTTTAATTAACCCTATGATAAATTCTAAAAAAAGAGAAAGAAATACAGATTCATTTATTTAGAGGTACTCTAAAAACCCGAAAAATAATTAATAAAAACCCCTTAAAATGACATAAAACCAGCCAAAAACAAGTAAAAATCTCCAGAAAAAGCTTGAGTCACGCAATAGGCTTTCGCGAAAAAAAACCGTAGCTGCTACCAACAACTACGGCATTATAATTAAGCAATGTTAACCAATTACTTAAATACATGTATTTTAAAATTACACATTTAAAATCGAAAGAAATCCTTTTTGGTCTTTCGGTTTTATTCTTTTCACAACTGGGCCAGGCGACAACCTTTACCGAGTCTGAAATTTATAATAACGCAACCCTCAATTCCCTACAACAAACCATTACCGGTACAATAACAGATGACAAAGGAGTTCCGCTGCCTGGAGCTACTGTTAGGGTAATAGGGAGTAATGCAGGAGTAACAACAGATTTTGACGGGAATTTCTCTATAGAAGCAAATACAGGCGATGTTCTGGAAGTTTCTTTTGTAGGTTTTCAAAACTACGAGGTCGCTTTATCAGGACAAACTACATTAAATATTCAATTAGAAACAGCCACTTCTCAATTAGATGAAGTAGTAGTTGTAGGATATGGTACCCAGACTAAAAAAGACCTTACCGGTGCGGTAAGTCAGTTATCTGCAGATGACTTTAAAAAAGGCGTAAATGTTTCTCCAGACAATCTGCTTCAGGGTAAGGTTGCCGGTGTTCGTGTTGTTCAATCCAGTGGTGAACCAGGCGCAGGAGTAGATGTTTCCATTCGTGGTATCGGGTCTATTCGTAGTGGTAGTACTCCACTATTTGTGGTTGATGGAGTTCCGCTAAGTAATGAGAACGTGAGTGCAGGAAGCCCAGATTTTGGCTTAGGAAATTCTACAGCAAAAAACCCTTTAAATTTCTTAAACACATCAGATATTGAGTCTATTACTGTTCTTAAAGATGCCTCTGCCGCCGCTATTTATGGAGCACGTGGTTCTAACGGGGTTGTTATTATTACTACTAAACAAGGTAAAAAGGGTGACGCCACTATTACAGTAGATTCCTATTTAAGTGTAGCGCAGGTCATCAACAAAATTGATGTTTTATCTGCAAGCGAATATCGCGATGCCATAACAGATCCTTCTTACGATCATGGTGGCAATACTGACTGGCAGGATGAATTGTACCGCGATGCGATCACGCACAATCATAATTTTTCTTTTGCGAAAAAGACCGAAAGTGGGAACTACTATGCTTCTTTATCTTATATGAATCAGGAAGGTATTGTAGAAACAAGCGGGTTTGAAAGAACTACAGCCCGTTTAAATGCCGAAGAGTCCTTTTTTGACAATAAGCGATTAAGGGTGAAAATGAATTTAACCGCCAGCCAGATCAATGAAAATGGTGTTCCTAACGGCGCAGATGCCGGGTCTGATGGGCAGCTTATTATTCATGCCTTAATGGCAAACCCCACTCGTTCTGTTTTTGATGAGAATGGTGAGTACACTAATTTCAACATGAATGCACATTACAACCCATTGTATTTACTGCATATTTATGATGATAAAACAGAAACACTACGTGTACTAGGTAATATTGAAGCTACTTTAAGAATTATTGACGGGTTAGAGTACAAATTCAATTTAGGGATAGATCGCTCTAGTTCTGAAAGAAATTCTACCATTTATCCTAATGTCACAGACCGTACTCCTGACGGGGCTTATGTGCAGAATAATCTAGATTCTCAAAGCTCTTTGATGGAACATTATTTAACCTATAAATTCGGGTTCGATCAAAGCAAATTTGAAGTGCTAGGTGGTTTTTCTTATCAAAAATTCAACTTCTCTGGCACTAATTTTTCAATATCAAACATTGCTGATATGGGCAGCGGTGTAGCTCCGGAATACAATCCGGGATATTCGGGAGAACAATCAGTAGTTAGTGGGTACGCTCAGGAGAATGAATTACAGTCTTACTTTGGGAGGGTTAATTACAATCTTGCAGATACATACTTAGTCACTGCTTCAATACGCGCAGATGGATCGACTCGCTTTGGCGAAAACAATAAATACGGCTACTTCCCATCATTTGCATTGGGCTGGTCTTTAGATAAAGAAAATTTCCTTCAAAATATTGAAGAAATAAGTCAGTTAAAATTAAGAGCAAGCTGGGGGCAAACAGGTAATCAGGAAGTGCAGAATAAGATCACTCAGGCTAGTTATTCTCAATCTGCTCCCGGTGGTTATTATTTATATGACGACTTTAATTTGATAAATGGTATTGTCGTAAACAGAACTGCAAACCCAGATTTAAAATGGGAAGTTGTAACTCAATTTGATCTGGGGTTAGACTTTAGTTTATGGGATAATAAATTATACGGTTCATTAGATTATTATAATAAAACCACAACTGATGCCATTTTAAATATTCCTTCAGAACCATTAAGCCCTACCACCACTATCTGGAAAAACATAGACGGTGAAATCGTGAATAAAGGATTTGAATTTGCTCTTGGTTCTCAACTGGTAAATACTGGTGATTTTTCATTAACATTAGATGTTAACGGTGCTACTCTCAACAATGAGATCAAAGATCTACCGGTTTCAGAATTGTATTCCGGAAGCATTGCAGGCCCGGGATTATCTGGCGTAGCCGCAAACATTTACAAGAGTGGATATGAAGCCGGTGCCTTTTACATGTTGAAGCATTTAGGTTTTGACGCAGATGGTATTGACATTTTTGAAGACTTTAATGACGATGGAGTGATTAACAGTAATGACCGCCAAATATTTGAAGGTGCTTTACCTAATTTCACTTTTGGCATCAACACAAATCTCACTTATAAGCGATGGGATCTGGGATTGGCCTTTATTGGCCAGACCGGTGGTTATTTGGTCAACAATACCAACCTCGCATTAAACATCAACAATTTAGCTTCAGACCGAAATGTCTTAGCAGAGTTTTATGAAGCGGGCGCTAACACACAAAATACTCCGCAGCTTTCTACATTATATATGGAGAAATCAGATTTTCTTCGTTTAAACAATGCCAGATTAGGATACAGTTTTAATGTGGAAAATTTAAACTGGCTGCAAGGGGTAAATCTTTACCTAAGTGCTCAAAATTTATTTACTATCACCAACTATTCAGGATATGATCCTTTGATTAACAGTCCGCGTTCATCAGGAGGAAATCAATCTATAGGTATAGATTATACCACCTATCCGTGTTCAAGATCATATATGATTGGTGCAACTCTTAAATTATAATAAATGAAAATTTCTAATATAAAATCTAAAATATTATTCGTCTCTCTTTTTAGCATTACACTCTTTAGTTGTACAGATCTGGAAGAGGAAGTTATAGACGAAGTGATTGGGGGGCAAAGCTCTAATCCAGAAAGTGCTATGGCTGCAGCTTACGGGCAACTTGCAGAAGGAACGTTTACAGATCATGGCAATGTATTTGGCCTGCAGGAATATCCTACAGATGAGTGCATGCTCCCTACGCGCGGTAGTGACTGGGGAGATGGTGGTAAATGGCGCGCTTTAACTGAATTTACCTGGGGTACTAACAACGCTGCAGTGGCTTCAACATGGAATGCCCTAAACAGCGGAATTACTAAATCTCTAACGGCTATAGAATCTTTACAAGCCAGTCCAGATTATGAAAATCATGAGTTATTTTTGGCAGAAGCCAGAGGATTATTAGCTTTCTATGTTTACACAACTCTAGACTTATTTAATCAGGCACCATATAGAGATCCATTTTCTGAAGATGCTTCGTTAGAGATTCTGCAGGCAGATACAGAGATCGATAATTTAATTACAGAAGTTGAATCAATAATCCCTCAACTTGCAGATCTTGGGCAGCAACGCACCTTTAATGGTCGTTTTACCAGACAAGCAGCTTATGCCCTACTGGCAGATATGTATTTAAACAGAGCTGTATTTAAAGATCGCTACAATGCTTCTTCAAGTTTTGATTTTACAGAAACAGCTGTCGACAACAGTGGCGATGATATGGATAAAGTCATTCATTATACTTCTTTGTTGATTGATGGAAATTTTAGCCTGGAGAGTAATTATTTTGACAATTTTGCCATTGATAATGCTGAAGGTTCAGAAAGTATATTTGCAGTCACACAGCAAAATGATAATATACGCAGAAGTGATAATGACTTTGCATATATGCCTATGGGGCGTGCTCAAAAGCCTACACCAGATAACAGAGGTACAAACGCTTCTAGCGTAGAACCTGAGTTTTATTACACCTGGGATGGTAATCATGATGATCCTCGTTTTCACCGCTACTATGATTATTCAGACGGGACCTGGTTTATGAATGATGGCACTACTGGCAGCGTACCTGCAGAAGATGTAAGACCAGACACCGGCTTGCCTTGGTTTCACTTTAACAGAGGTTTATTAGCCGGTCAACAATACGGCCCAACCCTTGACGGTAAAGGTGGATTTGAAATGTCCACAGATGGCAGAATCGCCATTAGCAAGCTGTATATGGAAAAAAACACAACCGTTCCTATGGACTTTACTCCAGAATTGGATTTAGATAATCCACAACAAGCGGTTTTCTCTCAGGATCAAATAAACCGAGGTGTGCGTAATTTTAAATGGGAATTTGATCCCGAATACGGAAACGGAAGCAGCGCAGTTGACATACCTTTATACAGATTAGGAGGCATTTACTGCATGAGAGCAGAAGCCTATTTTAGAAAAGGACAAACTGGTAGTGCTTTAACAGATATCAACCTTTTACGCACAAGCAGAACACGTGAAGCTTTGTTTGATAATGCTCCCGGGAAACCTATCGCATCTATCGATGAAGAAACACTGTATAATGAAATAGGTTTTGAAATGTATTGGGAAATGAACCGTCGTAAAGAAATGATTCGTTTTGGCACCTACGACAGCGCTTATACTGCAAAAGCTGTGACCCAGCCTTATTTGAGAGTGTATGCGATACCTCAGGAAACTATAGATGTAACCGCAGAGATTAGTCAAAATCAAGGTTATTAAACTAAGAACAGAAACTAAATAAATTAAAGGAGTGATTTCTAAATTCACTCCTTTTTTCTTTTTAATTTAAAATCGAAACATCTGAAGAATGATGAATAAAAAACTAAGCATACAAATATTAGGAATGCTTTTGCTGTTAGTATCAATGGCTGGCATTGCCCAGAATAAATACAAACTGCATGCTCATAACGATTACGAGAAAGAGTTTCCGTTTTGGGAAGCCTATATACACGGTGCAAACTCTATAGAGGCAGATGTATTTTTAAAAGATGAAAAACTATATGTCACACACGCAGAACAAGAAATTAACGATAACCAGACGCTGAAAAACCTCTATTTAGACCCCATTTCACAGCTCATAAAAAACAATGAACTTCGTGAACTACAATTACTAGTTGATATTAAATCTGAAGCTTATTCTACCCTGCAAAGCATTATCGAAGCTGTACAAGAAAATCCGGAGTTAACTGCAAATAAAAAGCTTCGCATAGTAATTTCAGGAAACAGACCGGCACCTGAGGATTACATAAAGTACCCTGAATTTATTCAATTTGACCATCAAAGTTTAGATGATTTAGACAAGATCGATCTGGAAAAAGTCGCTATGATCAGTAAAAGTTTTGGCTCTTATTCACATTGGAATGGTTTAGGAAGATTAACTGAGACAGATCTGGAAAAAGTCAAATCTGTAATTAAAAAAGCGCATAGCACAGGGAAGCCCTTTCGGTTTTGGGGAGCGCCCGATACAAAAACTGCATGGAGCAGGTTTGCAAACCAGGGAGTCGATTTTATAAACACAGACGATCCCGCTCTCGCCTCAGCGTTCTTAAAAGATCTGGATAACAGAACTTTCACTTTAGATGATCCAATTTCTGTTTACAAACCTCAATTTGATTATGACACAAACAGCAAGCCTAAAAATGTTATTTTAATGATAGGCGATGGTAATGGCTTAAGCCAAATTTCTGCTGCGCTAATTGCTAACAGAGGTGAATTAACGCTTACCCAACTTCAGGAAAATGGCCTGATAAAAACTTCCTCTTTTGATGATCTGGTCACAGATTCTGCTGCCGGCGCCACAGCAATAGCTACTGGAACAAAAACCAATAACCGCGCTATAGGAACCGCTCCCAATGGCAAAAATCTAAAAGATCTTACTGAAATCCTCTCAGCAAACGGATTCATAAATGGCATTATCACGACAGATAAAATTACAGGAGCTACGCCTTCTTCTTTTTTTGCACATCAAATAGAGCGCGATAACAGGGATGAAATTTTACAGGATCTCAACAACAGTACAATAGACTTCTTTATTTCTGAAGGAACTGACGATTTTGAGAAGATTAAAGGAGCTTTTGTGCAGAAAGAAATTACTCAATTTGAAAATTTTGATCAGCGCACAGCGGTGTACCTTTCTCCAGACAAATCAAGATCAGAAAATGAGTTTACAAAGGATATAAAAAAAGTGCTTCATGCATTAGAAGATCAGGATAAACCCTACTTTTTAATGATTGAAGGTGCTAAGATTGACTCTAACGGCCACGCAAATAATACAGGTGGAATTATCAATGAAATGCTTGATTTTGATAAGGCTATTGCCGAAGTTTTGAAGACTGCAGATAAAAACAAAAACACGCTGGTGGTAATTACAGCAGACCATGAGACATCAGGATTTGGTATCATGCAAGGCAACCTTAAAGATGGCACAGTAGAAGGTGGTTTTTTATCTAATGATCATACCGCGAGTATGGTTCCTGTATTTTCTTATGGCCCGCAAGCTCATAATTTTACAGGAATCTTTGAGAACACAGCAATTTTTGATCGTATTTTAAAAGCTCTAGAAATAACCCGATAATTAGTCTAAATCGTCGATTTTACCCGTTTTTAGGTCGATTTTTAAATGATCTGCAGGTAAACCATTTAAGAATTTGTTGAAAATGCTCATAAACAAATAGAGTTTTTGAGCATTTTTATTAGATGTTTTTTGATAAGTAGTATTCTTTAAAAATGCATCAATTATTTGAGCATATTGCGTTAAGCGTTGCGAAGGAATATCCCGAAAAGCGAGTTTGTCTGCATTTCTCACCTTGTAAAAATCGGTTATCATTTGGTCTGCATTCCATTTCGCGTATGCATTTAAATCACCTGAAGTTTCCCCTTTAACGCCTGAAATTGCTTTCTTATCTTTTAGAAATTGTTCCGGACTTAAATCATCTTTATAATTTGCTAAGAAAAGGAGATCTTTTCCGTTAAGATTAGACAGAAATACATAAAAATCTTCAGGCCAGTCATTTGGTATAAAGCGCAGTTTGATCAAACTCTCAAGATGCCTTTCGGCGAAATCATGGTAATTTTTGGAATCTAGAATTTCATGGTTCCAAACAGGTTTCCCCACGCTTTCTAAATATTTATATTCTTGCTCATAAAGTGGAAACAACTGCTTAAAATTTGGGACTTCATCAATTGTAACAGTCTCAACTTCTGCAGTGCCTTCAACTAAAGTTAAAAGTTTGTAACCGGGAATATAGGCGGCCAAAGAAGGCGTCTGGATATTGACTAAAAAAAAGCCTTCACCGTAGTCTCTTTTCCCCGTATCATTAATGTGCATGTGGCCGGCAAAATGAATTTTCACTCCGGCATGCGCAAGGGTTTTGGCAATACGCTCTTCAGGAACTCGCTCTAATTGCCATTTGTTTTCGCCTAACAAATCTTTTAATTCTGAAGAAGCATCTTCATTAAAATCAATTGCTGGGTAATGACTAAAGGCTATTAGTTGTTTGTTGTATTTTTTCGCTTTAAGCGCCACATTTTTAATCCAGCTAAACAGATGCTTTTTATAATCAATCGCGTTATTATACCCTTTTCCGGCGCCGCTTAAACCTCCATTTTGTTGAGGAATGTACGTATTACCATCAATTGCGAGAAGCCAGACACCATCAACAGGTTCTACCAGATAAGAAGCATCGGGGATTTTAAGCGTATCATTTAACTGGTACATCCGGTTTTTTAGTCTCCCCGCTTTCCTGGCTTTTTTAAAGGAATAGTTCTCATAATTATATTTAGAAAATGGAGTTTCCCAATACAGATAAGATGCCTGCGGATTAAAACCAAAATGGCTCAATGTTTTTAGAATTGTTTCATAGCCTGCATGCTCAAGTGCACTTTCTATTATTACATCATTTTCACCCGATTTTGGCGTGTACAGCCCGATTTTGCTATAAATTGGCTGATTTTTGCCATTTGCACCTAAAAAATCGTTTTTACCTCCCGCGATATTAAAAGGCTGAACAGGATCATGATTTCCTGTGGTAATGAAAAATGAAATACTGTACTTTTCCTGATATTCTTTTAAAATTTTTGAAAGCCCTTTAAGATTTAAAGGCTGGCCATCATCAGTATAATCACCGGGCAATGCCACCAGTTTTATACCCCGTTTAGCAATGTCATCAAGCACTGCGCGCAAGGCAAAATAGTTCTCATTAAAAAGCCTGGTTGAATGCAATTGCGCATTCATCGTTCTTATTTTAGCTTTTTTGTTTGTGCCGGGAACAGGAACACCATCAAAATTTGCATAATCTGCATAGATATCCAGCAAATGAATATCTGCAACAAACGCGATCTGCGTAGATTTTTCCTGAGCTTTAGTGACTAGCGGAAATAACAGAATTATAAGAAAGAAAAATTGTTTTAACATTGGTAAAATTTTAGGCTAGTTTACAATCTATAATTTTATTTACCATTACCTCTTTGTTAAGTAACCGGCTGCTTTTTCGCCTTTAGGCTAAAACATTTCTAGCGGGGCATCTCGATCTCAACATTTTTATTACAGAAATAAACTATTAGAATGGATACCCAAATCTGTCTCTTGGTTAGCCTAAATGATTCTAAAATTAAGCAGAACTATCTTAGATTTTTGCCGTAATAGTTTTAATAACAAACTTATATTTACTTCGTGCTAGAGATAATTTTGCTGATATTTTTCTCATTAGAAAATCGGCAGAATTATATTAAAAATCGCCTAAAATTGACAAAAATCGATGCGTCATATTATAAAACCAGTGAAGTTTAGCCTTTACTTAACAAAATATTGATTTAAATACATACAAAAACCTCCCTCAAATTATTATCTTAAATAACCTAAAACATTAATTTTTTGCTACATGCTTAATTTCCTTTTTGTTGCTTCAGAAAATGATGCTATTCCAGAATGTAAAGCCGGCGGTATGGGCGATGTGGTGAGAGATGTACCCAGGCAAATTTCAGAAAGAGGTGACCGCGTTCATGTAGTTGTTCCGGCTTATTCCAGACTACATAAAAATGCAAAATTTGTGGCTAATCTTTTCTTTAAATTGAGAGATGAGGATTACCGCGCAGAGATCTATGAGGTACAACCTAAAAAAGAGTTTGAAAATATAACGCATTATGTAATTCACCATCCCGAAATACAAAGTGGCGATATTGCGCACATTTATCACAATGACCGGCTGGAGCCGTTTTACACAGATGCCATTAAATTTTTCGTTTTCTGTAAAGCCGTTTCACAAGCGATGCTTCAGGGAGTTTTTGGCCAATTAGATATTGTGCATTTGCATGACTGGCACACCAGTGCTCTTCTATTTATAAAGGAATACGATCCTAATCTATTGATCTTAAAAAATATAAGATACGTTTATAGCATTCATAATCTGGCCATTCAGGGAATACGCCCTCTTGATGGTAATTATTCTTCAGTAAAGAGTTGGTTTCCACACATGAATTATGATTATGAGAAGCTTAAGGATGACAGATATCCTGATTGCATTAATCTTATGGCTGTGGGTATACGCCTTGCAGACGCTGTGCATACCGTTTCCCAATCGTACAAAGATGACATACAGCAACCCAGCAAACCGCCAGAATTTATAGGTGGTGAAGGGCTGGAAAAAGATTTGCAGGCGGCAAACAATGAAGGCAGATTGTTTGGTATTCTTAATGGTGCTAATTATGCCAATATAAGAAGCGCAGAAAAAGGAAGATTATTTCCTAATATCATTTTGGCGATATTTAAATGGCTTCAGCAGGAATCAAAGAAATACAAATCAGATTTCCTTGCTCACACCGGTGAACAGTTAATGCCTTATTTCGAAAACAAACCCCGGTTTATTTGTTCAAGCGTTGCGCGTTTAACAGAGCAGAAATTTTACTTTTTCAAAAGATCGCCTGAAGCGCTGATTGAAATTTTAAAAAAGCTGGAATCTGTAAATGGAATTTATATGTTGCTTGGAACCGGTGCCCCGGAATATGAAGAGCTTTTGCGAAAAATTAGTTATGAATACCGAAATTTCATTTTTATAAACGCACAGTCTGAAGATGTTATAGATTCTCTTTACTTAGAAACTGATCTCTATTTTATGCCCAGCCTTTTTGAACCATGCGGTATAAGCCAGATGCTTGCCATGCGTAACGGCAATCCTTGTTTTGTACATAATACCGGCGGTTTAAAAGATACTGTAGAAAATATGGTTACCGGTTTCTCTTTTGATGGAGAAACTTATGATGATAAAATAGCCAATATGGTAGCAGGTTTTGATACTATTCTTGACATTTTTAATAACCAGAAAAGTAAATGGAAAGAGATACAAAAGAACGCTAAAGCGAAACGATTTACCTGGAAGGCTTCTCTTGATGAGTATTATAAAGACCTTTATGAACTCCCACAATAACAAGCACACTTATAAATAGAATGCAAACCCCAAACACAGATATTTTTGGCAAAGCCATAATTGATTTTTACGAAAATAACTATAGCGAAGACATAATCGTACACTCTTCTATTGCAGAAGATGATGAGATTCCTGTTCCTTATTTATTCCGCGATTTTCAAGAAATGCCACAGCTTGAGCAAACAGCATTAAACCTCGCTACAGGCAGCACGCTTGATGTAGGTTGCGGTGCCGGCAGTCATGCACTTTATCTTAAAGAGAAAGGGCTGGCCGTTACAGCGATTGATACATCACAAGGAGCTACAGAAATTTGTAAAAAGCGCGGAATATCGCGCGTTTTTAATACCAATTTGCTCGATTTTACTGCTCAAAATGCCGATAAATTTGACACGATTTTACTTCTTATGAACGGCAGCGGAATTTTTGAAAGCATTAAAAAATTCCCTCTTTATCTGGAACATTTAAAAACCTTACTTCAGGATGATGGGCAGATTTTTTTAGACTCATCAGACATTTCATATATGTTTGAAGAAGAAGACGGTAGTTACTGGCGAGATGCGGCTCGCGATTATTATGGTGAGGTAACTTTTAGTTTAAGTTATAAAGGAGAACAATCTGCAACATTTAACTGGTTGTATCTTGATTCAGAAACATTGAATAAAGCGGCTAAAAAAGCAGGATTTAATTGTGAAATTATAGCAGAAGGTGAGCATTTTGATTATTTAGCAAAGCTTACTTTACGAAAAGAAGCTACTAAAAATTAACTTTGAAGCTTTAAAAACTGGCTCTAATCAGTGTGTTTTTCTGTTAAAACCAACGTTAAAGCATATTTCAATTTTAAGCTAGATGGCAGGATTTACATACTTTTAGCCAAAATACACCTTATGTTAAAAAAACTGAGTACCCCCAAATTTGTAATTGTATGTTTTATTGCACTTTTAATTACTTCCTGTTCAAGCGATAGTGATTCTGATGTTGTTGAAGGTGGCAGTAACTCAACTGCCGAAAATAAACAAGCTCTTGGTGAGTCTGCACACGATTTTCTTTCTGCAGATGATTTTACAAGTCTCCAGCTTGAAATAGGATATGTTGAGGGTTTTCGCCCAACGCAGACAACTATAAATAATCTCGTACAATTCTTTGAAGACAGAATACACAAACCAGACGGCATTAGCATTAAAGAAACTGTTGTGCCTGCTACTACTCAAGGTACACTAAGTACAGATGAAGTTGTCACCATAGAAAATGATAACCGTACAGAATATAATGCAGGTGATGAACTTGCAGTGTGGGTATTTTTTGCAGATAATAATTCAGAAAAAGATGAAGGTAACAGTGTTGTTTTAGGTACGGCTTACCGCAATACTTCTTGTGTGATTTTTGAAAAGACGATTCGCGATTACAGTAGCTCTGTAAATGGTTCAAACCAGTCGTTAATAGAAAGCGCTACGATAATGCATGAATTCGGGCATTTGTTTGGCCTTGTGAACGTAGGTTCAGAAATGCAACAGGATCATGAGGATAATGAAAATAACAGTCACTGCACTAACGATAATTGCCTTATGTATTATCAAACTGTAAATGATGTTTTTAGCATGACCGGTCTTAGTTCGCTGCCTCAATTTGATGAGTTTTGTTTAGCAGATCTACGCGCAAACGGCGGTAAATAATATTCCAATATCATAAAAAAATAACCTCATTTTAAATTAAAATGAGGTTATTTTTTGGCCAGAATTGAGCGATTTTGACCTCTTTTTAACCGATTTTTAGTAAGATAACAAACAAAAAATCCGCTATCATACCAAAGTATAATAGCGGAAATTCAACCTACATAAAATAAGTCTTAATATTTTTAGTCGAGTACTAAAGTTGTTTGAGCTATAACCTGACCACCGTCAAATACATTGATCTTGTAAACTCCTTTTTCAAAACCATCTCCTTTTGCTGCAATATTCTCGCAGATATCAAGAGCAGTATTTTCGTAATAAAATTTAGACAGCGCGCTGTATGTTACGTTTGTAACGCTATCAATTGCCACTGTTTTATTTTCACCTAAAATATTGTTTTGCGGGTCTAGCACCTGCACATACAATTCTTTATCACCAGGCTCTGCAATTCGGTTTTGTGGTACCGTGTAGCATGCGCGTATTCTGTCTACACGTCTCGCCCGGTCGTTCTCTACCAGTTTACCAGAATTGCGTACTATAACTCCTGTACCAGTTAATTTGCTTGCTGTAAGACTAGAGCCCAAAGCAACTTTCTCTGCAAGGCGATCTTTAATAGAGCTTATAGAATCACGGCGCATTTGCTCTACTTCAAGCTCGTATGTTGTACTGTCTACGCGCATAGCGAGCATTTTATTCATACCTTTTAAAGAGTCATTCTGAGCAAAAAGATATTCACGTTCTTTCTTCAGTTTATAAACCTCATCTCTGTAACGACGCAGAACAGAAATATCTGCTTCCATTGTTTGTACGCTGTCAATCAATGTTTGTATTCTGTCTCTCGCTTGATTAAGGTCTGTGTCTTTTAGGTTGTTTTCTTCAATTACTGCATCGTACTTACTAACCATCTGTTTAAGATCATCTAATACGATTTGTTTTTCTTTTGTTAGTTCTGCCTTTGTATTTTTCTCTTTGTTGTACAATTTAATGGCAAAGGCTCCGGCAACAATAAGGAGCACAGCAAGTATCCCCGTTATTATCTTAATACCAGAATTTTTATTCTCATTTTCCATAAATAAATAATTTGATTAGTGTGGACTTTTACGCCTTACCTGCTTAACGCATTAACACTGTTAAAAGTGTATATATAATCTTGCTTGCCAAAAAAATTAGCTAACATTTAACGTAACATCTTAACAAAGGTATAAAACTTATTTCTGGTTTTTATAAAATCTAATATTATGCACGTATAAATTGATATTCAGGTAGATAACATATAAATTTATCTTTAAAACCAATTTTATTTATCAGTTTTAGCTTTCGCGAAAGCTAATATTGTTTAACAGTCTAACAAACCCCAGAAGAAACCATAAAATCGAAATAATTTCATAATTCTATTAAATCTGAAAATCTGAAGGTAATTTTGGTTTGGGTATATTTGGCAAAACTAAATTCATGAAACCTCAGTATCACAAAACAATTCTGCTATTTGCCATTTTATCATTGATTGCAGCCATTATTTACTTCTTCTCACCTAGTTTCTCAAAAGGTCTTTTTGTAGGATTGGGAGTTGCTGCAGTGATCTACGTTATCCGTGAATTTTTGCCTAAACGAAAATAAGCGAACCAAAAAATCGGTCATAATCAAGTAAAAATCAGCTAAAAGGATCAATTATCTCATTTTAATTTATTTTATCATTTTATGATTTAAAATGAATTATATTGGCATATCTAAATCAATGATTATGAAAAATTTAAATATATCCCCGCTTACTTACATTGTTTCTACTGTAGGAATTTTATGTATCGCTTTTGATCTTATGCCACAAACCTGGGCAGGAGTAATTAGTGGCGTTTTAGCATATAATCTTATGCAAAACCACAAAAAGACAATAGACAAGAAATTAAAACTTGTATATAACCGCGTTAAGCGCTTTTAATCAAAGTAATCTTGTGGGTCAAAGAATTAGAGTAAATCTATTAATTCTTTGGCTTCACTTAGAGCTTTAAATTTAGGGTGATTGATATCATCTTCTACTTCTTCATGCGACCATGTTGTATGAAACGGGATGTGAAAAGCATACCCGCCCATTCCCAGAACTGGTATAACATCAGACTTTACAGAGTTTCCTATCATTAAGAATTCATGAGGCTCAATATCAAGATGCCTAACTAGCTTTTTATACTGCTTCTCCTTTTTATCAGACACGATCTCAATATGATGAAAGTAATCTATAAGGCCAGATTTTATCAACTTACGTTCCTGATCAAGAAGATCACCTTTTGTCGCGACTACGATCTTATATTTTTTTGATAAGTGTTTTAATACATCCTCTATTCCCGGTATAAGTTCAACCGGTTCTGCGAGCATTTCTTTGCCCAGGTCTAGCACAAATTGTAACAAATCGCTATCTACATTTTGCTGTGTAATTTCTTGCGCGGCTTCTATTAGTGAAAGTATAAAACCTTTAATACCGTAACCATATGTACCCAGATTTTTAATTTCGGTATCTAATAAGATCTGTATGATTTCATCCTCGCTATAATTAAGATAGCTCAATTTTTTCGCGAAAGCTTTTTCTGCATTTCTAAATATCGTTTCGTTTACCCACAGCGTATCGTCTGCATCAAAAGCGATGACTTTAATCGTATCTAAATTCACGTGTTTAGCATTAATTATTAGAGCACAAAATAAACAATTGAATATCGTTTTATACTCCTAAAATCTGCTAAAGTATTCTAATTAAGAAATTCATTTAAAATTCAAACTTTCTATAGGTGAGAATTCCATAAAAACTGAATTGTCATTTTTTGAATTTAATAAAAGAAAAGACCTAAAAATCTTAAACTCATAAATCTGTATCGATTTTAAGTTTCATAACCTCGCCAAGGCAGATTATTGTTGTCTTTAACAGCTTCTCATGTTAAGAGATTGTATTTTTAATACCATTATTAAACCAATCTATTTTTTAATTCATTCAAATTTTTTCATGAAAAAACATGTTATAGCAATAATGCTTTGCCTTTTAACGGGTTCATTATTTGCTCAGGAAAATGCCAGGTGGCTGCGTTACCCAAGCATTTCACCAGATGGTAAAACCATAGTCTTTGGCTATATGGGTAATTTGTATAAAGTAAACAGCGGCGGTGGCAACGCGACTGCAATTACCACAGGCGATGCTTATGACATGCGCCCGGTATGGAGCCACGATGGTAAGACCTTAGCTTTTGCTAGCGATCGCTATGGTAATTTTGATGTATACACCATGCCGGCACAGGGAGGTGCTCCCGTAAGATTATCTTTCAATAGCGCTAGTGATTACCCTTACGATTTTACAATAGATAATAAGAATGTTCTTTTTGGCAGCGGGCGTGACGCTCCTGCGAAAAGTGTACGTTTCCCAGGAACGCGCTACTGGCAAAATTTATATACAATTCCCGTAGAAGGCGGGCGCCCTGTTCTGGTTTCTGCTGCAGGTGCAGAAGATGCGCATTATAGTAAAGATGGTTCTACAATAGTTTTTCAAGACAGAAAAGGATATGAAGATCCCTGGAGAAAACATCATACTTCTGCAGTGACACGTGACATCTGGACGTATTATGTCGCTGATGATACCTATAACCAACTTTCAACTTTTAAAGGTGAAAACAGAGAACCTGTTTTTAGTACAGACGGTACTTCAGTTTTTTATTTGAACGAAAAAGACGGCACGCAAAACATCTATAAAATGTCTGTTAGCGGTAGTAATGAAACACAACTGACCACTTTTAAAGATTTCCCGGTGCGTCATCTTAGCATTGCAGATAATGGTACACTTTCATTTACATGGAAAGGTGACATATATACCATGACTGAAAGTAGCCAGCCTCAAAAACTAGATATCGCAGTTATGGATGATGCCGGTTTTGAGCCTGTAAAAAATATGGATATCAACACGGTAACCGAATTTGCTGTGAGCCCCAATAACAAAGAGATCGCTTTTGTAAATCGCGGTGAAGTCTTTGTAACCGGAGTTGATGATTCAAGAACAAAAAGAATAACAAATACGCCAGAGCAGGAACGTATGGTAAGCTGGTCTCAGGATGGTAAAACCTTGCTTTTTTCAGGCGAAAGAGACGGAAGTTGGAATGTTTATAAAGTTAGTATTCAGCGCCCCGAAGAAGATTATTTCTTTGCTTCTACAGTGGTAGACACAAAACCTGTTATCGCTACAGATGCTGAAGAATTTCAACCTCAATATTCGCCAGACGGGAAGAAAATAGCTTTTATAGAAGAACGCAATATTCTTAAAGTTCTTGATGTTGACAGCGGTAAAAAAACAACGATACTGCCTGAAGGTCACAACTATTCATACAGTGACGGCGACTGGAAATACAAGTGGAGCCCAGACAGCCGCTGGCTTATGGTAGATGATCAAAAAGGATATTTCTTCAACAATAACACGGCCTTGATTAAAGCTGATGGAACCGGCGACATTTTTTATCCTGTAAATAGTGGTTTTGGCGAAAGCAATGCAAAATGGGCTATGGAAGGTAAAATGATGACGTATGAAAGCAGCCGGGAAGGAAGAAAATCTCTTGCTAATCAAGGTAGCTCTGAAGATGATATCTACGCTGTATTTTTTGACCAGGAAGCTTTTGATAAGTACGAACTGAGCAAAGAAGAGTTCGAACTTTTAAACGATCGCGAACAAAAAGAAAAAAAGGAGCAGGAAGAAAAAGAGGAAGCAGAAAAGGATAAGAAAGACAAAAAGAAAAAAGATAAAGAAGAAGTAAAACCGCTTAAACTTGACTTTGACAATCTTGATATTCGCAAAGAAAAGTTGACTATTAACAGCTCCAGCATCAGCGATTATGTGCTGAATAAAGACGCGAGCAAAGTCTATTATCTTTCTTCTTTTGAAAAAGGATATGATCTTTGGGTAACAGAACCCAGAACACGTGAAACTAAAATTCTGGCCAAATTAGGAGGCAGCCCAAGCGGAATCGAAATTAGCGATGATGACAAAACGCTTTTCCTAAGCAATAATGGTAAGCTGGTAAAAGTAGATGCAGAAAAAGGCGAGGTTACAAATATTGCTATTTCAGGAGATATGGTGCTCAACCCTTCTGCAGAACGCACGTATATGTTTAATCATATCTGGAGACAGGTGACTAAAAAATTCTACGATCCCACCATTCATGGTATTGACTGGAAAATGTATCACGATGAATATGCTCAATTTCTTCCGCACATCAATAACAATTATGACTTTCAGGAATTGTTAAGTGAATTGCTTGGCGAGCTAAACGCTTCTCATACAGGAGGTCGTTACGGCGCTAGTAGCGAAAATGGGGATCACACGGCTTCCTTAGGTTTATTATTTGATGAAGATTATCAGGGCGAAGGCATAAAAGTCACAGAAGTAATTGCCGGCGGACCAACAGATAACGCTAAGAACAAGATAAAAAGTGGCGATATTATCACAGAAATCAACGGAGAAGCCATAAAATCCGACGAAAACTGGAATAAATACCTCAACAATCTGGAAGATAAAAATGTCTTACTTACGGTAAAAAATGGCAGTTCTACTTTTTCTGAAACCATAAAACCTATTTCTATGGGAGAAGAAAGCAGACTCATGTACAAGCGCTGGGTAAACATGATGGAGCATAAAGTTGACTCTTTAAGTAACGGTCAGCTGGGTTATGTGCATATCCAGGGTATGAACGACAGCAGCTTTAGAGATGTTTTTGAAAATGCTTTGGGTAAGAACCTGAATAAAAAAGCGCTAGTGGTAGATACTCGTTTCAACGGTGGCGGTTGGTTACATGATGACCTCAACACCTTTTTAAGCGGTGATCAATATTTGCAGTTTGCACCTCAGGGTAATCTGGTAAAAGGTGGCGAACCTATGACGCGCTGGAGCAAACCCAGTATCGTACTGATGAGCGAAGGTAATTACAGTGATGCCTTTATTTTCCCTTATGTGTATAAGCAAAACAAAGTAGGTAAATTGGTAGGAATGCCGGTTGCAGGAACAGGAACTGCCGTCTGGTGGGAGCGCCAGATAGATCCTTCTATTGTTTTTGGAATTCCTATGGTTGCGACAATTGGTGCCGAAGGAAGACCTACAGAAAACCTGGAGCTGGAACCAGATATCATGGTTCCGTTACCTTATAAAGCTTTCCTTAATGGTGAAGACACGCAACTACAAGCTGCAGTAAAAGAATTACTTAAAGAAGTGAAATAGTTAAGGAACTTCACTTCTCTTTGCGAAATAAAAATTACAATGAGCCGCTCTAATTTTGAGCGGCTTTTTATTTATTCAGAATTCATAACCCGTTAAAGTTCGTCACCTTGAACTGTTTCAAGGTACCATTGTTAATTACTGATTTTTCTAAATGTATGTGATGCTGAAACAAGTCTAGCATGACGTTAATCAATAATCAAATTCTTAAATTACATAGAATTGAAATCCATTAGAAGAATTAAATAAAGCAACTCATGAAAGATTCATACGATTTAGAGCGATTTATAAAAGCGCAAGATCATTCTTATGAAACAGCTCTTAATGAAATAAAAAACGGCAGAAAACAAAGTCATTGGATGTGGTTTATCTTTCCGCAATTTAAAGGCTTAGGTCAAAGTGCCACCTCAAAACAATATGCTATCAAAAGCAAAGAAGAAGCAAAAGCTTTTTTTGATCACGCAATTTTAGGTCCGCGTCTTGTAGAAATTACTAATGCACTTTTAGAATTAAAAGGATTAACAGCCCATGCAATTTTCGGAAGTCCGGATGATCTAAAATTAAAATCGTGCATGACACTTTTTACCGCAATTCAAGAAAAAAACACATGTTTTCAAGAGGTTTTAGATAAATATTACGCTGGAAAACAGGATGATAAAACATTAAAGTTGCTTGAGGAAAATTAATAATTGACCATTTTTCCAATAAAAACAGACCGATTTTTCCGTTTTTTAAGCCGATTTTGTGCCAGTTAGGGAGGTTTTTAAAAGCGTAATTAGCTAATGGAGTTTTCTTCATGTTGAACTTAATTCAACATCGCATCTTTAATCTGAGGAATCAATTAACTTCTTGTATGAGTTCAAGGATGTGGCATTAGAAAACTTTGTGAGCATTAAAGGCAGGTTTTTGATGATTTTAAATAGATTTTCCCCTCATTTCAGGAGGTTTTTTGATGATTTGTAACCATAAAAAACAGAATCTTTTTTCATACGCCTTATCTTCCCATAGCATCGAATAATGTTTAAATTCGTAAGAAATAAAAACACATAGCCAAGTGTCTGTTAACTTCAGAACATATTTAAAAGAAACCGGTGGTTTACCTGAAGCTCATTATGATCAACTAGCTTCCTCTTTACAAGTTAAGACAATAAAAAAGGGAGAGATTTTATCTAGTCCCGGTGAAATCTGTAAATATTCTTTTTTTGTTGAAGAAGGTCTTCTGCGATCTTATACTGTAGATGAAGCTGGTAAGGAGCATATCATTCAATTTGCGCCTGAGAATTGGTTTATCAGTGACAGAAGTAGTATTTTATTTGATGAGCCTTCAGAGTTTTATTTAGACGCTGTAGAAAATACGACCGCGGTAGTTGTTGACGAAAATTTCTTAAAGAATGCTATTGAGTTAAGTGCAACTTTTCGAGAAAACAATAATAAACTGCTGCATAATCACATCCGCCATCTGCAGAAAAGGATAAATCTATTGATTGGCGCTTCCGCGGAAAAGCGTTATCTCAATTTCATCAAACTTTATCCTGATCTTGTGATGCGTGTTCCCCAGTGGATGATCGCTTCCTATCTAGGAATCACTCCTGAGAGTCTAAGCCGAGTGCGTAAAGAACTGGCTGCTAACAATTTTAAACCTACTCTTTAGATATAAGAAAACTTATTTCTTACCATACATCAATGCCACTTATTTGCATTGTTCCTTCCTTTGCACAACAAATTAAAAAGGATTTTTAAACAATAAAACCAAAAACAATGGCAACAAAAACAAAGTGGTTAATAGACGCGACACACTCAGAGATCAATTTTAAAGTAAAACACATGATGATCTCTAACGTAACCGGTCATTTTGAAAAATTTGATGGTTATGTAGAAACGGAAACTGACAGTTTTAAAGGCGCTGAATTTAGTTTTGTAGCAGAAATTGATTCTATAAATACAAAAAATGAACAGCGGGACACGCACTTAAAATCAGATGAGTTTTTTGATGTTGCAACTCACCCACAACTTAAATTCGTTTCCAAATCTTTTGACGGTTCTAATCTTACAGGTGATCTTACAATTAAAGGTGTGACTAAAGAAGTTACGCTTGATACAGATTTCAACGGAATCGCAGTAGATCCTTACGGACAAACAAAAGCTGGTTTTGAATTGCAAGGATCATTAAACCGCACAGATTTTGGACTTACATGGAGCGCCGTAACTGAAGCCGGAAATGTTGTTGTAAGTGATACAATTAAGCTTATTGCAGACATTCAGTTTGTAAAACAATAAGCTAAAAGTAAAAAATAAAAAAGATTACTAATTCTAAATAATAAAACCTACAAGGAGGCCTTCGGCTACACCTTGCAGGTTTTTATTTTAGACAAAGACCGTCATGCTGAACTTGTTTCAGCACCGCATCATACTTTAAATAAATATATGAGAACCTGAAAGCCGTTCAGGTTGACAGCGGTAACTAATTTTTTGTGAACTCAATAGATTTAGTTAGTCCTAAATCACAATAAAAAAACCTGCACGATCATAACGATTGTGCAGGTTTTTTTTCGTTGATAAAACCCTAATAACTTTATTATACCATACCGTTATAAAACATTACTTTTATAACGTTGATAACCAATAGCTAATACTCTCTAAAAATAATTAAGGTTTTTGAAGAAGTAAAAGATTGGAATTATATTTACATCCTATTAATTTCGGTAAGGAAGCATCCGAAAAAAACCGAGATAGTCCTAATATCTCGGTTCTATAAAATTGCTTCCGTAACAAATTTGAGTCAAAAATGGAAGCAGTGTATTTAACATTGTTACTTATTTTCTTAATCATATCAGCAATCTGCGTATTGATTGCGATTAGAAAAAAGTAATTACGCATTTATTTAATCAGGTTGCCGGATTACCGTTGTCTCTGGTTCAATTGACCCGCTTTGTGGATGAGGCGGGTTTCTTATTGCTTTTAACCCTTTTAATAATATAACAAATATAAATAATTTTACGGTACCCTAATAATTCAATTAGAATAATTGCATTATATACTTATAAATCAGTCTGATTATATAAAACTACCTCACCAACTTCTTATATTTAATACGTTTTGGCATGAGATCTCCACCAAGGCGTTTCTTCTTATTTTCTTCATAATCTGAAAATCCACCTTCAAAGAAATAAACCTGACTGTCACCCTCAAAAGCGAGAATATGTGTACAAATTCTGTCTAAAAACCAACGGTCGTGAGAAATAACAACTGCACAACCTGCGAAATTCTCCAGTCCTTCCTCAAGTGCTCGAAGTGTGTTTACATCAAGGTCGTTTGTAGGCTCATCCAGCAACAGCACGTTGCCTTCTTCTTTTAAGGTCATTGCAAGGTGAAGTCGGTTACGTTCGCCACCAGAAAGCATAGATACTTTTTTATTTTGTTCGCTTCCGCTAAAATTGAATCGGCTTAAGTACGCACGGCTGTTTACCTGCTTACCTCCCATCATAATAAGTTCCTGCCCATCACTAAAGTTTTGCCAGATACTTTTTTCAGGATCAATATTAGAATGTGATTGATCTACATATGCGATTTGCGCAGTCTCACCAACTTCAAAAGTCCCTTTATCAGGCTCAATTTCGCCCATTATCATCTTAAAAATTGTGGTTTTACCAGCACCGTTAGGACCAATAATCCCAACAATTCCCGCCTGCGGAAGATTAAAATTTAGATCTTCATAAAGCAGCTTATCGCCAAAAGCCTTACTCACACCTTTAGCCTCGATTACGTTTGTCCCTAAACGTGGCCCGTTAGGTATGTATATCTCCAGCTTTTCATCAGTTTGTTTTTGATCCTGACTTAAGAGTTTATCGTAATTACTTAAACGCGCTTTTTGTTTAGCCTGTCGACCTTTAGGCGCCATACGCACCCATTCTAACTCACGTTCAAGTGTTTTTTGACGCTTGCTTGCTTGTTTCTGTTCCTGCGCCATACGCTTAGACTTTTGTTCTAACCAAGAAGAGTAATTTCCCTGCCAGGGTATTCCTTCTCCCCTATCTAATTCTAGAATCCAGCCTGCAACATTATCAAGAAAATAACGGTCATGTGTTACCGCAATTACTGTGCCTTTATATTGTGCCAAATGATGCTCTAGCCAGTGTACACTTTCTGCATCAAGGTGGTTAGTAGGCTCATCAAGAAGCAAAACATCAGGTTCCTGAAGTAAAAGTCGGCAAAGTGCAACACGTCTTCTTTCCCCACCAGAAAGAACTCCTATTTTTTGATCTGCCGGCGGCGTACGTAAAGCATCCATCGCGACTTCCAGTTTATTGTCAAGTTCCCAGGCATCACGTGCATCGATCTCATCCTGTAGAACAGCCTGACGATTCATCAGTTTTTCCATCTTATCAGGATCAGAATATACTTCTTCAAGACCAAACTGATCATTGATGCTATTGTATTCATCAAGAATAGCAACCGTTTCTGCAGCGCCTTCTTTTACGATCTCAAGAACAGTTTTCTCATCGTCAAGTTTAGGCTCTTGCTCAAGATACCCCACAGTAAATTCTTTATCTGAAGTAACATCGCCCTGGTAGTTTTTCTCTACTCCTGCAATGATCTTTAGTAAAGTAGATTTACCAGAACCGTTTAAACCTAGGATACCAATTTTGGCTCCGTAAAAGAAGCTTAAATATATATTCTTTAAAACTGGTGTATTTGCTCCGGGATAGGTTTTAGAAACCCCAGACATTGAAAAAATTACTTTTTTATCGTCAGCCATTTTGCTTTTAAATTTTTATAAGTTGAAGAAATGATTAGACATGAGGCTTTCACCTCATTAAATCACAACTGCAAATGTCCTAAAATTTGGTGACAAAAACAGGATGATTATAAGGCATTACAAAATAAAACCAAGGTTTAAATCAAGATTTATGTAAACCCAAAAGTCTCAGAATAATTACCAGTTGCCCCGTGTGATAAGCGCTGTGCTCAACAACAAGCATTAGTTCCCGCAGCAAAGTTTGATCTTCACCATTTTTAACCGGTTGCATCAACTTATCAGGAGAATCTGAAATGAATTTAACCAGATCATCCCGGTCTCTAAAGAAACTGTTCTTTAGGTTTTTCCACTCATTTTCAGTTTTAGGTGCCTGCTCTTCTGGCCAGTAATCGTCTGGCCATTTTGATTCCTGATAATCATCTGCCACGCAGAATTGCAGAATATCATGCTGCGCATAACGCATGTGATAAAAAATCTCATAAAAGGAATACGGCAAACCATGTGGCCGCTCGCCCAATTTGTCAAAAGTTATTTCGTCAAGAAAAGTTTTAATCGGTGAGAAAGCCTCACCACCTTCCAGATGTTTTACAAGTCGTTTAATAGTCTCAGCATCCATATTCTCTCTTTTTAATTGTTAGTTAATCATACCCTGCCTTTAAGCGCATTAAAAACCCATGCGATGGCAAAAAAACCTATCCCAACCGCGGCAAAACCGTAACCTGCTACATCTTTATAGCGTATTGCGCCTAAGGCAATTAAGCCTAAACCTACAACAATCATTATAAAAGTAGCCCAGCCCAGCACTGTATTTTTATTCATCATTATTCATTCTTTTATGGCGCCTCAGAGGGTATAAAAAATCTGATTTGCGACTTGTAGCATTTTATTTAGTTCGCATGTTTGCCGCCCATGAGTTACAAATATCGCTATTTCTTATAATTATACCTACAGAGAACGACAGCGAATTCGTATTTTCGTCTGGACTAAAAATTTTGCGTTAAGGATTGAAGCAAGCTACCGTGTAGCGCTGAAAGCCTGACCTCAGGGCTTTTATAAGTCCTGAGGTAACGCCCAAATACATATCATGGATATCAACTTCAATAAAAACGAAGATCACAATAAAATGCTTGTTTCAGATATGAAGCAACGCTTTGCGAAAGTTAAACTTGGCGGTGGTGAAAAACGCATTGCCAAACAGCATGAAAAAGGCAAATTGACCGCTCGCGAACGCATCGATTTTTTGCTTGATAATCCCGAAAAATCAGTCGAAATAGGAGGTTTTACAGGTGAAGGCATGTATGCTGAACATGGCGGTTGCCCCAGCGGTGGCGTGGTGGTGAAGATTGGTAAAGTATCAGGGAAGCAATGTATCGTAGTAGCTAACGATGCTACCGTAAAAGCCGGGGCGTGGTTTCCCATTACTGCCAAAAAGAACCTGCGCGCTCAGGAAATTAGTATAGAAAACAGATTGCCTATCATTTATCTGGTAGACAGTGCCGGGGTTTATCTGCCCCTGCAGGACGAGATCTTCCCAGATAAAGAACATTTTGGCCGCATTTTTCGCAATAATGCTGTGATGAGCAGTATGGGCATTACCCAGATTAGCGCGATTATGGGCAGCTGTGTTGCGGGCGGTGCTTACCTGCCTATTATGAGCGATGAGGCGATGATTGTAGATAAAACCGGAAGCATTTTTCTTGCAGGCAGCTACCTGGTTAAAGCGGCAATAGGCGAAAGCATTGATAATGAAACGCTGGGTGGCGCAACCACGCATTGCGAAATTAGCGGTGTTACTGATTATAAAGCGACTGACGACAAGGATGCATTGACACGCATCAAGAATATCATGGATAAAATAGGTGATTTTGAAAAAGCGGGCTACAACCGTAAAAATCCGGTAAAACCAGCTCAAAATCCGGCAGAAATATACGGTTTACTTCCGCGAAAGCGTAGCGATCAATATGATATGATGGAAATCATTACCCGTCTCACAGATAACTCTGAATTTGAAGAATATAAAGCCGGTTATGGCCAGACGATCATCACGGGTTATGCACGTATAGACGGCTGGGCTGTGGGTATTGTGGCCAATCAACGCAAGATCGTTAAAACGAAAAAAGGCGAGATGCAATTTGGCGGAGTGATCTACAGCGACAGCGCAGATAAGGCAACGCGATTTATAGCTAATTGCAATCAGAAGAAGATTCCGCTGGTATTTTTACAAGATGTTACCGGTTTTATGGTGGGCAGCAAAAGTGAGCATGGCGGCATTATAAAAGACGGTGCAAAAATGGTAAATGCGGTGAGCAATTCGGTTGTGCCCAAGTTTACGATTGTTATTGGAAATTCTTACGGAGCCGGTAATTATGCCATGTGCGGCAAAGCTTATGACCCACGGTTAATTGTTGCATGGCCATCGGCAGAGCTTGCTGTAATGAGTGGTAACAGTGCTGCCAAAGTTTTATTGCAAATAGAAACTGCTTCGTTAAAAAAGCAAGGAAAAGAAATAACGCCTGAAGTTGAAAAAGAGCTTTTTGATAGAATAAAAGCAAAATATGATGAGCAGGTTTCACCATATTACGCCGCTGCACGATTATGGACAGACGCGATCATAGACCCTTTAGACACAAGAAAATGGATCTCTACGGGCATCGAAGCTGCAAACCATGCGCCTATTGAAAAACAGTTCAACTTAGGAATTATACAAGTGTAATTTTAACATGTAAAATATCTCATGTTTAATAAAAAATTAAATTAACTTGTTTGCGAAATCCCCTAATTAAAACCACATGCGTTTATGGAATAAGTCAAAGGCAAAACCTGGCAAAGGATTACCATTAGAGCCTTTTTTTGAACTTTCGCATGACTTTTTATGTATCGCAGGCTACGATGGCTTTTTTAGAAAAGTGAATCCCGCTTTTCAATCACTTTTAGGCTATTCTGAAAAGGAGTTGATGTCAAGACCTATTTCTGATTTTATCTATCAGGAGGACAAAGAAACTACTGCCAAGTTTAGAGAAAGCCTGCTGAATAATATTCCGCTTCTAAATTTTGAGAATCGCTATGCTACAAAAGAAGGTGAGATTGTCTGGCTCTCGTGGACATCTGTGGCTATTCCTGATAAAAAACTGGTTTACGCTATTGCGAAAAATATAACACATCTTAAAAAGCTAGATCAGGAACGCAACCTGCTACTGACAGATCTCACTAAGATAAATAGCGACCTTAAGCAATTTACCTATACAAATTCGCATGATCTGCGGTCACCTGTTAGTAATTTACTGGCTGTCTTTGAATTGCTTGATACTAATAACATAAAAGATGAAGAAACTCTTAACCTTTTAGAATTATTACGCCTATCTGCAGAAAGTTTAAAAGATACCTTAAATGAATATGTAGACACACTTATTGAGCGAGATCATCAAAATGCATCTGTTACAAATCTATGTCTGGAAGCCACGCTCAGCACCACGCGGCAATCAATAGGTTCTCTTATTAGAAATTCAAAAGCACAATTTATAGTAGATTTTTCTGAAGTTGAAGAAGTTTCCTTCAACAAAAATTATCTTGAAAGTATCTTTCTGAATCTCATCACTAATTCTATAAAATATGCCAAACCAGATGTTAAACCTATAATTACGATAATTTCAAAAAAAGGAAATGGCTGTAATTTACTTATATACAGCGACAATGGTCTTGGCTTTGACATGCAAAAAGTGAAAGATAAAATATTTGGTTTACACCAAAAATTCCACAATCATATTGACAGCAAAGGCATTGGCCTGTACCTTGTTTATAACCACATAAGAAGTCTGGGTGGGAATATAAATGTGGAAAGCGCTCCCAATGAGGGAACGACTTTCACCATTTCATTTAAAGCTTAACCCTTATTTGCTTTCCAGCAGAATAGGTTTCTCGGCTAGTTTTTTAACTTCATCCAGAACTCCCCATTTTTCAAGCAGCGGTTCTTCAAGTGATTTTTCACGAAATTCATCTGGTGTCATAATTGGTATACCATAAATTATAGGATAATACCTTTTGCATTTTGGGCAGGTTAATAATCCTTCCCTAATTTCCTCATTTTCATCCTGCATAAAAATGCGCACATTCAAGTCTTGCTTATCAATTGGGCAACACAGTTTATTTAAAAATGACTTTTTCATAATTGTAAATTTTTTAAGGCTTTGGTGTATTCCCGGGTTTCATTTTCAGGTGAATCTGAACTCATAATTCCCGAAATAACAGCCACGCCTTGAATATTTAAATCTTTAAAATTTGTAATTTTTTCCGGATTGATCCCTCCGGAAAGGAAAATAGGTTTTGAGGTAATTTTCCGCGCTTTTTTAATTGTATCGAAACTCACGATCTCACAACTGGACACTGAAGCCGATGGGTACATCGCACAAAAAGAAATATAATCACAAGCATTTTCTTCGGCCCATTTTATTATTTCGAGATTGTTAGAACATGTGATTCCAAAAATTGCTTGTTCAGCAATATCGGCCTGAATGGCATCAAAATCGGGTGGAATGGCATCAAAATGCACTCCGCCAAGCGAGGTTTTTTTCACCAGTTTCCATTCTTCATTGATCAATAGCGGAACCTGATATTTTGCAGTAATTGTCGATATTTTGTCAATTAAACCGATTTTTGAGTCTAAATTGGCGTTTTTTTGCCAGTTATTCCAGATCTGCACGAGCGAAACTCCGCCTTCTAAGGCTGCTTCTAATTTTGACAAAAGAAGTTCTTCGGTCATTGCAGGGTCTACGACCAGATAAATTCCTTTTAATTTCTGAGCTGCTTTTTTCATTTTCTGATTGTCAAATTATTTGTGAATTTCTTCTCCGTCATGCCGAACTTGTCTAGGCATCTCATACATCTACGAAAACCAAAATCTCAGAATGTGACCCTTATACTCACTTCGGCAAGCTCAGTGTGACAATTCAGGATGACGATACTTTTATGATTGTATTCTAAAATAGATTTCATTTTAATTCCTTTTTATAGGCTGTAAAAAATGCTTCCCAGTATGGATCAGTTCCGTCGAAATAGATTTCTTTTTCGATTCCATTTTCAGCGATCTTAAAACCCGCGGATTTCGGTGTAATTTCGCCTAAAGCTGTAGCTTTTATTCCATTTTCATCCAGATGGTTGATTAACTTTTGCTCAACTCCTTTGTTGACGATCATGATCATTGACCCCGCACCAATGCAATAGCGATGATCTATTTTAAAAAGATCGCAGATTTGCTTCTGGGATTCACCCACCGGGATTTTTTGGTTATCAATAATAAATCCGCACCCGGAAGCCTGTGCCACTTCGCTTATCGCTCCTATCACTCCACCTTCGGTTACATCGTGCATGGCTTTGAGTTCGTTATTCGGTTTTAGAATTTTGGTGGCGAGCAAAGCTTCTTTTAAAGAAGAAGTCTGGTAAAAATTAGCTTCCGCCTGTTTATAAATTGCTGTACCCAATTCCTGAATTACCGTTTCCGGAAAGCTCTTTGCCAGAATTGAGGTCGAACTTAACGCGCTTTCTTTCGTGACAACGATAACATCTCCTGCTTCGGCATTATTACTCGTTAAAATCTCGTTTTTAGGTGCGGTTAAAAACATCGTCCCTCCACCAGAAATGGTAGAATTCTGTCCTTCTATTTGCCCGGTATGCCCGCCAGTAATCGCGACACCTATCTCTTCACAAAAAGTGTGTATGTAGTTCCAGTATTCCTGAAAATCAGCAGCGCTTAAACTCACCGGAAGATTGAGCACAAACTGCGCAAATTGAGGAGCAAAACCGGTTGTCGCCATATCATTTGCAAGCAGATGCACAGATAACCAGGCTGATTCCTTCAACCCAAGAGATGGAATCAATGACAAAGGATCGCTTGAAACGGCCATAGCTTTCCCGTCACCCAGATCAATAATTGCGGTATCCACACCAAATTTTGGCCCGGTGATTACCTCATCCCGCTTATAGCCACATTTGGGCAGCAGAATATCCTTGAAACTAGTTGCTGAAATCTTTCCGAAATTATTTTCAAACGCGCTCATTCTACATCATTTAATTGCACATGCAAACCGAAGAAATCACCGTAAGTCATATTCCATTGCTGTACGGGAAACCATTTTGGCAAACCAGTCGTCTTCCAGGTAATGGTATAATCGCGGCCTTTTAATGCTTCGTCAATCACTTTTGTAAGTGTGTGCGGAGTGTAGAAATTTGCAGTCACATAAAACGGATTCTTACCAAAAGCCTGCTGCACTCTTCGTCTTATGAGCTTAGTGGTATTTCTGTTCATCATACCAAAAATGATCCCGTATTTCCCCACGCGCACAGCTTCCCGAATTACAGCGACCGGATCTTTGTAATATTCAAACGTGGCAATAAATGCCAGTACATCAAAGGTGTGGTCTTTAAACGGCATGTGGTGAGAATCTGCCAAAACCAGGTCACCATCGAAAAGGTGTGCGCCCTGCCCCAGCATAAATGGCGAAATATCGCCGCCGCTGGCCTCTATACCAATCTCATGCCACCAGCGGGTGAAACGTGTGGTACCGCAGCCAAATTCCAGTAGGGTTTGTACACGTTCATCCTTTTTAATTAGGGAAGCGAGTATTTTTTTTTGCCAGACTTCTGCACGTTTATATGGACCTTCATAATACAATTCATACGTGTCTGTATGCTCGCGGTTAAAAAACCACTCATCCCTGCCCTGCCACTTCTGCAGATTTTTAGTGACCAGGTCAAATTTTTGTTTTTGTAATTCGTTCATTTCAGGTGTTTTTTATTTTAAAACGACCCGACTTTCAAAATAAACAGATAGGAGAAAAAAGCGCTGAACACGCTTTTAAAAGATTTTACTTTCCTACGCTGGCATTATCCAGATCAGGTTAAACGGGTGTAATCTCAGCAGAAAATCTGCACCCCGAGTATGACACTAAATTACAAAAATTAAATACAGTCTTATTAAAAAGCCTTCTCAAATTTATCGAGAAGGCTTTCAAGTAAAAACAACACTAAATCAATCAATTAACTTTGAATTTAAACATATTGTCGTTCATATAATTTTCAGATCTAAATAGGGTTTAATGTGAACGAACAACTTCTTCTTCAGCTATTGGCTCTACATAACCTTTAGGTGGTTTTTTGTGCCAGTATGAAGCTAGGATAGAACCGGTAATATTCATCAACGGACCAAAAACTGCCGGAGCCAAGCCCATTGTGGCGATCTTCCCTACAGAATTGGCAATCGCAGAAGCTAGTCCGCCGTTTTGCATCCCCACCTCAATAGCGACTGTACGCGCATCGCGTTCAGGCATTTTAAAAAGTCTGGCAAACCAATATCCCAAAGTGTAACCAAATAAGTTATGTGCCAAGACAATAAGAATCAACAAAGCTCCTATATCTAAAAGACTATCTCTACCCGCAGCGGTAATTACAACAATGATCAAAGCAATACCTACCATAGAAACGATGGGCATGGCTTTATCCATCCATTTGGTTTTGCCATGAAAAAGCTTATTAAAAAGAAGACCTGCTCCTATTGGGATTATGATCATTTTTGCGATACTCCACATCATCGCCAGCACATCAATCTCTATAAATTCACCCGCAAGAAATTTCATTAAAACCGGAGTAAGAAAAGGTGCCAGCAATGTTGCGATTGAAGTAATTGTTAGTGAAAGTGCAAGATTTGCTTTCGCTAAATAGGCCATAACGTTAGAAGCTAGTCCGCTGGGAGAACAACCTATTAAAACGATACCTGCAGCGATTTCTGGTGGAAAATCACTGATTTCTGCCAGAGCAAGACCCATTATAGGCATGATTGCAAATTGCGCTACTACGCCAATTAGAACCCCTTTTGGAGTTTTAAAAACCGCCATAAAATCCTTTCCGCTCATAGAAGTACCCATACCAAACATAATGATCTGAATAAGCGGAGTAATTAAATTTGTCAACTTGAAATCCCCCACTTGAATAAAATAAGCAGGATAATACATGGCCATTGTTACAGCCGCAAAGATCATGGTTGTATAAACGAAACCTTTTAGCGCTTCATAACCATTAAACCCGAGAGCGAGGAATACGAAGAAGGCTATTAACAGAGGTCCGCCGGAATCTATGTTTCCCGTTAAAGCCATACCCAAATAAATAATGAGTAAAATAATGGCTAAGCCTATAAAAATGGAATACTTATTTACGTTTTTCAAAATAATTATCGTTTAAATATTAGCGGATTTTCGTTCTCCCAGAGCGATTTTATGCCTAAAAAATCAGATTTTAAATGCCTGACGGCCGAGTAATTTCCATCTACCATCCTGCTTTTGAAAGATTAGCATATTACCTATATGAATATGAACAGGATCTCCAGAATTAAGCGCTTCAGAATCAAAAACCTGACGTACTATAGCCGTATTCCCAGCCATGGTTATACTTTGGTTAGAAATATCTATAGAAGTGAAATCATAAGACCCATGCAGCAGATCATCTATAAATTCTTTTTTGTTCTGCACTTTCCCACTGGAATGGCCGTAGCTCAACTCATCTGCAACGATTGCGTCAAGTGATTCCTGAGTGGGATCAATAATCGCAGCATTTAGCGTCTCAACTGCTTCAGTAAGATTCTGCTGACTTTTTACGGATGATGTTGAAGTGGCTGTTGATACTCGCGGAGTTTCTTTTGCTTTCTTCTCAGTTTCTTCACAGCCAGTTATCACAAGGCATATAAGAAGTGAATAAAAAATATATGTAGTTTTCATCATTGGTTAATTTAATTATTCTCTTGATCTTTTAATGCAAATGCAACATAATTACCTCCGGGCTTTTGCCCTCTTCCTCCCCCTGCGGCTATGACAATATATTGTTTTCCATTTACTTCGTAAGTTATAGGAGTGGCAAAACCCCCTGCAGGAAGTTGATATTGCCATACTACTTTTCCTGTTTTCTTATCGAAAGCACGCATGCGTTCATCTTTTGTGCCAGCTATGAAAACAAGTCCTCCGGCTGTAGCAATAGGTCCTCCATAACTTTCAGTACCCGTGATAGGAATACCTTTTTTTGTAAGTTCCGGATATTCACCTAAAGGAACTCGCCATAAATAATCCCCTGTATTTAAATCAATTGCGTTTAAGGTTCCCCATGGTGGTTTTATCCCGGGATAACCATCTTGATCGCTAAGTTTTCGCCATACTTTATTAACATACGAAGGCTTAAATCCAAAATCATTATTCACCTCCTTTGGAGTACTAGTTCCTACCTCAGTATGTTCTGTTACTACTTTGGGTCTAATCGCCCAAGGATTAAATAAATAATCTACAATAGCCTCACGATCATCCTGTGGTAAATGTTGAAAAGAAGGCATTCTTCCACTTCCTGTTTTAATAATCTGTGCCACTTGAGCTTTATTAAAATTGGCTTGTATTCTAGTTAGATCTGGGAATTGTGTGCCACTTCCTTTTCTATCTGCACCGTGACAAGCAGCGCAATTAATCTCATAAACTGCATTGCCATGTGATAGTGAAGCCAGTTCTTTATTCCTGCTAACCGTATCAGTCATTTGAAGAATCCACGGGTCATCATTTGTATTTTGATATAAAATTCCATCAGAATCTATAGCATTACCACCCCATTCTGCCCCCCCGCTATACCCAAAAAGTAAGGTACCTTCAACACTAGGTGGGGTAAATTTATTATCTGAGCGATATTTTAAGTAGATATCTTTTACATATGCGTGTGACTCTGGAGATATATCTGTAATATCTTCTTCTGTCATTACCTGATGTGAGAGTGGTAAAGGCTTAACAGGATATTTTTGAGTGGGCCAAGGTTTTTCTCCTGGTAAACCATTTGTTGGAACAGCTCTTTCTTCAACAGGAAAAATGGACTCTCCTGTATCACGGTCTAGTACATAAACGAGACCGTCTTTAGTTGCTTGCACCACTACATCAACTTTTTTACCATTGTGCTTTATAGTTGTAAGATTAGGCGGAACAGGATGATCTCTATCCCAAAGGTCATGATGTATAGTTTGATAATACCATTTCAATTTCCCAGTGGCGGCATCAAGAGCAAGAATACAAGTAGCGAATAAATTTTTCCCTTCTCTGTTTCCTCCATAAAAATCTGAGCCAGGTGAACCTGTACCCAAATATACCACACCTCTGTCCTCATCAAGGCTTAAACCACTCCAATTATTTACACCGCCTATTTCTTTATAAGCGTCCTTAGGCCAGGTATCATAACCAAATTCTCCCGGCTGTGGAATAGTATGAAAGACCCAGTTTAACTTGCCAGTAACAACATCAAATGCTCTAATATGACCCGGTGCTGCATCGCCAGATTCTGAAACACTTGAACCCATTATGATATTATCCTTATAGATAACACCCGGGGTACTTGCAGTTACAGACAGGTTTTGAATATCTCTAGTAAGATTATCTGAGAGCCCTTGATGAAGATCTGTTTTTCCATCTTCACCAAAATCTTTAATTAATTCTCCGTTTTGTGCATTAAGAGCATAAAGATAGGCTCCCACTGTAAATAGAATGCGTTTATCATTATCTTTCTGCCAATAAACAACTCCCCGGCTTGTATTAAATCTTTGCCGCTCCTGTCTCCCGGGTGAGAACTTCCATAATTCCTTTCCCGTACCTGCATCCACGGCAAAAACTTCAAGAGCCGCTGTTGTTCCGTACATTATTCCATCTATAACAATTGGCTGACACTGAATGGGTTTAGCTCTTTGATTGTCATCACCTTCAGTAATTTCACCCGCATTATACATCCAGGCAACTTCAAGATTTTGAACATTCTCTATATTGATTTGATCCAAAGGAGAATATCTGTTACTGCCTTTATTACCTCCATATCGTGGCCAGTCTTTACCCGGTAGTAGGCTAGCTGATGTTTCATCTTCTGAAGATGTATTCATACAACTTGTAAATAATATAACTACCAATATGAAGGCTACATGTTTATTCCTCATAGTCTAGAAAATTGATAAGCTAAAATTTTTATTAACTGAAAGTTCTGTCATGAGCTCTCCTTTCATTCCATTGTTTTGTGGGAGCAAAATAGCTTGTATCCCTTTTGTCAAGATGTTCTTTTAATACATCTTCATTTAATTCAATACCTAAACCAGGAGCACTTAATGGTACGGTTGCAAAGCCCTTTTCTATTAATTTACGGCCGTCTGTCGTTTTCACTAAACTTTCCCAATACGGCACATCTACAGAATGATGCTCTAGTGCTAAGAAATTTTGAGTAGCCGCAGCGCAGTGCACATTCGCCATAAATGAAACAGGTGTACCTGCCTGATGCATAGCCATTGCAATACCATGCTCTTCGGCATAATCTCCAATACGTTTTGTTTCAAGAAGACCACCTGATGTCGCAAGATCTGGATGAATTAGATCTATAGCATTAGCATCAATTAGCGGTTTGAAATCTTTTAACAAATAAATATCTTCCCCAGTAAGGGTTGGTGTTTCTATAGCATCAGTAATTGTTTTCCACTGTTCTGTATATTGCCAGGGAACTACATCTTCTAGCCAGGCCAGTCTATATTTTTCTAAGGTTTTACCTAGACGAATACCATTATTTAAATCAAAATGGCCATAGTGATCTGTTGAAAGCGGTATCTCATATCCTATCATATTGCGAACGTTATCAACTATTTGAGATAATTCCTCCAATCCTTTTTCAGTTATTTGGACTTGCGTAAATGGATGCATTGTATTTCCGTAAGAAGTAAAATTACTTTGATCCCCCCATTGATTTAAAGATCCATTAGAATTAGACCAAAACTTAGCATTCACAAGAGTATCAGGTTTTCCTCTTAATTCACCTATAGAAACATCCATTTTTAACCAAGTATATCCCTGATCGTTAATACGATAATCGATCAATTTTTTTTGTTCTTCTGGAGACCCGGCTTCTGGAGTATCAGCATATAATCTTACTTTATCCCTATAACGCCCTCCTAATAATTGCCAAGCCGGAACATCATAAGCTTTACCACATAGATCCCATAATGCCATTTCAACAGCACAAACCCCGCCCCCTTGGCGAGCTGGACCTCCAAATTGTTTTATACTCTTAAATAGCATTTCTACATTGCACGGGTTTTTACCCAAAATGCGGCTTTTTAGCATTAGAGCATAGCGAACATCAGAAGCATCCCGCACTTCTCCTAAACCGTATATTCCTTGATTTGTATCTATTTTAATTATCGCCGTACCACCCATCACATCAGTAAGGGCATAACGCATATCGGTAATTTTTAAATCTGAAGGATTAGATGATTTTTTTACTTTAGAGGTTGTATGAGCAATAGTATCTTCAAAAGAGAGTGACATTAATCCTCCCAAAGCTATTCCTCCTACAGCTGTTTTTTTTAAAAAACTACGTCTGTTTCTTGTGGTATTGGGATTTTCTATTTCTTTCTGTACTGCCTTTATTTCAGCTTTTTCGAGCTTTTTATTGTTCTCGGCAATTTGTTTTAAAATACTTTTCATATGCTTAAATTATTAGCGAACTATAGACGAATGTCAGGATTGTTAAATAATAGAATTATTAATTAGATTTTGCTATCTAGGTTTTGCTAAATACGCTTCAAGTTGCTGAGATGTCACTGTGGTTTTCTTAGGGTAATCAGCAAACCAGGCCTTAAATTGAGTTTTAATAGCATCTTTCCAATCCCCGTGTATTTCTCCAGAAGAATACTTTCCTTCTTGCAATAATTTTCTTTCAAACTCATCTCTTAGCGCAGTTAATTCAGAAGCTGTAACTAATCCTTCAACCATATGTGCCGGTATAAACACCACACCATAATCATTTGCGAAAACGATATCGCCTGGAAAAACAGTAACTTCTCCTATTCTTATAGGTGCATTAATAGAAGTTGGGGTCATGTTCTTAATGTAAGATGGATCCTGACCTTTAACCCAGGCATTAAAACCATCAGTATTTTTAAGTTCTTGCATATCTCTAACAGAACCATTGAAAATAACTCCTTTGCCGGTTTTACCATAAATCGCGTTTCCCAGGCTAGAACCAATTAACGTCCCATCTTTAACTTTTCCAAAACCATCTGCGACATATATATCACCTTTTGATAAAATGTCAATAGGCCAAATATTAATTCCGCCGTGCTGAGAACGATCTTCGATTTTCCCTTGTGCCCTGACAATACTATCCAGATCAGGGCGCGTAGGCATAAATTGAGCGGTTACAACTCTTCCTACCATGGTCTTACCTGGTTTAAGAATTATCCACCCTTTTTCAACTTGGTTGTGGTAACCTTTTCGTCCTAAATACCCCCAAATCTGTTCCAAAGTACAATTTTGCAGCCTTTCAAGAACGAGATCAGAAACGTAAGGTCTTCCATCTTCAAATCGTTCTCCTTTCCATTGTGAAGTCAACTTTTTGACAAATTCAGGAGAAGATCCTATACGTTGGGCACTAGAAGAAATGAATGCTAGAAAGAAAATTGATATTAACCATATTTGTTTTGGCATACAAAATATTTTAAACGATTAAACTCTTGAGAAATATCCTTTTTTAGAATTTCCTCTCTTTTAAATAATCATTCAATTCTTTACGACTCATAGGAAGTTTCGCATCAGGATAATTTTTGAGCCAAGATGAGAAGTCATCTTTTATTGCATCTGTCCATCGGGTATCTATTTGGCCTGCAGTATACTTTTTCTCCTTTAGACGTTGAAAACCAAATTCATCACGAAGACTTACATATTCTGAAGAAATCACCAACTGATCAACTAAATATGCTGGAATAAAAACGATTCCATATTTTGTAGCAAGTACTACATCCCCCGGAAGCACTGTAGCACGACCAATGCGAATGGGTGCATTTATAGAGGTTAACATTTCCTCCTGTAAATAGGATGGATCAGCTCCTCTAAACCATCCATTAAAGCCATCAATTTGTTCAAGTCCTCTAAGATCTCTAACTCCAGCATCGAATATGACACCATTCTGAGAGTTTGCATAAATAGCATTTCCTAGGTTTGATCCTATTAGAGTACCATCTACCACTCTTCCATAACCATCTGCAACATATATATCTCCAGGTTTTAAGATCTCAATAGGCCACGAATTGCTACCTCCTATAGTATCTTTTTTTTCTGCAGCTCCCTGAAGTTTAACCTGTTGATTAAGATCTGGTCGTGAGGGCATGTATTGAGCGGTCACAACACGACCGGTCATCACCTCATCTGAATGAACAATTTCCCAATCACCATCATATTGATTATGAAAACCTTTTCCTCTAAGGAATCCCCATGCTTCTTCAACAGCCACTTTCTTTAACCGCTCTAAAATCGCATCTGAAACCTTTGGTCTACCATCTGCAAAACGTTCTCCTTGCCATTCAGAAGTCAAAGCTTTTATATATTCAGGAGATGAAGCTACCTGTTGAGCTTGTGTCGTAAAAAATATGAGTAGGCAAATAAGGTATAGAACTCTTTTATTATTCATTTTAATATGATTTAGTTTTACTTAAAAAATAATTATAATTATGCTGGTTTTGTTAATGTGGTACCCCGAGCCATGTCAATTAGACCACGCATATAGCCTATTGCGAATAATGTTCCTAAGGTAGTATATCCAGGAAATCCAGTTGTATCATCTCCCATTGTAGGAACGTGATCTGGACGTATAGGCCCTTTAAAACCTGAGTCATATAAAATTTGCATCAATTTTGCCATATCCATCTGCCCATCGTCTATGAAAGTTTCATTAAAGTGTTCTTTGTAACCACGTACATTTCTAAAATGAACGAAAGAAATGACCTTCTTATCCGTGAAGTATTTAAGAGCTGCTTCCAAATCTTCTTGCTCGCCTTCTCCTCCCATTTCTCCGAATGTGCCACCCCAGGTAATTCCGTTATGAGGACTTGGATAGATATCTATTAATCTTTTAAAATTAGCTACAGATGTCATAATGCGTGGTATATTTCTAATTGAATCTATTGGAGGATCATCTCCATGCATAGATAAATTCATGCCAAGTTGCTCAGCTTCAGGCATCACTGCTTTCAGGAAGTATTCTAGATTATCCCACATATCTTCATGGGTTATTTCTCCATATTCCGTAATAGGTTCTCCTTCTATTTTATTTATATCAAAACCCATTACTAATGCACCTCCTCGATCCTTCATGGCTTTATCGCTTCGAGCCCAGCTAATTAATGGCATCCAATTATAGCAAATAGTATTGATCCCTACCTGCGTCAAATTTTTCATGAGAGTTATAAAATTTTCAATTTCTTCATCTCTCCCGTCCAGGCCCAGTTTTGTCTTTGTATATAATGATGGGGGGCCTTCAATGACAGTAAGTTTAAGCCCTTCTTCGTCCCATGCTTCTTTTACGGCTTTAATTACCTTTAAATCGTAATTCATTGCCCCCTCCATTCCTACCATTCTAGGATTGATACCTCCTACAGCACCATGTACTTCCATTTGTTTGGCCATCTGAATTTTAAGAGGCTCTTTACCTGCAAAATAGGCCAAACAAAGTTGCATACCTGCATCTTTGGTAAGGTCATCTTTTATAATACCATTTCTCATTGGAGAAATAATATTTGCGTTACCTGCATTTGCACCCATAGCCCCGCCTATCGATATTCCTGCAGCAATAGAAGCACCTTTTTTAATAAAATTTCTACGATTGTCTTTCATTTGTTTTTGTTTAAGTCAAAGCCTCTATTTGATATTTACCCTTCACTAATCATTTTTTTAGCTGATCGCTCTTTACTTACTGATTCTGCAAGTCCTCTTATATAGCCCATTGCATATAAAGTTCCTAAAGTCATATATCCCTGTCTTTCATTAGTCTCTCCTTCTAAAGTGGCAACATGGTCTGGACGTATCGTACCCTGAAAACCGATATCATAATAAGCTTTCATTGCTTCATACATATCAATATCTCCTTCATCATGAAAAGTCTCAGTAAATTTTACACTAGGTAATTGCCCGCTTTGTTCTCTAATATTTCTAAAGTGCACAAAATTAATAGCACCTCTTTTACCCCATCTTCTAATCAATGATGGGATTTCTTTACCCATTAAGGAAAAATTTCCTTGGCACATTGTCAATCCGCTATACTTACTTGGATATAAGTCAAGCATTTTGTCAAAATTTTCTACCGAATTCATTATGCGAGAAATACCACGGATACTGTGTACTTGGGGATCATCAGGATGTAGTGAAAGATTCATTCCAATCTTCTCTGCCTCGGGAACAACAGCCTTTAGAAAATACTCTAAATTCTTCCATAGAGCTTCTTTAGAGATTTCACCATATTCAGTAAGAGGTTCATTTTTTATATCATTATAATCAAAAGAAGATACTATTGCTCCACCTCTGGCAAGTGTATTCTTATCTGTTCGTGCCCAACTAATAACAGGCATCCAGTTGTAACAAATAGTATCAACACCACCATGCTTCTTTAAATTTTTCATGAAAGTGATAAAGTTTTCTATCTCCTCATCTCTCCCGCTTAAAGCTAGTTTAGTTTGTTCACCTAATGCGGGAGGACCTTCTACAACAGTCCATTTCATTCCCTGACTTTCCCATGCTTCTTTAGTTGCAATTATTGCTTGAGGTTCCCATGGTTTGAGATTTTTATTTCTAATAACTCCCGAAACAGCATGCATTACATCCATTTGCTTGGCATATGGCACTCGTGGAGAATCGGGACCCATTGCAAGAGCAAATTTCATCCCAGCATCTCTTACAAATGGCTTAACCTCTTTTTCAACAGTTCTTAAAGAATTGTAATTCTTACTATAGGAAATGGGTGCGCCCCCAAGCGTCATTACAGCAGCCAATGAGGCCCCTTTTTTAATAAAACCTCTACGATTATTTTTCATATCTATACTTTTTAATTGTTCATTAAGATGGAATGGATAATACAGCTAATTTTGTTGCTTTCGCGAAAGCGAGATTGTAGGTTTGTCCCGTGTATCCTCCACCTCCCGGATATTGGTTACTTATACCTCCTTCATGTTCTTTATCATAATCTAAAGCACGAGGGTGTTCAGGATAAAGTCCATGACTATAGTCCAAATCAATAAGTCCCTGCATTACAGCAAACATATTCACCTGGCCTTCATCTAAAAATACTTCTGCATATTTAACATAAGGTTTTTCAACAATTACATTACGCCAGTGCACATGATTTATACGATCTCTTGAGCCAAAATACTGTAATACATCAAGAGGATCTTCTCCCATTTCTCTCGTTACACCACAGTCAAAAGTGATTCCATTAGAAGGACTATCTACTATCTCAATTAATCTTTTCCAGTCTGAGAGTGTGGCCATTATTTGATCAGAACCATGGCTCACTGGAATTGGCGGATCATTAGGATGTAATGCCATACGCACTCCGGCCTTTTCTGCGACAGGAATGACAGCTTTTAGGAAATAAGAAAGATTATTCCAAAGATCTTCAGTTTTGTGCTCTCCTATTGCAGGATCTGCTGGTAAGTCTTTTACAGGTTCATAGTCAAAAGCAGTCATCCCGGCTCCTCCCCTTCCTTCTTTTAAATAATAGCCTTCCATTAGACGGTGAGCGTAGAAATTATATTCTACAACAGGAAGTCCCGCTTCTCCCGCTGCAACCAATGATTTTTTAATATTGTCAATTTCCTCATCTTTGCCTTCCCGACCGTAAATAGTATTAGGATGTCCACCTATCATCATATTAATCACTTTTAAACCTTCAGCTTCATAAGCATCCATGATCTCACGTAAACTTTCTTTTGTCCAGGGAATTGGTGGTCCTCCCATTAAGACATTATCAGCACCTATTTGTTTAATCTTTCTCATCATTGCTTTATCTCCATTGCGTGAGGCTCCTACACACAGTTGAGGTGTATTAGTCCCTGGATCAATTGGCCATTTGATAGCCTCCTTGGCAAAGTGATTAGGTTTAGTTTCTTCAGTTTTAGGAGAATTATTACATGCCGTTGCAGCACCTATCGACATTACAGCAGCCAAGGACGCCCCCTTTTTAATGAAATTTCTTCGATTATTTTTCATATCCTATATGATTTAAGAACTTAAAATCAAATTATAACACTCTTCTACTCAACATCCCACCATACACGAGTGGTATAAGTATCAGGTCCTTGAGCACTTATTGCTGCCTCTACATTTTCTGAATTAAGAGCTTTCTCATCATAGGAATACATTAATCTCCTTATAGGTTCGCCTCCTGTTGTGTTTAATGGATAATTTATAGGTGCTAACTCCGGAACACCTGTTCGTCGCCAAGTACTCCAGGCTTCAAAAAAATCTAAATACATATAATCAGCTAAGTAAAACTGAGTATAGATCTGATCGGTCATTTCCTGTTGAGTTCCTGTAAGAATATGAGCGTTTAAGTAATCTGAAATTTCGGATTCTGTAATCTCCATAGGGGATAGATTACTATTTGGAAATAGATTTGAACTTTCCATATTTGCTCTTATAGCATTTTCATAATGTTCTTCTGCTGTTCCTGCTCCCCAGCCTCTCAAGGCCATATCTGATAATAGAAATTCTATTTCAGAATAACTTAATATAATCGAAGGAGCAGAAAAATTTGCTATTGTTGCTGTATTAGGTTCAGAATATTCTGTAAGTAGAGAATTACTCCATGCCGGTATTGCATCACTTATTGTAGCAGGATCATAACCATTTGGAAGACCTTTTTGAAGTTCTGGTTTAGTAGTTTCTGTTATTACCTGACTTTGCTGAGAATTGATATTTCCTTCCCATAATGTAGCGTAAAATGGTAATCTGGGATCCTCATTTTCTTGTAATAAGTCAATAAAAGTTTTACCCATTTTTACTAAACCTGCTCCCTGATTACCCTCAGGCAAACTTTCTCTCTTTAATTCACGTGCATCCCAATTCCATGTATTGGGACCTGTTGGAGTATGTTCTAGTTTTGCAATATCTTCATTGCTTTGCATAACGCCACCACTAACGGCCTTCTGCGCCCATTCTTGTGCCATACCCTGATCAACTTTTGTTAAGCGCATTGCAAGCCGTAACATTAGGGAATAACCAAAAGTCCTCCATTTTTGAACATCCCCGCCATAAATAACATCTGCAGCTCCAAACGAACTCATCGAAGGATCTAATTGGTTGATAGCATTATCTAAATCTTGAAGCATCCAAGGGTAAATTTCTGACTGTTTATCATAAACAGGCTTATAAATACCATCTGTACTTCCAAGCGTTGCCTCTTTATAAGGCACATCACCATAGGCATCTGTAACTCTATGCAATGCAAAAACTTTCCATATCCTAGCCATCGCATTTTGGTTAATCAAATCTGGATTATCTGTAGTCCCTGAAATAACTTCTTCAAGCTCCCGAAGATGAGAGGTATATACCGTCTCGAAAAAATTTCCTGTTTGGGCATTCACAATACCTTTTTCTCCATACCAAAAAGTTTGAAGAGTTGCATGAAATTGCATAGCACCAGAAAGATATTTCATATTTGTTCTATTGCGATCTGTTGTTCCTGTTCCCACAGTACGAATCAAACTTGTAGTGAACAATGTTGAAAAATCTGGTACAGTATAAGCGTTTGGATCTGTATTCATTTCTTCAAATCCAGAATCACATGAAGTTAAAGACAGGGCCACCACACATAAAGCGCTTAAAGCAAATCCTATACATTTAAATTTTACATATCTCATAATGATTTATTTTATTTTTATTAAAAACGAACGTTAAGATCAAGACCATAACTTCTAGAAGTAGGCAACCCGAAATTTTCCAATCCTTGAGCATTACCGCTACTATAATTTGATTCTGGATCAATATTATCTGAAGTTTTATACAGAATAAATAAATTACGCCCTACTATAGACAGACTTGCCGCTTTAATAGGTGTTCTTTCGAGTAAATTATTAGGGAAATTATAACCTATACTTAAAGATCTTAGTTTTATAAAGTCGGCTTTTTCAACAAAATCTTCAGTTATACTATAAGCTATTCCTCTGTAATATGTTTGGGCAGGTATTGTTTCACTAAAGGCATTTCCATCTTGATCTACGCCTGAAAGAGATACTCCATTCTCTCTTACATTATTAGCTATCGTATTTTGATGTAAACCAAAGTCAGTGCCATAGGCATTTGTTGCAGAATAGATACTTGCCCCCCATCTACTGTCTAATAAAAAAGACATTGTAAAATTTTTATAACTAAAATCATTGCTTAGACCAATAGATAATGGTGGCACTCCTTTTCCCAGAGCTACTAAAGGACCTGCAACAGGTAAACCACTTACACTATTGTAAACGACCGCTCCATTAGCATCTCTTAATCTTCTGTTCCCTGCAATCATGCCGAATGGCTGACCTTCAAAATGGTATATACCTCCATTTAAAGTCCGCGTTGTTGCCCCTGGCAGCTGCAATCTGTCTAAATCATCTGAAATATGTATGACTTCGTTTTTATTATATGCGAGGTTTGTTGTAACGTTCCATTTTAAAGGCGATGAAGGCTGTAACGGTCTACCTGTTAGCATTATCTCGACACCTTTATTCTTCATTTCACCAACATTTAGCGCTACACTTGAGTAACCGCTCGCGGGCGCAATTGAAGCATTAACAATATCATCTGTTGTTGTTCTATCGTAAAAAGTAAAATCAAGTCCTAAACGACTACTAAAAAATCGAAATTCCAGTCCAGCCTCGTAAGTAGTAGAGGTATAAGGTGTTAACGCTGTAGGAATAGTACCACTAGAAACTTCTGTTAAGGTCTGTCCCAGATGGGGAGTACTTTCTGCTGTATAGCTTTGTTGAATGGCATATGGACTAGGAGCACCACCACCAACTTGGGCCCATGATGTTCTAACCTTAGCATAATCTAACCACACTGGTTTAGACTCCCAAATTTCTGAAGCCAGAAAACTTAAACCAACCGAAGGGTAAAAAAGACTATTATTTTCTACATCTAGTGTTGAAAACCAATCATTTCTGCCCGTTAAAGTTAGGTATAAGAAGTTATTGTAATCTAAATCTGCAGAGGCAAATAAAGAATTTATTCCATATTTCCCATAATTCTCGTTAAACGTTTGATTGGTTCCATTTCCTATAAAGTACTGGAAAGGAATATTGAAATCTCCACTTGCTAAATTGATACCATCAAAAATATTTCGCATTTGGTTTCCACCTACCAATGCATTTATTGAAAAGCGCCCCACGTCTTTATTAAATCCTATAATTCCTTCAAGATTTGTTTCTGTACGAAGACTTTGATCTGAAGTCATACTTCCTGAATTATTGTAAGCTAATCCAGTAGGATTAATGTAATACCCATCAACATCACTTTGATCTAAGCCAAACCTAACACGTGCATATAAATAATCAGTGAAATTATAAGTTGTATTAAAAGAGCCTATAAACCTTCTTCTCTTATCTCCGTTGTGTACTTTATTTATAACGAAATAGGGATTCGTTACATATATATAATCACTCCATTGAAATTCGTTTCCATTCTCAGCATAACCTGGAGCAAGAGTACGTACATCTATATTTGTAGCTATTAGTTGTGCACCTGCATTGGGGTTTCTATCGAAATCACCTGGACGCGTTCTATTTCTAACATCTTCTAAAGAATATTGTGCATTCCCCTGAAAAATTATTTTTTTAGCCAGAGTTGCATCCACGCTTAAATTAAATGTCTTACGGTTTAATGTGTTATTAGGTACTATTCCTTCATTTTCTGTATTTGATGCTGCAAAACGAAATCTTATAGATTCATTCCCCCCACTCAGAGCAACGGTATTTGAAAAAGTATATCCATTTTGATAAAAGTTTTTAATATTATCCTTAACAGCAGAATATGGTCGAGACTGTCCATCAGGCTGAACCACAGAAGATCCGTCTAATCTTGCCCCCCATGATGTTCTTCCAAAGGCTATAGCTTCGGCTTGAGTCATAGGAGGATTTCCATTTGATCCTGAGCCATATTGATATTGCCAATCTAAAAGATCTCTTGGCTCATCTATGGTGTAATTTGTCCGGTATTCTACACCTATACCTTCCTGAGCAGTTCCTGACTTCGTTGTTATTAATATGACACCATTCGCTGCTCTAGCTCCATATAATGCGGCGGCAGTACCACCTTTTAAAACAGAAATACTTTCTATATCATCCGGATTTATGCTTGAGAGACCATTACCCCGGTCAATTCCTCCATATGTACCTGGCGATGAAGTATTTTCATTAGTAATAGGCATTCCATTTACGACATAAAGTGGTTGATTATTACCGTTTAGAGAACCGTTTCCTCGTATAATTACCCTACTAGAGGATCCTGGCCCTCCGGTTGTACCTGATGCTGTGACACCTGCAATTCTTCCGGATAGCGCATTCCCTATATTTATTTCCCGAGCTTTTGTTAAATTTTCACCACCAACCTCTGAAACCGCATATGTTAAAGCTCTTTTTTCTCGTTTTATTCCTAAAGATGTGACCACAACTTCATCAAGCGATTGCTCATCTTCTTCCATCTGTATGCTCATAGAAGTGGTTGAACCTACAGTCTGTTCTACCCTTCTCATGCCTATATAAGTAAAAACAAGCACTGATTCTGACGAGGCTACATCGATTGAGAAATTACCATCGAAATCTGTCAATGCCCCATTATTAGTACCCTTTTCCTGAATTGTAACGCTAGGAAGAGGATTTCCAAGTTGATCAGTGACCTTACCAGTAATTGTGGTTTCCTGTAAAGTTGCTGCTTGCGGCATCTGATCAGTAGAAGGATCAGCATCTTTAGTAATAGCAATATTATTTCCAACTAAGATAAATGTATAGACTGTTCTATCTGTAAGTTCCTTAAGTACCTTATCAAGACTCTGTTTTTTAAAATTATAATTACCTGTAAATGAAATGCCAACAGCAATTTCATTCCCGTAAGCAAATTTGTATTCTGTTTGTGATTCTATTCCCATAATCACTTGTTTTAGTGTGGGATTTATTAACGAAAGTGATATCTCTTGAGGATTACCAAAGAACGTTAAACCAAAAAAAAGTGTTAAAAGTAGTTGCCTCATGGTTGATTTATTTAATTTTGGAATGTAAAAAGCCTTGCGACGGCAACGTCGTTAATGCTTTTTGTGTTTGTAAAAAGAGTTCTTTGTTTGACGATGGGAACTCTTTTGTTTTTTAATTTCTTAGTATTTAATTCTTAAATACGTTTACTTGTCTGGTTTTGTGATTTATTTCATAGTTTGTGTGATTAATTATAGATAGAATCTTTAGTATATCTGTAAGAGAATCTGATTTGTTGATCCTTAAGGTTACAAGTTTATCCTTAGTGAAATCATTTTTAGTGAATTCATAATCAAACCGTTCTGATAAGAAATCAAACAGATTTTCAAGTTTTTTGGCGTTAAGGTCTATAAAGAGATTGCCACTTTCAAACGACAATAATGTATTAAATTTTGTTATATAGGCTTCTCCGGCTTGGTTATAGACAAAACTTTCTCCAGGTTTAATCGACCATTTTTTATTTGTAATTCCATTTATATGAACTAATATCTTACCCGAATAAAGTGAGACTTCTGTTTCTTGCATATTAAGCTTCTCATTTACCAAAAAAGAAGTCCCTATAGCTCTTGTTAAAGTATGCGAAGTCTTAACCCGAAATTCTTTTAGACTATCCTGCACTACATTAAAGAAAGCCTCTCCCTCTAATTCTACTCCTCTAGCTTCATCAAAATTTTCTTTATACCTGATCTCTGATCCCTTTTTTAAAAGTACAAGGCTTCCATCCGGCAGATTAACTTCTTTGTCCATCATAGCATAATTATTTACAACAATGATGGGATTATAAACCTCTGCAAAATAATATGTTGCAAACAATAACATTGCAATAGCAGCAGCTAAACTGTAATTGTATAATAACTTTATAGGTCGCTTCTTAATTTGCTTTTCAACAGATTTCCATGAGAGTTCTACTTGTTCTCCGGAAATAGCAGGATAAGGAGCGTCCCAAGATTTTTTTAGCTTTTCAACAATATGATATTCGTAATTTTTCAATTTTTTATCTAATGGTTTGTATTACTATAACAATTGAGTAATAAACATTTCCTAATTATTTTATTAAAATTTTCAATTAATTCGCAAATAAGATATCGAGTTTTGATTACAAAACCATGTTCGCTAATTAATCAACTGTATAATAGTTATATACAATTTTCCACTTAAAGGTTCTTCCTGGCTCCACATTAATATTTATATATGGTTCGGGGCAAACTGTAGTAGATGCAGACCAAAATACTAATCTTGAAAGTGCTCTGTTTCCAGAAATGTTGACTCCAGCTTTACTAGCTCTATTTTCTACAATTATTTTATAGTCTCTGGAAGTATCTCCAAAACCATATAAATCTGTGAAATAAGCATTCTCTTTCTTAAATAACTGTCTCTTATATTTAATTTGATTATTATCAATAAATGCAATAGTATCAGTCCCTTTCATTTTACCACTTAGTTCAAAAGGAAATTTGATTACGTAATTTGAATCTACAGGTTGTTCATCTATCATTAAAAAATTATGATTATAGACAGAGGTTTTAATAGTTTTATTTCCAGTATTTTTTAAAGAATGTTCTAAAACTAATTGGGATTTTCCTTTTGGCAAATTCACTAGTTTTTTATATTCATATGAATAATCCTTATCCTCTATTTTCTGAATAAATTCAATCTGATAGGATTTTTTATTTATTTTCCAATCTCCATGATTTATAATCTTGTAAGGTGTAACAATAGAATATCGCGGTTCTTCAGGTTTTACTAATACTCCTATTCCTATCTTAACAAAGCTTTCTCCAACTTTGGCGGTTTCATATCCTAAGGGGGCAAAATCATTTACGGGTCCCATAATAGCATCATGATTTGTAGGGCTATACTTGTCAAACCATTTTCCATAATATGAATGTCCTTTATATTTTAAATCAGGAATAACTCCAGACCAGTCAAATCTAGATCCTCTATAATAGCCCTCTTCAGCATCTGGTAAGTATATTTTTGCCTTAATAATACCATTAGTAATTTCTGCCTCAGGTATTTTAAATAACAAATTATAATTTGTAGTGAGTATTATTATGGATATAAGAATCAAGGAAGACAATATCTTCATAACTATTAATATTAAAAACGGAAGGTGTTATACTTAAGAATCAATTCTCATTCCGGTAGCTAATAGTCTACCGGAAATAAGAATTGACAACAGTCAATCAAGTCTTCTAATAACCAGGATTTTGAACAAGAGTCTGATTTGTTGCAATTTGTTCAACAGGTATAGGCATAAGAGTATGACCTGGTGGTATTACAATATTATATTTGTCTAGAACAAATTTTTCTGCTTCCCCAGCTCTTCTCAGATAAAAGAAAAAAGAAAATTCTCCTCCCAGCTCGTAGCGATACTCATTTGTCAACATTGTAATGAAGTCCTCAGATTCAGGTACGGGCTCTAAATTTGCTCTTAAACGAATCTGATTATTTATTATATTCCTAGCCTCTGCTTCATTCCCACTTCTATAAAGGGCCTCTGCTTTACTCAGTAGAACCTGCCCGTATCGCATCAAAATTAAGTTTAATGAACTATAAGAGTAATCTCCGAATCTACCGGTTACATTAGGATCTCTCCAACTTTTAACAGCATAATAACCTGACCGTTGTCCGTCAGCCCCTTTCCAAGGATTTGCTTCCGTTCCCAAAGTATTTATACCTCCATAAGTATCTTTAACATTTTTATACATAGAAATATCTATTACAGGATCAGGATGTTCATCACCAGGGCCTATTACCGTTGCGAATTTTCTTTCATCCCCAGCTTCAAAAGAGTCGTAATACTTCTTATCAACATAAGCATACCCTGTTTTAGAAATTTCTTCAGGAAGACAAAATTCTACTAACCATTGCGTATCACTTGAACCATTACGCATATTGGCAGCTGTGATATATTGTATAGAAAAGATATCCTCCATTCCGTTTTGGTTATCAAAAGCATGAATTCTCAAAAAGTCATCCTCAAGCTGGTAATGTCCTTCTAGCTTATTATAAGAAGTAACTGCATCATCATATTTTTTTAACCACATCTGTGCATCACCCAAATACGCCAGTGCTGCACCCTTAGTTGCCCTTCCTATATCGGTCAACTCTAAATCTTCTCGCCAAGGTAAAAGTGCAGCTGCATTTTCTAAATCTGATACTACAGATTGAAATACTTCATCCTGAGTATTACGTGGATGACGACCATCATCTGTGGTTAGCGCAAGTTCAAGTGGAACACCGCCAAATTCTGTTGCTAAATAGTAATAGAACAAACCTCTTAAAAAGAGAGATTCTCCTTTAAGTCTATTAGCCAGGTCTTCATCTAGAATCCCATCTGCTCTCATTATTTCAATAGTTTCAAGAGCTGAATTTGCACGTGTAATCCCTTCATAAGAACGTACCCAAAAAGTATTGAGCGCACCAAAATTTGTAGGAATTTCATAGGTAGCAAAAAAAGTATCTGATCCCCAGTTTTTATAATCCTGAGTTAAAAAATTTGCTTGATACCAAAGTGCCTTAATAACGAAGTTATTATTATGCATAGTGTTGTATATCGCATTCACAAGCTGCACTGCATCTTCTGTCTTTTTAAATAAGGATTCACTAGTAGAGTCCCTAGTATCCTGCTGTGTTAGAAACTCTTCAGAACAACTAGAGGGAATTAGGCAGACACAAACTAAAGCAAGTATGCATATCGTTTTATTAATTTTCATAATCTCAATTTTATATTAAAAAATGATTTTTTAGAAACCCAGATTCACACCTAAAGTGAAGAATTTACTAGTGGGATAGCTTCCAACGTCTACACCATTTGCACTCAATCCATCAGAACCACTTACATCTCCAATTTCAGGATCCAGACCAGAGTAATTGGTAATTGTAAATAAATTTTGAGCACTTAAATACACTCTCAATTTTTTCATATACACCTTATCTGTGAAAGCCTGAGGAAATGTATAGCCTACTTGGATATTTTTTAAACGGACGAAACTCCCATCTTCAACATAGACGTCAGAAACTCTATTGTTACCGTTTTTATCATAAGAGACCAGTCTGGTATAAGTTGTAGATTGATTTTCGGAAGTCCAGTGGTTTAAGTAAAATTCACTGCCCATATTTTGAAGACCTACTCCAGCAGCTGCATCAAAGTTTTGTAAGTTTCGCTTAGCATAATTCAGAATATCATTTCCTACTGAAGTATAAATAAATAAGCTGAAATCAAACTGCTTATAAGATCCATCAAAATTGATTCCACCAAAAAAATCAGGAATAGGGCTTCCTATAATTTCCCTATCATCATCTGTAATTCTACTATCACCATTTAGGTCTACAAATTTGCGGTCACCGGGAGAAGTATCAGAAACCTGATAAAATGAACCGTTTCCATACTGATCTGAAGTTGCTTGATTAAGGGCATCTATTTCAGCCTGAGTTTGAAAAATTCCCGCAGATCTAAAACCATAAAACGCACCTACTTCTCCGCCAACTCGAGATTGACTAAACGTGGTCCATACATTCCCTCCATAATTTCTAAAATCAAGACTTGTAAAATTCCCTATTGATGTAAGTCCATCTGTAAAAGATAAAATTTCATTATTCACTGTGGTAAGATTTGCGCCTAAACTCCATTGAAATTCATGCTCAGCTGAACGATACTGAAGTGATAACTCCAAGCCTTTATTCCTTATACTTCCCACATTTCTCGTGGCTGTACTGAAACCTGTTTGCGCAGGCACATTCACATCTAATAAAAAGTCGCTTGATTCTCTTACATAGTAATCTGCCGTAAAGGTGATTTTATTATTTAAAAATGCTGCATCAATACCAATATCAGTCTGGGTAGTTTTTTCCCAGGTAAGGTCTGGATTGGCCAATCCATTTAAAACTAAACCGGGATAGTAATTTTTGGGATCACCAAAGGCATAACCTCTATTGTCAGTTGGGGACGGTCCTGAACCATACAATCCTAAATATTGAAAAAGACCAATATTTTGATTTCCAGATTTACCCCAACTTGCTCTTATTTTAAGATCGTTGATTGCCTCAACATCCGATAAAAATGATTCCTGCTTTAATTTCCATGCTGCCGAAAGTGAAGGAAACACACCCCATTTTTTACCAGGCCCAAATCTAGATGAACCATCTCTACGCACTGTTCCTGTTAAAATATATTTATCTAAGAATTTATAAGTCAGTCTGCCAAATTGAGAAGCCAGAGACCAAGCCTGTTGATATCCGTAAGGTGCAACTGTTGTCAAAGAAGAAATATCTCTTAATTCATTACTTACTAATCCATTACCATCAGCGCCAGATATACGATAAGTATTTTCCTGAGATGAAATACCTCCTACAATGTCTAAACTATGATCGCCAAAAGTCTGAACATATGATACCGTATTTTCCCAAAGCCATTCGTAACTACTATTATTTCGTTGGGAATAATAAGCTTGGGGATTAGGTTCTTCTCTAGTATTGCTGGGTGTAAAATAGGAACTAAAGCCACTAAAAGTATTTATTCCAAAATTAGTTTTCGCTTTTAATCCGGGAAGTATAGTTACCTCTACAGAGGTTGTACTTAAAAAATTATCTCGTGGATTATCTTGATCAATTTCTTCAACATCAGCATATAAATTAGTCATACCCGTTGTTGCTTGTGCTCCCGGTATATAATACCCATAATTACCATCTGCATCCTTGATCATATCTGTAAGTGGATTTCCAGTCATAGTGGGAATTAGTCTCGTTAAATTTCCCAACTGAGTGATAGATGAACCAGATCCTAATTTGCTGTTACTATGCGTATATTTTACACTTGCTGTAGCTTTAAGCCAGCTATATGGAGTAAAATCTACATTTAGACTGGAATTATATCGTTCATAATTTGAGAATTTCACAATCCCTTCATGTTTATAATATCCTAAGGAAAATGAGGTCTGAACAAGTTCTCCCCCACCTCTAAGGGCAACATTATAATTCTGTCTTAATCCCGCCCTATAAAATGCATTTTGCCAATCAATATTTCTAAAACTTGCAGGGTCATTGTTCCATTCCGGTAAAATAGGGTAATCATCAGTTGTAGCGACTTGTTGAGCAGCGGTCACAAATTGTTCTGCTGTCATAACATCATACATTTCTGGTTTTGCCTGAACTGATAACAAACCGTCAAATGAAATCTCAAATACATTCTTTTTACCTCTCTTGGTTGTTATTATTACAACACCATTAGAAGCCCTATTTCCATAAATTGCAGTTGCAGAAGCATCTTTCAATATTTCCATAGACTGAATATCAGAAGGGTTCAAACTCGAAAGATTACCTGATATAGGATAACCATCAACCACATAAAGAGGTGAATTATCTCCAAATGTACCGGTACCTCTAATCTTAACTGAAATTCCTGCACCTGGAGAACCATCATTTGTAGTTACCTGAACACCAGCGGCACGGCCTTGTAGCGCCTGATCAACAGTAGTTACAGGGACTTTCTCTACCTGCTCAGCAGAAACAGAAGAAACCGCTCCCGTTAAATCACTCTTTTTGGCAGTTCCATATCCAATTACAACAACTTCATCTAGCCCTTGTGCATCTTCTTCTAATTGAACATTCATTTTTGTATTATCTCCCACAACACGTTCAATACTTTTCATACCCACATAAGAGAAAACTAAAACAGCCTGTGTTGATGAAACAGTAATATTGAAATTACCATCAAAGTCACTCAAAACCCCATTTTGGGTTCCTTTTTCTAATATATTAACTGTTGGCATAGGACTTCCATTAGCATCTGTAACTGTCCCACTAACAGAAATTTGGTTGTCAATGACGAGTGTTTTAGAGTTAGTTACTGTTTTTGCCGAAGATAAATTTATTGAACTATCCTTCTTTAAAATTGATGCATTTGATAAAAAAGAAAAAGTAACAAGTGGGTTAGTAAGAAAAGTCAAACTTAAAATTAGTGTTAAAAATAGTTGATTCATACTATATTTATTTTAGTTTTAAAACATGAAAAGTCACGCGACATAAATATGCCGTAATGCTTTTGAGATTTATTAAAGAGTTCTCTATTTGACGGTGGGAACTCTTTTTTTTGCTAGATATGAATTATCTAGCTTTATAAGAAGGTGACGTTTATTTCATACGCTCATATTTAATTATTAAATTATTTGTAGTCTTTTACGCAATCACACAGAGGATAGCATATTCTTAGATAAACACTCAAAAAATTAAACTATTACACTACTATAACAATTGAGTAATACAAAATCCCTAATCATTTATTAAAAAATTTACATAAATAATTCTTTCTGAATAAAAAGATGGGCAAGATAAAGGTGGTTCGCAATCGTTTTCTTAGAAATACCAAGGCTTTGAGAGATTTCCTCGTAGGTTAGGTTTTCTATTTTATGAAGTAAAAATATTTTTTTTCGTTTGGGAGGAAGTTTATCTATAATTTGATAAACCTTTTGCATTCTTCTAGTGTTCTCTTCAAAATCTTCAGCTTCGTTTTCCTGAGGAAATAATTTTTCTTCAATCTCACCTACAGTCTTGGCTTCTCTCTTAAGGTGATTTAATATCAGATTTTTACAGATTACAAAAATTTGCCTATCAAGAAGAACATCATCTTTAAGTTGACTGCGTTTTTCCCAGAGCTTGAGAAAGGTTTGTTGCACAAAATCATCAGGACCAAGAGTAGCAGAATCAAATTTCTTAGCGAAGAAAAAAAGTTTGGCGTAGTAAATTTTATACAATTTCTCCAAAGACTGGATTTCTCCTGCCTTGAGACCCTTCAAAAGAAAATATGTATCTAAATTTTTCAAGAGGTAAAAATTATATCATATTTCAACATGAAATGAGGCTTATAAACTTAACAATTTGTTAACGACTATACAACAGAATACGTTAAAAAATATAAATATCATAAAATTATCGAATTGAATTAGCGATAATATAAATGTGAGATATTTCTGAAAGCCCGTCATCTCTCAAATGCATGCAAAACAAGCAGATTTAAAAGCAGTTAAAAAAACAGCCTTTTTAGCCTCAAAATTCATCGTACAACAAAAAAATATCCTACAGAAATAAAACATTAAGTAACTTCATAGGCGCATTTCACCTAATAAAACATTTTTAAAACAATATAAAACTACAGGCATGGCTAAAGTACACTCTACTAATCAACGACGGGATTTTATAAAGAAAAGTTCTCTGGGAATGGTGGCCTTACCATTTTTAAATTTTAATTATAGGACCGATTTTTTGACAAAAAATACCAATTTTGAGCCTATTTCGGTTAGTATTTTTTCAAAACATCTACAGTTTCTTGATTATAATAATATGAGCGAGGCTGCCGCAGAAATGGGTTTTGATGGTATAGACCTAACTGTACGTCACAATGGGCATGTTCTTCCACATCAGGTGAAAACAGATCTTCCTAAAGCTGCACAGGCGATGCAAAAAGCGGGATTTGCTCCTCAAATAATGACTACAGATGTTACAGACGCCAAAGACGAGGATAGTAAAATACTTTTAAATACAGCAAGTGATCTGGGCTTTGAATATTATCGCATGGGATGGTTAAAATATCCTGAAGATGTATCTATTCCTGAAACTATAAAAAAATATCATGCTCAATTTAAAGACTTGGCAGCGTTAAACAAAAGTCTAGGTTTACATGGAGGTTATCAAAATCACTCCGGGAAATATATAGGTGCAGCAGTCTGGGATCTTTATCAGATTCTAGAAGGTATTTCACCACAATGGTGCGGATCGCAATACGATATCAGGCATGCCACTTTAGAAGGTGCAAACTCGTGGGAATTGGGTTTAAAACTTATAAAAGATTATATAAAAACTATTGTGGTCAAAGACTATAAATGGGAAACGAAAAATGGAAAAACTGAAATGATAAACACCCCGATGGGTGAAGGTATGGTAGATTTTAAAAGATACTTTAGCATTCTGAAATCATACGGAATAAATGTACCTGTAATAATGCATTTTGAGTATGGATTAGGCGGAGCAGAGCATGGTAATTCTACTTTAACTATAGACAAAGAAGAAGTATTTACAAAAATGAAAAAAGATCTTGCCTTCGTACGTGAAACCTGGAAGAATGCCTAATTAAAAGATATGAGAGTCAACCTAACTTTTTGTTTAATTCTAGCTTTTTGCGCAATTTCATCTGCTCAAAACTTGCTTGTTTATACCCATAATGGTGAAGGTTATGTTCATGACAATATTGAAGCAAGTGTGAAAGCATTAGAAAAACTGGCTTCACAAAATAACTTCACCATTCAAACAACAGATGATCCTGAATTTTTCACTACCCAAAATTTGAAAAATATTGACTGTATAATATTCTCTAACACAAATAACGAGGCCTTTTATACGCAATCTCAAAGAGACGCTTTTAAAAATTACATCAACGATGGAGGCGGTTTTGCAGGCATTCATGTTGCTTCCGGTTCAGAAAGAAATTGGGATTGGTTTGCCGCCATGTTAGGAGGCCGTTTTGTAAGACATCCTAAACTTCAAGAATTTGATATCGCTGTCATTGACAGTACGCACATGTCTACTAATTTTCTTCCAAAAATTTGGCATTGGGAAGATGAATGCTACTATCTTGATAATTTAAACCCGGATATTCACGTCCTGCTCGCTGCCGACTTAACTACCGTTACAGACGATAAAAAAGATGAATATCCTGACAAGGTTTTTGGCGACTATGCTCCCCTTGCCTGGTATCATAATTATGATGGTGGCAGACAATTTTACACGGCTCTGGGACATAAAAAGGAATATTACAGCAATCCTCAATTTTTAAATCATATTTTAGGAGGTATTAAATGGGTTTTAAATGAAAATTAAAGACTATTGGCTATTTATAATTGGCTTGGTAATCATGTCCTATTCATGTAAAAATGAAAAAGACCGCACAGAAATAGCAATAGCTTATCTACAAACTACTGATCAAAATTTAAGTATTACGCCCGTAGAAACAGGTCTTGAAGTGCCTTGGGATATCGATGCTTCCCTGCCAGATAAAATTTGGTTTACAGAACAAAATGGATCGGTTTACCTAAAAGATCTCAAGGCGGGAAGTACTAAAAAAATGTTCAAAGTTCCTGATGTAATCTACAAAAAGTCATACGGCTTATTAGGAATGACCGTGCATCCTGTTGACCCGTATATTTTTCTTCATTACACATTTACCCGTGATACTGTCAACATTAAATCAAGATTAGTACGCTACACATATGACTCTGATACTTTAAAAGAACCCACAATTCTCATAGACAATATATCTGGAAACACGTACCATAATGGTTCTCGTCTTATAATTTCGCCAGACGGCAAACTCATTTTCTCTCTGGGAGAAGTGGGCGATACCCGTCATGCACAGAGTGACAGTGTGATTACAGGAAAGATCTTACGATTAAATATCGATGGCTCGATACCTCATGATAATCCTGTGAAAGGGAGCTACATTTATACCAGAGGCCACCGTAATCCGCAGGGCCTAGCATTTAGCGATAAAACCATTTTATACAGTTCTGAACATGGTCCTAATAACGACGATGAGATCAACTTGATTGTTGCTAACAACAATTATGGCTGGCCAGATGTACAGGGTTTTTGTGATACCGAAAGTGAAAAAGAATATTGCAAAGGTCACCATATCACAGAGCCCTTAAAAGCCTGGACGCCAACAATAGCAGCTGCTGGCCTGGCTTTTTACAATAGTGATAAAATACCAGAGTGGAAAAACAGTTTACTTGTAGCTAACTTAAAAGGCAGAGCATTGCGGGTGCTTAAGCTTAGCGCAAATGGTCAACATATTAATGATGAACACATTTATCTCCAGAAGAAATTTGGAAGAATAAGAGATGTGTCTGTGGCTCCTAATGGCGATATTTATTTTGCTACCAGCAACAGAGACTGGCATCCTCGATTTCAACCCTGGATGTATGATAGCTTACCTGATGGTCCCGACAAGATATACAGAATAAGTGCCATGTCACCAGATGAAGAACTCGATCCTAAAATTATTGTTTACCATGAAGATAAGGAACCTATACAGCTTGATAGCGAAAACTGGAATCCAGATCTGGAAGACGAGTTTGTAGCTGGAGAAAAGTTATATGCTAAGAATTGTTTAAGCTGCCATGGTCCCAAGGGTCAGGGATCTGAAGATTTAATCCCGCCCCTATCTGGCACAAATTGGGTAACCGGTGATAAAGGTAAACTTATACGTACCGTGCTTACCGGGATTTCACATCCCATAGAGGTTAATGGTAAAACATATAATCAGGAAATGCCTTCTTATTCTCAACTCTCAGATCAGGAAATTGCAGATATTTTAACTTACATTAGAGGCAGCTTTGATAACGAAACTTCCGGGGTTATTGAAGGTGAGGTTTTTGAAGAACGGAAAAGCCTGAAATAATATAATCCTGTTTTTTATGAAAATAAAATATTCTAAAAAAAGACTGAGAACTAATCTGATTTTAGGCTGTGCCTGGACGATTTTGAGCATCGCAAAGCTGTTTTTTAATGAAGAACTCAAATGGTCAGATTACGCTTTATTTGTACTTGGTCTTCTCTACTTTGGCCTCTATTTTTATGAAATAAACTATCAATATATCACTATTGAAAATGGTTTTATATATAAGAACTGGCCTTACTCTAAAAAGCTTGAACTTGCTAAAGTTACTCAAATAAAAAAGTTTGCCGGTGATGTCACTTTGATTTCAGAAGACAAAAAACTAAAAATAGACACGCTCATATTATCTACAGAATCAAAACGTGATCTAGACGAACAATTGAGTACTATACCTGTCGTGTAATTGAAAACCCATCATTATAATATCACTACACAATGGACTGGAAATACTGGTAACGGTACTTCAAAATATAATCAATATAGCAGAAATCACATTATTTCGTGCAAAAACAAATCGCATACTATTTCGGGTTCATCTGATCCTGCTTTTTTAGGAGACCCTGAAAAATATAATCCGGAAGAACTTTTGCTTTCTTCCATTTCATCCTGCCACATGCTTTGGTATTTACACTTATGTGCCTCACATCACGTAGTTGTAACAGCATATTTTGACCATGCTGAAGGGATTATGGAAGAACTTGATAACGGAAGTGGTAAATTTAAAGAAGTCATTTTATATCCTCAGGTTACGGTACAAAATGAAACAATGACTGAGCAAGCTCTTAAATTGCATGAAGAAGCTCACAAAATGTGTTTTATTGCAAATTCATGTAACTTTAAAATCGGTCATAAACCATCAATTATCGCGTTATGAAGCAAAAAATCCGCACATTTTTTACATTTTTTGAACAAGCCGAAACTGCGATGAACTTCTATATTTCACTTTTTGACGATGCGGCTATTTTAAGTATCGAAAGGTACAAAGCCGGTGAAGCCGGGAAAGAAGGCTCTGTAATAAAGGCAGTTTTTCACATTAAAGGGCAAGAATACATGTGCATAGACAGCCCTATAAAACATGATTTTACTTTCACGCCTGCCATCTCGCTTTTTGTTAACTGTGATTCTCAAGAAGAAATAGAGCGCCTATCTGAAGCTTTTAATTTAGAAGGTAAATTTTTGATGCCCTTAGATAATTATGGCTTTAGCCAAAAGTTTTGTTGGGTTCAGGACAAATTTGGTGTTTCATGGCAACTAAATTTCGAGTAAAATCATGTTTGAAGTTGAACTTAAAGCCATCGTCAGGAATAGATCTGCAACCATAACGCAGATAGAAAATCTATGTAATGAAACAGCTTTAAATTTGGTTTATGATGATGTTTATCTTGACAAAGAGAATACACTTACAACTGTAGACAAAGAGCTGCGTTTGCGAAATAAAACAAACAGGGATTCTGGTGAAAGCCGCTTTTTTCTCACATTCAAAGATTCTCCATTTGACGAAAAAAGTAAATCAAAACCCGAATTTGAGACAGAAATTGCCGATTTTAATACCGGAATAGCCATTTTTCAAAAGCTGGGATATTCAATATCGATGCGCTATACTAAAGAATGTCTCATTTATAACCTTACCTATCAAGACATAAAACTTGAAGTTTCAATTGTGAAATTACCAGAACTAGAAAACACTTTTATTGAAGTAGAAACTCAAACAGAGACTGAGAAAGACATAAAATCTAGATTTAAGATTTTGCATGAATTTTTAAACCAAATTGGCATTGCCCAAATTGATATTACCTCACAGTATTATGTTGATGCTATTAAAGAAAAACGTGAGCAAGATCAACGGCTAGATTAACTCCGCTCAGTGGGTTTTAATTTCCTATCAAAATAAGATCTTCCTGACGGCCGTTTATATATTTAAAGCCTTTGGGTCCCCAGAAACCATCTTCTTCAAGCATAATACGTATATCTTTATTCCACTCTGGTATGTTCACAGTAGCATTAAGTTCTATCGCGTAAGCTGTATTCTCATGTAAAGGATAATCTCCTGATCCCGGCACACCTTCCTGACTGTCCCACATACCAAAAGTGGCACCTGCAGAATGCCCATATAAGCCTAGCGGATGCGTATAAATAGCTGGTTGTAATCCTTCAGATTTAGCCTGGTCAAGCGATTTTAAGAGTATGTCGTTTCCTGTTTTTCCGGTCTCAAAATTTGCCGTAAAAATATCCTGAACTTTATTTCCTTTCGCGAAAGCATCTTTTAAAAATTGTGGTGCCTGAGTCTCGCCATCTCTTAAAACATAAGCATGCTCCTGGCAATCTGTGTTGAGACGCAAATAAGTTATCCCAAAATCACAATGCAGCAAATCTCCCGGCATTATTATCTTTTGCTTATCGCCAGCCGTAAATGAAGTGATATGACTGTCTAATTGCTCGTCTGCTCGCTGAATATCAACCGTAGGATGAAACCAGGTGTCGAGCCCCATTTCTGTAACTTTTTGTCTAAAAAACCACACCACATCATCTGTCGTTGTTACTCCCGGGTTTATAACCTGTGCGCTAAATGCCTCTTTTACGATATTATGGGTGATGTTAACCAGTTCCTGAAATAATTGCATCTCCATAGGTGTTCTGGTTTCTATCCAGCCTATAGCGAGGTTTTCTGCCGAAACTACCCGATTTTTATAGTCATCTGGCAGATCTTTCATAAAAGCGTCATAATCTGTTTTTACTATGCCATCTGCAATACCAAAATCATTTGAATAGTTAAGTGCTATTTTATTAGGATTGCGTTTTGTGATAATATCGGTTAGGGCTTTCCATTGATCTGGTTCTTTGTCCTTATCCCAGGCTGATGTAATATTATCACCTACATTGTAACGTGCGACGGCGAGTTTTTCCAGCTTATTTTTAATTTGGTCGTAATAAAAAACCAGCATGGTACGTCTGCGCGCATTGAGCCAGGTTGCCGGTAACATAGTGCGCAAAACAGGATCTTCATTATATTCTCGCGATATTATTACCCACATATCAATATCATTACGATACATAAGATCTGGTAATAATTTGTCAAATCGTTCTGCAAGAATCTTATCTACAAGCTGGGCGCGATCGCGTTCTGGAAGTATTTGTGCATTTATATTTGAAAAGAAAACAATGAAAAGAAGGGTAATAACCTGTCGCATGAAATACTATTATTTATTGGCTTTTGCTGAAGTTAAATTAGCCAATAATAACCAATAAAAAAGGCGCCCATGGCACCTTTTTACTAATTATCTTTTGATTTACGCCGCTTGCGCTCTGCTTTCTTACTGAAGTCCATAGCAATCAGTTTATTAATTTCATCTGGGGTCATTAGCGAACTCAAACTTTGTTTGAATTCATTTTGCAGTCGGTCGTATTTTTCTCTTATGTCCTCAGCTTTTAATGTGCGGTCGCCTTGTAGATCCTGTAATTTTGTAATGTGATCTATAAGCGCATTTTTTAAAACTTCTTTTTCAAAATTATCAAGATCAAAAACTTCCTGATAATCGTTAATATGTTCTTCTACAATTTCTGATGGTGTCTTAGGTTCTGGTGCAGGCATTTGCGTGCGAGGTTGTGAAGACATACCTCTGTTATAACGGCCACCGCCATATTGAGCCTGAGCCTGAATACCTAAAAGACAAATAAATACAATTAAAAGAATGCGCATTGTGTACTAATTTTATGCAAAGAAAAACAAAATTAATAAACTTCGCTCGCTTTAACCAGCATAATAAATTTTGCTCTGTCCCCGTTAGGATCATACTTTTTACCTGTAGCTGCAAGTTGTAGAACATCTGCCAGCGTTGTGGTTTTAACCAAAGGTGATTTTTGCAAATGCAAACCAAACATAGCAATCGCAGACATAAACTTTAAATCTCCAGAGGCTTTTGTGATCTCGTCATTTGCGCTAAGCACCTGTCTTTTTAATACTGCCGGCTTTTCTTTAGTATTATTGATATAGCTAACGCTTAGGGTAAGCAATTCATTACTTTTATTTAAAGACGTCAGATTATCTGTTTCCTGATCGATAGGGATTAATTCATAAAGAACAGTTACAGCATCATCTGCAACTACAACTGCATCATCTTGTTTTTCAGATTTATTCTCATATCCTACTCTTCTGTATGCTTTAACCGTTTTGGCATTAAAAAGCAATTCAACTTTTGCATCTTTTAAAAGATGTTGAGCCGATTTTTTCTCGTGCAGACCGATTTTTACCAGTTTTGTACCGGTATTCCAGGGGGTTTCTATAACCTCTGTGTTTATTGAAAGTGGAGTATCACCAGAAGGCTCTTCATATTCATAGCTGAAAGAATTGAGCATTTGCTCTATTTTTACAGCATCTACAGGAATAGAATTATCTTTTTTTAGAATCTTGCTTATAGTCGTATTAGCCGTATCGTCTACATCGATTGAAAAATGAGCGATAGGATTATCTTTTACATTTTCAAATTCTTGAGTGAAATCGGTTGCTTCAGGTTCTCCCAAAACAACTTTAGAAGCAGAACTACCGCAACCCATCATTAAAACAGATCCAGACGGCTCTTCTTCAGTTTTTAGCTTTATAGTGAAAATATTTTTATCTGAAACTGTTACCTCTTCTGTTTCATAGCCTACCATTGAGAACAAAAGCGTTTCATCAGTTTCCGCTTTAAAGCTGAATATTCCCTGCTTATCTGTAGCGTTACCGTGCGTTGAACCTTTAACCAGAACATTCACTCCTTCTAGCGGCATATTGTTACTATCTGTAACCAGACCGGTAACAACTTTTTGCTGCGCAGAGAGCGGTAACGTTATAGTAAGAAAGATGAAAAGATAAAGTGATTTCATGCTCAAGTTGGTTTGAGCTTTAAATATACATTTTCAAATACTTACGGGCAATCTAATTTTTCTTAAAAAACAGCGATTTTTATACATTTTCTGCCGATTTTATCGCTTTTACGGTAGACCAGCGCTGTAGTTTACCATTTCGCGTACGCGTAAACGCAGCTGTGCAGTAGATTGCTTTAGGAACTTCGTACTTATCAAGAGCTGAAAAATCAATCTGGGCAGCATCTGTATCTTCGGTTTCTAATACCAGAATTAGTTTCTCACCCAGCTTTTCATCTTTTTCTGAAGCAATAAAAAAAGGCACTTCAATTACAGATGCCAGCTTATTTTCTATTTGTTCGGGAAATAATTTAATTCCGCCGCTATTTATCACATTATCTACTCTGCCTAACCAGATAAACTTTTTGTATGATATAAGCTCTACCACATCATTTGTAACCACAGGATCTGTACTTACTTTAGGTGCTTTTATAACTAAACATCCTCGCTCATCCTGACTTACGGTTACTTTATTTAAGGTCTTAAACGGCGATATTTCTTTGTTCTTTTTAGAATTTACACGTCTGGCTGCGATATGCGTGATGGTTTCGGTCATACCATAAGTCTCATAAACTTTGGTTTCAGAATCTTTTACCATCGCTTTTAAAGATTCTGAAAAAGGGCCACCACCTACAATTAACTTACTTATTAAATGTAATCTGGCAAGGGAGTTATCCAGCTGAAAAGGCGTCATTGCACAAAAGTCATAGCGCTTAAATACAGAATCTAAAGGGTTTGCTTTAGGCGGAACCATATCAAGACGCCAGCCCAGCACCATCGCACGCACAAGCATCATTTTACCGGCGATATAACGCGTAGGCAAACAAAGTAAAGCTGTAGAAAAAGTCTCAACGTTAAAGTGCTTTCCGGTTGCCCGGGCACTGTTGATCATGTGTTTTTTATAAAGCTTAATGGTCTTGGGTTCTCCCGTAGAACCAGAGGTATTGACCATGACATAATCTTTGTCATTAAGCCACTCTAAAATAAATTGTGCGGCTTCTTCCTCATAAGGTTCCCCTTCTTTTATATATACAATTGCAGCCTCAATTAGCGCAGCAGGTTTTAATTGTCTGCCATTTAATTGAAACTCGGGATGTACATATTTTTTTGACATTTTGCGATTTTTTTAATCGGCTACCAAATGCTCATCTATAATTTTCTGAGGAGGTTCTACTCTTCCAAATAATTTCTCCCGCCAGCCGGTCCATTTATATTTATATGCTAATATAATTAAGAAGATGGGATAGACAATGAGAACAGGCAGAATGATTTCTGAAGAAGTGGCTGTTTCACTGGTAGACATGAACAGAGAATCTGTTTGCAGCGCAGAATATTGTGAAGTTACCAAGGTCGCTGCGAGGAAATTATTTCCGAAATGAAAACCTAAAGCCAGCTCCATCCCTTCATCCATCAAAGTCATAATACCCAGAAGTAAACCGGTGCCAATGTAGAATACCATAGTTATCGCTCCCATCGCTGCTACTTCGGGATTTGCCGAATGAAAGATCCCAAACAAAACACTGGTAACTATTAACGGCACCCATTTATTCTTAGCCGCTACACCTATTTGTTGCATGAGAAATCCTCTAAAAAGATATTCTTCAAGCCCAATTTGAAACGGGAATAATATCAAACTCAATACAACAAGAATTATAAAATTAGGCACATCAAGTTGATAGACATAATTCTCTGGAGTTAAGTAGTAACCTAAAGCAAAACTGAAAATCGTGAAAATAAAAATCAGTGAAAAAGAGAATAAAATCCGCTTAAAATCGACCTTTTTCCGCGATGTTGTAAGTGATAAAAGACTGCGCTCATGCATAAATTTTACCAGAACTAAGAGTAAAACAAGTATGGGTATAAAAACTCCCAGGTTAATTATAAAACTAAGATGAGTAGGTATCTGCTTCATAAGCTCATATGCCGCATCCATATCTTCTTTAGTCGAAAATAAAAACATGATAAGATTTGCAATAAAAATAGCCATAGTGATACCAGAAGTCAACAACACCTTCCATGGGGTATTGTCACCCTTATAAGCCTGCTCTATAAACATAATTTAAAATTGAAAGGACCACTTCTCCTGTGGATTATATTTAAGTTGCCCTTGTGTTATTTGCAATGGTGAATATACATTATTTGTATATAAGCCGCCAGTCCCTAAGCCTTGCGGTATAGTGGTATTTTTAGTAAAAGTATACTGTGCAATCGCGTTGAGACCTATATTGCTTTCTAATGCAGAGGTGAGCCACCAGCCTATACCTTTTTCTTCTGCAAGTTGTATCCATGCATCGCTTCCGCGGAAACCACCTATCAAGCTTGGTTTTAATATTATATACTGCGGTTTAATCGCATCAAGAAGGTCTTTTTTAGCATTAAATCTATCTACACCTATTAATTCTTCATCTAGAGCTATGGGCAAAGGTGTCTTCTCACAAAGAGAACGCATAGCTTCTGGCTGGCCCTGTTTTATGGGCTGTTCTATAGAATGTAAATCATACTGCCCGAGAACTTTTAACTTGTCTAGAGCATTTTCTGATGTAAATGCACCATTTGCATCAACACGCAACGTTATTTCCTCCTTAGAATATTTTTTACGTATACTCTCAATAAGTGCTATTTCACTTTCAAAATCGATAGCTCCTATTTTAAGTTTTATGCAATCGTATCCTGCTTCCAGTTTTTCTGCGATTTGCTCTTCCATGTAAGAAGCATCACCCATCCATATGAGCCCGTTAATTGAAATTCCTGTCTCTCCCCGTGTAAATTCTGAAGGAAATAAATCAAACGGTGTCTCACTTCGCAAAGAGCGGAAGGCCATTTCTAAACCAAATTGTATACTGGGAAAATCGTATAATTTGTCATACAGTTTTCTTTCGCCCTGAGCGATATTATCACAAGCCCATTTTAGATTCTCTTCATAATCCGGGCGATCATCAAAACTTAAACCGCGCAGTATGCCGCACTCTCCTATTCCGGTTTTGCCTAATTCCTGAATTTTGATAAACCAGGTTTCTTTTGAAGTAAGAACGCCCCGTGAAGTTCCACTGGGGCGTTTAAAATCTAAAATGTATTTTTTATATGATGCTGTCAACCTAAAAATGTATAATTAAACCCGGCATGTTTCCCGAGTCTAAAATTGGAAAATTTCTATTTAAAACAACCTCAATAAATTTAACCCTCTGGTAGAATTAAAAATTTAATGAGCCGCCTATTTCTAGCAAAGTAAGTTCTTTACCTGCAAGTTCAAACTGTTTTACAGCTTTATCGTGATCTATCTCTATGTAACCAAAAGTATCGTAGTGACAACCAATAACTTTGTTGCATTCTACAAAATCACATGCTTTTATAGCATCTTTCACGCCCATTGTAAAATTGTCGCCTATTGGCATAATTGAAAGATCTACATCAAATTCCATTGGGATCAATTTCATATCCATAGTGAGCGCTGTGTCTCCCGCCATATAAATTACTTTATCGTCTACAGAAAAAACAAAACCGCCCGGTTGCCCGCCGTAACTGCCATCAGGAAATGAACTTGTGTGAATTGCATTTACATATTTTACCTTACCAAAATCAAAATTCCAGCTACCGCCATGATTCATCGGGTGAACATCAAAACCCTTATCGCCATAAAAATTTGAGATCTCAAAGTTACTTACGATTGTTGCACCTGTATTTTTTGCGATTGCTTCAGCATCCAGCGTATGGTCCTGATGCGCGTGTGTAAGAAAAATGTAATCTGCTTCTAATTTATTGATATCGATCTTATCTTTTGCAAGATCGTTGCCTGTGATAAAAGGATCTGTTAAAATTTTTGCTTTACTGGTTTCAATGCCAAAACAGTTTTGGCCGTAGTAGGTAATTTTCATAGTTGGTATTTTCAATTTTTCCTTTGAAAATTACGAAAAGCAGGTTTTAGCAGAAATCTGAAGATACTAAGCTTTCGTTAAAAAAAAACCCGGGTAACCAGCCCGGGTTTAACCAACCAATCTATAAACTTTATGAAATTAGCAATCATGATCAATGATTACACTGTAAATATACCACGGTTAAAAAAGGGCGATCAAAAATTTTCGAAAAATGGCAAAAATCAGATTAAATGATATAAAAATCGGTTGAAACACACTAAAAATTCAATCCTAGCGCAAATAAGATAGAAAAGGCAAATGTAGAGAGTGCTACCTTTTTTAATTCGGGATCAAGCAAAGCAGGTGAATCATTTTTTAAAACTCGCACTAAATGAAGTATTAATGGAATAAACATAATGCACGCAATTGCAGCCCATTGCCAAAAACTAGTCACATATAAATAAATTAGCGTCGCAAGAAGAGGAAGAAGAATAAGTAAAGTATGATACATTTTTGACCCACGCTCACCTAAAACAACTGCAAGTGTATTTTTCCCTACCCGACTATCTGGTACGCGATCTCTCATATTATTGAGATTAAGAACCGCTGTACTTAGTAAACCTACAGCTGTAGCGGGTAAAAAATGAATGAAAGAAAGCTCATGACTATATAGAAAATAAGAACCTACAACCGCTACCAGCCCAAAAAAGATAAAGACAAAAATATCGCCCATGCCTTTGTAACCATAAGCACTTTTTCCCACTGTATAACGCACAGCTGCGAGAATCGCACTACAACCTAAAAGAAAAAACACAATAGACAGCACAAAATTCTCGGCGCCAAAGGCATTGTAAATAAGTGCCAGACTGATTAAAATCGTGAGAATAGCAGTAAAGATTATTCCGTTTTTTAATTCTTTTTCAGACAAAATACCGCTTTGCATAGCACGTTTTGGTCCTATACGCTCTTCATTATCTGTGCCTTTTACACCATCGCCGTAGTCATTAGCAAAGTTAGAAAGTATCTGAAAACCAAGTGTTGTGAGGATAGCCAGGGTAAATATGCTCATATCAAAATTACCAACTTTATAGGCCATTGCAGTACCGGTTATAATACCGGCAATAGAAAGTGGCAAAGTGCGCAAACGCATGGCAGAAATCCAGGCTCTAATTTTCATCAGTTACATTTGTATTAAGAGACAAAAGTAGGTTTATCATCTTGTATTCAAAAATGAGTTATGCGTAATCATCCATTTAAAAGTTTATCCCTATTTTGACACATATTTTTCAATTACACTTTCTACCTTTCAAAAAATAAGAAATGAATAAATACTTACTATTATCTCTTTTGGTTATGACTCTTTTTTCATCATGTAAACAAACCCAGACAGATCTTAAAGAAGAGACTTCTTCAAAACCAACTGCTTTTGTGTGGGGAGGCGCAAATGTTTATTTCTTATTGACAGACAGATTTTATAATGCCGATACTGCCAATGACGTAAATTTTGAACGCACTCGTGAAACGGGAGTTTTAAGAGGTTTTGAAGGCGGAGATATAAAAGGAATAAATGCTAAAATTGACGCAGGTTATTTTGATGATCTGGGTATAAATGTAATCTGGTTCACACCGGTAGTAGAGCAAATTCATGGCGCGGTTGATGAAGGTACCGGCGCTACTTATGGCTATCATGGTTACTGGGCAAAAGACTGGACGGCTCTTGATCCTAATTTTGGAACAATGGCAGATCTGGAAAATTTAGTAAAAAATGCGCACAGTCACGGCATACGCATCATGATGGATGTGGTTATGAACCACACCGGTCCTGTTACTCCTAAAGATCCTTTCTGGGGTGATGACTGGGCCATACAATCACCTACATGCACTTTTGCCGATTATGATTCTACGGTTAATTGCACACTCGTAGACAACCTGCCAGATATTAAAACTGCAAGTGAGGAAGAGGTTGAACTTCCCGCTTTTTTAATTGAAAAGTGGAAAAACGAAAAAAGATACGATCAGGAAATGGCCGAGCTTGATGACTTCTTTTCTAAAAACCAAATGGCTAAAACGCCCAGAAACTACATTATAAAATGGCTTACAGACTATATACGTGAATTAGGCATTGATGCCTTTAGAGTAGACACTGTAAAACACGCTGATGAAGATGCCTGGACGGCTTTAAGAGAACAGGCAGATATCGCCTTTAATGACTGGAAAACTGCCAATCCTGATCAAAAATTAGACGACAATGCATTTTATATGTTAGGCGAGGTTTACAATTACTATATTAATTCTGGGCGCACGTTCAACTTTGGCGATAAGAAGGTAGATTATTTTGCACATGGTTTTGATAATTTGATCAACTTTCAATTTAAGCAGGATGCAAAAGGCTCGTATGAAGCTATGTTTAAGCAGTATGATTCTATTCTGCACAAGCAACTAAAAGGGAAAAGCGTTCTTAATTATGTAACATCGCATGACGATGGAGATCCTTTTGATAAAAAGCGTCAAAAACCATTTGAGACCGGCACTAAATTATTGCTCGCACCGGGTTTAAGCCAGATCTATTATGGTGATGAAATAGCCCGTAATCTTACAATAGCAAATACTCAGGGCGATGCTACCTTACGCTCATTTATGGAGTGGGATAGTATAACCAATAAAAGTAAAAGCAAAATTTTAACACACTGGCAAAAGCTGGGAAAATTTAGGCATGATCATCCGGCTGTGGGAGCAGGAAAACATAGAATGCTTAGCAAAAACCCTTATACTTTTTCACGAATTTATTCAGATGATACTATTGATGATAAAGTTGTTGTAGGTCTAGATTTGCCTCTTGGCGAAAAAGTTATCAAGGTGAGTTCAATTTTTGACGATGGCACAAAATTGAAAGATGCTTACTCTGGTAAAACAGTTACAGTAAAAGATGGTAAAGTAATTTTGAGTACAGATTTTAATATTGTCCTGCTGGAAGCTTTGTAATGCTAAAAAAATATTAAGTAGTTGTTGCTATTGTTTTTAGAATATTACCTTTAAAATAAAAAGATGGAAAATTCTGCACCAGATTCAGACGTTAAAAAACTGCTTAAAAAGTATGAAGAGCTTAAAGCAAAAGCAGAGAAGTATAAAGATTCTGACCCTTTAAAAAGTGATCAACTTAAATTAGAAGCTCAGCAAGTAGCTAATAAAATAGGAAAGACAAGAACTTAGTGAGATTTTCTGTAATCAGCTTTAATTTGAACATAGGTGTAATGCCCGTTGTGGTCATATTGACCTATATTTTAGGCTTTCTAACCTTGATTTCAGTCTGGCGAAACACTGATAATAAAGGAACCCGAATGTTATGGACAGTTGCAATCGCGTTATTGCCATTACCGGGAATGCTTGCTTATTTTATAACCAAAAGCAGGAGAAAATCCAAGTAATTAAAGATTTTGCATCTCATGTTTCGCCAGAGCGAAATCTGAGATAATTTCGTCCACAATCTCTGCGGCAGGTTTTATTTCATGTATCAATCCAGATATTTGACCTATTTCTAGTTCACCCTCATCAAGATCACCTTCAAACATGCCTTTTTTCGCACGAGCACGACCCAACAGATCTTTTAATTGCTGCGGAGTAGGATTAGTCTTGTAAAGCGCCGCTACATCCTCATAAAACTTATTCTTAAGTAATCGCACGGGAGCAAGTTCTTTAAGCGTTAGCGTGGTCTCCCCCTCCTGCGCCTCAATCACTTTTTGTTTAAAAAGAGTATGATTACTGGCTTCTGGTGTTGCAACAAAACGACTGCCTATTTGCACAGCATCTGCACCCAGAATCATGGCTGCAAGCATCCCGCGACCATTAGCAATACCACCGGCAGCTATAAGGGGAATGGTGATCTTTTCTTTCACCATAGGTATTAGGGTGAAAGTCGTAGTTTCTTCCCTCCCGTTGTGACCGCCGGCTTCAAAGCCTTCAGCTACTATAGCGTCTACACCGGCTTCCTGAGATTTAAGGGCAAATTTTGAACTGCTCACTACATGAACAACTTTTATCCCTTTTTCCTGCAATAAACTGGTCCAGATTTTAGGATTACCAGCGCTAGTAAAAACAATTTTTACATCTTCAGCCACGATCACATCCATCAATTTGTCAATATCAGGATAAAGTAGCGGTACGTTTACACCAAAAGGTTTATCTGTAGCAGCCTTGCATTTATTGATATGCTCACGCAGTATTTCAGGATACATAGAACCCGCGCCTATTAAACCCAAACCACCGGCATTAGAAACTGCACTGGTAAGGCGCCAGCCACTAGTCCACACCATTCCTGCCTGGATAAGTGGATATTTTATTCCAAAAAGATTGGTGATCTTATTATTTGCAAACAACTGAAAAGTGATTTTGTGGCTCTAAAAATCGGTAAAAAAGGATGAAAATCGGCTAAATTATCAAAGAAATCGCAGTTACCTTTCTAAGTAATTATGAGATAACCCCAGAACCTAAACACTCATCACCGTTATACCAGGCTACAAATTGACCTTCAGAAATTGCAGATTGCGCATTTTCAAACATTACGTACATACCAGATTCTGTTCTGTGCAAAGTAGCATTCTCCAGAGGTTGTCTGTACCGTATCCTGGCCGAAACATCAAGGGTTTCACCAATTTGTATTTCGAGATCTTCTCTAATCCAGTGAATTTCATTTTCGTTGACAAACAAAGCACTTCTATAAAGACCGGGATGAGATTTACCCTGCCCCGTGTAAATCACATTTTCTTCAACATCTGTATCAATTACAAAAAGTGGCTCTGCTGTACCTCCTACCGCCAGACCCTTGCGCTGGCCTTTTGTAAAATAATGAGCGCCCTGATGCTTACCTACGATTTTTCCGTCTGCAATGCTGTACTTCGGTTTTCTTGCTAATACAGCGGCATCTGTCATAACATCTGCATCTGCATCATTTTCATGCAGAGACTCAATAATCGCATTAGATCTTTCTGCAGATATCTCGACAATGGCGCCTTCTTTGGGCATTAATTTTTGTTGTAGAAACTCGGGCAATCTTACTTTGCCTATAAAGCACAAGCCTTGTGAATCTTTTTTATCTGCTGTAATTAGATCCTGCTCTTTAGCTATTTTACGCACTTCGCTCTTTTGCAGGTTGCCAATAGGAAATAAGGTTTTTGCCAATTGTTCCTGCGATAATTGACATAAAAAATAAGACTGATCTTTGTTTCCATCTGCACCGGCAAGCAGTTGGTAAACAGATTTCCCGTCGCTGGTAGTTTCACCCTTCTGGCAATAGTGACCTGTGGCCACATAATCTGCTCCCAGACTCAGGGCTATTTTCATAAAAACATCAAATTTTATCTCGCGGTTACAAAGAACATCAGGATTAGGAGTACGCCCCATTTCGTATTCACGAAACATATAATCTACAATGCGCTCTTTGTATTGCTCGCTTAAATCTATGGTTTGAAAAGGAATATTCAGCTTTTCTGCTACAAGCATAGCATCATTGCTGTCATCAAGCCAGGGACATTCATCTGAGATCGTCACAGAATCATCGTGCCAATTCTTCATAAAAAGGCCTATCACATTGTATCCCGCTTCTTTGAGCAAATACGCAGAAACACTGCTATCTACACCACCACTAAGTCCTACAACTACGGTTTTCATATCTTTTTACCCGTTTTTTGATCTTTTAGGTCGATAATTAGAACGTAAAATTACGAAAATTATAAACCTACCTGTAAAATGCTTATTTGCAAAGCTCTAATAAATAAAAAAGCTCTGACTAATTAGGTCAGAGCTTTTCAAAAATCTATGATCTAAATCTAGCGTTTGCCTGATTGTTTTTCAGCCTGCTCCATCATTTCAGCCATCTTACGCTGAAAACGGTTCTGTTTTTTAGGCTTCTCTTTGTTCTTCTGAATTTTAGCATGAATCTTAGCATCGTCTATAATGTAATTCTTAATAACGAGCATGATACCTATGGTAATCAGGTTAGATATAAAGTAATACAAACTCAAACCACTCGCATAATTGTTGAAGAAAATCAACATCATAAGTGGCGACAAGTACATAAGGAATTTCATATTAGGCATTCCCGGTTGTTGTGTCTGCGCCATAGATTGACCTGTGGTCATCGTCATGTAAATGAATATAGCAATAGACGCCAATATTGGGAAAAGACTCACGTGATCTCCATAAAATGGAATTTTAAATGGTAATTGTGCAATAGTATCATAACTTGAAAGGTCATCTGCCCATAAAAAGCTTTTCTGCCTTAGGGCGAAAGCTGATGGGAAGAACGTGAACAAGGCATAGAAAACAGGTATTTGTAACAATGATGGTATACAACCGCTCAACGGGCTTGCGCCTGCCTTGCTGTAGACCTTCATAGTCTCCTGTTGTTTTTTCATTGCATTGTCTTTGTACTTCTCATTGATCTCATTGATCTCAGGCTTTAAAACTTTCATTTTTGCCTGAGAAAGATATTGCTTGTACTGTACAGGAGATAGTAAAAGTTTGATACAAACTGTCAATAAAATAATAGCAAGACCGGCAGGCAGGAAGCCTATCAATAAATTAAAGAAAGGTATAATCAAGTATTTGTTGATCACACCAAATATTCCCCAACCCAAAGGCATTGCTTCATCAAGACCACGACCTTCATAATTATTTAAAATTTGATAATCTGAAGGACCATAGTACATATTCATGGCATAATTAAGCTCACCGTTTGCCGGTTTAAGCAAAATATTTGCACCATATTGTTTAGTGAAAACGGTGTCGATCTCTTCGTCTTCAACAAGATTTGTAGACGAGAATTTTACTTCTTCAAAAGGAGTATCTGTCAATAAAATTGAACTAAAGAAATGTTGTCTAAAGTTTAACCAATCTACATGTTCTTCTACCTCAGTATCATCACCCGTTTGACCTAATTTAGAATGTTTATCATCGCCATACTCATAAGTAAGTCTTGAATAGCGATTTTCATACATAATACTTTTTGCATTGCGATACCCTTTTAATTGCCAGTCTAAATGAATAGGCTGAGAAGTATTTACAACATTTTGAAGTCCGACGGTTTTTATACCAAAATCCATCATGTAATCATCGGGCTTCAATTCATATCTATATTCTAGATATTTATCTGCAGAGATCTTCAACTTCATAGAAAGCACTTCGTTATCTCCATTTTTTGATATCGATGGCTCAAAATAAAGATCTGCTGTGTTTATGTTGCGATTATCTGCTGTACTAAAAGTGAGATTAAATTTGTTATTCCCGTTCTTGATCAGGTTTACAGGTACAGAATCGTATGTCTTAAAATTCTTAAGGTGAGCCTTGGTAATATAACCACCCTTATTGCTAACCGTGATTTCTAAAACTTCATTGCTTATCGTCGTAGTTTCATCTGTAGCAGATGGTAAAGTAGCAGAATATGCAAACTGGCCTAAACTCTCACGTAATCTTGATTGCGCTACAGAATCCTGTACAGGTTGCGCTTCTGCAATAGCAGTGTTTGTAGTTTTTGTGGGTGTTGATTCTTCGGCATCTACCTGCTCCTGCTTTGCCTTTTCGGCATCTAACTCTTCCTGGGTAGGTTGATTTGTATAAAGCATAAAAATCAATATTGCACCTATTAAAAGGAAACCAATAATTGATTGAACGTCAAACTTCTTTTCTTCCATAATAACTTACAGCTTTTTAGCTGATTTAAAATTTACTGTTTCTTAGCTTGTATAATCCCTTAAGGATTTAACTCTTATTGAGGCTTGCCTCGAATTTCTTAAAATATTTTCTGATTCATACCTCGTGTGCTTGTGCCAAGGTCATTGCTTTTATATGAAGAAATCAAAAAAACTTTGGGATACCATTAACAATAACAATCCCACTTTTAATTTTGTGCCACATTGGCGGTACTTTTTGCCTGACTGTAATTTACAGCTGCCTGTACAAACGCCACAAATAATGGATGTGGGTTTGCTACTGTACTCTTATATTCAGGGTGATATTGCACTCCCACAAACCAAGTATGATCTGGAATTTCAATAATTTCTACAAGACCAGTTTTAGGGTTTGTACCGGTAACTCTCATTCCCGCATTTTCCAGTTGTGCACGATAGTCATCGTTAAACTCATATCTGTGTCTGTGTCTTTCACTTATAGTAGATTTCTCATAAACTTCGTTTACAATACTACCTTCAACCAGGTCACAATCCCATGAGCCTAAACGCATGGTCCCGCCCATATGTGTGATAGATTTTTGCTCTTCCATCAGGCTGATAACCGGATGCGGAGTTTCTGCATGCATCTCTGTAGAGTTCGCCTTATCGAGATTGATCACATTACGCGCAAATTCTATTACAGCCATTTGCATACCCAGGCAAATTCCCAGAAATGGAATATTATTTTCGCGTGCATAACGCACTGCTTTTATTTTACCTTCTATACCGCGCTCTCCAAAACCAGGAGCTACTAAAAGCCCATCCATTTTAGAGATTTTCTCATCTATCACCTTTTGCGTAATAAATTCACTATGTATAGGTTCTACTCGTACTCTAACCTCATTATCTGCACCGGCATGAATAAAAGCCTCTAAGATTGACTTATAAGAATCCTGAAGTTCTACATATTTACCTATTAGACCTATACTTACCTCAGCCTTTGGGTTTTTATGTTTTTGCAAAAACTCATTCCATCGGGTTAATTCTGGCTCGCCATCTTCAGATAAATTTAATTTCTGAAGTGTAATGGTATCAAGCCCTTCTTCAAGCATCAAATTAGGCACATCATATATAGTAGATGCATCTATAGATTGTATCACGGCTTCTTTTTTCACATTGCAAAAAAGCGCTAGTTTCTCACGAATATCATCTGTGATCTCGTGCTCTGTACGACACACAAGGATATCTGCTTTTATACCGCTTTCCATAAGTGTTTTTACACTATGTTGAGTAGGTTTTGTTTTTAATTCGCCGGCTGCAGACAGGTAAGGAATTAATGTTAAGTGAATTACTAATGCATTATCATCACCTAATTCCCACTTCAACTGTCGCACTGCCTCAATATAAGGTAAAGACTCAATATCGCCCACAGTACCTCCTATTTCGGTAATTATAATATCATAATCGCCGCTTTTTCCTAAGATCTGTATACGCTCTTTGATCTCGTTTGTAATATGCGGAACGACCTGTACCGTCTTTCCTAAAAATTCGCCGCGACGTTCTTTTTCTATTACGCTTTGGTATATTCTCCCTGTGGTCACATTGTTTGCCTGTGAGGTAGAAACATTTAAGAAACGCTCATAATGACCAAGGTCTAGATCTGTTTCTGCGCCATCATCTGTAACATAACATTCGCCATGCTCGTATGGGTTAAGTGTACCCGGATCAACATTAATATAAGGATCAAGCTTTTGAATAGTAACCCTGTAACCTCTTGCCTGCAAAAGCTTTGCAAGTGAAGCGGCAATGATACCTTTTCCTAATGATGATGAAACTCCTCCCGTAACGAAGATGTACTTTGTGTCTGCCATCTGACTGTAGAATAGATTGTGCCCTGTGATTTACTAGAGCAAGTTTACGGGAGGCAAAGTTAGGGATTAATTAGCGAACCTTTTTAGTCTATCAAAGGTTTATTTCCCTAATCTGCGTTTAGGAGCCGGTGCTTTAAACTCATTTTTAATCTTATAAATCAATCCTTCTAAACCGTTGATTTTTATTTCATACATCTCCTGCATGAGTAGGCCCAGCTTACCGGGCGGAAATCCCTTTTGTTTAAACCAGGTATAATAATACTCAGGAATCTCGACCAGATAAGAATCTTTGTACTTACCAAAAGGCATTTTATAATGAGCCAGTTCTATTAATTTCTCTTTATCGTACAAGTGTCCTCTTCGTTATTTGCGATTTACTTCCAGTTATCATATTCTTTTAATAACTCGGCAATTTTCTTTTCCCAGAAATCTTCTGCAGCGCCGTAAACAGAATGAATTGTTTCTTTATCAAATGCCTGTTGCATCTCTTGCCGGCCTTTCTCAATTTCCCTGTAAATATCTTTGATCTCTTTTTGAGAATTAGATGTAAACTCAAAATTTGCCACGCGCATTCTAAGTTTGCGCGCATACAGTTCTGAAATATCAAAGTGTACCTGCTCATGCCTTAGAACGCTGGGCGTTGCAAGTTCTGGCTTATACCAAGACAGCGTGGGATAGAAATAGGCCTTAACCTCAGATTCTTCTTTTATCAGATAACCGTTTTTATCTAAAGAATAACTATGGCTAATACCAGAATTTAAGCTTGCCACAAACACACTTTTAGCCTCAGGTGTACCTTTAAAATCTTCCCAGGTAATCTTTTTGTGATCGCTCCAGCTCACCCGCTCAACATCATTTTTCACGAAAGTTGAAACAATTAAAAGTAAAATCAAAAATCGGAACATCAGGTTTTCTGTTTTTTCTTTCGCGCAGCAGGAAACAATACATTATTTAAGATAAGCCTGTAACCAGGACTTGTGGGGTGCAAGGCGAGCTCAGTTTTAGGATCGCCCACACGATGCTGGTAATCTTCAGGATCGTGACCGCCATAAAAAGTAAAGAACCCTTTGCCTTTAATACCGTGTATGTATCTCGCCTCTCCATTGGTCCTGTTCTCTCCCAGCACTAAAACCGTAGCTTTGATCTCTTCAGGATCATAAGAAGTGGTTTGCCCCATAAAACCTTTTACAAGCGCAGTATGATTTTGACATAACATCGTAGGAATAGGATCCCATTTTGCCGAAAAATCTTTTAATGTAAAATAATCTGTAGTAGGTGGTATACGCCTTTTTGTGGTCATATCTATACTGGAGAACTCATAGCGGTTAGGATCGCGCTCAAGGTGAAAATCTGTAAAAGCAAAAGTCTTATCATAATCTATCTTAGATTGATAATCAGGATCTGAAGCATCACCATCAAACATAGCTTCACAAATATCTACCCCCTCTGCCGCAAGTGCAATATCAAAACTATCTGTCGCGCTACACATAGCAAACATAAAACCCCCGCCTATGACGTAATCTCTTATTTTTAAAGAGACAGCAAGCTTTTCTTGCGATACTTTATCATAACCCAACTCGTGTGCGAGTTTTTCTGCTGCTTGCTTTTCTTCTATATACCAGGCTGTTGCTCTGTAACTACCATAAAATTTGCCATATTGCCCTGTAAAATCTTCATGATGCAAATGCAGCCAATCATATAAAACCAATTGATCTTCAAGTACTTCTTTATCGTAGATGGTTGTATAGGGAATCTCTGCATATTCTAATACCATTGTTACAGCATCATCCCAGGGTACAGAACTGTCTGGAGTGTAGACCGCGATTTTAGGAGCTTTTTCCAGAATTACTGCATCCATGTTTTGCGACGGACTACTAATTTCCGTAAGAATAGCTTCTGTTTTTGCATCGCTTAGCACTTCATATGAGACTCCGCGTATGGTACATTCCCGGCGTATTGCTTCTGTATCTGGCAATAAAAAAGAGCCACCGCGATAATTGAGTAGCCATTTTACTTTCTGCTGATTAGCCAGCGTCCAGTATGTAATACCATAAGCTTTTAGGTGTTCCTTTTGCCCATCTGCATCCATTGGGATGAGCACATAAGAAGCAAAAGACTGCAGACTGCACAGAAGTGCGAAAAAACACATCCATCTTCCAGATAAAAATCGGCCTGGAAGGGGCATTTTTCGGTTAAAAATTGAAAAAATTGTCATAAGCATAAGTGAATTTACAACGAAACAAACACTATGCCTAGTATATATTTTTAAAAAGGAACTTCATCGTCATCACCTCTTTTAAAACCACCATCGTTCATTGAGCTTCCAAATGCCTGGTCTGGACTGGGGAATTGATCGGGTTTAAATGTATTATCATTTGCAGCTTCATTCATGCGAGACTCAAACTCGTAAGGTGTGCTAAAATCATCCAGGTTATCAAATTTACCCAGATGACCAATAAACTTAAGTCTAATATTCTCAAGACCACCGTTACGGTGTTTTGCAACAATAAATTCTGCCTGCCCTTCAGTTGGGCTGCGCTCCTCATCATCCCACTCGTCTATCTTGTAATATTCTGGCCTGTAGATAAATGATACAATATCTGCATCCTGCTCAATAGCACCAGATTCCCTAAGGTCAGAAAGTAAGGGTCTTTTACTTCCGCCACGCGTTTCTACCGCTCGAGATAACTGTGAAAGTGCAATTACAGGTACATCCAGTTCTTTCGCTAAAGCTTTTAAGTTACGCGAGATCATAGATATTTCTTGTTCCCTGTTTCCGTTTTTCTGGCTTCCACCAGCGGTCATCAACTGCAAATAATCTATCACAATAAGTCTAATACCGTGCTGCGAGGCCAGACGGCGTGCTTTTGCTCTAAGATCAAATATTGAAAGCGACGGCGTATCATCTATAAAAAGAGGAGCTTTCTCAAGTCCTTTCACTTTAACATTCAACTGTTCCCACTCGTGCTTCTCAAGCTTACCGGTACGTAATTTTTCAGATGAAAGTCCGGTTTCTGATGAAATAAGACGGGTAATTAACTGTACCGATGCCATCTCAAGTGAGAAGAAAGCAACAGGAATACCTTGGGTCACGGCAATATTTCGAGCCATCGACAGCGTTAAAGCCGTTTTACCCATACCGGGACGAGCTGCCACAATAATTAAATCACTAGGCTGCCAACCTGAGGTAAGTTTATCTAAACGATCAAAACCGGAAGGAATACCAGAAAGACCTTCTTTATTAGAAATTTCTTCAATCTTTTTCTTTGCCTGAATTACCAGACTTTGAGCAGTCTCACTGCTTCGTTTTATATTGCCCTGAGTTACCTCGTATAACTTGCTTTCGGCATGATCAAGAAGATCAAAAACATCTGTTGTTTCATCGTAGGCCTCTTCTATGATCTCGTTTGAAATCTTGATCAAACTACGCTGAATATACTTCTGCAAAATAATACGAGCATGATACTCAATATGGGCAGAAGAAGATACTTTTTGAGTAAGCTGAATGAGGTAATAATCGCCCCCAGCCTGCTCTAATTTCGTCATTTGGCGTAATTGCTCAGAAACAGTTAATAAGTCAATGGGCTCACCGTTTTCAAACAAGGTGCGTATCGCGTCGTAGATATGTTTATGCGCATCTTTGTAAAAAACATCAGGGCTCAAGATATCTATAATCTCATCTACCCCCTTCTTATCAATCATCATCGCCCCGATAACAACCTGCTCTAAATCAATAGCTTGCGGAGGTATTTTACCCTTCTCAAGCGGTATTACCGAGCCTTGTGAATAATTGTATGAGGTTTGAGGTTGAACTTTTTCCATAAAGGCGAATGTAAAAAAAATGTTAAGGCTTAGGTCAATTTAAAGCCCCCGCGTTATTCACTACAAGTTAACAAATGCCTGTGAATAACTACTTAAAAATGTTTATAACGCAAAAAAAACCGAGGAGTAAAAACCTCGGGATTTTGTTACAAGTGATGTTTAATATGATTAGCCTTTAAAGACTCCCATTTCAGAATATTTTTCCATTCTTTTTTCAACCAAATCTGCTGGTGATAAGTTTTTGAATTCTGAATATGCGGCGGCTATTTCTTTTTTGACGATCTCAAAAGTTTTTTCTCGGTCACTGTGAGCACCACCTAAAGGCTCTTTTACGATATGATCTATTAGCTTCTGCTTTTTCATATCTGTAGCAGTAAGTTTTAGCGCTTCTGCAGCTTGCTCTTTAAACTCCCAGCTGCGCCATAAGATAGATGAACATGATTCTGGTGATATTACAGAATACCAGGTGTTCTCCAGCATCAATACCTTATCTCCTACACCTATACCTAAAGCACCACCACTGGCACCTTCACCTATTATAACAACTATGATTGGCACTTTAAGTCGTGTCATCTCAAGTATATTGCGAGCAATTGCCTCACCCTGCCCTCTTTCTTCTGCTTCAAGACCAGGATAAGCCCCTGGCGTATCTACAAAAGTCACAACAGGTAAGCCAAACTTTTCAGCGCTCTTCATAAGACGTAAAGCCTTACGGTATCCTTCTGGATTTGCCATACCAAAATTACGGTACTGGCGTGTCTTTGTATTATAACCCTTTTGTTGGCCTATGAACATATAGCTTTGATCGCCTATCTTACCCAGACCGCCTATCATCGCTTTATCATCTTTAACATTGCGATCACCATGCAGCTCTAAGAAAGTATCACCACATATCGCGTTGATATAATCTAAAGTGTAGGGTCTGCTAGGGTGACGAGATAGTTGTACACGCTGCCAAGCTGTAAGATTCTTGTAGATGTCCTTTTTAGTCTCTGCAAGTTTCTTTTCTATTTGCTTGCAGGTGTTTGTAACATCTACATCGCTTTCCTGACCAATAATTGTGCATTTGTCGAGCTGTTCTTCAAGCTCTTTTATAGGTTGTTCAAAATCTAAATATTCCATTTAGGGGAAATTTTTAGTGAGTTGACAAATATACAGGTTTTAAAGGCGTCACTGCAATGCCTTTTTCCTTTTTAATTTGCGTGAATTTTTTAGAATACCATTTAAAATTACAGTAAAAAGTATTAAGAGGGCACCGTAATAAAAACCCTCATTCATCTGTTCTGCATCACCTAAAATCAAGTACGCCAGTATAATGCCATAAACAGGTTCAAGATTTGTAGTAAGCATTATCGTATATGGGCTAAGATGCCGCATTACTTTGACTGAAGCTATAAAAGCATAAGCGGTACAAATACTTGCTAATATTAAAATATATACCCAGTCCATTACAGGTAATACAAAAAACGAACTGGTAAATCCTGAAGTCATAAGCAGATAAATACTTATAAATCCTGCTCCTGCCAGCAACTCGTAGAATGATATTTTTGACGGCGGATTTTCCTTAACGAGTTTTCCGTTTGCCAGAGTGAATAACGCAGCCAGAAAAGCTGAAAATAAAGCCACAAAAATACCTTCAGAAAATCGGGTTTCTACCTCAAAAATCAGGTATAAACCGCAAATAACCAGCACACCAAAAAGCAGCTCGTACCAGATTAATTTTCGTTTATAAAAGATAGGCTCGAGTATAGAAGTAAAAAATGCTCCTGTACTCATCATCGCGAGCGTTATAGAAACGTTAGATATTTTGATCGCACCAAAGAAAGTGAGCCAGTGCATTGCGATCAATACGCCTACTCCCATCATTTTTAGCAACGTAGATGTTTTCGCTTTAAGCGAAATTTTCTTCCATTTTATATAACCAAAAACTACGGCGCTTGCAATCAACATGCGATACCACACCAGTGAAACTGCTCCCACGGTTATTAAAGCGCCCAAAACGGCAGTAAAACCCCATATAAAAACTATACCCTGAAAATGCAGGTAACTCTTAAGCTTATCGTTTTGCATTATTTAAAAGGTAGATAGCAAGTATCCCAAAAATGAAATTAGGCAGCCACACGGCCACGACGGGAGAAAAATCTGATTGCTCTGAAATTGTACCAAATACCTTATCAAAAAAGATAAAAACGAAAGCGAGCGAAATACCAAATGCCAGGTTTATACCCATACCTCCTCTCCTCTTCATCGCAGAAACGGCTACCGCTATAATAGTAAGAATGTAAGCGCTTACCGGCAGGCTGTAGCGCTTAAAAAGCACGACTTCATAGCTGTTTATATATGACGATCCACGAGCTTTTTCTTTATCTATAAATCTTCTTAGCGCAGGTGTTGTCAATGTTTCGGCAATGTATTTTACCGGAGTAAGATCTTCCATGTCAAAAGTGAAAACCGTATCCAGTTTTCGCTCAGATTCAAGAATATCTGCATCTACACCTACCGTTCTTTTTTTGTAAGCGTTAAGTGTATAAGTGCTGTCTTCAGGATTAAAAACTATGCTGCGAGCCTCAAGCTTATATTGAAGCGTATTATCTTCAAAATGCTCAAGTGTAAAGTCTCTCCCCATATTTGTAGAAGGGTTAAAACTACTCACATAGATATAGTCGTTATCGTTGATCTGCCTATATACATTCTGCGTTTCACGATCTTCTTTTCCGTTCTTAAGGTATTGATAGGTGAACTCATTAAAACCCTGACTTGCCGCCGGAGCCAGATATGTACCTAAAATATAAGCACCCACGCATACAATCGTCGCTCCTATCAAGTAAGGTCTTAAAAATCTATAAAAGGAAACCCCGCTACTTAAAAAAGCAATAACCTCTGTATTATTTGCCAGTTTTGAAGTAAACCAGATTACCGAAAGAAATAAAAATAAGGGAAAAAGCAGGTTAGCAAAGTATACCGTAAAATTGAGATAATAGACCGCAACTTCTAAAAACGGAACTTCATTTGCCAGGATCTTATCGATCTTTTCTGCAAGATTCACTGTAATTCCAATAGGTATAAATAGAAGTAACATGGTCACAAATGTGCCCAGATATCGTTTTAAAATATACCAGTCAAGAATTTTCATTTAAAGCCTGTTATCCATTTGTTTGACCATTTTCTCCTTCCAGGAGTAAAAATCGCCATTTAAGATCTGTTTTCTGGCTTCGCGTACCAACCACATATAAAAACCGAGGTTATGAATTGTACCTATCTGCCGGGCCAGCATTTCATTTGCTTTAAAAAGATGGCGCACATATGCTTTGCTGTATTCCTTATCTACCCAAGTAGTACCGTTCTCATCAAGAGGAGAGAAATCATCTTCCCACTTCTTATTTTTAATATTTATAATACCCTGAGAAGTAAATAAAGTACCGTTTCTACCATTTCGCGTAGGCATAACACAGTCAAACATATCTATACCCAACGCTATATTTTCTAAAATATTTATCGGTGTGCCCACACCCATAAGATAGCGCGGCTTGTCTTGAGGTAAGATATTTGTAACGATCTCTGTCATCGCGTACATTTCTTCTGCTGGTTCACCTACAGAGAGACCGCCAATGGCATTGCCTACAGCACCAGCATTTGCGATATATTCAGCAGATTGTATACGTAGATCTTTATAAGTACTACCCTGCACAATTGGGAAAAATGCCTGATCATAACCATATTTTACAGGAACTTTTTCCAGATGATTAATACACCTGTCAAGCCATCTGTGCGTCATATGCATAGATCGTTGTGCATATCTATAATCGCAGGGATATGGGGTACATTCATCAAAAGCCATAATGATATCTGCGCCTATAGATCGTTGTACTTCCATCACATTTTCTGGAGTGAAAAAATGAAAAGAACCGTCTATATGTGATTTAAATTTTACACCTTCTTCCTTGATCTTTCTATTGGCAGAAAGAGAATAAACCTGATAACCCCCGCTATCTGTAAGTATATTTCTATCCCAGTTCATAAACTTATGCAGACCACCGGCCTTCTCAAGCACCCGGGTTTGCGGGCGTAAATAAAGATGATAGGTGTTGCCAAGAATAATATCTGGATCTATATCTTCTCTAAGTTCCCTTTGATGCATTCCTTTTACTGAACCCACTGTACCCACCGGCATAAAAATGGGAGTTTCTATTTTACCGTGATCTGTAGTTATTGTTCCCACCCTCGCTTTTGTACTGCTGTCGGCGTGTAAAAGGTCAAATTGCATATGCTGTTTTAGGACGGCAAAGATAAAACTATTTAACAGAAAGCATCTTCATATTAATGCTGTTGCTAATATTTTCAATCTATTAACGATTTTAGGTATAAAAGGGCCGATTTTTTTATACAAACCCTAATAAATGAATGACTTTTGATTGTATACGCCTATTAAAAAGGGTATTTTTGGCGTAATAATCTTAATCTAAATATAATGCCGAACAAACAACAATTAGAGGATCTGGTAAGCCAGGTACGCAGGGATATTTTACGTCAGGTACACGCCTGTCAATCTGGTCACCCAGGCGGTTCACTAGGGTGTACAGAATTTTTTGTAGTCTTATATAATGAGATTATGGAAAGAAAAGAAGGATTTGATATGGATGGAATAGGCGAAGACCTTTTCTTTCTTTCTAATGGTCATATATCACCTGTATTTTATAGCGTTCTAGCGAGAGTAGGATATTTTCCTGTAGAAGAACTTAGTACTTTTAGACAAATAGATTCAAGACTTCAGGGTCACCCAACCACTCATGAAGGTTTGCCAGGTATACGAGTAGCTTCTGGCTCTTTAGGACAAGGTATGAGTGTAGCTTTAGGAGCAGCACAAACAAAAAAATTAAACGGTGACAAGCACCTGGTTTATAGTCTTCACGGTGATGGTGAATTACAGGAAGGTCAAAACTGGGAAGCTATTTTATATGCTGCCGGTAACAAAGTAGATAATCTTATTTCAACTATAGATCTCAACGGTCAACAAATTGACGGTAGCACAGAACACGTTTTACCTATGGGTAGCATTAAAGCTAAGTTTGAAGCTTTTGGCTGGGATGTTCTTGAAGTTGATAAAGGAAACGATATTGATGCAATCACAAATGGTCTAAATGAGGCTAAAAGCCGCACCGGAAAAGGAAAACCTGTATGTATTCTTTTACACACAGAAATGGGTAATGGCGTAGACTTCATGATGCATACACATGCATGGCACGGTAAAGCGCCAAGCGATGAGCAATTAGAAAATGCATTAGCTCAAAACCCTGAAACCTTAGGAGATTATTAAACCAAATTTCTTACCCTTAACTGTAAGAAATTTGAAAAGAACAAATTGAAGATATGAAAAAATACACGAGTACAGGAAATATAGATACAAGATCAGGATTTGGTGCAGGGATGGATGAGCTGGGTAAAACCCATGAAAATGTAGTAGCATTATGTGCCGATCTTACTGGTTCATTAAAATTAAATGATTTCGAAAAAAATCACCCCGAACGCTTTTTTCAAACAGGGATTGCAGAAGCTAACATGATTGGTATGGCTGCAGGTATGACCATAGGTGGAAAAGTGCCTTACGCAACCACTTTTGCAAACTTTGCCACAGGTCGTGTTTATGATCAAATACGCCAGAGTGTGGCTTATTCTGGTAAGAATGTAAAAATATGTGCATCTCACGCAGGTTTAACACTGGGTGAAGATGGTGCTACACACCAGATTCTAGAAGATCTTGGTCTTATGAAAATGTTACCGGGAATGACTGTAATAAACACATGTGACTTTAACCAAACCAAAGCTGCAACAATTGCTATTGCCGACTATGAAGGACCGGTTTACCTGCGTTTTGGGAGACCAAAAGTTCCTAACTTCACTCCCGAAGATCAAAAATTTGAGATAGGGAAAGCTATACTTCTTAATGAAGGTACAGATGTTACCATTATCGCAACGGGACATTTGGTTTGGCAAGCATTAGAAGCCGCTGAAGAATTAGAAAAAGAAGGAATAAGCGCTGAGGTGATAAACATTCACACAATTAAGCCACTGGATACTGAAGCTATTTTAAAATCAGTTAAAAAGACCGGTTGTGTGGTTACTTGTGAAGAGCATAATTATTTAGGTGGTTTGGGTGAAAGCGTTGCCGGTGAACTTGCAATGAACTATCCTGCTCCGCTTGAATTTATAGCTACTAAAGATACTTTTGGCGAAAGCGGAGACCCTGCTGACCTTATGGAAAAATATGGTCTAAATAATAAATCTATACAGAAAGCCGTTAAAAAGGTGCTATCAAGGAAATAAAAAGTAGGGTTTTTACCTATTAAGTTGTCCTATTAGTGAACAGATTAAAAATTTGAGGTCTTGTGACCAATTGATTTTAACCGATTCTAATAGGACATCTTCTTTTTAGAATCATAAAACTTGATGAAATGAAAAAAGCACTTTTAAGTATTCTATTTGTAGCAACCACTTTTGGCTACGCGCAGTCAGACCCAGGTTTTGGTATAAAAGGCGGACTTAATTACAACGGTAATGGAGATGTAACAGATTCTGCAGGAAACGCCCTTGAGCATCCTGACAGAAATGTAGGCTACCATGTGGGTGTATTTGGCCGTGTAGGGGAGAAATTATACTTCCGTCCAGAACTTGTCTATACAAGCATTAGTAGCTCTTATGACAGCGATGATTTTAAAATGCAGAAGTTAGATGCCCCATTACTTGTAGGTCTTGAAGTTATTGGGCCTTTAAGCGTATTTGGTGGCCCTTCTTTGCAATATATACTTGATACAGATTTTGATGGTGTAACTTTAGGAGATGTAGAAGATGACTTTACTGTGGGATTAAATTTTGGTGTAGGCGTTGCTTTAGGAAAGCTGGGGCTTGATCTAAGATATGAAAGAGGTTTTAGCGATAATGAAGCCGAATTTTTAGACTCAAACGGTTTAACCTATGAGCGTATAGACACAAGACCAGATCAATTTATATTGAGTTTATCACTTAACTTGTAAATACAACACAACCTATATAAAATAAAAAAGTCCCGCAAAACGGGACTTTTTTATTGCTAGCTTACTATCAAGCTATTTATTCTATTAGCTATTATCTGCATCCAGATAATCTGGCGTACCATCATTATCTGTATCTGGAAATGTTAAAGAACCATCCTCATTAACTATGATCTCGTCTTTAGTAGCTGTACCATCGCCATCATCATCGGCATCATAATAATTAGGCGTAGTATCACCATCTGTATCATCTGCTACATCTACTAAATACATATTTTCATCCAGATCTTCCATATAAGAAGGGATACCGTCACCATCGTGATCTGTTTGATTCATTCCGTACAGATTAAATCTAAAGATTAGGTTTTTGTATTGCCCTATTGTTGAGGTGCTAGAATTGTAATAAGCAAGACCTGTAGGTATAAAAGCTGCGCCAATACCATAGTCATTATTAAATGTTACCGTACCATCACCATTTGAGGTGTAGCCTGTTGCACCTTTAAAACTATTAAGTGATTTTGAGAAACCTTCTATAGACGCCGAAAGATCAATCCATAAAGGGTTAACACTGGCATCAAACAAATTCCCTTTTAAAACATCACCTCTATAAGTAACATAAGTAGAATCTGCAAAAGTAGGCTGATCACCTGCGCCTTCACGAGCTACAAGTACATATAATTTATAAGTCACATCATACCTATTCAGGGTTTTGGTAATAACCTGATCAATTAAAGGCGTTTTATCTGCATTATCACCACTAATGGTATCAAAAACTATTTGATAGTCAAAATCATCTGTAGGAGTTGCAAACTCTTCGTAATTATAAAAATGAGTCTCAAGATAAGTTGAAATTTCTGCATCGCTAGTTATCTGTTCCTCAGCACGATCTCTTATTACTTCAGGCTCTACACTGTTATCGTCTTTACTGCAAGAGATAAAACCAAGAACAAGAAGAGCAAGGCATATCGTTTTATTTATCATATTCATCATTATTCATTTAGGTCGCGCAAGATACAATTTTACGCTATTTTTGTTACATCAAAAACGAGCTTAAAAGAAAGAGATTATGCGTGTGGATAAATATTTATGGTGTATCAGATATTTCAAAACAAGATCTATTGCCACAAATGCCACTAAAAAAGGTCATGTAAAAATAAATGGAGACGCTGTTAAGCCATCCCGGGATGTCTATCCTACAGATGAAATTGAGATACGCAAAGACCAGGTAAACTATAAAGTAAAAGTTCTTGACCTTCCCCCCAGTCGTGTGGGCGCAAAGCTTGTAGGCCTGTATTGCGATGATATTACACCTAAAGAAAATCTTGAGAAACTTGACCTTTTAAAATATTCTAAAGATTATTACCGCAAGAAAGGTACCGGGCGTCCTACTAAAAAAGACAGACGTGACCTTGATGATTTTCAGGATACTGATGACTTTTTTGAAAATGACTAAACTAGATCAATTTTATTGGGAAAACAGATATGCTCAGGGAAATACAGGCTGGGATATAGGCTACCCTTCAAGACCTTTAGCTGAATATATAGATCAGCTTCAGGACAAATCGATCAAAATACTAATTCCTGGTGCGGGTAATGGTTATGAACCTATCTACTTATATGAACATGGGTTTAGCAATATAAATGTGGTAGATCTTGCCAAAAAGCCGCTCAAACACATTAAAAATCAGATTCCAGAATTTCCTAAGGAGCGATTAATACAATCTGATTTTTTTGAACATACAGATAAATACGATCTAATTCTTGAACAAACATTCTTCTGTGCCCTTCCTCCTGAGATGCGAACCGCTTACGCGAAAAAAATGCACTCTCTGTTAAATTCCGGCGGTAAAATTGCGGGAGTTTTATTTGATTTTCCCCTTACCGAAAAAGGGCCACCTTTTGGCGGAAGCCTTAATGAATACAGAGAATTATTTACGCCGTTGTTTAATATCAGGAAATTAGAACCTTGTTATAACTCAATAAAACCGAGAGCGGGTAGCGAACTCTTTTTTATATTTGAAAAATTGAACACCCAGCTTTAAACACTACATAATGGCCGTACAGACAATTCTTACTCATGCCGATATTCAAAATAAAATAAGACGTATCGCTTATCAAATATACGAGTGCAATGTAGAGGAGACCGAAGTGATTCTTGCCGGCATCTCTAAGAACGGTTATGTTTTTGCGCAGCGCTTAAAAGAAATATTAGAACATATCTCTGAAATTAAATGTACGCTTTGTGAGGTCACGATGAATAAAGACAATCCGCTGGGCACGGTAAAGACTTCTCTGGAATCAAGTGCATACAGCAACAAATCTGTCGTGCTTATAGACGATGTTTTAAATAGCGGCACATCATTGATCTATGGTGTTAAGTATTTTCTTGAAGTACCACTTAAACAGTTTAAAACCGCGGTTCTGGTAAACAGAAATCATAAAAAATACCCGGTAAAAGCAGATTTTAAAGGTATCTCGCTAAGCACATCTTTACATGAAAGAGTAAAAGTGCGTTTTAAACCAGATAAAGACAGCGCTGTTTTAGAATAATTTCGCCTCGAGCTCATCTACAAGCTCTGCTTCAGATTTACCTGCCGCAAATAGCTTAAAATCGGCCTGATTATAGTAAAAACCGCGTTCAAAAAGGTGTTTTCTTATATATTCTTCCAGCTTTTCTTTAGTATCCTGGTGCGCTAACAGCGGCCTATGCAAGCGAGCTTCCCAAAGTCTGCCGGTAAGTTCTTCTACCGGCACATTGATATACACACTAACACCTTGTGCATTTTTTATAAGTTCCATATTTGTGCCGTAGCAGGGTGTACCTCCTCCTAAGCTTATAATCGTGTCATCAAAACCAGATAAAACATTCTTAAGATGGATTGATTCTATCTTTCTAAAATATATTTCACCTTTATTTTTAAAAATCTCTGCGACGGTCATTTTTTCTTTTCCTTCAATATAACTGTCAAAATCGAGGAAATTATAGTTTATTTTTTCAGCCAGCATTTTACCAAGGGTCGATTTACCACTTCCCATATACCCCATTAAAAAAATTGTCATGCGCTTTATTTATTGATTTTCAGTGAAATAAATTCTTGTAAAAAAAAGTATTCAAATTTATCAAAAAACCTTTTGAATTATCAATTAAATGGCTGTATATTTGCACCCGCATTCAGGGAAAAGATCTGGTAGCTCAGTTGGTAGAGCATCTCCCTTTTAAGGAGAGGGTCCTGGGTTCGAGCCCCAGCCAGATCACTTTAAAACATAGAATGTTATAAAAAAGTTGAGCATTTTATGCTCGACTTTTTTTTTACTACCTACCCGGGTGCTGGAATTGGTAGACAGGCATGGTTGAGGGCCATGTGTCCTTAAGGGCGTGTGGGTTCAAGTCCCATTCCGGGTACAAGAAAAAAATGCTGAAGAAATTATCTTCAGCATTTTTTTTATTTTATCTGGTGTCGTATCTACAGTTCTACCTTTAAACTATTCTCCAGTTTTAAAATTTCGTCATAAATCAATATCACAAATTCATGTTCTGTTTTTTGCTTGTAAAGATCTAAATGTGGTATTCTGTAAAATATACCTTCCTCCTTCTTGTAATAATTCTCAAGCTCTTCACTATAGACAAAGTCGCGCTTCTCTTTCTTTGCAATAAAATACTTCAACAACTTACAGTAACCATCTAAAACAGCAATTGAATAAGCCATACGCACACTTAGGGGAGTATCTTTATTAACCGTATTAATATAAGAATGGTGATTGAAAATATTTTGATCTTTTAATATTTTCATTTTCTCCTTAAAACTGTACTCTATATTTATAAGAACTTCTCTCATCACCTCTTATATACGTAATAAAGAAGCTTAAAGTTTTAATTATCATTGAACTCTGGTTTTTATTCACCTAAATTCTCAGAAAGACTATACAATTTTATGTAAGCTTCAAAAAACTCACCGTCGTCAAACCAGTGCGAAAAGCGGCATTCGTATTTACCCATATAAATATCTTTAGCAAGCTCAAAATTTTCAATTTTAATGTGGCCTATTTTGCCTGCGGTCTTCTCGTAAATATGAACCTTATTCTTGTAAAAAGGCAGCAGTTGCTTTATTCTTAATTCCAGCGGTTGCCCAGGCGCACAATTATTTATGATCTTTATCTTTCTGCCTTTTTTGTGTACCGCCTTAATTTCATAAAACGCATGAGAAGTATCATCCTCATGTACTTCTTGCTCTTTATCAACAGTTTTGAGTAGTTTCCTTTCCATAGCTAAACATTAATTCCACGTTTATAGTTTAAAATGTCAAGATATAGGTTAAAAGAAAACAACATTTATCGTATTGATTATCTTATCATTAAATATATTTTATCTGTACCCATTTAAATGCTGTATTTTTGCGGCTTTCTAAAAACTAAAACAATAATTGTGTCGATACATAAAGGACTTATTTCACTTGCAGTAGGAGGTTTTGGTATAGGAATGACTGAATTTGTCATGATGGGAATTCTTCCCGACGTTGCTCAGGATCTAAATATTACGATTCCACAGGCTGGCCATTTTATCTCTGCTTATGCTTTAGGCGTTGTAATTGGCGCACCCATTCTTGTAATGCTTGCCGGTAACTTTCCGCCGAAGAAGTTGTTATTAGCATTAATGACTGCTTTTACCTGCTTTAATGCTATGTCAATTTTTGCGCCCAGCTACGAGGTGATGCTAATTACCAGACTATTTTCGGGATTGCCACATGGTGCCTTTTTTGGTGTAGGCGCTGTGGTTGCAAGCAGACTGGTAGAAAAAAATAAAGCCGCCAGTGCAGTAGCTGTCATGCTTAGCGGACTAACATTCGCAAACATCATTGGGATTCCCATTGGTACTTACGTAGGTCATAATATCTCGTGGCGCTATACATTTGTCATGGTTGCTGTCATCGGCTTACTTGCTATAACAGCGATCTTTATATGGATGCCCAACCTGGCAAAAAACAAGCCTGCAAAAGTAATTGATGATCTAAAGGTCTTTACACATCTGGAGCCTTGGCTCATCCTTGGTATTACTGCCATAGGTACGGGTGGTTTCTTTGCGTGGTATAGTTACATCACGCCACTACTAACAGAAGTAAGTGGGTTTAGTAATAATAATGTAACCTTTATACTTATGCTTGCCGGTATTGGTATGACGGTGGGTAACTTTGCAGGCGGTAAACTCGCAGATAAAGTTTCTCCTTTAAAAGCTACTGCTATTCTATTGGCCATAATGGCCTTTGCTTTGGTGTTAGTTTCAGTTTTAGCTCCTGTAAAATGGGCAACAATTCTTATGGCCTTTCTTACCGGCGGTATTGCCTTTTCTACTGCTTCACCTATACAGATGCTTATGATAAAAGCATCAAGAGGGTCTGAAATGCTCGCATCGTCTGTTAATCAGGCAGGATTTAATATTGGTAACGCTACCGGTGCCTTCTTAGGGGGATTACCTATTGCAGCGGGATTGGGCTATGCTTCGCCAGAACTAGTAGGCGCCGCTATGGCCTTTGGCGGTGTGCTTGTTGCACTGTCTATAATTGCTTTGCGAAAAAAACGCTCTAACGCTGCTGTTTTGGCTTCTTCTAGCAATTGAGAAATACTCAATAAGAGATAGAAGAGTTTATATTGAAATAAAAAAAATCCGGTATAAAAACCGGATTTTTGAGCCTTTTATGCCACTTTTTTCACAGCTTCTTCTATGTGTGTATCTCCTTCTAGAATCTCGAAAGTCGCATTTTGTGCAACCTCATCATTTAAGGCTGTAACAATTGTTTTTGCCACATCGTCACGGCTTATTTCGCCTATATGGTCTAATCTGATGTCAAGTTCTATTTTACCAGTTCCGGCATCATTGGTTAAAGTTCCGGGTCGCACTATAGCATAATTAAGTCCGCTGGATTTTAAATAGGCATCTGCATTTTTTTTCGCCTCAAGGTAATGCTGCAAATTCTCGTTAGATTCTGGCTTATCTGCATGTATAGCACTCAACATTACAAACTTTTTGACATTCGCTTTTTTTGCAACATCAATTAATTTTTTAGCACCTTCCTGATCTACTTGGGTAGTTTTTTCGGCAGGAGTATTTCCTCCTGAGCCTGCGGCGAAAACCACTTTATCTATACCATTCACTACATGAGAAAGATCGTTTTCCAGATCTCCTAATACAGTTTCCACATCTCTGTCTTCAAAATATTGTTGCTGCTCTGCTTTTCTAACCATTGCTACAGGGTTAAAATATTGTGATTGACTAAGCAGATCAATTATTTTTCTACCGGTAGTACCGTTTGCACCAGCAACTAGTACATTCTCTTTACTCTCTTTCATATTCAAAAATTTTACAGCAAGTTATTTGAAACTTCTTCCTTAACCTGATAACTTAACGCCATTTAACGCCTCAATTAATAGCATTTTAGCAATTATTAAGATGTCGTTAAACTGTTTCCTGATTATTTTTAATCAATTAATTTTGTACCTATGAAAACTAATTTTGGCTCAATAACAGATTCTGAAACTCCCGTGTTAATCGATTTTTTCGCAACATGGTGTGGCCCTTGTCAAACGCTTGCCCCCATACTTAGCGATGTAAAAAAGGAGCTGGGAGACGCGGTAAAGATCATCAAGATCGATGTAGATAAAAATCAGGTGCTTGCGCAGAAATTCCAAGTGCGTGGCGTGCCCACTCTAATGCTTTTTAAAGACGGAAAACAATTGTGGAGACAGAGCGGGGTTCTATCAAGAGCAGATCTTAAACAAATCATTCAGTCCCATAGTTAAAAACTACTCGCCCTTTAAATGAGGGCTTCCCAGCTGCACAACAAATGTTGTATCTGTGCGCACTGTACTCTCAGGTTTTTTAACTGTACTTACAAATTTATAATCTGCCGTAGCGGTAGAATCTGTCAGGGTTAATATAAGATAGCCGTGGTCTCTTAAGTTGGCATATTTAAGATGTGGATTTAGAGCCGTATTAACGATTTCTTTCTCGTGCACAATTACACTATCTGTTGCTGTGCTTTCATTACTATTAGCAGAATTTATACTGGTCACGCCAAATTCTACTGCAAATGCCCCTTTTCCAGTCTCAGCCTCATAATCCTCAAACGGATTGTTTGTCGCCTCAAAAGCCCATGAAGAATGCGTGTCACCGGTAACAAATATGATATTTTGAATACTATCCTGTTTAATTAAGCTGGCCAGTTGCTTTTGCTCATTAGGATAACCATCCCACGAATCAAGATTTATATGAAAGCCGGGGAAACCCCAGTCTAAATAAGAATAAATGACCTGATTGCCAATGATTTTCCATTTGGCCTGAGAGGTCATTAATTTATTGGCCAACCATTCAAACTGAATATCACCTAGCAACTTGTGGCTTTTTTCGTTTAAAACGGGATCTGTTAAACTGTCTGCCGGCGCGGTACGCCCTTCTAATCGCTCATCAAGCATTACTAACTCTGCCATATTACCAAAATCGAAATCTCTAAAGTGTTTTGCGCTTTCGCGAATGGGCAGCCACTCATAAAAAACCTGTTTAGCAATATTCTTTCTAGTCTCATAATCACCCTCATCTGCCTGGTGGTTTTGAGCCCCGGTGGTATAAGAATTATTTGATATCTCATGGTCATCCCAGATATTTATAAATGGATGACTGGCGTGTACAGCTTGTAAATCCTTATCAAGATGATACTGCGCATAGCGATCGCGATAATCTGTAAGCGTAATTATCTCATGCTTGGGAATGTTGATACGACCTATAGTTGTGTCGCCATAAGTGCCTGTACCATATTCATAAATGTAATCACCTAAATGCAAAACTGCCTGTATATCTTTTTCTTTTGCAAGGTGTTTATACGCGTTAAAATAACCCCACTCATAATTACTGCAACTCACTACTCCTAATTTTAATGTAGAACTATTTTGAGCAGCAGTACGAGTTCTGCCAATCTGTGAGGTTGCACCTAAAGCATTAAAACGATAGAAATATGTAGCTCCTTCTTCCAGCTTAGTTACATCAATTTTTACCGTGTAATCCTGCTTAGGCGAAGTTGAAAAATCCCCGTTATTCACTATTGATTGAAAAGTACTGTCTCTAGCGACCTCCCATGTGCCTTCAATTTCAGGAACCTGAGTTTCGGGAGTTACACGTGTCCAGATTATAACCCGATCTTCTTCAGGATCGCCAGAAGCTACACCATGATAAAAAGGTTTTAATGAATCATTACGCAGCATTGCGCTATTTTCTGCCAGCGGCGGATATGTTTTATCGCGTTTGCACGAAATAATAGAAAACAGAAGAATAAAAAGCAACAGATAAATACGCATGATAAGATTTTAGAAGCTAAATGTAAACAAATCTGCTATTTTAAATATTAAGCGATTGCAACCATTTATAACCTAAAAACAACCGATTTTTTACCCTAAATGGGCGATTTTATGCCTGGCTTAAGATCTTAGAAATCGCTTTTACATCTTTTAGCTCAAAGAAATAAACGAGCTTTATTAGAAACCTGAGAAGCTTACTTTTAGGTGCAATAAGATTTTCAGCAAGTTTACTTATGGCTTCATCTCTTCTTTTAAGCACCCCTATTTTATTTACAGCCTGGTGGTATTCATTAGCAAATAACCAAGCCCCGTCTCGTGCCACTTCTATACTAAAGCTTACAAGTTTATCTTCTTTGCCTTTTCCGAAATAATCTATAAGCCTAAACAGCGGTGATATCTTGCTTATTTTTTCTTTTACGCCACCTACCATATCTGCCAGAATCGCATTGATCTTGTCAAAATCTGCTTCAAAATCTGCTAACTGCCCCTTATCTCCTACTGTTTCTGCAGCAGCAATACCCAGATCTAGATTTATATGCGCATTTATCCCCAGTAATAAACATTGCATAACCAGTGGTTTTTTCGCTTTAAAGCTTACTAACCAACTTGACGTTGGTATTTTATCTGTAGTAAATTGCGTATAAGCTTCTAAATAGCGCCCCGCAAAAATGACATCCAGTTTTTCCATACGGGTCGTATCGTCAAATTCGTTATTAGCAATACCAGTTTTGATACGCTCTGTAACGGTTTTATACAGTATAGGGAAAAATGCAAGGCAGGAATTACCAATAGTTTCTTCATTGATTATATCACCTAAATTGAGAATAACCTCGTCTATTGTCGCAGCTGGCATAAGAGAAGATTATTTAGTTGTAAGTACACGCCGTATTTTTAGATAGATTTTGATAAACGCTGGGTGAAACTTTTTTAATGCGTTTAAAAACTCTGTTGAAATAAGATCTACTCTCAAAACCACATTCCAGATACACATCTTTTATTTTTCTGTCTGGATTGTGAAGAAGACTCACAGCAAGTTTTATGCGCTCATTATTTATAAAATCAACAGGTGAAATCCCCAATTCGTTTTTAAATACTCGGTAAAAATGAGATTCACTCATACACGCCTTCTTGCTCAACTCGTCTATTGAAAGTGATTTGTAAAGATTGTCGCGTATGTATTTAATAATAAAAGCAAGCCTGTTATCGCTGCTTAGAGTCATTGCTTTTTCGGTATAGATTTTTCTTGAGTTTGTCTGTAACACACGTACGATGAGTTCCTGAAGCATATTATCTACAAAGAGATCCTTAGAAGGATGATTCTCTGTAAATAGAAAAAGAAGACGCTGTAATATTTGATAAATGCCGGCGTCATTTGTAAAGTGAAAATTGTAATTGAGAAAGCCCCACTCACCATTATCAAGCTTAGGCATATTCTCGTTCATCGTCTGTACCACTTTCATTATTTTTTCATCAGAAATGGCTAATGCCAGACATCGGGTAGGATCTTTCTCTTTTGCTTCGGGGAAATCGATGCACATTACCTCATCTGCAGGTAGAATAAGTGATTCACCTGGTAAAAAATCAAATGATTGTAAATCTCTTAAATGCATGATCTTCTTTCCGCGCAGCATACTGGCCATTACGGGCTGGTCAAATTGCAAAAAAACGCGCTCTGCCTGTTCATGAGTTTCAAATACGTGAAGAGCAGCATTATTTAATGTGTACGAGGTTTGATTCTCAACTAAATTTTGAAGCTTTCTTTTTTTAAAAAAATGCTCGGGTAACTGCATAAGCTTCAGGTTTAAACTATTAATTACTTAAAAACACATCAATTTATTTAATAAATATACAAATTAGGCTACTAATATTTAACATATTATTAAAATATGGCAGTATCGTTCAACCTTATGATAGAATGGGTCAGACTTTTTACGCAATCGTTGTATATATTTGGCTACACGTGAATTTCTCTGGAACAACCAACTGTAAATAAACTCTTTACTAATTTAATAAATATAGAAATGGATAACGTAGAAACAACGTCTAAAAATGTGGTTGAAAAACCAAAATTTAAAGACAAATATGAAAACTTCATTGGTGGTAAATGGACAGCCCCTGTAAATGGTCAATACTTTGACAACCTTTCACCCGTAGATGGAAAAAGCTTCACTAAAATTGCCAGATCTACTAAAGAAGATATAGACTTAGCTCTCGATGCTGCATGGGAGGCCGCTCCTGCCTGGAACAATTCTGCAGCTGCGTATCGCAGTAATCTGTTATTGAAGATCGCTGATGTGATGGAAAATAATCTGGAAACGCTGGCCAGAGCAGAAACCTGGGATAATGGTAAAGCCATACGAGAAACTCGTGCTGCAGATTTGCCGCTTGCTGTAGATCACTTTAGATATTTTGCGGGAGTAATACGTGCTGAAGAAGGATCTGTAAGTGAATTAGATTCTAACACTGTTTGCCTAAATGTTACTGAACCTTTAGGTGTTGTAGGACAGATAATACCATGGAATTTCCCGCTTTTAATGGCTACCTGGAAGATGGCGCCGGCACTTGCTGCAGGTAATTGCGTGGTTCTTAAACCAGCAGAGCAAACACCTGTGGGAATTATGATTCTTATGGAAATGATTCAGGATATTTTACCTCCCGGTGTGCTTAATGTAGTTAATGGTTTTGGTGCGGAAGCTGGTAAGCCACTAGCCTCTAGCCCAAGAATTGATAAGATTGCCTTTACAGGCGAAACAACAACCGGGCAATTGATCATGCAGTATGCATCTAAAAACATTACACCAGTAACGCTTGAACTAGGCGGTAAATCTCCCAATGTCTTTTTTGAAAGCGTGATGGATGCAGATGATGATTTCTTTGATAAATGTCTGGAAGGCGCAGTTATGTTTGCCCTAAATCAAGGAGAGGTTTGTACTTGTCCTTCCCGACTCTTAGTGCAGGAAAGTATTTTTGACAAGTTTATGGAGCGTGTGGTTGAACGCACTAAAGCCATAAAACTTGGTCATCCGCTTGATGCAGATACCATGATGGGAGCGCAGGCTTCTAACGATCAATATGAAAAGATCCTTAACTACATAAGCATAGGTAAAGAAGAAGGTTGTGAGGTGTTGACAGGTGGCGAGGCAGCTTATAATGAAGGTCTGGAAGGCGGTTATTATATTCAGCCCACGATCTTAAAAGGAAATAATAAAATGCGTGTATTTCAGGAAGAAATCTTTGGCCCTGTGGTTTGCGTGACTTCCTTTAAAGATGAAGCAGATGCTATAGAAATTGCAAATGATACTTTATACGGTCTTGGTGCCGGCGTGTGGACGCGAGATACACATCAGGCTTACCAAATTTCCAGAGCGATTAAAGCGGGACGCGTTTGGGTTAATAATTATCACAATTATCCTGCTCATGCACCCTTTGGCGGATATAAAAAATCTGGTATAGGTCGTGAAAATCACAAAATGATGCTTAATCACTACCGTCACACTAAGAACATGCTTATTTCTTACGACAAAAAAGCAATGGGCTTTTTCTAAAAATAAAATTATGACGCAACGCGTAAAGGCAACAGATGCAGCTAAAGAAGTGATTGATAAATTACGGGAGCAACATGGCGAGCTCATGTTTCACCAGAGTGGTGGTTGCTGCGATGGTTCATCGCCTATGTGTTTCCCAAAAGGAGAACTCATGCTTAATGAAAATGATATTTTCTTAGGCACCATTCATGGTTGTGATTTTTATATGTCTAACGACCAATTTGAATACTGGAAGCATACACAACTCACCGTAGATGTCACAAGTGGTCGTGGTGCGAGTTTCTCCTTAGAAATTCCGCTGGGAGTGAGATTTGTGATCAAATCAAGAATGTATTCTGAAGAAGAAAGTAAAGACCTAAGCCCAATAAGATTGGGCGAAGAATGATGGGTTAATACAACAGTGTTTTAAATGCGAAAATCGGCTCCTGAAAAGAAGCCGATTTTTTATTGTTTTAAACCGATTTTGGCTATTTTAAGCCGATTTATTGCTGTATTTAATAATGCTCTATACGCAGTTTTTCTATCATTTCTTTAGAAATCTGGCCGCTATATGCACCGTAAGCATCAACAAGCAAGCCTTTTATATCATCATGCGTATTGATAACATATAAAACCGAATTATCTCCCGGATTTGTGAAACCTTCAAAACGAAAGGCATTCTCTACTTCTATCTGGCCTGCGTCCCATGTTTTCTTAAGATGCTTAGATTCTATGCCTTCATCTACCAGATTAAAATCTGTATCGTATCCTTTGCGCTGTAAATCTTCTATCGCGACTGATAATGACGAATATGTATTTTTCATGTTGATTGGTTTTTAATAAAAATACAAAGCTTAACGAGCAGCTACAAAACTTTAAAACAACTTTAGTATTTGTAACTTTAGCTGTTTTACTAAGACTCATAGAATAGAAATAAATACAATGGCAAATACTCCTTCTAATATGCTGCCTTTGGGTACTAAAGCCCCATACTTTAAATTATTTGATACAGTTACTAAAAACAATGTATCGATACATGATGTTATGGGAGAACGTGGCACGGTAGTTATGTTCATCTGCAACCATTGCCCTTTTGTAAAACACGTTAATGATGAGATAGTGCGTGTCGCAAATGATTACCGCGTTCTTGGTTTTGGTTTTGTGGCAATTAGCAGTAATGACATTGAGAATTACCCTTTAGACCACCCACTTTTAATGCGTGAGAATGCATTAAAAAACAACTTTACTTTTCCCTATTTATATGATGAAAGTCAGGAAGTGGCAAAAGCTTACGATGCTGCATGCACACCAGATTTTTATCTTTTTGATGCAGAACTAGAACTGGTTTACAGAGGCCAGTTAGATGATTCCCGCCCGGGCAATGGCATTCCCGTGAATGGCAGAGATTTACGCGAAGCACTTGATAATCTCCTCAATAGCCGGAAACAAAGCACGCATCAAAAACCAAGCATAGGCTGCAATATAAAGTGGAAGAATTAGGCTAAAAATCGGGCTTTTTGAGGTCAAAATTGGCTCAAATTTTCATTTTCATTGACGAACTTGCGCCTTCAAATACTAAAATTCAGCATTTAAAGTATGTTTCACCATAAACATCCCTATAAACCTTTTAATCTTGAGAATGCGACCAAACTTATAGTAGGCACCCTCCCACCACCGCGCTTTACCAGCAGAGAACTACTCATTGATGACGTAGATTTTTGCTACGGAAGCCGTAATGGTATGCTGTGGCCCATTCTCGATAAAATGTTTGATCTTAACTTGCTTTATGATAATTCTGACGCAGCGGTACAGCAACGCTATGATTTTTTGATTGATCGTAAAATAGGTATTTGTGATGTGGTCAATTCAGCCAGGCGGGATAAAATAGATGCTTCAGATCTGGGGATGCAGGAAGTAGAGTTGCGCCCGCTTATCAAATACCTGCAAGAATATCCCCAGATCGACACATTGTTATTCACTGGTGGCAACAGTAAAAACGGCCCGGAATATTTCTTTCGCCGTCTGGCGAAAAAACATAACATTTCGCTTAAAGCGGTAAATAAAGGAGTGCCTCGCGTACATCAATTTCAACTTCCGGAGGCAAAAAATCCGTCACGCATAATTACCACAGTTTCACTTACCGCACCTTCTGGCGCTGCAAACCGGGCGATAGGCAGCATGGCTCTTTATAAAAAAATTAAAGATGAAGATCCAGAATTCACAACCTTCGACTTTAGAGTGATGCAATACAGACCATTTTTTGAATAAGTCTAATCACAGCTAATAATTTAGCACAAAATAGAAGTCTAACAGTCACACTGAGCTTGTCGAAGTGCCACTTATATTCCCTTTACACATATTAAAAACATCCGTCTAACTTCTTTCTTCAAACTTCTTTCTTCGGACTTCGGACTTCTCTCTTCCAAATTCTCTCTCTTCTTCCCTCCTACTCCACACTTCTAAATATTCCCTATTTTTATCGCACAATCTAAAACCTCTCATGAAAAACATATTTCTTTTCGCTTTAAGCGTATTTTTTATTTCCTGTGCCGAAAAAAACAATCCAGCCGATTATGACCTGACCACTCGTTTTGAAAAGAGCGAAGGCAAACAAACGGCGACTTATGATGAGGTTATAAAATTCTACCACGATCTTGATGAAGCTTACATCTCTATAAAAACGTATGAAATTGGTTCTACAGACAGCGGTTACCCCTTGACCTTAGTTACTTTTAATCCAGATCGCACATTTGATTCAGAATTTGCAGACGATATGCAAGTCACTCGTTTGCTTATAAATAATGGTATTCATCCCGGTGAGCCTGACGGCATAGACGCGACCATGTTGCTTATGCGCGATTTAGCTTCAGGTAAAATAGAAACACCTAAAAATGTATGGATAGGCACGATCGCACTTTATAACATAGGCGGTGCTCTTAACAGAAACAGTACCAGCCGTACAAATCAAAATGGCCCGGAAGAATATGGTTTTCGCGGTAACGCGCGCAATTATGATCTCAATCGAGATTTTATTAAAGCAGACACGCGCAATGCCAGAACATTTGCAGATATCTATCACATGATCAATCCTGATGTATTTATAGATAATCATGTGAGCAACGGTGCCGATTATCAATATACGTTGACACATCTTTTTACCCAGCATGATAAGTTGGGTGGCGAACTGGGAGATTATGTACATAACGATCTGCAACCGCAACTAGAACAAAGACTGGCTGCAGAGAAGTGGGACATCACGCCGTATGTGAATGTTTTTAATCAAGTGCCTGAAACCGGATTTTCTCAGTTTATGGATTTCCCGCGGTATTCTACAGGGTATACGACCTTGTGGAACACCGTAGGGATGATGGTAGAAACACATATGCTTAAACCTTACAAACCTCGCGTAGAAGGCACTTACGAACTTATGCGCAATATGATCGAGATTGTAGAGAAAGATGGCGATAAAATAACCGAAATGCGAAAAGCCGCCAATACGATACTAAAATCGGGTGCAGAAACGGGAAAATCGTACAATATCGCTTTTGCAGTTGACAGCAGCAAGGTCACCAAATTTACCTTTAAAGGCTTTGAAGGCGAAACAATGACTAGCGAAATCACCGGGAAAAATCGGTTAAAATATAACAGAAATCGGCCATTTGAGCGAAAAATCAGCTACTATGACAATTTTAAAGCCACAGCTTCTGTGACGGTTCCAAAAAGTTATATCATTCCGCAGGGTTGGCACAATGTGATAGACCGCTTACGCGAAAATGACATTAAGCTTGAGCGCATTCAAAAAGATACTACTATGGCGGTTTCTGTATATCACATTGCCGATTTTAAAACAAGAACTTCTCCATACGAGGGGCATTATCAACATTACGACACCAATGTTGAGGAAACGGTTGAGAATATAACTTTTAGAAAAGGAGATTTTATTGTCAATACCGCACAATTGGGGCTGCGCTATTTAATAGAAACTCTTGAACCAGCAGCTGCAGATTCTTTCTTTAACTGGAATTATTTTGACACTATTCTTCAGCAAAAAGAAGGCTTCTCACCTTACGTCTGGGAAGATAAAGCGCTAGAACTTTTAAATAATAATGCAGACCTTAAAAAGAAATTTGAAGACAAAAAAGCCGCCGATGAAAGCTTTCGCGAAAGCTGGTACGCACAATTAGACTTGTTGCATAAGCACTCTCCTAATTATGAGAAAGCGCACCTACGCTACCCTGTCTTTAGGATTAGTAATTAAATATTCTTTAGGGAAAAGGAGTTTTATGTTTTCGTAAGACTTAGTAAGTGCTTTTTGAGCCTTTTCAAAATTCTTCCACTTCACTTTTTTGATGCCTTCACTAGGTTCAGGTTCAAGAACACCTTTGTAATCTGTGGTCATGTTATACCAGATAGTTTCCTTGAGCTTAAACTTATTGTTACGCTTAAAAATGTGGTATGTAGTTGTAAGATAGCTTTCTATTTGAAGACCTTCTGCGCCGGTTTCTTCCCACACCTCGCGAATGGCACACTCTTCTATGGTCTCGTTTTTCTCAAGTTTACCCTTAGGCAGATCCCACTTACCATTTCTGTAAATGAAAAGGATCTCACCTTTATCGTTATGAACCATGCCGCCACCGGCTATAACAAGCGGAAGTTTCTTCTTAAGTGTTTTAAGAAGCTTTTTCTCTTTGGGATGATACAGATTGATATGTGTAAGCTGGCCAGAACTCACCTGCCTGATGATGTTTTTCAGCTTAGCCCGTTTTATAGGTATAGAGGTGTAGTTTTTACCGATGTACTTTTCTGTCGAAAGAATAATGGGCACATCATTTACAAAAACTTTATACATTTGCACCATGGTCTTAAAAAAGGAAACAGCTAAAAAAACTGCTGAGTTATTGCTGCAAATTAATGCAATTAAATTACAACCACAAAACCCTTTTACATGGGCCAGCGGTTGGAGGTCTCCTATTTACTGCGATAACCGCATAACCTTGTCATATCCACAGATACGTAATTACATACGTGAGAATATGGCCAGACAAATAGAAACCCTGTACGGCAAGCCAGATGTGATCGCAGGTGTTGCTACGGGAGCGATAGGAATAGGCATGCTAGTGGCAGATTATCTTAATCTCCCTTTTGTATATGTAAGACCGGAAGCTAAAAAACACGGCAGACAAAACCAGATAGAAGGTCAACTTGAATCTGGGCAAAATGTAGTGGTTGTAGAAGATCTAATAAGTACCGGCAATAGCAGTTTAATGGCTGTAGAAGCTCTTAAAGAAGCTGGCGCCCACGTTAAAGGTATGCTCGCAATTTTTACTTATGGCTTTGATATAGCCGATGATAATTTTAAAAAGCATGATGTACAATTGCATACGCTAAGTGATTATAATCATTTATTAGAGCAAGCACTTGATACCCGTTATATTTCTGAAAAGGAAAAACTTACCTTGCAGGAGTGGCGACTGAGTCCAGATAAATGGACGGGAATTGTCAAATAAATAAAAAAAAATCAAAATAATTTGAAATTTGGCGCAAGCCTAACATATAACAAGAATGAATCTAGAAAGCCCGGTTACCGTTGTAGAAAAAACACCAGAAGAGATTTATAATTTTCTTATAAAAGTGGAAAACTACGAACGTCTAATGCCTGATAATATTCAGAAATTTGAAATTTTAAGCGATACTCGTTTTCTTTTTGCTCTAAAAGGAATGCCGGAAATTGTTCTGGAATTAAAAGACAAAGTACCTTTTAATAAAGTTGTTCTGGGTGCTGCTAGCGACAAATTACCATTCACACTTATTTCTGAAATTAAAGAACTTACAGCAGGATCAAGTGAAGTACAATTGTTATTTGAAGGAGAATTTAACCCAATGATCAGCATGATGATCAAATCACCTATCAAAAAATTTATAGAGACACTGGCTACAAACCTGCAGAATATCTAATATAGAAGTTCTATTTGTTTAAGATCGTATTCTGCCTGAGTGTCATCTTCTAGAAGCACTACAAGCCTGCCTTGATCTGAAACGCCATTAATAATACCATTAAAGGGTAGGTTATCACCATCTTTAAATGCGGAAGGAACACCTTTTCTAAATAGTTTTTCTTCATAACTGGATTTTAACTCATCAAATTTTCCTTCCATAAGCAGATCAACATACTTATAGAACTGTTTGATGAGTTTATCTAGTAAATTTTCCAGATCATATTCTAACGCGGTTTGCAATTTTAATGAGGTAGCACGCGGTGCATATTGAAAGACGGTTTGATTTACATTAAGCCCTACTCCTATTATCACAGCGTCCAGTCTGCCGTTCTTGATAACACTTTCTATTAGAACGCCGCATATCTTTTCTTTTCCTGCCAATATGTCGTTAGGCCATTTTACACTCACTTTCTCAATCCCCAGTTGCTCGAGCAACTCATATATTGCCAGAGAGGTTGCCATTGTGATGTAAAATTGTTGATTTACAGGTATCACCTTAACCTTTCTAAACACGCTGAAAGTAAGGTTTTTGCCGGGTTCTGCCTCCCACCCTGTACCCATTTGACCCTTACCCGCAGTTTGCTCTACGGCATAGGCCAGTATATCTTCTGTAACATTTAGATCACGACAGAATTCCCTTAAATAAGTGTTAGTAGAACCTGTGGCATTAAGTTTGACAATGTGCATATAGAGAATGAATAGATTAAATCTTCAATCTGAAAATCCTTATAAAACAAAATTGTAATAACTTTGCGTAAATAAAAAAAATTTAATGTCAAAAAAAGAAGAGGGGACAGACCAGCTCATAACAACTATTTTAGAGGGAATCGAGGAAGTAAAGGGACAGGATATTGATATTTTAGATCTAAGAGAAATAGAAAATATGGTTTGTGACTACTTCATAATCTGCAATGGTACATCTAACACGCAGGTTGCAGCGATAGTCAATTCGGTTCAAAAAGTAGTAAGTAAAAAATTAAAAGATAAACCATGGCACGTTGAAGGACTTCAAAATGCCGAATGGGTATTGATGGATTACGTTCATATTGTAGTTCATGTATTTCAAAAACATATTAGAGAATATTACGATATAGAAAGTCTTTGGGGAGATGCCAAATTAACTTCTATACACACAAATTATAACTAAACTGTAAATGGCAGATAAAAAGAACAAGCCCACCCCTAAAAAACCAAAATTTAATGCTTGGTGGATTTACACCGCGCTAATATTGGTATTCCTGGGTATTAATTACTTAGGCAGCGGAAGCGGCTTTGGTGAACCGGCAAAAACGACCCCAGATAAATTTGAGACTTACGCAGCTGCTGGGGATGTTAAGAAAGTAGAAATCGTAAACAAGATAATGGCTCGCGTCTATTTAACAGACGAAGCCAAAAAGAAAGATATACACGCTAAAGCGGAAAGTAAAGGCTTTTTACCGGGTGCAGGCGGGGCCGATTATGAGTTCCAGTTTGGTGACCTGCAGATCTTTCAAAATCGTGTACATGAGATAGAGCAGGAAAGCAATATAAAAATTCCACTTTCTTTTGAAAGTGAAAGTAATTATATGGGCGAATTGCTTCTTACGTTATTACCCATAGCCGTTATTATAGGTATCTGGATATTTATCATGCGTCGCATGTCTTCTGGTGCCGGAGGCGGTGCAGGTGGACAGATTTTTAATATTGGTAAATCAAAAGCTAAACTTTTTGATGAGAAAATAGACGTTAAAACAACGTTTAAAGATGTTGCTGGATTAGAAGGTGCAAAAGAGGAAGTTCAGGAAATTGTAGACTTTCTTAAAAATCCTGGAAAATACACAAATCTGGGAGGTAAGATACCAAAAGGAGCACTACTCGTAGGACCTCCGGGAACTGGTAAAACTTTACTTGCAAAAGCTGTTGCCGGTGAAGCTAAAGTACCTTTCTTCTCGCTATCAGGGTCAGACTTTGTTGAGATGTTTGTAGGTGTAGGTGCATCTCGAGTGCGTGACTTATTTAAACAGGCAAAAGAAAAATCGCCTGCTATTATATTCATTGATGAGATTGACGCAATAGGTAGAGCACGTGGTAAAGCTAATTTTAGCGGCTCAAATGACGAGCGTGAGAATACACTGAACCAACTCTTAACCGAGATGGACGGTTTTGGCACTAACACAAATGTTATTGTTCTTGCAGCCACAAACCGTGCAGATGTACTTGATAAAGCTCTTATGCGTGCGGGACGTTTTGACAGACAGATCTACGTAGATCTTCCTGATGTAAGAGAGCGTAAAGAAATTTTTGAAGTTCACTTAAGACCCCTTAAAAAGGTTGCTGATGAACTTGATACAGAATTTATGGCTAAACAGACTCCCGGATTTTCAGGAGCAGATATTGCTAATGTCTGTAACGAGGCTGCGTTAATTGCTGCCAGACAAGAAAAAACTGCCGTAGGCCGACAAGATTTTCTGGACGCTGTAGACCGTATTGTAGGTGGTCTTGAGAAGAAAAATAAGATCATTACTCCAGATGAGAAAAAAGCAATCGCTTATCACGAGGCAGGTCATGCCACTGTAAGCTGGATGCTTGAGCACGCTGCACCACTTGTAAAAGTGACTATTGTACCTCGCGGCCGTTCATTAGGTGCGGCATGGTATCTTCCTGAAGAAAGACTTATTGTGCGCCCGGAACAAATGCTTGACGAAATGTGTGCTGCTATGGGTGGTAGAGCCGCAGAGAAAGTAACATTTGATAAAATATCAACAGGTGCCTTAAGTGATCTTGAGAAAGTGACTAAGCAAGCGCGTATGATGGTAACTGTTTACGGTCTAAATGACGCAGTAGGTAATCTTACATATTACGATTCTTCAGGTCAGTCTGAATACAATTTTAGTAAGCCTTACAGCGAAAAAACAGCTGAGATCATAGATAAAGAGATCTCAAAGATTATTGAAGAGCAATATCAACGTGCTATACGTATCCTGGAAGAGAATAAGGACAAACTGCAACAATTAGCAGAACTTCTTCTTGATAAGGAAGTTATATTTAAAGATAATCTTGAGCAAATTTTTGGCAAAAGACCTTATGATAAAACCAAGCTTATAGAACCTGCTCCGGTTTCTGAAAGCTAGTTTTTCACATTAAGATGTTAATATTAAGTCTTAACTTGACATTTTGTTGAGTTAAGATTTTTTATATTTGAAAGAACCCTTAAAATATTGCCTAAGCACTCATTTATGAGTCTATTTAAAAAGCTTTTTACGCAAAAAAATAAGCCTGAACCGGAAACTTCCGGAATTCGTAAGGATGACAGAGGTAAATACATGCCAGATGTAAAGGCTCCGGCAGACGAGCGCTTTACTAAGCATTTCATCTTGAATGGTGGTAAATTTCTTTACTGCCTTGACATGGATGAATTACACGAGAGCTTTGATAATATTCTTCTGGAGAACGATTGGTACGAGAAGGATGTGTATTGCATGGACGATAAGCTCACAGATAAATTTAAAGGTTACAACCTAAATTTTGGCAGAGATCCTGATTCAGCATTTTTCTTTTCTACGTGTGAAAACTTAATTGCAGATGATGGCAGCCTGCTTATTTCATCTAACCAGATCAAAGAGAAGAAACTTAAAGAATTACCACAAAATTTTGTGATTTTTGCAACTGCGAGTCAAATAGTAAATAATATTGGTGAAGGTCTGCGAGGTATTAAGAAAAAAAATACAGGGCATATACCCACAAATATTACAACTATCAAAAATTTTGAACCTAAAGAAGGCTCTAAAGACTTTATGTCTTACGGTAGCAGTGCAAAAAATTTATATTTATTACTACTAGAAGATTTGTAGTATGCGGGAACTTGTTGTAAGGGCCCTTTCTGGCTTACTTTATATAACTATTTTGTTATTTTCTATTTTTTCTTCAGAGAGATGGTACATTCTTCTATTCCTCTGTTTTGGTCTAATTAGTCTTCGTGAATTTTTACGTTTAATTAGCTTTCAGTTCTGGTATCCTTACTTACTTTTAATTGGCTTCATTCTTTTCTTTAGTTATTATAAAGCCTACAAACCCGCAACGCTAATCCTTTTAGGAGTTACAGTTTTCACAGGTGGCTACTTAATTAAGAATTTATTCAGTACAAAGATTAGAAGGCTGTCTAAACCTTATAAATTATATATTACACTGTTTTATGTAATATCAGGCTTTGTTTTCTTAACGCTTCTCCCCTCACATGGAGACGAATTCTCACCATACACCGTTGCCGGCTTATTCGTTCTCATCTGGACCAATGACACTTTTGCTTATATAGTGGGTAAAAGTTTTGGCCGCCATAAATTATTCCCCAGTATCTCACCCAAGAAAACAATAGAAGGTTTTTTTGGCGGATTGATTTTTGCGTGTGTAGCCAGTTATTTTATTCATAAATTTACCCACAGTCTTAATTTCAATATTTGGCTTTCATTAGCTTTAGTAATGAGCACGTTAGGAACTCTGGGGGATCTTATAGAATCTAAACTTAAACGGGAAGCAGGTGTTAAAGACAGTGGCACACTTATGCCTGGGCATGGCGGTCTTTATGACAGACTTGACAGCATACTTTTTGCAAGCCCCTTTATATATCTGGTATTAATCATTTTTGAATATGTTTCATAAAGAAGGATTTAAAATAATCGTAATTGCTATTGTCATTTTTCTGATAGCACTACTTTCAGCACATACTTATATTGCCACACCCTGGATAAAGTATGTGATCTTTGCAGGCTTAATCGTATTTCTTTTTCTTATTCTACAATTTTTCAGAAATCCAGGTCGACTAGCTTCAGAAAATGAACAGCAGGTTCTTTCACCTGTTGATGGCAAAGTGGTAGTAATAGAAGAAGTTTTTGAAAAGGAATTCTTTAACGAGAAAAGGCTTCAGGTTTCCATTTTTATGTCCCCAATAAATGTACATGTCACTCGTTATCCTGTAGGCGGGAAAGTTGTTTACAGCAAGTATCATCCGGGTAAATATCTCGTAGCGTGGCATCCTAAGGCTTCAGAAGAAAATGAACGCACTACTGTGGTTGTTGAGACAAAAACTTTTGGCAATGTGCTTTACAGACAAATAGCCGGTGCTCTTGCAAAGCGTATCGTTAATTATGCTAAAGAAGGGGAAATTGCTAAACAGGGAAACGATAGCGGATTTATAAAATTTGGTTCCAGAGTTGATGTTTTTCTACCTCTCGATGCCAAAATAGCTGTAAAGCTGAATGAGAAGGTTAAAGGTGCAGTAAGCGTTATAGCAAATAAATAAGGAGGTGAAAAAGGAAAAAGAGAATCTAAATGCCGCCTTTAAAGAGGCTGCTATAAAAGCGCGGTCTACAGATAAGCGTCTGGCTCCTGATATTATGCTATTGCTGTATGCATACTACAAAAAAGCAACTCAGGAAAATCACATAGTTCCTTTTGAGAACCTGGAAGAAAACGACCTAAAAGGAGCATTTAAGTATAATGCTATGATTCAACTACGTGGTGTTTCTCCAGAAAAGGCAAAGGAAGAATATATTGATCTTGTGAATAAATATATTCTTACCTAATACCTAATTAATTTCTACTATTCTTAAAAATCTAGTTTAAAGCTGCCAGTCTGTTCTCTAAAGCTTCTATTTTAGCTTTCGCGTCAGCTTGTTTCTGCTTTTCACTGGCAACTACATTATCAGGCGCATTATTTACAAAGCGCTCATTAGATAGCTTTTTATCTACAGATTTTAAAAATCCCTGCGTGTAAGCCAACTCATCTTTTATCTTCTCGATCTCTGCATCAATATCTATGAGACCTGTCATTGGTATAAAGTACTCATTTGCTTTTACTCGGTAAGACAAAGCTCCTTCCATTGTAGCTGTTGTCTCCTCTAGTTTAGACAAATTGCCCAGCTTAGTAATTATAGTATTAAAGGTAGTGCTGAAATTCTCTGTGTTTCTTACAAACAACTCTAGCTCTTCTTTAAATGAGATATTTTTCTCTTTTCGTATTGCACGTACTCCTGAAATTACCTGTGTCGCCAGATCAAAATCCTGAATTAATTTTTCATCTATTGCCCCCGTTTTTGGCCAGTTATTTACAATAAGCGCATCTTCTGGAGAGCGCTCTGTAATATTCTGCCAGATCTCTTCACTCGCAAAAGGAATAAAAGGGTGTAAAATGCGAAGGTTATTTTCTAATGCATGTATTACCGCATCAAAAGTTACCTTATCTATAGGCTCGCCAAAACCAGGTTTAACTATTTCCAGTAACCAGCTACAGAAATCATCCCAAACCAATTTATAAGTAGCCATAAGCGCATCACTTATACGATATTTAGAAAAATGATCTTCTATCTCTGCCGTGGTTTGTTTAAAGCGCTCTTCATACCATTGCAACCCCACCTTACTTGCTTCAGGTTGATCTATTGTTGCATCTACCTCCCAGCCTTTAATTAAACGAAACGCATTCCAGATTTTGTTTACAAAAGATTTACCCTGTTGACACAGATCCTCATCAAACATAAGATCATTACCTGCAGGAGCACTTAGCAAAAGTCCTACGCGCACACCGTCTGCACCATAATCTTCTATCAATTTTAATGCATCAGGTGAATTTCCTAAAGATTTTGACATCTTGCGGCGCTGTTTATCACGCACTAGACCTGTTAAATAGACATTAGAAAAAGGCTTTTTACCTGTATATTCATATCCCGAAATAATCATACGGGCTACCCAGAAAAATAAAATATCAGGACCGGTAACCAGATCATTTGTAGGATAGTAATATTTAAAATCTTCATTATCAGGATTACGTACACCATCAAAAACGCTCATAGGCCACAGCCATGATGAGAACCAGGTATCAAGAGCATCCTCATCCTGCTTTAGATCTTCAATAGTTAGCTGCGGATTGCCAGATTTAGCTTTCGCGAAAGCTAAAGCCTCTTCCTTACTTTCTGCCACTACAAAATCATCCTGACCATTACCAAAGTAGTATGCTGGTATTTGTTGACCCCACCACAACTGACGGGAAATATTCCAATCGCGGATGTTTTCCATCCAGTGGCGATATGTATTATCAAATTTCTTAGGAAACAACTTAATCTCTTCTGTCTCAAGTACGGCTTTGATTGCAGGCTTTACCAGATCTTCCATTTTAAGGAACCACTGATCTGAAAGCTTAGGCTCAATAACCGCTTTTGTACGTTCTGACGTACCCACTTTATTAACGTGAGATTCAGTTTTTATAAGAGCGCCATTTGCTTCAAGCTCTTTTGTAATTTCTTTGCGTACTACAAAGCGATCTTTCCCCTTATAATGAAGACCGAATTCATTAAGACTCGCGTCATCATTAAAAATATCGATCACTTCAAGATTATGCTTATCTCCCAGCATTTTATCATTCTCGTCATGCGCCGGTGTAACCTTAAGACAACCGGTACCAAACTCTATATCAACATATTCATCTTCAATTATAGGTATAACTCTGTTTACAATAGGTACAATCGCCTTTTTACCTTTTAAATGCTGAAAACGTTCATCATGAGGATTAATACATATTGCAGTATCCCCAAATATTGTTTCTGGTCGTGTAGTAGCTATGGTTAGAACATCATCACTTCCTTTTATCTTGTAGTTTAGATAATAAAGAAAACCCTGTCGCTCTTCATGAATCACTTCTTCATCAGATAGTGTGGTTTTTGCTTCAGGATCCCAATTTACCATGCGATGACCGCGATAAATCAATCCTTTATTAAAAAGATCTACAAAGCTTTTTATCACACTTTCAGACATTTCATCATCCATTGTAAACTTTGTGCGCTTCCAGTCACATGAGGCTCCCAATTTTTTAAGCTGCTCTAGTATTGTACCGCCATACTGATGCGTCCAATCCCAAGCATGAACAAGAAACTCATCTCTCGTAATATCATTTTTGTTGATTCCCTCAGCCTTCAATTTAGCTACTACTTTAGCCTCTGTTGCAATTGAAGCGTGATCTGTACCAGGAACCCAGCATGCATTATAGCCTTGTAATCTGGCCCTGCGTATCAACACATCCTGAATTGTATTGTTGAGCATATGCCCCATATGCAATACCCCGGTTACATTAGGCGGCGGTATTACAATTGTGTAAGGTTCTTTCTCATTGGGTTCTGAATGAAAAAAATCATGTTCCATCCAGTAGTCGTACCACTTCTTCTCTACTGCCTGTGCGTTATATTTTGAAGCTAAAGCCATGCTTTGGTCTAATTTTTGTCTTAAAGGGCAAAAGTACTTATATACTAAGGATTTTTAAAAAAAGGTAAGGATAAATATATAGTTGATAGTTTTTATTATTTTAGCCTGTACAGGCAGCTGTCAATGACCTGATCATTAGCTTTAAAGGTTAATTTTTTGGTCAAACTGTTAAATAGAAGTACTTTTATCCTTCATTTAAAAAATGAGATCATGAAAAAATTTGCAATTTTATTATTCGTTGGCTTATTAGGTTTTGCCGTTAAAGCCCAGGAGAAAAAAGCAGAAATTACGTTTGAAACTGACGTTATTGATTATGGTGAAGTTGCCCACGGCGGTGACGGCGTGCGCAGTTTTAAATTTACAAACACAGGAAATGAGCCATTAATCATCTCACGTGTATATTCAACTTGTGGCTGTACAGTTCCTAAAAAACCAGAAGGACCTATCGCACCAGGTGAAAGTGGCGTTATAGAGGTTAAGTATGATACTAATCGTGCTGCGGGACCTATACGTAAAACAATTACGGTGTACTCTAACGCTTCACCAGAACCTTATAGTCTTAAAATAAAAGGTACTTTATTACCTGAAAAAGGAGCTATGGAAAAAGAAAAAAGCGGTCCTATTAATGGATAAATCGGTTAAAAACATATAAAAAACGGCTGCCAGATGGCAGTCGTTTTTGTTTTAATATATGTAAATCAGAGCATTTTTCTTAAAGCAAATTTACAGTTGAATACAATACCGCTTCGTTCTACTTTTAGCCTTAACATCGCCCCATCATCTTTAAAAAAGTATTGCGTGATGTCATCAAGTTTTAAATTGCTTACATCTCTTCCATTTACTTTTAAAAGTTTATCTCCTTCCCGTAAACCGGCTTCCTCTGCTGGTGATCCAGATCTTATTGCAGCGATCTCGTAGCTGGGCTTTAGTTTAAATTGTATTGTATTAGTAGCTTTAAAAACAGTGGTACCCTCTGATGACGGTTCATCGTATAAGCCATACCTATTGCTGATGTTATTAGCCACTTCTTTAACCAGTTCATAATCGCTGTGTTGCACGATCAAACCACTTCTATTATATCTAAAGGGAAGATTAAACATATTATTCTTGCGCAAGGTAATTTTCTGGTTGGGATAGTCAAAAATCACGGTAAAACGCCTTAAAACCTCAGCACCTAAACTGCCATTTCTGTTTTCGTGCAAACGCATGTTTTTAAGAGATTCTATATTTGGAAAAGCGGCTGTCACATCGTTAAGTTCCATTTTGCCTAGTTTTATAGATGCTATTTTAGTACGCTTGCCTAAAACATCGCCATTGAGTCCCAGACCCAGAATGTCTTCAAAATATTTTTCACTGGGTTTAATTTGCCCATGACTTTCTTCAAATAACCACAAAGCGTCCCCAGAACCTGAATCAACGAGAAGTTTTAATGACAGCTCTTCTTCTTTCGCTATAGCGACATCAAGATCAATGTAGGGTTTACCTGCCACCAGTGTTAAAGGCGCAGTGAAACAGGTCTTGCATCTTCTATATTTATAGGTTTCCGGTTTATGCAGAACAATAAATTTGCGCTTGTAATCAACTTCTACAACAAAATCTTTGAAAATACTATAACCTATAATGCCATTTACAGCGTGACCTAAACGTGAACTAAAGTTGTAAGAAGCATCTGTTATGAAGTAAATATTCTGGTCAATAGCGCTTGCTTCACCTACATTTATAATATTATGTTGTGATTTGATGCCTTTTGTGGGTTCGCCAGAACCAGCTCCCGTAAGGTAAATAGTAACCGCATCATTAAGCTTAAGATCCTGTTGATCATCTATACTAAACAGCACATTAGACTTTACCCCTGAGTCTAGAAGAAAAGAGAGTTCTGTACCGTTAACTGTAACCGGAATAATTATGAGATTATTTGTAACCTCAACAGGAATTTTAATACTGTTTACACCATTAGGCAAATGAAATGTACCCTGAGCAAAACAATTAAAACTAAGGGAAACAAAAAGTAAGATTGCAATATGTAAGAGCTTGCCATACACCTTATAGCATTTGTTAGTAATGTACAAAATTCCCTTAAATTGTATACTATATTAACCTAATTTGTTTTGATGTGGTGTCGATATAATTTTGCAACTTTGTGCCCTTAAAAACGTACTTAAATGCCGCAGTTATCACATAAGGGCTTGATCATGCCCCAATCACCTATACGCAAATTAGTTCCCTATGCCGAAGCTGCAGAAGCACGAGGCATCGCGATACACCAACTTAACATAGGCCAGCCCGATATTAAAACACCTGCCGGCGCTCTTGATGCACTTAAAAATACCGATATAGAAGTGCTTTCTTACAGTCACTCTGCCGGATTTTTAAGCTATCGCAAAAAACTAGCCGCCTACTATACAAAACAGGGCATTGAGGTTACCGAAAATGATATTATTATATCAACCGGTGGCTCTGAAGCTTTGATGTTTGCCATGGGCAGCATCACAGATCCCGGTGATGAAATTATTATCCCAGAGCCTTTTTATGCTAATTATAATGGTTTTGCAACCGCTTCTGGTGTTCAGGTTGTGCCGGTGATCTCGACCATTGACACAGGATTTGCCTTACCTCCTATCGCAGATTTTGAAAAATTGATCACTCCTAAGACAAAGGCCATCGTTATTTGTAATCCGGGTAATCCTACAGGTTATCTATATAGCCAGGAAGAGATAGATCAATTGGCGCGTCTGGTTAAAAAACACGATATTTTTCTTATCGCAGATGAAGTTTACCGCGAGTTTGCCTATGACGGTGCCCAGCATCATTCTGTTCTTGAACAGAGAGATATTGACGAGCATACGATAATGATAGATTCTGTATCAAAGCGTTATTCTATGTGTGGTGCTCGCATAGGTTGTCTGGTAAGCCGAAACAAAGCTTTTATGGCGACAGCTATGAAATTTGCACAGGCACGCCTTAGTCCGCCTACTTTAGCGCAAATAGCCAGTGAAGCAGCATTAGACACTCCGCAATCTTATTTTGACGAAGTAATAGAAGAATATGTTGATCGCAGAGATACTTTAGTTGCAGGATTAAAAGAAATACCTGGTGTAAAAGTAGCGCTACCTAAAGGTGCTTTTTATTGTATCGTCGAGTTGCCTATTAAAAATGCAGACGATTTTGCACGCTGGTTGTTAGAAGATTTTAATGTAAATGGAAAAACCGTTATGGTTGCTCCGGCAGCCGGCTTTTATTCTACACCGGGCGTAGGTTTAAATCAAGTGCGTATTGCTTATGTTTTGAAGAAAGAAGACCTTGTAGAAGCTATCGCTTTACTAAAAGAAGCTCTTTTAATTTATAAAGACTAATGCAAATTCAGGAAAATATTTCGCTGAAGCCTTATAATACTTTTGCAATTGACACGAAGGCCGCTTTATTTGTTTCGGTAAAAACTGAAGACGAATTAAAAGAAGCCTTGTCACATTCTACCCAATCAAAATTTATACTTGGTGGCGGTAGCAATATGTTGCTTCAGCGAGATATTGACGATCTGGTAATTCACATTAATCTAAAAGGTATACAAACTGTTAAAGAAGAAGGTGATTATATTTTCGTCAAAGTTTGTGCGGGTGAGAATTGGCATGATTTCGTTCTTTTTTCTGTGAAAAATAATTACGGCGGAGTAGAAAATCTCTCTCTTATACCGGGAAATACAGGCACTGCTCCCATACAAAACATAGGCGCTTATGGTGTAGAGCTTAAAGATGTTTTTGAAAGCTGTGAGGTTATAGACAGAGCCACTTTAGCGAAAAAATCTCTTAGTCTTACCGATTGTAATTTTGGTTATCGAGATTCTATCTTTAAAAATGAAGCCAAAGATAAATACGTAATTACTTCGGTTACTTTTAAGCTGAAAAAAGCCCGTTACGAGGTGAATACGGCTTACGGGGCAATTAAAGAGACTTTGGTAAATCAAAATATTCTACAGCCATCTATTAAAGATGTTTCTGATGCTGTCATCGCCATACGTAAGGCAAAACTTCCTGATCCTGCACAAATAGGCAATAGCGGAAGCTTTTTTAAAAACCCTATTGTTTCGCAAGAAATATTTACTGCAATTAGAGATAAATATGAGACGCTTCCTTATTATCCTTTAGGAAATGAGAAAGTAAAGATTCCTGCAGGCTGGTTGATCGAGCAGGCTGGCTTTAAAGGAAAACGTTTTGGCGATGCCGGCGTTCATGATAAGCAGGCCCTTGTCCTTGTAAACTATGGTACCGCCAGCGGACAAGAAATATGGGATCTTGCTATGAGAATTCAGCGGGAAGTAGCGCAAAAATTCAACATAAAACTTCAACCCGAAGTAAATATCATTAAATAACAGGTCGATTTTTGGTCTAAAAAACCACTTTTTTAATCAAAAAACCCGCTTTTGCAGCGGGTTTTCTGGTTTTTAGATCAAATTTTTTCTTATTTATGCGCCATCAAGACATCATCTATAACATAAACAACCCCGTTAGAAGCTTCTATATTACCTTTTAATACATGCGCCTTTTTACCACGACCATCTTTTATCACGATCTGGTCACCGTCCATCATAGCAATTAATTCTTCACCGGTGGCAGTTTTTATGGCGTATTTACCACTATTACCTTTAATCGCCATTACAAGTCTGTCTGTAGTAATCGTACCGGGTACTACGTGATATTGCAAAATAGATCGCAATTGCTCTTTATTCTCAGGTTTTAAAAGCGTGTCAACAGTACCTTCTGGCAACTTTGTGAATGCGTTGTTAGAAGGAGCAAAAACGGTGTAACTCCCCATAGAGGTCAACATCGAGTCAAGATCTGCAGATTTAAGAGCGCCTGTTAAGGTACTAAGATCTGATGAGGCCATTGCTTTAGCAGCGATACTATTTGCTTCAGCTTCTTCACGTGCTTTATCAGCTTTCATTTGATCACTTTCAAGATCTTCACTCATCGCCGTTTCAGGTGTGCTTTGAGGCGCAGTATTTGTGTCGGCTTTCTTATCATCCTTACATGCACTTACCGTAAGAAGTGCAAAAAGCATAATAAATACAGGCATTAATCTATTACTGTTCATGATTCTTTATTTTTTTGGTTAAAATAAAATTATCTATAATCTCAATTGCGACCCATTTTTTGCTAATAATCTTTAGTTAAATCTTTAAAAGTCAGCAGTAACACGAGGATTTAAGATCTAATAGGTCAAAATATTATTGGGGATAACCTATGTTTATTTGTATCTTTGCGCCGTAAAATAATGTTATGAAACTCTTATTAATTACATTAGTATTATTGGCTTTATCTGTTGCAGGAATTGCTATCAAAATCTGGGCTAAAAAAGACGGTAAATTTGCCGGTACTTGTGCCAGCCAGAGTCCTTTTCTAAACAAAGGTGGTGAGCCTTGCAGCATGTGCGGTAAAATGCCATCTGAGGTGGGTGATTGTGACACTACCAAATAAGTTTTAGCCTTTTATTTTCTTTATAGTTTAGCGATTGACAGAACTTTACGCTTTCCTTTTTTATGGATTTGTAGTGATTAGCCTTGTTAATTGTGGGTACTACTTATATGTATCAAAATTTAGCTTTCTAAAGACTAAAACCTCTACTACAAAACCATCCGTTCCTGTTTCGGTTATAGTTTGTGCTAAAAATGAAGCTGAAAATTTAAAGACCAATATACCTCTGCTTTTATCTCAGGATTATTCCGAATTTGAAATCATTCTTATAAATGATAATTCAAGTGATGATTCTCTTGAGACAATGGAAGCTCTCGCGCTTCAATCTGAGAAAATTTGCGTAGTTGACGTTGCCGGAAATGAGCATTTCTGGGGAAGCAAAAAATATGCGCTTACTTTAGGAATAAAACGTGCCAAATACGAGCACTTATTATTTACAGATGCCGACTGTGCTCCTACCTCAACAAAATGGATTGAGAACATGGTCAATCAATTTGACAATGAAAAAACTATCGTTCTGGGTTATGGCGCTTACCACCGCATTAAAAGATCATGGCTTAATAAAATAATCAGGTTTGAGACAGTTCTTACTGCTGTTCAGTATTTTGGTTATGCGATAAACAGAAATCCGTATATGGGGGTGGGCAGGAACCTCGCCTACACGGCAAAAACCTTCTATAATAACAGAGGTTTTATGGAACATATTAAAGTTGCATCTGGTGATGATGATCTTTTTATAAACAGTGCCGCGACTGCTACCAACACAGCAATTTGTCTTTCGCCGGAAGCGTTTACTTATTCTAACCCAAAACTCACCTGGAAGAGTTGGTTTATTCAGAAAAGAAGACATACTTCTGTTGCTCAACATTACAAGACCAAGCATAAACTTCAACTGGGTTTCTTTTACCTGAGCCAGATCCTGTTTTTAATAACTGCTTTTATTTTACTTGCTTTAGGTTATAACTGGCAACTTACCGCTATGTTTATAGTGGTGCGCTATGCGATAGCGTGGAGCGTAATAGGAAGTGCAAGCGGAAAATTAAATGAACGGGATTTATTGATCTGGTTTCCTTTAATTGAAATTTTTCTTTTACTTTTCCAATTAAGTATATTCATCACAAACCTATTGGCAAAACCCAAACGTTGGAAGTAGATCCTACCATACTGGATAAAAATATAACCGAAGCCAAAAATGGTAAGCAAAGTGCCTACAATTACCTGCTAGCTACATTCTGGGGTCAGGTTTATAATTTTCAGCTCAAGCGTACACAAGATGAATATGAGGCCGAAGAAATCACAGTCCAGACATTTTCTAAAGCCTTTAGTAGCCTTGACACGTATAATTCAAAGTATAAGTTTAATACGTGGCTCATTACAATTTCAAAAAACTTACATATCGATCTGCTGCGTAAGGAAAATTCTTTATTAAAGGCAAATACAAAAAATAAAGAAGAGAAACTCAAAAAGCTTATCGATGAGAATCCTACACCAGAAGACGCGCTTATCACAAAACAGAATCTCGCCCAACTTTTACAGTACATTAAAATTCTTAAGCCACATTATCAGGAAGTCATCAATTTGCGCTACTTTCAGGAAATGAGTTACAGGGAGATGGCAGAAAGCCTTGATGAACCTATTAATAATGTAAAGGTTAAACTACTAAGGGCACGCAGGTTACTTGCAGATCTTATCGAGAAAAATCAATAGCGATAATGGGCATAAAAAGTCTAAAAAAGCTGGGTCCCGGGCTGCTTTTTGCAGGCGCAGCAATTGGCGTTTCTCACCTGGTGCAATCTACGCGTGCAGGTGCAGATTATGGTATGGGTCTTATCTGGGCACTATTACTCATTCACATTATTAAATATCCTTTTTTTCAATTTGGGCCGCGATATGCTGCAGCTACGGGAGAAAGTTTGTTAGAAGGCTACAGAAGATTAGGCAAAGGTGTTCTCGTTTTTTACTTTATACTCAATCTGCTTACCATGTTTACCATACAGACAGCGGTAACCATTGTCACAGCAGGTATTGCTACGTACATTTTTGGGATCGATCTTGATATTAAGATTTGGAGTGTTATTATAACTTTTATCTGTGCCGGTATTCTAATACTGGGCAATTACAAGATTCTTGACAATCTAATGAAAGTTATCATTATCACGCTTACAATTAGTACGCTTGCCGCGGTGAGCATTGCATTTTTTGACACCTCTAATCATATTGATGTTTCTCAGGTTATACCAAAGGATAGTTTGGGAATCGCATTTCTAATTGCTTTTATGGGCTGGATGCCCGCACCGCTCGATATTTCTATATGGCACTCGCTGTGGTCACTTGAGAAATCAAAAGAGGGCGGCATGAATGTCAAGTCGGCGATATTTGATTTTAATATTGGTTACGCCGGTACAGTTCTGGTGGGTATTTGTTTTATAAGTCTGGGAGCTTTGGTTATGTTTAATACAGGAACCACATTCAGCACTTCTGGCAGCGCTTTCGCGAAACAGCTCATAGATATGTACACTGCACATTTAGGAGAAGGTGCTTTTATAGTCATAGGCATAGCGGCATTCACAACCATGTTTAGCACCACATTAACCACACTTGATGCTTCCCCCCGATCTATGGCTAAAACCACAGAACTTCTAACGGGCAAAAATTTAAAATACAGCTACCTGCTTTGGGTGATTATTTTAATTGCAGGCACATGTAGTATCCTGCTTTTTTTGAGCAGTGAAATGGGACAACTCGTACAAATCGCGACGATATTATCTTTTCTTACTGCACCTTTTTTCGCAATAGCGAACTATCTTGTAATAAACAGTTCAGCAGTTCCAGAAGATCTGCGGCCTAAAAAACTTATACGCGTATTAAGCTTGTTTAGTATTTTATTACTTATCGCCTTTAGCTGCTGGTATTTGTATACACTTTACATTTAGACTTTCCTGTCACGCCGCGTTCTTATGGGCGCATTTTCTATCACGGTAGAAAGCACAATATGCGTTTTAGTCTCACCATAGGTTATTAATTTATCAATAAATTCTTCAAGGTGAAACTGATCAAATAATACAACTTCCATAATAATATTTTCGTTGCCTGTAATACGGTAGCAATTGAGCACTTCGCCAAAATCTTTTACCTTTTCCAGAAATGGTTTTAACCTTCCCATAAAAGCGCGCAAAGTAATAATAGCCTTTAGCTGATGACCAGAATGAAAATGAGATATTTCTGCCTTATACCCTATAAGAACACCGGCATCTTCCATCTTGCGTATACGTTCTGCTACGGCTGGCGAACTAATACCTATTTGCCTGCTGATTTCTACATTACTTGTACGGGCATTCTTCTGTAATATTTGAAGGATTTTCCAATTAGTAGGATCGATTTGCATTCTAAGTTTAATATTTAAATTTCGTTACAAATTAAAGCAAAATCGTAATAAAACTTAAATTATTAAAGACAGAGATAAAATATATCAGTTAATTTTGAAGTGTAAATTGCTATGAACACACAACCTGGAAATATTAGACTTTATAATAAAGCGCTGGAGATCATTCATCTTTCCAGAAGCATTTCTAATTATATGATCTACGATTTCACCGCATTACAGGAAAATGGTACAGAACATCCCTCTGTTTATGACACGGGCGATATAATACGACATTCAGATTCACTGGCGCCTGAAATCATCAAAGCCGAAAATCAGGTTTTTCAGGATGATCGTCTTAAATATGCTGCTTCTGTGCACAATCTTACAAACCGTCTTTACAAAACCTGTGAACGCCTTGAGCGCGCAGAAAGTAATGGTAAGGATTTTGTAAAATTACTTCGAATAGAACTTAAAAAATTCCGTCGTCTGCAGCACCGCTGGATGATGTCTCTTTAGCTTAATTATAGCCAAAACCGGCTTTATTTTTCACGCACTTTTTAGATAACATTACCGTAGCCTTAACAGCTTAGGCGCTGGGGTTGTAGTAACTTATGTTTAAATATTTTGAGGTAATAAACATGTCAAATTTAGATATGTTCGGATCTCAAAGTTCAGTACTCTATTGAAATAATAAACGTAAAGCAATGACAACCAGCGATTATAACAGCAAAAGAGACTTTAGTAAAACAAAAGAGCCACAGGCAGGGAAAGATCAAGGTAATCCTGATAATCCCACATTTGTTATACAAAAACATGATGCTACAAATCTGCATTATGATTTTAGATTAGAGATAGACGGTACTTTAAAATCGTGGGCCGTACCTAAAGGCCCCAGTACAGATCCTAATATTAAGCGCATGGCCATACCTGTAGAAGACCACCCGCTGGAGTATGGTAATTTTGAAGGCGTGATCCCAGAGGGACAATACGGTGGCGGCACAGTTATGATCTGGGATGCCGGCACCTATAAAAACCTTAAAAAAGACGTAGAAGACAAGCCTATTTCCCTTTTAGATTCATACAAAATGGGAACTTTAGAATTCTACTTAGACGGCAGCAAATTAAAAGGTGGTTACGCACTCATCAAAATGAAAAGCGGCAATATGAAAGGCAATTGGCTGCTCATAAAAATAGATGATGATGAAGCAGATGCGCGTCGCAACCCTGTAAATACCCAGACAAAAAGTTCAAAAACCGGTCGCAGCATGGAAGAAATCGCCCAGGAAGAGGCATAAATCAATTATTAATCTTTAAAAACCAAATATTCTAATGACGATAGCAGGAGTTAATATTTCGCACCCCGATAAAATTATTTTTCCTAAAGCTAATATTAAAAAGATAGATATGGTTACCTACTATGAGAAAGTAGCGCCCAAGATGCTCCCCTACTTGCGCGACAGACCATTAACACTGCATCGTTTTCCCGAAGGGATTGAGAAACAAGGTTTTTATCAAAAAAATACAGCCGACTATTTTCCTGATTATATCAAGACCGTAGAAGTACCAACTAAAGAAGGCAGCAATACAGAGATTTACTGCAATACTAAAAAAAGCCTCATTTATCTCGTAAATCAGGGAACAATAGGTTTTCACATTTGGCTAAGTCAGAATGATAAACTAGACAAGCCAGACAAGATCGTTTTTGATCTAGACCCGCCAGATGACAGTTTTGAGAACGTTAGGGAAGCTGCACAAAAAGTAGGTGATTATTTAAGAGCTCAGGGCGAAAACCCAAATCTCATGACTTCAGGACAGCATGGTTTACACGTTTGGTACAAGATACGCCGCAATAAAAGTTTTGATGAGGTAAGGCAGGAAACAAAGGCCACAGCAGAAAAAATAGAATCGCAGTTTCCAGAACTTTTTACAACGCAAACGTTAAAGAAAAACCGGGAAGGCAAAATATTTCTCGATTATCTGCGTAACGCATACGCACAAACATCTGTGTGCCCTTATTCATTGCGACCTAATGATGAATGCGGAGTAGCAACGCCAATAAGCTGGGATGAATTGCGCAAACTTGACTCTGCCCGGCATTACAACATGAATAACATAATGAGACGACTAGGGCAATTAAAATCGGTTTAAAATGGCTTAAAATCGGTTATTTCTATGTGATTTTCGGGAAAGAATTAAAAAACCCGCAACAAGCGCAAGAGATAATTTTTTTGGCAGTTTTCTCTATACTTATCAAATTGATCATTATATTCTCGCTTTCGCGAAAAAGACACTGCTATGTTTAATGAAGAAGCTTTTAACAACAGAGAGAAATACAAAGAGTCACCTTTGTTCATCAAAGCTACAGAGATGCTGAAGCTTGCTCACCGCATTGCAGAAATTGCAGCGCAGTATGAACCTGCGAACAGCAATGAAATGGATGGTGAAATTTTGCGTAATCACGCTTTTTTAATTCGTGAGGATGCCTCTCGCATCCCAACAAAAATAGCCGGCGCCTGGGGTTGTGATCTCTATGACCTGAGGATGGAAAACGCCACACTCATTCGCAAAGCCGCACGAGATCTAAATACACATATGATCAGTCTTGAGATATATGGTTTTAAAGAAACCGAATATCTTGACCTACTACGCGATGAGATAGAAACCTTTAGAGTTTTATTTGCAGAATGGGTATCTACGTTTGACCCTTGGAATTACACCATAGATCGCTGGGGATTGTTCAATCCGCCGGGCATAAACTACAATGACACAGATCCTGATGAAGATTTGCCTTTTGATGATATGGATGATGAGAATGAATAAATTCAATCGTATTTTCTATATTTAATTTATCCAAACACTTCAAAAATTCGGCATGGGACTACTCAACAAATTATTAGGAAACGCAGACAAAATTTCGCCTGAGCGCTTGCAGGAAAAATACGCCAGACTTCTGGTAGATAACGAGATAATAGAAGGCGGTTTTGAATTGCTGCGCGATACCTTCATGTTTACAAACAAAAGACTCATCCTGATAGACGTGCAGGGATTGACGGGAAGTAAGGTAGAATATAAGTCTTTACCCTATAAGAATATTTCGAGATTTTCGCTTGAAACAGCCGGAACCTTTGATCTGGATGCCGAATTAAAAATCTGGATCTCAAGTGAGAATACGCCTTCTGTGAGCAAAAAATTCAATAAAAGTATTGACGTTTACGAAGTCCAGAAATATCTGGCAGAAAAAGTATTGTAATCATATTCTAGCTAATTATGGATCGCGCACGATAAACCCCTTCTGAACTTCCCAACAAAGCCATTTTGGACTTTTAAACAAAGTGGTCTAAAAATTTAACGCAGAACTTTGCGTCTTAAATTTTTTAGACAATGGAAAATAAAGAAACAGTTTTGGTAACAGGAGGCACCGGCTTTGTAGGTGTTCATAGCATTCTTCAATTATTACAAAAGGGCTACAAGGTTAAAACCACACTTCGGTCATTAAACAGAAAAGACGAGGTAATTAAAATGCTCAAAATTGGCGGTATTACTTCTTTCCATGATATTACTTTTATTGAAGCAGATCTTACAAAAGATGATAATTGGGATAATGCTGTAAAAGGCTGCGACTACGTTTTGCACATTGCCTCGCCTATATTTTTGTCGCTACCTAAAAATGAAAATGAAATGATACGCCCCGCGGTAGATGGTACCTTACGCGTATTAAAAGCAGCGCGCAATGCAGGTGTAAAGCGCGTGGTAATGACCTCAAATTTTGGTGCCGTGGGTTATAGTCAAAAAGATCCTTCTACTGAAATTACCGAAAACGAGTGGACAAACCCCAATCAAAAAGGACTTTCATCTTATAACAAATCTAAAGTCCTGGCCGAGCGTGCAGCATGGGATTTTATTAATAGTGAAGGTGGCAATATGGAGTTAAGTGTGATCAATCCCGTGGCGATTTTTGGTCCGTCTTTAGGGCCTGATATTTCAAGCGGTTTTGAACTTTTAAGAAACCTCATTAACGGCTCGATGAAAGCTGTCCCCAATTTAGCGCTTAATATTATAGATGTGCGTGATGTTGCAGATCTGCACATTAGGGCTATGACAAATCCTCAAGCAAAAGGACAACGCTTTTTAGCTTTAGCAGGAGGCACAATGACTTTACCAGAGATCGCCTCATTTCTAAAAAATAGAATGCCCGAAGTTTCAAAAAATATTTCAACAAGAAAATTGCCCAACTGGGCTGTGCATATCGCTGCTTTATTTAGCCCTAAAGCAAAAAATATCGCTTCTATGTTAAAAGCAAATCGCAATACAAGCAACGCAAAAGCTAAGAACATTTTGGGATGGCAGCCTATAAGCAATAATGAAGAAGCTGTTATTGCCACAATAGAAAGTATGATTAAATTCGGGAATATAAAATGAGAGCGACAGACATAAAATCCTGCTACATAGGTCCCGAAATTTCGCCGGAGCAATTCATTCCTGAACATTTCTTTCTCTACATCGCAAAAGGAAAGATACACGGTTATGACGGCAACAAATCACAGACGTTAAAATCTGGAGAATATTGTCTGGTGCGCAAAAACCATTTAGCGCGATACAACAAGGAAAGGGAAAATGACCAATTTGAAAAAGTAGTTATCATTTTTGATGAGTTGTTTCTCAGGAAATTTCAGAAAAAGCATGATATCGTTTCCACGAAATTTAACGCAGCAGAAGCATTTTTGACTCTTAATGAGAATGCGTTGATTCCTAATTTTATTACCTCACTCATGCCGTATTACAACAAAGGCGGAAAAATAGAAGAATCTTTTGCAGACGTTAAACGGGAAGAATTACTCCTTATTCTATTACGATCACAACCAGAATTAACCGGAATATTCTTTAATTACGCCATACCGAAAAAAATAAATCTGGAAGCCTTTATGCACCAGCACTATAAATTTAATGTAAGCATACAGCGCTTTGCATATATCACAGGGCGAAGCCTCTCAGCTTTTAAACGTGATTTTAAAGAAAAGTTCAATGTAACTCCTAATCGCTGGCTCATGCAAAAACGATTAGAAGAAGCTCATTTTCTTATCGAAAAAAAGAACAAAAAACCTTCTGAAATATATCTAGAACTGGGTTTTGAAGATTTGTCTCATTTCTCATTTGCTTTTAAAAAACATTTTGGGCAAACGCCTACACAAATTGCTAATCGAAAAATTAGCAGTTAATAAAAATTGCATCCCAGTAAGCCGATTTTCTACCTTAAAAACCTGATTTCTTACCTAATTTTCCCGCTTTTTGATTGCTTTTTAAAGCATAAAAGTAATCTGGTCAAAGTTATTTAATGTTCAGGGTAATTTCTCTTTTTAAGTCATAATGAGCAGTTTAAACACTCATTTTATGTATTTTTGATGCTGATAATGAACCACTTACTACAGTAATTGTTAGATTTCTCCCCCTTGTAATGATTATTCTCCTGAATGTAAAACAGACTTAAACCCAGGAAATATGAAACTCAACAAAAATGACATTCCCACAGGCATGGAAGGGCCTGACACGATTATGCGTGCGCAGGATAATTTTGGCGGAATGACCGTTTGCTTTACTGAACTTCCCGAAGGAACAGATTTCACACCGCTGCTCAACGGACTTACAAATGATAGTTGTCATTGCCCGCATTGGGGTTATATAATAAGCGGAAAGATGCTAATTAAATACGACGATGGTGTTGAAGAAACGCTTACAGAAGGTGATGTGTATTATTTACCTGGCGGGCATACTGCCATTGTAAAAGAGCCTATCAAATTTATAGAGTTTAGTCCGTCAAAAGAGTTTAAAGAAGTGATGGATCATGTAGCTAAAAAAATGGCTCAAATGGGCTAAAAAACTCCTTAATTATTGACAAATGCTGTCACGATTATTAACGGGATCCTCCTGATATTGCTTAAAAACTAACCGTTTTTCTCCCTCAAAAACCCGATTTATTACCGGATTTACCCCCTTTTTTAATTGATTTTCAAGCATTTTACGGGTTACCGTAAAGAAGCCTTGTGGTTATTGGTTATTTTAGGTGGAAGTATTTTTAATTTATAGATTTATAAAAGGAAAGTAAGTTTTATTGTAAGCTAATTAACGGTAATCTCTATTAAAATATTCGAATGAAACAACTTAATATTCAGTTTGAGAATTGCTTTGGTATAGGAAAATTACATCATCAAATCGATTTTGAAAAGAGTAATACTCACTTAGTTTATGCTCCAAATGGAACAATGAAAACTTCTTTTGCAAAAACTTTTGAGTTAATTTCAAAGGATGATCCTAAGAACAAACCTTGCGATAGAATATATAAATCAAGAGTTTCTAAATATCAAATTTTAAATGAGGATTCCGAAATTAATCCAGATGATATACTAGTAATAAATGCAGAAGATGATAGTTTTGACGCATCAAGTAAGATCAGTAGTTTTCTTGCTAGCAAAGAGCTAAAAGATGAATATGATAAGATATATCAAAAATTAAATGAGTTAAAGCTTGAATTTATTAAAAAATTAAAAATTATTTCACAAAGTACCGATTGTGAAATTAAATTTATAAATACATTTTCAGAAGATAAAAATTCAGATTTTTTTGAGGTCCTTACTCATCAAAATAATCATATAAAAACTGAATTTGAAAAATTTGATTTTCGGTATAATGATATTTTTGATAAAAAAGGAAATGTCAAGAAATTTCTTGATAGCAATCAAGCAATTTTAGATAAATATGTTAGAGATTATAACAATATTATATCTAAGTCCAAATTTTTTAAGGAATCTGAAACCAATACATTTGGCACCTATCAGGCAAATATTATTATAAAATCGATTGAAGACAATTCTTTCTTTGAAGCAGGTCATAAGTTCGTCTTACAGGACGGAACTGAAGTCGAAAATGCTGAAAATTTAAAAACAATAGTTGAAGCAGAAATCCAGAACATTTTAAACGATGAAAAGCTAAAAAAATCATTTGAAAAAGTTGATAAAGCCATTGGCTCTAATGCAGAGTTAAGATCCTTTAAAAAAGTTATAGAAAAAAATAATTTGATTCTAGTCAAATTGAAAGACTACGAAAATTTTAAACAAGAAGTTTGGATTAATTACTTTTCTGAAATTAAAGAAGACGCAGAAGAATTAGTAAATCAGTATGAAGAAAAAAAGAACAGATTACAAGAAATTATTAGTGCATCAAAAAAAGAGTTTGAATTATGGACTAAAATCATACTAACTTTTAACTCTAGATTCCACGTTCCTTTTGAAGTCAATATTGTAAACCAAGAAGATATTATATTAAAGAAAGAAACTGCTAATTTGAATTTCGATTATGCTGACAGAGGTGAAGAAGCTATAAAACAAAATCGGGAAAATTTACTTACGATATTGAGTAAAGGTGAGCAAAGAGCTTATTTTATACTTCATTTTTTATTTGAGATTGAAGCCAGAAAATTAAAAACAAATAAGAATCTATTGATTTTTGATGATGTGGCAGATTCATTTGACTACAAAAATAAGTTCGCTATAATTGAGTATATCAAAGAAATTCACGAACAAAATCATTTTAAAACAATTGTACTTACTCATAATTTTGACTTTTATCGAACTGTCTCATCAAGATTGCATTTAGATAGGGATGTTATCTACATGACTACCAAAAATCTTCAAAACGAAATAACTTTCCATAAAGGTCAATATATAAATGATGTCTTTAGCTACCTTATTAGAAATTACCAAAATCCCAAGTTCTTTATTAGTTTAATTGCATTTGTAAGGAATCTAATTGAATATAGCGAGTCTAAGAGCAATGATGACTATCTAACCCTTACAAGCTGCCTCCATAGGAAAGAAGAAACAGCCAATATAAAAGTGCATCAAATCTTTAATATATTTAAAGATAGATTGGTCAAACTCGAAGATAAGACTATAAATTTTGGAGATGAGTATTTGATTGATTTTATCATTCAAACCGCAGATTCTATATCAGATGAAGAAATAGATGAAATAGCTCTTGAAAATAAAATTTGTCTCTCAATAGCAATTAGGTTACAAGCTGAGAAATATTTAATTGGCAAACTTCCACGTATTGATTTATCTACCATTAAGAAAAATCAAACTCAATTTTTATACAGAGAGTATTGCATCAGTTATCCTGAAAGTGAAGCTAGAATCACATTAGATAAAGTTAATTTGATGACTCCAGAAAACATTCACATCAATGCCTTTATGTTTGAACCACTAATAGATATGTCAATACACCATTTAAATCTTTTATATAAAACAGTAAGTAATTTGAACTAAAGCAACTATGGCTATCAATGTATCTCATAAATGGAGGTTGAGATACGATTTCAGAAACTACTATTGAATTGCAAAAATCAGGTCAAAATACCAAAAAATCGGTAATTTAAATGCACCACTTCGGTTATAGTAAACGCAATGAGATTTCTTCAGCAAAAACTAACTATTTTGAATTTGTAATTTTCTAAAAATACAAAACACAAAATTCTGAATACTGTTAGACGGTGTACGGTGGTCTACAGTTACACACTTAATTTTTTCAAAAAATGGTATCAGGCGGTTAGTCATAGTACTTTGAGAATACTGTTTAATCTCAATACCGCTGCATTTTGTAGGGCCATCTTCTGAAAACGTCCCAATAAGTAACAAACCTGTTGGCGTTATATTTTGCTGTCCTGTTTCCAGATAATTAGTAATCTCATTTTCGTCTGTTAAGAAGTGAAAAGCCGCCCTATCGTGCCAAAAATCGTATTTTTCTATGGGTTTAAAGGTTGCCGCATCTGCAACAATCCACTTTACATTTTCCGCTTTATCTCCTAGCCTTTCTTTAGCCCTTAAGATCGCAGCTTCAGAAATGTCAAGCACAGAAATATCTTTGTAGCCCAGGTTAAGCAAATGGTCAACTAACAGGCTATCACCGCCACCTATGTCTATGATCTTAGCAGTGGTGGGTACATTAAATTCTTTAAAGAATTGCAGCGTAGTTTCTGGTGTAGGTTGAAACCAGCTTACGTTTTTTAGTTCTTTAGTTTGATAGATATTTTCCCAGTGTTTTTTACGGTCAAAATTTTCCATTAACTTGTGTAGTTATTGATGTGTTGTCGTCTATAAATTAAAGTATAAAATCACACATATTCAATTAAACCCTTCAACTGCGCTCTGAGTAATTAATGTACTCTTAATTATCTTTTCTAGATATTTCACATAAGCGAAGTATTGAATATATAATGAGTAAATCAGAATCACTTTATTTTCAAATCGAAAATTTACTATCTTTATAAAAAACAAGATGGAATCCATTAAAATCGACATACTAAATCCCAAAGCCAAAAATCTCTTGCAAGATTTAGCAGATCTCAATCTTATTAAAATAAATCAGGATAAAAAAACAGACTTTTCTACTCTACTTAAAAAGCTACGTTCTAATTCTAAAGAAAAAATATCCATAGAAGATATTACAAAAGAAGTAGAGGCCGTGAGAAAAAAAAGATTTGAAAAGTAAACGTGTCATTCTTGATACCAATTTGTGGATTAGCTTTCTTATATCAAATAATTTTAAAGCAATAGACAAACTCGTAAAGACTGGTGAGATAACCCTTATATTTTCAAACGAACTTCTAGAGGAATTCATCGATGTTGTAAAACGACCAAAATTTAAAAAATTCTTTTCCCAAAAGGATATTAAAGCATTGCTGGAACTATTTGATGAATATGCAGAATTAATAGAAGTTTCCTCAGACCTTGATTTATGCCGGGACAAAAAAGACAATTTCTTACTTAACCTTTCAGTAGATGGTACCGCAGATTTCCTTATAACAGGGGACAATGATCTTCTTGTTATCAATGAAATAAGAAATACGAAGATCATTACTTATTCAGAATTCATAGAAAATTCAGTTTCTTAAAAGAATATTTTTATTCCATATTTCCCTTGTGCGATCCTGAAATAAATTCAGGATGACGAGCTACCTTCCAACTCCAATAAGGAGAAAAAATATTCCATTTAAACTTAATCCTAATTAAATCCTTCGCCTGCGCTCAGGATAAGCGATTCACACCTCTTTTGCCAGGCAAAAGAGGGTTCTCTGCTTACATATTCCGTCTATACTGCCCACCGACTTTAAAGAGCGCATTGGTAATTTGCCCCAGAGAGCAAACTTTTGTGGCTTCCATTAATTTTTCAAACATATTCTCGTTTTGAATCGCGGCTTGTTGTACTGCGGCGATAACATCTTCTTCACGATCTGCATACGCTTTGTGTAAATTGGTAAGCGTTTGTATCTGAGCCTGCTTTTCGGCTTCGGTAGCGCGAATCACTTCCATAGGTTTTACCGTAGGCGATCCTTTACTACTCAAAAATGTATTTACACCAATAATAGGGAATTCCCCATTATGTTTTAAAGTCTCATAATACAAACTTTCTTCCTGTATTTTACTGCGCTGGTACATGGTTTCCATAGCGCCCAGCACGCCGCCTCGTTCTGTGATTCGGTCAAATTCAAGCAAAACGGCTTCTTCCACAAGATCTGTCAATTCTTCTATAATAAAAGCGCCCTGTATTGGGTTTTCATTTTTGGTTAAACCTAATTCCTTATTTATGATCAACTGTATCGCCATGGCGCGGCGTACACTTTCCTCTGTAGGTGTTGTGATCGCCTCGTCGTATGCATTTGTGTGTAGCGAGTTGCAATTGTCATAGATCGCGTACAACGCCTGTAAACTGGTGCGTATATCATTAAAATCTATTTCCTGTGCATGCAATGAGCGCCCGGAAGTCTGTATATGATATTTCAACATTTGCGCGCGTGGGTTGGCACCATACTTATTTTTGAGTGCTTTTGCCCAGATTTTACGGGCTACACGGCCAATCACCGCATATTCAGGATCGATACCATTACTGAAAAAGAATGAAAGGTTGGGACCAAATTTATTGATGTCCATCCCGCGACTTAAGTAATATTCTACATACGTGAAACCGTTTGACAGTGTAAATGCGAGTTGTGTTATAGGATTTGCTCCGGCTTCGGCAATGTGATATCCCGAAATAGAAACCGAATAGAAATTGCGCACTTGTTTTTCTATAAAATATTGCTGCACATCACCCATTAAACGCAGGGCAAATTCGGTTGAAAAAATACATGTATTTTGCGCTTGATCTTCTTTTAAAATATCTGCCTGAACGGTACCGCGCACCTGGTTTAAAGTTTCGGCTTTAATTTTAGCATAAACATCTGCCGGAAGAATTTGGTCACCGGTAATGCCCAAAAGCATGAGTCCAAGACCGTTGTTGCCTTCGGGTAAAGCTTTCTCCCCCTGGCCCCCTCCCACGGAGGGGGAATTAATGTAGGACGGTCTTTCCAGATTCTTATCGTCGTAGAGCTCTTTTAGCTTTGCTTCTACCTGATCTTCTAAGCCATTTTCTTTTATATATTTCTCACAATTCTGATCGATGGCAGCATTCATAAAAAACCCGAGCAGCATAGGCGCCGGCCCGTTAATTGTCATACTCACCGAAGTCATCGGGCTGCTCAAATCAAACCCTGAATACAGCTTTTTAGCATCATCAAGGCAGCAAATAGAAACCCCGGCGTTACCTATTTTTCCATAAATATCAGGACGATGATCGGGATCATTACCATAAAGCGTAACACTATCAAAAGCGGTAGAAAGCCGTTTTGCAGGCAAACCGAGACTTACATAATGAAAACGGCGATTGGTACGTTCTGGTCCGCCCTCACCTGCAAACATGCGTGTAGGATCTTCACCCGTACGTTTAAAAGGATACAATCCCGCTGTGTATGGAAATTCGCCAGGCACATTTTCTTGCAAAACCCAGCGTAAAATATCGCCCCAGGCTTTGTATTTTGGCAAAGCAACTTTTGGTATTTGCGTATGCGAAAGCGACTCAGAATGCGTTTCTATTTTAATCTCTTTATCACGAACTTTAAAACTGTAAACCGGACTTTTATATTTATTGACTTTCTCTTCCCAACCAGTAATCACCGCCCAATTGTAAGGATCGAGGTCCATTTTTACACGGTCAAATTCCTTTTTAAGTAATTCTGTTAATTGAAGATTTTTGTCAGTCTGAGCCTGTCGAAGACTATCTTCATCAATACCATACTTCGTCAAGCTAAGTACAGCACCGGTAGAAGTCTCAATAGTCTTATAAATACCGTATAATTTCTGTGCGATTTCTGCCTGTTCTAAGGCGATTTTATCATAGTTTCGGTTGTTTTCTGCGATCTCAGAAAGGTATCGCGTACGTGCCGGGGGAATCACAAATACCTTTTCAGACATCTCATCTGAAAGTGTAAAGTCACTTTTTAGATCAGCTTCAGTTTTAGCGACAATCTCGTTCATTATCGCTTTGTAAAGCTTGTTCATTCCCGGGTCGTTGAATTGCGAAGCGATCGTACCAAAAACCGGCAGATCATCCTGATGCGTATCCCACAGATTGTTGTTACGCATATATTGTTTCTTCACATCGCGCAAAGCATCAAGCGCGCCGCGTTTATCAAACTTATTGATAGCGACAAGATCTGCAAAATCCAGCATATCAATCTTTTCGAGTTGGGTAGCCGCACCAAATTCCGGAGTCATTACATAAAGAGAAACATCGCTGTGATCAAGAATTTCGGTATCGCTCTGCCCTATTCCGCTGGTTTCAAGAATTATCAAATCATACTGGGCAGCTTTCAAGACCTCAACCGCTTCCTGCACATGTTTAGACAACGCCAGATTGCTTTGGCGCGTAGCCAGTGACCGCATATAAACCCGTGGCGAATTGATTGCATTCATGCGAATACGGTCACCTAAAAGAGCACCGCCTGTTTTTCTCTTAGAAGGATCTACAGAAACAATACCTATATTTTTCTCAGGAAAATCAGCTAAAAAACGGCGTACGAGTTCGTCAACCAAAGATGACTTCCCAGAACCACCTGTTCCTGTAATTCCCAAAACCGGAATAGCCCCACTCGATCCCCTCAATGGGGGGAAGACTTTAAGAAATTGCTCGTGATTATTCTCTGCAAGACTTATTAGTCTCGCTATTGTATTTACATTTTTGTTCTGAAGCTGCTCTGAAACTTCTCCCCCTTTGGGGGAGACTGAGAGGGGGCTATCAGACTGCTCAACCAGATCATTTATCATTCCCTGCAAGCCCATCTCACGACCATCATCTGGAGAATAAATTCGCGTGATACCATATTGCTGAAGTTCTTCTATTTCTTCCGGAAGTATAACGCCGCCGCCGCCGCCAAAAATCTTAATGTGCTCTGCTCCTCTTTCTACCAGCAGATCACGCATATATTTAAAATACTCATTATGCCCACCCTGATAAGAGGTCATCGCAATAGCGTGCGCATCTTCCTGTATCGCGGTATTCACAACCTCATCTACACTGCGGTCATGACCCAGGTGAATCACCTCTACTCCCGTAGCCTGAATGATGCGGCGCATTATATTTATAGCCGCGTCATGCCCGTCAAAAAGAGAGGCTGCCGTTACTATGCGTATTTTATTTTTTGGTGTATAAGGAGCAATTTGTTTCATTCGTAATTTTTAAGGTAATTCTCGTTGCTAATTTACGGTTATAGGTGCAAAAACATTGATAATTTGCGATTTTTCAATTATTAATTGAAACCAAAATTAGTAGCTTAGCTTGATAACCTGATGAAAGTACGATAATGCAGAAAATTACGCTTTTAATAAACTGTCCTGACCGCAAAGGGATAGTGACTTCTATTACTCATTTTATACTTGAGGCTGGTGGAAATATCGTTTATCTTGATCAACATGTAGACAGGCAACAAGGCGTGTTTTTTATGCGTCTGGAGTGCGAATTTGAATATGAAGCTTTTGATACAATAGGTTTTGAAAGTGATTTTAAAGAGACTTTTGAAGCAGGATTTAAACTCACCTATCAACTTTTTGATGCGGAATATGTGCCCAAAGTGGCGATTTTTGTAAGTAAATATGACCACTGTTTGTATGACTTATTGGGACGACATGCTTCTGGCGAACTCAAGGTGGAAATTCCGCTTATTATTAGCAATCATCCAGATCTTGAAGTGGTGGCAAAACGTTTTGATATTCCGTTTAAACACATTCCTGTTACCAAAGAAAATAAGGCTGAAGCCGAAGCTGAGCAAATACAGATATTAAAAGAGCATGATGTAGATCTTATCATTCTCGCTCGTTATATGCAGATAATTTCTGATGATTTTGTGAAAGAGTTTCCGCATAAAATTATAAACATTCACCATTCATTTTTACCGGCTTTTATAGGAGCAAAACCTTATCATGCAGCCTTTAAACGCGGAGTCAAAATTATAGGCGCCACTAGTCATTATGCCACGGCAGATCTGGACGAAGGGCCAATTATAGAGCAGGAGATCGTGAGGGTTTCGCACATACACGCTGTAAATGATTTTATTTTGAAAGGTCGCGATCTGGAAAAAATAGTTCTTGCCCGCGCGATAAAAGCGCATATTGAACATAAAGTGCTCGTGTATGGCAATAAAACCGTTATTTTCTCTTAGAAAGCCGATTTTTGAACGCTACAGTCGATTTTTTAGTTTTTCATTATGAATATTGAAGATGATTGTTTTTGTAACTTATAAATAAATTAGTTTTCTGTGAAATAGGATGGTAGTTCCTGCCTTCTAATTTTCATATATTTACTTTAAACCCCTAAAAATTATTAAATGAAGAAAATCTTTGCCGTGATGGCTATACTCGTGTTAAGCAGTTGTGCAGAATTACAATCTGTAGTTGATAATCTGCCCTCACAAACGGGAATTGATAATAACACTATTGCAGCTGGTTTAAGACAAGCTCTTGATAAAGGAATTGAAGAGCAGGTGACAAAACTCACAAAAACCGATGGCTTTTATAAAAACGAGTTGGTAAAGATTCTCTTACCTGAAGAATTACAAAAAGTTGATAAAACATTGCGCAGCATTGGTCTTAGCAGTCTTGCTGATGAAGGTCTAAAAATACTCAACAGAGCTGCAGAAGATGCGGTGGGTGAAGCTACTCCTATTTTTGTAAATGCAGTTAAAGGCATCACTTTTACAGATGCCCGTAATATATTATTAGGCGATGATCGCTCTGCTACCAGTTACCTGGAAACACGCACAAAAGATGAGCTTTATGCAAAATTTAACCCGGTGATACAGCAATCTTTTAATAAAGTGGGTGCAGATAAGATCTGGGAAAACCTGATCAACAGATATAACCAGATACCACTAACAAACAAGGTAAATCCTGACCTGACAGATTATGTGACGCAACAGGCTTTACAGGGAGTGTATACCATGATAGCCGTAGAAGAAAAAGATATACGTACCTCTGTAGCAGCACGCAGTACAGACCTACTGCGTAAGGTATTTGCACTTCAAGATTAAAACAATATTATGCCAGACCAACTTAAAATAGTAGTAGCGGGACCTATACCCAGAGATACCATATCAACTTATGAAAATGATATAATCACCAGATATGGTTGTGTGACTCACCCCGTTATTGCACTATCTAAGTTGCTTGATACAAATGGATCTGTAGTTCCCGTTTCTAATATTCATAAAAAGGATGAAGAATTTATTCATAATGAATTTGCAGGTTATGATAACATTGATCTTAAAGGAGTAAATGCAGAAGAAGATCGAGGCACGGTAATTTTTCTTGATTTTAAAGATCAGAATAACCGCGAAGAAAAGCAACTGGCATGCATGAACCCAATAATGCCAAAGCATATAGCAGATCATCTTGATGCAGATGCTTTTGTTTTTGTACCCATTACAGATTTTGAGATTTCCCTAAGCACATTGCGTTATATTCATGAGAACAGCAAAGGTAAAATTATCTTTGACGCTCATGGTGCTACTACCTCTATGGATGTTAAAGGCCACAGACATAGAAAATTCTGGATAGACAGAGATGAATGGCTTCCCTATATAGATGTGCTTAAAATGAATCTTGAAGAATCTCAGTGTATGTGGTTCAATAATGAATATGAAGGTGATATACCTTCTATCTATGACGAAAATCATACGAGTCATCTTGATGATCTTGCTGAACATGTGCTCGATAAGGGAGTTTCCTTTTTTTATGTAACAATGGATTCACGAGGCTGTATACTCTATCATAAGAACGGCGGTAAAACTGCAAAAGAATGGATTGCATCTGTTCCTGTAGCAAAAGTGGTTGACACAACCGGCTGCGGTGACTCATTTGCCGGCGGTCTTGCTTATGGCTTCGCTAAATACAACGATCCCATAAAAGCTGGGCAATATGCTAATATTCTGGGCGCACGAAGAACTCAGGGCAAGAACTGGGATGTATTTAAAAGCGCAGAAGAGACTGAGCAAATAAGACTTGATAATTACGAAGTATAATTAAGTTTCCAAACAGCTCTCTACCGTCTCTTACTTAAAATTTTAACCTACAACGTTTTAGCTTTATGACTTTCAATTTCCAGCATTAATTTATGCTGTAAATTTTCATATCCACAATATTCTTCACAATAATTAATAAAAAGAGAATTTTTACAATCTCCTTACTTTCTACCCTTCCGCTCCAGCCTACCCAATTAACACTCTATTAATATAGTTGCTATTTATGATAAATTTTCTTTGTGGGTCTTTTGCCGATCTCACAAATCGCTAATCATATTAATAATCTTAAATAATTAATTCTACTAATTTATGGAGCGTAAAAAACTACTTCTAATTTTTAGCTTTTTTCTCTTCCTATCTGGTATTTCCTTTGCTCAGCAAAGAGAGATCACGGGTACGGTTAATGATGAACAAGGCATGCCCCTTCCCGGCGTTAATATCTCTATACAGGGTACTAATACAGGAACACAAACAGATTTTGACGGAAATTTTAGTATAACTGCCGCTACCGGCGATGTATTAGAATTTTCATTTTTAGGTTTTACCACAGCGGTAAGCACAGTGGGTTCATCTGATGTTCTCAATATCACTCTTGGTGAAGATACAGCCGTACTTGACGAAGTTGTTGTTGTAGGTTATGGAACGCAAAGCAAGCGTACACTTACTGATAATATTGTGAAGCTAACCGCTGAAGATATTGATGAAGTGCCAGTCTCAAATTTTCAGAGTGCACTGGTAGGTAAAGCCGCGGGTGTGCAAATCACTCAAACTAACGGAAAAGTTGAAGGTGGTCTTAATATACGTGTACGCGGGGCATCAAGTATTTCTGCAGGAACGCAACCCTTATATGTACTTGACGGGATCCCTTTGTATAACGCAGACGAATCTAATAATGGCTCGCCCACTAACCCATTGCTTACTTTAAGTCCTAACGAAATTGAATCTATAGAAATATTAAAAGATGCATCATCTGCTGCTATCTATGGTTCAAGAGGTGCAAATGGTGTTGTAATTATAACCACAAAAACGGGTAAAGAAGGTAATGCTAAATTCTCTGTAAACGTTTCTCATGGTTTTAGTAAACCAACCAACAAAAGAGACTTCTTAAATGCAGACCAATATATAGAGCTATTTACAGAAGCGGCTTTAAATGTTGCCGATACAGAATTTGGAAGTGACGCTGCCGCGTTAGATTATATTGAAGGTACATTTGATTACCTGGCCAACGATACAGACTGGAGAAACAGAGAATATGATGTAAACTGGCAAGATCAGGCATTTCAAAATGGGTCTGTTTCAGATGGAGATTTTTCAGTTTCTGGTGGTACTGCAAATACGACCTACTTTTTCTCTGGTGCTGTTAATGATACTAAAGGTATTATTAAAGGGAATAATCTACAGCGTTTTAATGTGCGTACTAATGTTACTCACAAATTTGGTAAAGTATTCAATACGGGAATGAGTTTGAGTTATTCCAGAACTGAAATTGATCGTATTGCAAATGACAATGCTTTTGTAACACCTTTACAGGCAATTGCACTTCCGCCTATTTCGCCAGCATATCTTGAAGATGGTTCTCCTAATCCTAATACCATTTATCCCAACTTTTTATTACAGGATGCAAATGCATTTTACAACACGTTGATAAGAAGATTAAATGGTCGTGTTTTTGGTGATCTGGAAATCTTGCCCGGTTTTAAAGCAAACGCAAATTTTGCCTATGATATGTATTACCAGACAGAAGACAGATTTACAGGTAGAAACGCACCTTTTCAGTCAACAAATGGTGAAGTTTTTGCAAGCAGCGTAAATGCAGAGAATTATATTCTTTCAAACTATTTGAGCTACGATAAGCAATTTGGAGACTCACACACTTTGGGCTTAACTGCCGGTGTAGAACTTAATGAAACTACAAGAAGATACGAGAGTGTAACTTCTAATCAGTTTCCTTCAGATGATTTTCAAACCGTTAGTGGCGGTGCCGAAGTGGTAGCTGGTGAAGGTTCAAAAACCGGATATTCATTTTTCTCTTATTTCGCCAGAGCAACATATGATTATGCAAACAAGTACCTGTTTAAAGCGAGTGTGAGAAGAGATGGTTCTTCAAAATTTGGTGCAAACAACAGGTATGGAACATTCTCAGCATTATCTGCCGGATGGGTGCTGTCTGAAGAAGATTTTCTGAGTGATTCTTCGGTTCTTAATTATCTAAAAATTAGAGGTAGCTGGGGACAAACCGGAAATGCTGATATAGGTAATTTCCCTTCGCGTTATTTATTTGGAGCTATATCATTCAATCAACGTCCGGGTATTTCATTAACGCAGCCGGGCAACCCTGATCTTACATGGGAAACTACAGATCAAACTGATATTGGGATAGAATACGGCTTTTTTAATAACAGAATTTCTGGTGAAATTGACTATTACAAGAAAAAAACAGACGGTCTGTTATTTAATGTTCCCTTGATACCCAGTTCTGGTGCGGCAACATTAAGTAGCAATATAGGCGCTCTGGATAATACAGGTTTTGAATTTGTACTGAACACCAAAAACTTTCAACGCGATGATTTCACCTGGTCTACAAGTTTAAATTTCGCCTACAATAAAAACGAAATTAAGTCTCTGCCAAATGACAATAATGATATTGTAAGCGGGCAGAATATTAACAGAGTAGGCGAAAGTGTAAATTCATTTTACATTATTGAATATGCCGGTGTAGATCCTGCTAATGGTGATGCTTTGTATTACACGAACACACCAAATGAAGACGGAAGCTTAAGCAAGGAAACCACGACTAATCCCAATGATGCGAGACGAATAGTTGCAGCCAGTCCTTTTCCAGATTGGTACGGTGGTATAACGAACAATATCAATTTTAAGGACTTTGATTTCTCGTTCACTTTTCAGGGAGAATTTGGTGCTTCTATTTATAATGGTGGTGGTCGTTTTCAATCTGCCAGTGCAGACTATTTTGATAACCAGACCTTAGATCAATACACAGACAGATGGCAGAATCCCGGTGATGTGACAGATGTTCCTCAGGCACGTTTATTTGGTGCTAATGGTACAGCACAATCTACACGCTATCTTGACGAAAGTGATTTCATTAGACTTAGAAATATAACTCTTGGGTATTCATTGCCTCAGGAAGTGATTGATCGATATGGTTTTACTAACATACGAGTTTACATCACAGGGGTAAATCTAGCAACTATTACAAACTATGGTGGTTTTGATCCTGAAGCCAGAAGTGATGCCGGTGGCGTAGGGCAGGAATTCTACTCTTCTCCTCCCGCTAAAACACTTTCTGTAGGACTAAATGTAAACTTCTAAAAAGACAACTATGAAAAATATAAACATACTTTTTTATGTCATTTTTATAAGCCTTACCGCGGTAAGCTGTGATAATGACCTGGAAATTGAACCGCAGCAGGATATAGATGGTTCATTAGCACTTGCTAATGAGCAAAATCTTGACGCTCTGCGGTTAGGAATATATGATGAATCTGGCCAGAGCGCAAGTTATGGTGGTTATTTACAGATCACTAATGATCTCTTAGGCACAGATGATCAGGTTACCTGGGACGGTACATATATTCAGCCAAGACAATATATACAAAAGAGTGTTTTAATAGATAATTCTTTTGTAGGAGATACATGGGCCAATGCTTATGAAAGCATAAACCAGGCAAATCTAATCGTAGATAATCTTGATGTTATTGAGAGCGGTGAAGACACGCGTGACCGTATTGAAGGAGAGGCGAAATTTTTACGTGCATTAAATTACTTTGATCTGGTGCGACTATGGGCGTTGCCATATGAAGGAGGCGAAACAAATTCTCAACCCGGAGTACCACTGCGTTTAATAGGTTATGAAGATTACTCACAACCACTACCCGCTTCACGAGCTACAGTAGAAGAAATTTATACTCAGGTATTAAGTGACCTCGATGATGCCTATAACATGCTTCCCGAATATAACGATGTTTTTGCAGATAAATATGCAGCCCAGGCTTTGCGCGCCAGAGTCTACTTACAAATGGATCGCTTTGCAGATGCTCGTGATGCTGCAAATGATGTTATTAAGAACAGCGACAATGAGCTAACAAATAGTTTTGCGCAGGCATTTAACAATGATGCAGATTCTTCTGAAGACGTTTTTGATTTTCAGGTAACTAATCAAACGGGAAGTAATTCATTGAACACATTTTATGCCTCTCAGGATAATGGTGGTCGTGGTGGTGATATTGCCATCAATCCAGAATATATGGCTCTATTTGATGATCCTGCAAATGATCAACGGGCAAGCTTCTTTGTAATAGGAGACAGAGGATCTGACCTTACGGCGAAATACACCAATCAATTTGCTAATATCCCCATAATTCGTTTAGCTGAAATGTATCTAATACGTGCAGAAGGCAATTTAAGATTGGGTACCCTTGTGGGTAATGCTCCGCTGGCAGATGTTAATATGATAAGAATGCGCTCTAATGCATCACCGCTTTTAGGATCTCTTACTGTAGACGACATTTTACTAGAGCGTCAGTTAGAATTAGCTTTTGAAGGATTCCTATTACAGGATATCAAAAGAACTCAGGGTATGGTAGGTTCCCTTAACTATGATGATCCATCTTTGGTTTTACCTATACCACAAAATGAAATGGACACTAATACTGACATAGCCCAAAACCCGGGTTACGGATCTTAAATAAAAATGTTTATTCATATGCAAAAACCGGCCATGAGCCGGTTTTTGTGTTTTAGGATCTTGATTAAAAAATGAACTGGAAGTATTCTTAAAAAATCGGTTAAAAATACTAAAAATCGCATTTTAAAGCTAAAAACCGTATTACGTCGATAAATTTAAACACTTCATCGTATTTCTATAGAAATAAAACTGCAATTTATGCATTCATTTATTATTCAATATTTTGGTAATAGAATTCAAAACATGAAGACCATGCCAACAAAATTGAACGTGCGCCAATTAGAACAAGAGTATAAAAGCGCTTTAGAAAATGCCTACAATTTGCAGTATACTGCACCATCAGAAAGTGATTATTTCACCTTTGAAGCAGAGCAGTTATATAAACAAATATTGCTTTTAGATGCTGCAGGAGACCAAAATACTATGGAGGTAATTGCTTAAGGTAAGTAGTTAAATTAGAAGTAATTTCTGAAAATACATTTCAGATTAGATTTCATGTGCTGTTACGAAGTAAAAGGCTTAAAAACTAAACAGCACCCTCTTAATGACTAGCTGCTAATATAGCAGCCATCTCTTCCTGTAATGCAGCAGCCTTAGCAGCAGCAGCCTCAGCAAAATCCGCTTTCGCGGATGCGTAGATAATACCACGTGATGAGTTTATAAGCAGACCTACGTTCTGGTTCATACCATATTTACACACATCATGCAAGTTTCCGCCTTGAGCTCCCACACCGGGAACTAAGAGAAAAGAATCAGGTACTATATTTCTAATATCTGCCAGATACTCCGCTTTTGTAGCACCTACTACATACATCAAATTCTCACTGTTTTTCCAGGTTTTTGATGTTTTTAGAACGGTTTTATATACTTCTGCGTCGTTTTTTAGATCTTTGGTCTGAAAATCGAATGCACCGGGATTAGACGTAAGCGCGAGCATAATTGTATGCTTTTCTTGAAAAGCTAAAAATGGCTCTACAGAATCTCTCCCCATATAAGGCGCGACCGTAATAGAATCAAAACCCAGATCTTCAAAAAAGGCTTTAGCATACATTGTAGATGTGTTGCCTATGTCGCCTCTTTTTGCATCTGCTATTGTAAATATCTCGGGATAATTTTTATTGAGATAATCTATTGTTTTTTTAAGCGCAGACCAGCCTTTTAACCCATAAGCCTCATAAAAAGCTGTATTGGGTTTATAAGCCACGGCTACCTTGTGAGTAGCATCAATAATCGCCTTATTAAAGGCAAAAATCGGGTCTTCTTCTTCTAAAAGCTGCTTGGGTATTTTATCCAGATCAACATCGAGACCAATACATAAAAATGATTTTTTTGCTTTGATCTGTTCTACTAGTTGCGCTGTGGTCAAGGTTTAGGTTTTAGAAGGTTTCGCCTGTTTCTTTAAGTTTCTCGGTATTATTTACAAGTTGCAGTTCGTCAACTATTTTCTGAATATCTCCATCTATAATATTAGACAAGTCATACAAAGTAAGGTTGATACGGTGATCTGTAACCCTTCCCTGCGGATAGTTATATGTACGTATTTTTGCACTTCTGTCACCGCTGGTAACCATAGAACCACGCTTTAAAGCATCTTCTTCCTGCTTCTTGGCAAGCTCCATATCGTATAAACGTGAACGCAGTACTCTAAAGGCTTTCTCTTTGTTCTTGTGCTGTGATTTTTGATCCTGACATTGCGCCACAAGACCTGTAGGCATATGCGTTAAACGCACGGCAGAGTAAGTCGTGTTTACAGATTGCCCACCAGGACCTGACGAACAGAAATAATCTATACGCACATCTTTAGGGTCTATCTCAACATCAAATTCTTCAGCCTCAGGAAAAACCATTACTGTAGCGGCACTTGTATGCACACGGCCTTGTGTTTCTGTTTGCGGTACGCGCTGCACGCGGTGTACACCTGCTTCATATTTTAAAGTACCGTACACATCATCACCTGTGATCTCAAATTGTATCTCTTTAAAACCACCACTCGTACCTTCATTAAAATCTACTGTAGATGTTTTCCAGCCTTTGCTCTCGCAATATTTAGTATACATTCTATACAGGTCACCGGCAAAAATACTGGCCTCGTCACCACCGGTTCCCGCACGTATCTCCATCACGGCATTTTTAGAATCTTCAGGATCTTTAGGTACGAGCATCATCCTTATCTTTTCTTCAAGAGCAGGTAAAGCGCTTTTTGCTTCTTCAAGCTGCATCTTTGCCATTTCTACCATCTCTGCATCGCTACCGTCTGCAATTATCTCTTCGGCCTCTGTGATACGCTCTGTATGTTCTACATAAATCTCACGCTCGTTCATGAGAGCACGCAAGTCTTTATATTCCTTATTAAGTTCTATATAACGCTTTTGATCGCTTATAACATCAGGCTGTATAATGAGGTCACTTACCTCATCAAAACGCTGTTTTACAATATTTAATTTTCCTAGCATGTATTCTGTAATAGTCTGCGAATTTACACAATTTTAAACGATTTTATTAATGCTTTGTTGAGTGATACACTTTCTATTTTAGCTTAAGCGAAAGTTAAAAAAGTGGCTTATTATAAGGAAATATCGGTTTTTACGACCAAAAATCAGATCTGGAAATCTAAAATTCATGCAACAAAAAATAGGTTTAGGCGGCGGTTGTCATTGGTGTACTGAAGCCGTTTTTCAGCAAATTAATGGTGTTGCCCATGTTGAGCAGGGATATATCGCGTCTGTCGCTGCAGAAAATCGCCTTTCTGAAGCAATAATCGTTCATTTTGACCCAAAAATCGTTTCGCTTAAAGCGATAATTCAGATTCATTTAAGCACACACAAATCGCAATCTGATCATAGTTTTAGAACCAAATACAGGTCTGCCGTTTATTATTTTAATGAAGATGACGCTGCTAAATGCGAAAAAATTCTTGCTACTATTCAACTGGCCAGCGAGGAGCCTATTATCACTCAGATTTTACCTTTTAATTATTTTGAACCCAGCAGAGAAAGCATTCAGGATTATTACAAGAAGAATAAAAACGCTCCTTTTTGTGAGCGCTACATAAAACCGAAGCTTCTTTTACTACAAGAAAACTACTCCGGTCATCTCAAACAAAAATTATAGCTTTTTATCTATCATCTCATATTGATAGAATTCTTCCCGGGCATCTTGTGTATTGAGACCATAGTTGAGTAGAAGACCACCGGCTGCAATAAAAAACAGGCGATCAATATAGTAAAGCTCTTCCTGACCAAAGTAATATGCAAATAGTGCCGCAATATCTGAAAAGATAAAAGCCAGCGTTAGAAACAGATAAACAAGAGAGCGATTGCTGTTATACTTATTGTTATTTATAACCGCAGCCACAGCGATTATTATAAGTAAAGCCCCATATAAATAGAACAAAGCAATCTCAAAATTATCATTAAATGTGTGGCTCAACATGCCCATGAGCATGTAAAGTGTATAGGTATTAGCCAGAACAAGTAAAGCCGTAATCCCAATAATAACAGGTTTAAAGCTCATATTGCTAACCCTGGGCAGGCGATCTTTAAGTATGTAGAAATAAGCAAGTGAGCCCAAACCTAAATAGAATTTGTAGCCCCAGGAAAATTCATAAAACTGAAAGAATATATCTTTAAGAAGTAAAACAGATAGCGCTATGGTGATCCACTTATTTTTTTGCCCGTTAGCCAGCAAATAATACGTTAGAAAAAATGCTATTGAGCATAATCTCACTAACCGGCTTATTTGCAAATTGCCCATAGCTATTGCTACAAGATTTACCAGAACTAAAAAAGAAGTAAGGTAAATGAGCGAATTTCTGTTTCTGGGATACGAAGTAATTTTCATCATTGGCTTAAAATAATAACAAATGATTTTAGGGTACAATATTTACGAAAAATACTGCAACAGGGTTTTCAGAACTAAAGCCTTAGAATTTTAGAACCGAAAAAATATTTTAGAATTTAAATCTGGGAGAAAGTTAAAAGTCTACGATCACACCTATGCCTAACTGCTGTTTCCATTGCGTACGGGGACCAACATCTACCTGATCGCCTTCGGCATTTGTCTCTGTGATCTTCACATCATTATCGTATTTAAGATGTGAACCCAATTTTGCTACAACAAAGGTGTTTACTTTAAAATTGAAATTTACTTCCCAGTCCACATCAATGTTGCCAAAACTATTTAGATAATCTGTGTAGAGATTTATAGAATTTGTGAGGTTAATATTATCCATCACCTGAGCTTTGTAAATACTGCTCAACAGAATACCAAGTTCACTACGCACATTTTGACCTTCTTTTATCACATTACCATCTTCATCCAGAACCGCTGGCTCAACACCAAAAGAACCGTTATTTGCCAGTTCCTGGTCGAGTACAAAAGTTGACTTATAAGTAAGCGGCGAAGTATAAACCGAAAGATTGTCTATGCGTTTCCCGTATTCTGCACCTACACCTAAAAATACATAACCGGGCGCCATGAATTGTGAAATAGGATCGTCTGTATTGGGGTATTTATAACCGTTTGTAAATTGTGTCTGGAAGCTGAATTGTGCAGAATAATACCAGTTTGATATGGTATCTGGTCTGTAACCAAAGTTAGACTTAAACTCAAGCATGTCGTCAGTTTTACGTACTTCTCGACCTTCCTGACTGTTTATACCATACCTTCCTGTAAAGCTGTTTTTCCACTTTGTATTAGCATCAAGATAATCTCGTCTTATAACGACTTCTGCTAAACCGGAAACCGAATTACTACCCCCCGAGTTCCAGTTTACAAATGCTACTTCACTAAGATCGAGACCTACGCGATTAGATTTCGTCCAGCGCAGCTGTCTTTGATATATTTTGTTCTGCTCGATCATTGTATTAATGATCTCTTCATTAATAGGCAGAGGAAACATGGAGTGTTGAGCAAATGTCTTTATTGATAGAATAAAGAATAAGGCTAGAAGGAGGTGTTTTTTTATTTTCAAGGCAACCTAAAATATTGGAATTATCTGTCTTTCAATACTCAAATATACCAAACTCACTTTTAATAGTAAGCTTTTTTGTGTTGGCAGTTTCCACTCTGCCTACTATCTGTGCATCGATATTAAATGATTTAGCTATTTCTATAATACTTTCAGCTAGAGAAGGATCTACATACAATTCCATTCTGTGGCCCATGTTAAAAACCTGGTACATTTCCTTCCAGTCTGTCCCGCTCTCTTCCTGTATTAATTTAAATAGCGGTGGTAATGCAAAAAGATTGTCTTTTATGATATGTAAGTTATTAACAAAATGCAGAATTTTTGTTTGTGCCCCGCCACTGCAGTGCACCATACCATGTATTTTAGCCTTGTCGAGTGTGCTAAGAATTTTCTTTATAACAGGGGCATACGTACGCGTGGGCGAAAGAACCAGCTTGCCCGCATCCAGCGGACTATTATCTACAGCATCAGTTAATTTTTTAGTTCCTGCATATACAAGATCTTCAGGCACTTCTGCATCAAAACTTTCAGGATACTCCTTGGCGAGGTATTTATCAAAAACGTCATGACGAGCAGAAGTAAGACCGTTGCTTCCCATTCCGCCATTATATTCTTTCTCGTAAGTAGCCTGACCAAATGAAGCAAGACCTACGATAACATCACCTTCAGCAATATTAGCATTGTCTATAACGTCTTCACGCTTTAAACGTGCAGTCACAGTAGAGTCTACAATAAGTGTGCGCACAAGATCACCCACATCTGCCGTTTCACCACCGGTACTTTTTATTATTACACCAAATTGAGCCAATTCTTCTATCAGCTCTTCGGTTCCATTTATAATAGCAGAAATTACCTCTCCCGGTATTCTGTTTTTGTTACGCCCTATAGTTGAAGAAAGCAAAATATTGTCTGTCGCACCTACACATAAGAGGTCGTCAATATTCATTATCAAAGCATCCTGAGCAATCCCTTTCCATACAGAAAGATCTCCGGTTTCCTTCCAATACATATATGCCAAAGAAGATTTTGTTCCTGCTCCATCAGCATGCATAACAAGACAATGATCCTGGTCTCCCGTAAGAAAATCGGGTATTATTTTACAAAAAGCCTGCGGAAAAAGGCCTTTATCAACATTTTTAATTGCATTATGAACGTCTTCTTTACCTGCTGAAACACCGCGCTGTGCGTACCTTTTTGAAATTTCCTGACTCATTACTCTTGAATATGCGGCAAAAGTAAGAAAATATTAAGCGAATGCTGCTCACTCTTTCTCTATCTGCCCTGTTTTAAAAAGTATTAGTTAAAAAGTAATTCTCTATATTTAGTAAGCGGCCAAAGTTTATCCTCAACCAGAAGTTCCAGTTTATCACAATGGTATCGTATCCCTTCAAAATAAGGTTTTACCTTAAGATTGTATGCAGCAGCCCGTTCTTGTAATTCTAGTTTGTTAGCTACTTTTCTGGCGTTTATCATATCTGTAATACCAGAATTGATCGCTACAATATGTTCAGAAATTAATTCAAGTAATTTGATCTGCTCTGCCGCATATTTTTTAAAGTCCTTCTCATAGATCGCTTTTAAACCCTGTACATTCTCAATAAGCAGATTTTGATAACGTATTGCAGTAGGTATAATGTGGTTTCTCGCAATATCACCTAAAACCCTGCTTTCTATCTGTAAACGCTTGATGTATTCTTCAATTTCTATTTCATGTCGCGCTTTCAGTTCGATCGCATTCATAACCCCCATCTCTTCATAAAGACTGATGGTTTTCTTGTCTAACTGAATTTTTAAAGCATCAGGAGTGGTTTTAATATTGCTCAATTTTCGCTTAACTGCTTCCTTTTCCCACGCATCACCATAACCATCACCCTCAAAACGTATCTTTTTTGATGCCTTTATATATTCTCGCAGAATATTAAAAATAGCATCGTCTTTTTTCATCCCTTTATTATCAATAAGCGCGTCTACTTCCTTCTTGAATTCTTTTAATTGTTTAGCCACAATTGTATTAAGCACCGTCATGGGGCGAGCACAGTTTGCTGTAGAACCCACAGCTCTCAATTCAAATTTATTCCCTGTAAAGGCGAAAGGTGAAGTACGGTTTCTGTCTGTATTATCCTGTAAAATTTCAGGTATTTTACCAACTACGTTAAGTTTTAGTTCTGTTTTTTCTTCGGGCGAAAGCTTACCCGCAGTAACTTTTTCAAGTTCGTTAAGCACTTCTGTAAGTTGCTTTCCTATAAAGACCGAAATTATTGCCGGTGGTGCCTCATTTGCGCCCAGACGATAATCATTAGAGACTGAAGCTACAGAAGATCGCACCAGTTCTTCATAATCATGAACCGCTTTTATCGTATTCACGAAAAATGTAAGAAACTGAAGGTTCTTCATGGGCGTAGTACCGGGACTCAACAGGTTTACACCGGTATTTGTACTCAACGACCAGTTATTGTGCTTCCCGCTGCCGTTTATGCCTTCGAAGGGTTTCTCATGAAACAAGACCTTAAAATTATGCTTCTCGGCGATCTTATCCATGAGATCCATGATCAACGAATTATGATCTACTGCAAGATTTACTTCTTCAAAAATTGGCGCAAGCTCATATTGATTAGGTGCAACTTCATTATGTCTTGTTTTAACGGGAATACCCAGATACATACATTCCTGCTCCAGATCACGCATAAAATTGAGCACTCTGGCCGGTATAGAACCAAAATAATGATCATCAAGCTGCTGCCCTTTTGCAGAAGTGTGTCCTAACAAGGTGCGCCCAGTTTGTGTAATATCTGGTCTTGATGCCGCTAAAGCGGAATCTATAAGAAAGTATTCCTGCTCCCACCCCAGGGTTGCGTTTACTTTCACCACAGACTTATCAAAGTATTTTACAACATTCGTCGCTGCTTCATCAAGAGCATTTAACGCTCTAAGCAATGGGGTTTTATTATCGAGTGCTTCACCGGTATAAGACACAAAAACGGTTGGTATGCATAAGGTCGTCCCTAAAATGAAAGCTGGTGATGTGGGATCCCAGGCGGTATAACCGCGCGCTTCAAACGTATTACGTATACCGCCATGAGGAAAAGAAGAAGCATCAGGTTCTTGCTGTACAAGTCTGCTGCCTTCAAATTTCTCTATGGGCGAACCGTCATGCAGAATATCAAAAAAAGCATCATGCTTCTCTGCCGTAGCCCCGGTAAGTGGCTGAAACCAATGTGTATAATGTGTTGCTCCTTTTTCTAAAGCCCACTGTTTCATTGCAGAAGCTATACCATCTGCCATTTTGCGGTCTATTTTAGATCCATTTTGTATAGCATCTTCAACCGCCTGCAGCGCATCTGCAGGAAGTGTTTGCCGCATTGCCGCTTTGTTGTAAACGCGCATTGCAAAAAGTTCTGATCGTTTCCCTTTCTCAGTGATTTCAATGGGTTTACGGGCCAAAACTTCACTTAAAGCAGCAAATCTGAGTGTTAACATCTTTATTAATTTTTATCAATTTAAAAAAAAGGTCCTGCAAAATTATAAGATTCCTTAACACACCCCCTATTTATACCCCTTTTATTAAAAAAAAAGTTATAAAATCATCAACACACCCCCTCAACTCGTATAGCAGGTTTCAAAGAAATAGTATATTTACTGTTCAATAATCGAAAAATTTAAAAATCAGCTGATATGGGCAAAGCAAAATTAGAATACATTTGGTTAGATGGTTATGAGCCAACTGCCAATTTGAGAAGTAAAACCAAGATTGAAGAAGACTTTAGCGGCAAACTTGAAGATTGCCCAATGTGGTCCTTTGATGGTTCTTCAACCAGACAAGCTGAAGGAGGTTCTTCAGATTGTTTATTAAAGCCTGTTGCTATATATCCAGATCCTGCTCGTAAAGATGGTTATCTGGTTATGACCGAAGTTTTAAGTGCAGATGGTACACCTCACCCATCAAATGCAAGAGCAACTATTGATGATGATGACAATGATTTCTGGTTCGGTTTTGAGCAAGAATATTTTATAATGGATAAAAGTACACAGTTACCTTTAGGTTTCCCTGTGGGAGGTTATCCAGGACCACAAGGCATGTACTACTGCTCTGTAGGCGGTAAAAACACACACGGCAGACAGTTTGTAGAAGAGCATGCAGATCTTTGCTTAGAAGCAGGTCTTACTTTTGAAGGTATAAACCAGGAAGTAGCAAGTGGCCAGTGGGAATTTCAACTTTTTGCAAAAGGAGCTAAAAAAGCCGGAGATGAAATCTGGGTAGCAAGATACTTACTACAACGTCTTACTGAAGATTACGGGTATTATATAGAATTTCACCCTAAACCTATTAAAGGTGACTGGAACGGTTCTGGTATGCACGCTAATTTCTCAAATACAACTTTACGTACTGCAGGTTCTAAAGATGTTTACGATACTATTTGTGAAGCTTTCCGCCCTGTAGTAAAAGAACACATTGCTGTTTACGGTGAGTTTAACGATCAACGTTTAACAGGACTTCACGAGACTGCATCAATACATGATTTCTCTTATGGAGTTTCAGACCGAGGTGCTTCTATTCGTATTCCTCTACTAGCAAAAGAAAGAGGATGGAAAGGATGGTTAGAAGATCGTCGCCCAGCGTCAAACGGAGATCCATACAAGATTGCCGGTCGTATTGTTAAAACAGTAAAAGAAGCTGAAGCTAAATTATAACAGAAGTTTCTTCTAAATATAAAACCCGCTTTTTAGATCTAAAAAGCGGGTTTTTTTATTGAAAATCGGGGGAATAATTTCTATTTATTAATTCCCTTCTTTATATTTTGAACCAAAGAATATCCTCCTGCAGCAGCTAAAAATCGGTTATTTTTAAGCGAAAATCAGCCCGATAAATACACAATACGCTGCAAAAAGTAAAAAGCCCTTCCACCTGCTCAATTCCATTTTTATGGGTAAAAAACCAAGTGGTAACAAGATTAAAGCGAAACCTATCAACCAGAATATATTCGTAGAAAGAATACTGGGATCAATTACATTTATAGGTGTGATCACTGCTGTTAAGCCTAAAACCGAGGCAATATTGAAGATATTAGAACCTATTAAATTTCCTAGCGAAATAGCTTTTTCCTTCTTTAAAGCTGCAATAACTGAAGCGGCAAGCTCAGGAACACTTGTGCCAATTGCAATAACGGTTACCGAGATCGCATAATCACTTACTCCCAAAGCCGAAGCCAACTCCTTCGCCCCTTTTACCAGAAATTCTGAACCAAAATATAAAGCTACTGCTCCTATTATGAGCCAGACAACAATTTTAAAATAGGAAGTTTTAGAAAGCCCATCGTCTATCTCATCATTTTGACCTTCTTCTGTGGGTCTCGCTTTTCTCGCTCGCTGAATTAAAAAATACAGATAAACACAAAGTGCGCCTAAAAGACCCAATCCCTCACTCCTGCTAATTACGTGATCGTTTTTTAGAATAAGATAAAGCGCAAGCGAAAACAAAACCATCACAGGCCAATTAAATCTAAAAAAATCATGATCAATACCCAGCGTCGATATTATTGCCGTTAAGCCTAAAACCAGACCAATATTAGCAATATTACTACCTATTACATTTCCTAAAGATATATCTGAAAAACCATCAAGCGCTGCTTGTAAACTCACTAATAATTCTGGTGCCGAAGTAGCAAATGAAACCACAGTGAGCCCAATTACCATTTTAGAAAGATTGAGCTTAAATGAAAGTCCTACAGAAGAGCGCACCAGGAATTCGCCACCTACGACAAGCAAAACCAAACCCAGCAACACGTAAAATACACTCATATTCTAAAATTTATCGCGCGAAGGTAATAAACTTAGACCAGTATGCTAAGATTCTGCTGGTACGCCTTTTAAGGCATTGTACAGTTTAACCGCTTCTACGGCAGGTTTTACATCATGCACTCTTAAAATAGATGCTCCTTTTTGCAAAGCAATTGTATTGAGAACAGTGGTACCGTTAAGTGCTTCCTCTATTTCTATGTGCAAGGTTTTGTAAATAAGTGATTTTCGTGATAAACCGGCAAGTACGGGAAGTTCTGCTATACCAAATAGTTCAAACTTATCTAGCATTTTAAAATTTTGCTTTATGTTTTTAGCAAAACCAAAACCGGGATCCAGAATTATATCATCAATCCCTGCTTCTCTGGCGGTTTTAATCCTTTCGCTAAAATAGAATAAAACCTCTTTTACAAGGTTGTCATAAGTATTCAGCTCTTTCATCGTTTGAGGTGTACCTCGCATATGCATAAGAATATAGGGCACTTTAAATATCGCTACAGTCGAGATCATATTTTCGTCAAGGAAACCGGCAGAAATATCATTAACAAGTGCGGCTCCTGCTTCTATCGTTTCCTTAGCAATTTTAGCACGAAAGGTATCTACAGAAATAAGAATTTCAGGAAACTCTTTTACAAGTAATTCTATTATAGGCACGATTCTAGCCAACTCAACCTCAACAGCAATATCATCTGCACCAGGTCGTGAACTGTATGCGCCTATGTCAATAAATGTAGCGCCATCAGTAAGCATTTTCTCTGTTTTAAGAAGTACATCTTTCTCATTCTTATAACTCCCGCCATCGTAAAACGAGTCTGGCGTGAGGTTAAGAATACCCATAACTCTGGGTATGTTTAAATCTATGAGTTTGCCTTTGCAATTAATGCTTGCCATTAAATAGTGTGGTGGTTTTTTATATTGATTATTTTAAGCGAAATTTACGCAAATTCTTATCTATTAATGAACCATACCTCAAAACAATATGATGCGGTAGTACTCATGTGCCGCGAGCTTTTTGAAAAAAAGATGAAAGATTACGGCAGTGCATGGCGCATACTAAGGTTGCCATCTCTTACAGACCAGATCTTTATAAAGGCACAGCGCATAAGAAGCCTGCAGCAAAATGAGGTTAGAAAAGTAAATGAAGGAGAAGCCGGTGAGTTTATAGGCATTATTAATTACTCAATAATGGCGCTTATTCAGCTTGAATTAGGAGTTGTAGATCAGCCCGACTTAAATGTAGAAAAGGCTTTAAAGGTCTATGATGAAAAAATTGCGCTCACAAAAGAGTTGATGGAAAATAAGAATCACGATTACGGGGAGGCTTGGCGCGAGATGCGTGTAAGTTCTTTAACAGACCTTATTCTGCAAAAGCTTTTACGTGTGAAGCAAATAGAAGACAATAAAGGAAAAACATTAGTTTCTGAAGGTATAGATGCCAATTATCAGGATATGATAAATTATTCGGTTTTTGCACTTATCTTGATGAATGAAGCTAAAGTAGAAGCATAGATCAATAACAGTAAATTACCTTATGAAATTTCTTATAGGCCTAACCAGGATATTTGTCGGGATTCTTTTTATTATTTCCGGCTTTATAAAGTTGAATGACCCTGTAGGATTCTCATATAAATTGCAGGAATATTTTAGCCCCGGCGTTCTCAATCTTGAGTTTTTGAGTCCGTTTGCTTTAGGTATTGCGATCATTCTGGTGATTTTAGAATTAGTATTGGGTATCGCATTGATCATAGGTTATATGAAGCGTATAACGCTATGGTTACTATTGCTCATGATCCTGTTTTTTACCTTTCTTACCTTCTATTCTGCATATTTTAATAAAGTTACAGACTGCGGTTGTTTTGGCGATGCTTTACCACTTACACCGTGGCAGTCATTTACAAAAGATGTAGTACTTCTCATTCTTATTTTATTGCTGTTCTCTAATAGCAAGTATATTAAACCTTTCTTTACAAATTTTGGCCGTGCGCTTATAATTTTCATCTCATTTATTGGCTGTCTTGCTTTTGGTTATCATGTTCTTATGCATTTACCTACGTTTGACTTTAGACCTTATAAAATAGGAACCAACATTACAGATGCAATGCAGGTTCCTGATGATGCGCCTAAAGCAATTTTTGATTATAACTGGAAGTTTGAAGTTGATGGTGAAGAAAAAATAATCACGACTTCTGGCAGCTATCCTGATGTGAATGGAAAATTTATAAGTGTAGAAACAGATGAAATACAAGCCGGATATTTACCTCCTGTGCACGATTTTACCATAGAAAAGGGAGATATTGATCATACAGAGCGGTTTTTAAACACGCCAAATCTGGTTGTAATTGTAGCGTATAGTATTGACAAAACAGAATGGAACGGGTGGCCAAATATTAAAGAACTTACAGATGAAGCCCTGAAAAAAGGTTACGAGGTTATTGGCCTTACTGCTTCGGGAGCTAAAAATGTGGAGAACTTAAAGGAAAAGCAAAAATTAAACTTCGATTTTTATTTTACAGATGAGACTGCGCTTAAAACCATAGTACGCAGCAATCCGGGGATATTGGTTTTAAATTCCGGGACCATATTGCAAAAAAAGCACTGGAATGACGCAGATAGGATCGTTCTCGATAATCTGGATACAGCAAAGCCACAGCTTGATCTTTCGCTTAAGCAAAAACTGGATAGCATTTCTAAATATGACACCTATTACCGCCCATTACTACAAACTCCAGTTGAAGAAAGAGAAGCATTAGGTATTAAACTTGGTCTAGATCCTGAAGATTATACCGGTGACCTGTATAAAAAGCAGGAAATGCTAGATACAAGCAATTTAAAGATCGTAAAGAATATTTTGGATAATTTAGGCTATCCCGGGAAGGATCTGGTGGGCGAACCTACAAATCTGGTCGCATATGAGGTCATAAAACACAATCCGGATCAGATCGACTATTACCTGCCTATGATAAAAAAAGCGGCGCAAGATGGCCAACTACCATTCACGCTTGCCGCCACTATGGAAGACCGTTATCTTATGAATCAGGGTAAAGAGCAGATCTACGGTACACAAGCACAAATAACTGCTGCTAACGGCATTTTTATTTGGCCGGTGCAAGATCCTGAAAACGTAAATAAAAGACGCAAGGAAGCGGGTTTTACAACGACCATAGAAGAGTATGCTAAAGAATTACTGGGTGATACGCACGAGTATAAAGCTTTAGCTCTTGCAGATATTCAGCGACTATAATTTGGCAAACTACTTCCTCAATAAAATCTTTTATGCGCTACTAACCATTTTTGGCGTTGTTACCGTGATATTTTTATTATTTACGGTGCTGCCCGGTGATCCTGCCAGAATGATGCTTGACCAAAATGAAGATCCGGAACAGTTAGCGATTATTAAAAAAAAGTATGGTTTTGATCAGCCTATTTTTACCCAGTATTTATATTATCTAAATGATCTGTCTCCTGTTTCTTTTCATTCAGAAAACGCAGACAATTACACGTCTTTAAAAACGGAAAAATACAATTACACGCATCTTTTTAATGTCGCAAAAACTGATGTTGTTATAAAGGAACCGTACTTAAGAGAATCTTTTCAAAAATCTGGCAAACCGGTAACCGAAGTTATCGCAGAAACTCTGCCCAACACTTTCGTTCTGGCCGTTAGCGCCATTTGCATTGCCATTTTTATAGGCATTGTTTTGGGTATTATTTCGGCCAATTTTAGAGATACCTGGATTGATAAATTTATTCAGGTCGTAAGCACATTGGGAATGAGTGTACCTAGCTTTTTTAGTGCAATCTTGTTTGCGTGGCTTTTTGGTTTCGTACTACACAAATACACAAATCTTAATATGACAGGCAGCTTATATGAGATGGATGATTATGGGGAAGGCATCACAATACAATGGAAGAATCTACTGCTGCCTGCAGTTGTTTTAGGCATAAGACCGCTGGCTGTTGTCATACAATTAATGCGCAACTCACTGTTAGAAGTTTATAATCAGGAATATATACGTACAGCACGCGCAAAGGGTCTCAATAATTATCAGGTAATTACCCGCCATGCTTTAAAAAATGCTTTAAACCCGGTAGTTACCGCGGTTTCTGGCTGGTTTGCATCTATGCTTGCAGGAGCGGTGTTTGTAGAATACATATTTGGCTGGAATGGTTTAGGAAAGGAAATTGTAGATGCGTTAAATACCTTAGATCTGCCTATAATAATGGGTTCGGTACTTGTTATAGCTTCTATGTTTATCGTCATTAACATCCTCGTTGATGTGATTTACGGCTGGTTAGACCCAAAAATACGTTTTAAGTAAACTTCTATTTGTACATTAAAAATTCTAAACCTAATTTTATAGCTTATTCTCATTTTTTTATGAAATATATTTTAATCTTCTTAATTTTTAGCCTTAGCAGCCCGATTTTTGCTCAAAACGAGCGATTTTCTGAAGAAGCGCTTAGTGAAGATATGATCTCACTAGATGGTGATGCGGTAGATCTTGCATCGATTCTGGAAGAGAATCAAGGAAAGGAGATTTTAATAGATTTCTGGGCCTCATGGTGCAAAGACTGCATACAGGGTTTTCCGCATCTTAAAGAATTACAGGGAAATAATCCGCAGTTAGTATATGTTTTTCTGTCGCTTGATAAAGATGTCACATCATGGAACGAAGGAATAGAGCGTTTTAACCTGAAAGGAGAACATTATTTCGTGAAAGCGGGATGGAAAGGAGAACTGGGCAAGTCTGTAAATTTAGACTGGATTCCCAGATATATGCTTATCGATAAAAACGGAAAAATAAAACTAAACAGAGCAATAACTACAACTGATCAAAATCTAACAAAATTAATACGATGAGAAAACAAATAGTAGCCGGTAACTGGAAAATGAACAACGACCTTTCAGAAACTCAGGATTTAATCACCGGGCTTAAAGCCATACCAAAAACCTCTGATGCTGAAGTTATAATCGCACCATCATTCGTTTCATTATTCAACGCTTTTGAAAGTTTACGCGATAAAGATATTCATGTTGCAGCTCAAAATATGCATCAGTCAGATTCTGGAGCGTTTACCGGTGAGATTTCGGCACAAATGCTAAAAAGCGTAGGTGTAAAAACAGTGATCCTGGGTCACAGTGAACGCCGTGCATACTGTAATGAAGATGAAATTCTTTTAACCGAAAAAGTAAACACAGCCCTTAAAAATGGTATGCGTATCATTTATTGCTTTGGTGAAGAGTTAAAAGACCGCAATTACGGTGAGCATTTTGAAGTAGTGAACAAGCAGATCGCAAATGCTCTTTTTCACTTAGAAGCAGATTCATGGAAAGACATTATTCTTGCTTATGAACCAGTCTGGGCAATAGGAACAGGAGAAACCGCATCACCAGAGCAAGCTCAGGAAATGCATGCTTTTATCAGAAAAACTGTTGAAGATGAATACAGCAAATCTTTAGCTAATGATGTTACTATACTTTATGGTGGTAGTGTAAAACCAGCTAATGCGAAAGAAATCTTTTCTAAGCCAGATGTAGATGGTGGTTTAATAGGCGGCGCTTCATTAAAAGCTGACGATTTTATGGCCATTGTAAACGCTTTTTAACTAATGGCGGTAGCATACACAGAATATGACTTTAAGATAGAACCGCTCATTCCCGGAGTAGAGATCTTAATTGCTCAATTGGCTGAAATAGGTTTTGAAAGTTTTGAAGAAACAGATCTGGGAGTAAAGGCTTACATACAATCGGCAGAGATAAAAGGAGACCTTTTAAGCGATTTTGAACTACTTGCTGACGATACATTTGAAATTAGCTTTTCTAAAACTGAAATCGAGCCGGTTAACTGGAATGAAGAATGGGAAAAGAATTTTGAACCCATAGAAGTTGATGGTAAATGCACCGTAAGAGCTCCTTTTCACCCGGTTCCCGATACAGAATATGACATAGTCATAGAACCAAAAATGTCTTTTGGAACCGGTCATCATGAGACCACACATCTTATGATCAAACATATTTTAAAACTTGATCTTACGAGTAAAAAGACTTTAGACATGGGATGTGGCACTGGTATTCTTGCCATATTAGCCGCAATGCGCGGTGCAGATCCTGTTGAGGCCATTGATATTGACAACTGGTGTTATGAGAATTCACTAGAAAATGTTGAACGTAATAATATTAAGAACATAAGTGTCTATGAAGGTGACGTAAAACTGCTTGATGATAAACAGTATGACGTTATCATTGCTAACATCAACAGGAATATCTTACTAGCAGACATTTCTGTGTATGCGAGTTGTCTTTCTCCAGAAGGTATTTTACTGCTTAGTGGCTTTTATACAAAAGATATTCCGGCTATAACGAGTGAAAGCAACAAACACGGACTTAATTTTATCATGAATTTTGAAAAAAATAATTGGGTAGCTTGTAAATTTGTAAAAAACTAATTGTTAGTAATTTATAAACCAATGAGTATCAAAGAGAAAATTCAGGAAAAGGAAGATGTCCTCGTACAGGAACTTCTTAATAGTGAGATCGTTCTATATAATGATGATGTAAACACATTTGATTATGTAATAGAGACATTAATCGCAGCTTGTGAACATACACCTAACCAGGCTGAACAATGCTCTCTAATTGTTCATTATAAAGGCAAATGCACAGTAAAAACAGGTAGCTATGAAGAATTGGTTCCTAAGTGCTCAAAACTGCTTGAAGCGGGATTAAGTGCAGAGATCGTTTGATCTTACACGCACTCTGCAAAATGTGATTTCATTTATTTTTAAAAAGCACTTGTGCATACTTAAAATATAATTATATTTGCACCCGCAAAAAGGGTAAGAAATTATTTGCTTTTGCTGATTAAAAAGGCCTCGTGGCGCAACTGAATAGCGCATCTGATTACGGCTCAGAAGGTTACAGGTTTGAATCCTGTCGAGGTCACCATAAATTAAAAACCACATCTAAAAGATGTGGTTTTTTTGGTTTTAGACCTGATTTTTCTGCAAAACTAAGACTTATATCTTCGCCTGGTACGTATATAAATCGTGGTATCTTCCGCCTTGAGCGATTAAAGATTCATGAGAACCTATTTCTGCAATTTTGCCGTTTTCTATTACCAGAATTTTATCTGCTTTTTTGATCGTACTTAATCTGTGTGCAATAATAATAGTAGTACGATCTTTAATTAATTCTTGTAAAGATTTCTGTATCAATCCTTCACTTTCAGTATCCAGATTAGATGTGGCTTCGTCAAGAATTATGATCTTAGGATCTGCAAGAATAGCTCTGGCAATAGAGATGCGCTGGCGTTGCCCTCCAGATAATTTTACTCCCCGCTCCCCTATTAATGTATCTAATCCATCTTCAAAGCGATCTGTGAATTCATTTACATAACCCGCGTTCACAGCAGCCAGAAGTTCAGCTTCTGTAGCGTCTGGCCTGGGAAAAAGTATATTCTGCCTGATCGTTCCTTCAAATAAAAATTCATCCTGCAATACAACTCCCAGATGCTTACGATAACTATTTAATTGAACGGTAGAAAGGTCTACACCATCAATAAAAACGGTTCCTTCTATGGGTGTTATAAAACTGGCACAAAGCCCGGCAATGGTAGATTTACCAGAGCCAGAACTCCCCACAAGAGCAATAACCTGCCCTGCGCTTACATCAAGGCTAATATTATGTAGCACATTCTTCCCTTTAGTATATGCAAATGTCACATCCTGTAACTTAATGTGCCCACGCACATCATCAAGAGTTACTGTACGGTTTTGCATTTCTTCTTCGGTGGTCATATTCATAAGTTCTTCTGTGCGATCCAGACCTGCAAGAGCTTCAGTTAACTGGCTCCCAATATTGCTCATTTGCACGATAGGAGCAATCATAAAACCCAGCAGTAATGTAAAAAGCAAAAAGTCTCCTGTTGTCATGGTACTATGAATCATATAATAACCCCCTATTCCCATTATTCCTACAGAGGCCAGACCCAGCAAAAAAGTGGCAGAACTGGTCATAAAAGCGGTCGCTGTAAGGCTTTTTTTGACATTTTGAAATAAGCGCTCAACGCCTTCTTCAAAGATTTTATTCTCTTGCTGTTCTGCATTAAAACCTTTTATTACGCGCACTCCGGCAAGTGTTTCAGTCAATCTTCCGGTAACCTCAGCATTTATTTTTCCGCGGTCGCGAAAAATAGGTCGTATAAACTTAAAAGCCTTAAGCGCTACAAACCCAAAAATACCAACAGGAACAAAAACAAAAAGTGTCATCCATGCATTTATGCGTATCAATAAAACCAAAGATATTACCGCGGTGAGCGTTCCGCCTACGAGCTGAACAAGACCGGTACCAATAAGATTTCGCACACCTTCTACATCATTCATTATGCGAGAAACTAAAGCGCCAGATTTTGTATTGTCAAAAAAACTAATGGGCAGCGACAAAACTTTTTTCTGTACCTGTGTGCGCAGTTCGCT